>JBKEBS010000004.1:0-62996 GCA_047973265.1 Oscillospiraceae bacterium
ACAGACAATGCGTTTATAGAGTCGTTCAACGGCAGCTTCCGGGACGAGTGTCTGAATACGAACTGGTTTATGTCGCTAGCAGATGCAAAGGAAAAGATGGCGTGTTGGAAATATGACTACAACGAGCTTCGTCCGCACTCTTCACTAACATACCTGACGCCGGTCGATTTCGCCCGGAATCAGGGGCTTTTAGCCGCTTCGAACCTCTGATTCCTAACATTGAAACTGGTACAAAAACGGGGTGCACCTCAATGTCGGCGGAAAGGGAATCGCCTATGACCAGCGCCTGGGAGCGGTCTTCCACCCCAAGAGAGGACAGCACTGCATCGAAGTACCCGGGGTCGGGCTTCCAGACGTTCAGCTCCTCCGAAATAAAAATATGCCCGATGTAGGGAGCCAGGGCGGAGTTCTCCAGCCGCGCATGCTGGGAGAGCGCCAGCCCGTTGGTGATGATGGACAGCTCGTACCCCTCCTGCGATAGCGCCATGCACAGCTCCTCAGCGCCCTGAATGAGGTGCGGGAAGTGCCGGAACCCATAGAGATAAGCCCGATTGCAGGCCTCCGCATCCGCGGCGACGCCCAGCTCCCGGAACAGCTCCCCAAAGCGGCGCACCTGCATTTCCGCCGCCGTGGTCTCTCCCTTCTCCAGGCTGTCCCAGCAGGCAAGGTTGATGCGGCTGTACGTCTCCAGCACAGCGTCATTCCATGTCACACCAAACTGCTCCAGCGTCTGCTGCAAGCTGGCCTTTTCAGCGGCGTTGAAGTCAAACAGAGTGCCGTCGGCATCAAAGAGCAGGTAGTGGTAGCGCATTTTACAGTCCCCCACATGATCATGATAACGGTATTAATACTCACAACTATAGCACAATTCGGCAGAAAAAAACATTTGGGGCTATGGTTTGCCGTCGCTTTGCCTGTTACACTGTAGTCAATGAGCAGGCAGCTACTTGATTCCTACTCCATTCTTTATCATTTTTATTCAAAGGAGTTTGTTTGCCATGACCGGTTTATTTTCCCTTCCCTTGCTTTTTTATTACATTGTCAGCGGCGTTTTGCTTTTGCTGTTTGCCGCACTTTTCTTCTATTTCCTCTCCTTCCGCCGCAGGGTGGAAAAAAGCATTCTGGACTCCCCCCAGAGCTGGTTTGCCACAGAGCACAGTCCTATCGGCATCGTTCGCGGGGAGGATGGAGTCCACGCACAGCTGGCCCTGCGGGTGGATAATGCCCGCTGTGTCTTCCAGCTCTCCAGCCGCAATCCCCTCTACAAGCGCTTTGTCCGGCGCTCCGACGCACCCAGCGTGGAGCTTCCCGCAGATGAAGCATTGGAGGTTTGCGTCAAGGGCCGCCAGATCGTGGCCATGCGCATTTCCGGCGGCCACCCCTTTCGCATCCATGAGGATGCCAAGTTCGACGCCGATCTCACCCCGCCCGACCCCAAATTTCTGGACGGCTTGAAACGGGAAAAACTGCTTTTCTTTCTTTTATACTGCATCGGCGCGCTCACAGTTATTTCCCTCATTCTGACCCTCCTTTCCCTATTTTAACCCCATCAAAAGGCCCTCTGCATTGTGTTGCAGGGGGCCTTTTGGTTTGATTCCCGAAAACTCTATTCTTCGCTCGATGTATCCTTTGCCCCCGGAAGCAGCACCGTCACCGCCGTTCCCCTCCCAGGAGCGCTGTCCATATGGATTGTCCCACCGTGATACTCCACGCCGTTTTTCACGATAGAGAGGCCCAGCCCCGTCCCCCCAGTCTCCCTGGAATGGCTCTTGTCCACCCGGTAGAAGCGCTCGAATATCCGCTCATGGTGCTCCTCGGGGATGCCGATGCCGTTGTCCTTAACCACAATCTTCGCCGCATTTTCCTCCCTGGCGATTTCGATCAGCACCTCGCCGCTTGCGGGGGTATACTTGATGGCGTTTTCGTAGAGATTGTAGAGAATCTCCTGGAAAATGCTGACCACTCCCCGCAGGTAGACCGGCCTCCCCTTCAGCTCTGTCCGCAATTTTTTGAGGTTTGCCCTGGATTCCAGACTGCGGTAGACCCCCCTCGCCAGGGCGTAGAGGTCGGTCTCCTCCTCCGGCAAATCCATGATGTTTTCATCCAGCCGGGATAGCTTCAGGATATCCTCCAGCAGCGCGATAAGCCGTTGGGCCTCACTGTAGATGCGCCCGGAGAAGGCGGGGATATCCTCGGGCTTCACCAGCCCGTTCATGATAATCTCCGCATAGCCGGAGATGGAGGTGAGGGGCGTTTTCAGCTCGTGGGAGACATTGGCGGAGAACTCCCTGTGAAGCTGCTCAATCGCCTTCTCCTCTGTGATATCCATCAACAGGAGAAGCGCTCCGGAACCGGGAATGGGCTTGGCGGAGATTCGCACCTCCCTCCCCTTATGCTCTAGCACCTCCTCCGTGGGCCTCCCCGACAGCACCGTCTCCACGGCTCTCATCATGGGAAGACTGCGATTGAGAGTGAGGTAGCTCCTGCCGTTGTAGGGCTCCCCCTCTCTCCCGGACAGCACCACGGCGCTCTTGTTGAGGAAGATGATATTGCCCTCCTCCGACAGCAGCACCAGCCCCTCGCTCATGTTTTCCGTGATAGCGAGAAACTCCTCCGAGTCCGCCTGCATGTGGTTCATATTCGCCTTGATCTGGCGGTTTTGAGTGTCCAATCTGCGCAGAAGGGGCGACAGCTCTTCGTAGCCATCCTCTGTCGAAAGGGGGTTCTCCAGGTCTATCTTGTCAATGGGCGCCATCAACCGGGCAGTCTGCCGCTTGGAAATAACCGCGCACACAGCAAAGAGTCCCACTCCAATAAGGAAGTAGAAGGGCAGGTAGCGGCCGATTGAGTGAAGGACGCTTTCCGACAGGATACCCACCCGCACAATCAGCCTGTTTTGCACACGGATAGCGTGATAAAAGATACGCTGTCCAAATATTTCGGAATGGCGCTCATCTGACCCATCCCCGGTTTCCACCGCTTCGCGCACTTCGGGGTAATCCAGATGGTTGGGCAGAATTGCCGCATCCACGCTGGTGTCGAAGACCACCGTGCCGTCTATATCGATCAACGTGACCCTGTGGCCGTCCCAGAATTTGTCAAGCCTTTTCAGGTAGTCGACGCCCTCCATGGCGATGCCAACTGACAACATCTCTGCCTGGCTCTTTGCGGACTGCCGCAGCTCCTTGTTGTGCTCCACGGTAAAGGCCCAGCTCGCAAGCAGCAAAGAAAAGAAAATCCCAAGAAATGTGGTAAAAAACATGTTGCGCAGAATTCGCTTGCGCATATGCCGCTCCTTTACAACGTCAGTCCTTCACTTCGTCCATGCGGTAGCCCACACCCCGCACTGTCTGCACCAGCGATCCCGCGTCCCCCAGCTTCTGGCGCAGGGTTCGCACATGCACATCCACCGTGCGCGTCTCCCCGTCGAAATCGTAACCCCAGATCATCTCCAACAGCTGGTCACGGGTGAGCACCCGCTCCTTGTTCTCAATCAGGCAGCGCAGCAGCTCAAACTCCTTCAGGGTGAGGACGATCTCCTCTTCCCCCACATAGACCAGATGCTTACCCACATCCAGGGTAATGTCTCCCAGCGTGAGCTTCTCGTTGCTGGCCTCGGGAGCGCTGCGGCGCAGCACCGCCTTGACCCGGGAGATCAGCTCCATCATGCCAAAGGGCTTGGCGATGTAGTCGTCCGCCCCGCTGTCCAGGCCCATCACCTTATCGTACTCCGTGCTCTTGGCGGTGAGCAGCACGACAGGCACCCGCTTGGTGGTCTCCGAGGCCCGCAGCTTTTTCAGCAGGGAGATGCCGTCCTCTCCCGGCAGCATGATGTCCAGCAGCACAAGGCCGGGCGTCCGCTCCGCCACCGCCTTGAGAAATGGCCCTCCACTGTCAAAGCCCACCGCGTCGTAGCCCGTATTGCGAAGGGTATACAGCACCAGCTCGCGAATGCTGGCGTCGTCCTCCACACAGTAGATCATGGTCATACGCCTTCTCCTTCTCTCTTTCCCGCTCTTCGCAGGCAAGGCCTACTTTTCCGAGTCCCCCTGGCTGGAATGAACGCCTGTGATGGAAAACTCCACCCACTCGGCAATGTTTGTGGCATGGTCGCCGATTCGCTCAAAATACTTTGCGATCATCAGCACATCCAAGGCATATTCTCCCTGGTCTGGGTCGCTGTGTATCATGCCGATAAGCTCCCGCCTGATGGTGAGAAAGTAGCCGTCCACCACGTCGTCGTGGACGATGACCGCCCTGGCCAGCTCCAGATCCTGGCGGACAAAGGCGTCGATGCTCTCGGTGACCATCTTGATTGTGGCCCTCGCCATATCGTTGAGGGAGCCCTGGTTGGTGTTCTCCCGCAGGCGGATATAGCGGGTGATCTCGGCGATATCCCTCGCCTGGTCGCCGATGCGCTCCATGTCGGTGATCATCTTGAGAGCGGAGGAAACCTGGCGCAAATCCCTTGCCACCGGCTGCTGGCGCAGCATGAGCTTGAGGCAGAGGGCCTCGATCTCCCGCTCCTTCTCGTCGATGCGCTGATCGATAGCCACCGCCTCGTCCGCCAGCTCCAGGTCGCCGTCCACCAGGGCCTTGACAGCGTTGGCGATGGCTGTCTCACACATCGCACCCATCTCGATGAGCTCCTGGTTGAGCAGCTCCAGCTGTTGATCCAACCTGCCACGGGTCATATCAATCATATCCTTTCCTAATGCTAAGCACATAATAAAAATATCTATTCAATTTTCGCTCATAACACATTCTTCCCCAGAAGAATGCATCGCTCGATTTCACAGGTTTTTATTTGTGCTTAGCGCGTGCAATCAGGTGGTATTTCTTTTAGCCGAAACGTCCTGTAATATAGTCCTCTGTCCGCTTGTCGGCGGGCAGGGAGAATATTTGCTCGGTGTCGCCGTACTCCACCATCTCCCCCAGCAGGAAGAACGCCGTATTGTCCGAAATGCGCACCGCCTGCTGCATGTTGTGGGTGACCATAACGATGGTGTACTGCTTTTTCAGCTCCGCCGCCAGATCCTCGATCTTCGCCGTGGAGATGGGGTCGAGGGCGGAGGTGGGCTCGTCCATCAGCAGCACCTCCGGCTTCACGGCCAGAGCCCTGGCGATACACAGCCTCTGCTGCTGGCCGCCGGACATGCCCAGGGCGCTCTTTTTGAGGCGATCCTTCACCTCATCCCAGATGGCCGCGCTGCGCAGCGACTGCTCCACAATTTCATCCAGCCCGGCTTTGGAGCGCATACCGTGGGTGCGGGGGCCGTAGGCGATGTTGTCGTAGATGCTCATGGGGAAGGGGTTCGGCTTCTGAAACACCATACCCACCCGCTTGCGCAGCAGGTTGACGTCCATCCCTCCGAAGATGTCCTCCCCATCCAGCAAAACCTCACCTGTGATGCGGCAGTTCTCAACAAGGTCGTTCATCCGGTTGAGTGTCTTGAGGAGGGTTGATTTCCCGCAGCCGGAGGGGCCGATAAAGGCTGTGATCTCCCCGGCGGGCAGACCCAGGTTGATGCTTTTCAGCGCCTGGAAGTCCCCATAAAACAGGTCTAAATTCCTGACGTCAAATTTGTTGGCGGCATTGTCCATATTATCATTCCTTTTGGCGGAATTGCAGCGGTAACGGCACCGCCGTGATTGCCGCATTCTGCGGCAAAGGTGCAAAACGCAAGCCAAGTCAAACAAGCTTTACGTGATCCGGCTATTTTTCCTTTGGCTTTATCCTTATTGTGGAAAGTCTCGACAGATTTTCGTGTCGCGCAGGGCGGCTGTCATTTTCCCTGCCCGCCTATGCGTTTGGCCAGCAGGCCCGACAGGGTGTTGATGACCACCACCAGCACAATGAGCACCACGCCGGTGGCGTAGGCGGCGCCCATGTGTAGTCCCTCGCTGGACAGCACATACATGTGTACGGCGAGTGTCCTGCCCGACCCCATCAGGCTGGCGGGGACGTCTGCCACAGTGCCCGCCGTGTAGATCAGCGCCGCAGTCTCGCCCACAATGCGCCCAATAGCCAGTATCACGCCGGAGAGAATACCCGGCATGGCCGAGGGCAGCACCACCCGGAAGACGGTGCGCAGCTTGCCCGCGCCCAAGCCGAAGCTGCCCTCCCGGAAGGTATCCGGCACCGTCCGCAGCGCCTCCTCTGTGGTGCGCATAATGGTGGGGAGAATCATGATTGCGAGAGTGAACGCCCCAGCCAGAAGGGAGAAGCCCCAGCCCAGCGCTGTGACGAAGAACAGCAATCCGAACAGGCCGTAGACGATGGAGGGAATGCCGCTGAGTGTCTCGGAGGTGACCCCCACCACCTTGACCAGCTTGTTGCCGCGCTTTGCGTATTCCACCAGATAGATGGCGGAAAAGATGCCCAGCGGAACGGCAACGGCCAGGGAGAGCAGCGTCATGATCACCGTGTTGATCAGGGCGGGCATCAGGGAGACATTGTCAGAGGTGTAGGTGAAGGAAAACAGTTCGGGGCGCAGGTGGGGACTGCCCTTCCAGAAGATGTAGCCCACCATAAGCAGGAACACGCCGATGGTGATCGCCGCCCCCGCCAGCACCAGCAGCAGGAGCACAAAGGACAGCGGTCTGCGGCGGTACTCCCGCATGCGGACAGAGAAGCTCCGCACGTTGCGCTGTTCCGGCAAATTTGGTTTTGTCATACCGCGGAGCCCTCCTTATTTTTTGCGCTTGATGACGGAAAATAACAGGTTGATGAGAAGAATGAACACAAACAGCACCACGCCGGTGGCGATGAGCGCCTCCCTGTGCAGGTCGACGGCGTAGCCCATCTCGATGACAATGTTGGCCGTGAGGGTGCGCACCCCCCGCAAAATGCCGTTTGGCATTCGCGCCTGGTTGCCCGCCACCATGATCACCGCCATGGTCTCGCCGATGGCGCGGCCGATGCCCAGAATCACTCCGGCCAGCACACCGGACTTTGCGGCGGGCAGCGTGGTGAAGAACACGCTGCGCTCATGGGTGGCCCCAAGGGCAAGGGAGCCCTCGTAGTAGCTCTCCGGCACCGCCCGGAGGGCGGATTCGCTGACGGTGATGACAGTGGGCAAAATCATCATGCCCAGCAGTAGCGATGCTGTAAGGATGCTGGAGCCGTTGCCACCGATGTAATCCCTCACCCAGGGCACCAGCACCGTCAGGCCGAAAAAGCCATAGATGACCGAGGGAACCCCTGCCAACAACTCCACCATGGGCCGGAGCACCGAGTGCAGTTTTTTGGGGCAGAACCGTGCTAGAAAGATCGCGGTGAGAATTCCCACCGGTACTCCGAACAGGATTGCCCCCGCGGTGACATAGATGCTGCCCAGTATCATGGGCAGGATGCCGTACAGCCCCTCCCCCGGCTTCCACTGGGTGCCAAAGAGGAATTTCAGCGGCCCGATCTCTGCCATGGCGGGGAAACCGCCCGCAAACAGGAAGATGCAGATCAGCACAATCGCCAGGATACTCGCACAGGCTGCGGCCAGAAAGAGCACCTTCATGGCGGCTTCCCGAATCTTGGTTTTATTCGCCAAATGGGTCATTCCTTTCCATCTCTCTTAGGACAGAACCTCGCCCCATGTGAGGACTTCCCCGGTGTAGATGCCCCGCACCTGTTCCTTTGTCAGCCCATCGATTGGGTTTTCGTGGTTGACTATGACCACAATGCCATCCATTGCAATTGTCACAGGGATCAGCCCTTGGGCCAGCTCGCTCTCGCCCAGCGTGCGGGAGGCCATGCCAAGGTCTGCGATGCCGTCCCGCACCGAGGTTATTCCCGTCGTGGAATCACTCTGCTGCACCTCTATGGTCACGCTGGGGTTGTGGGCCAGGTAGCTCTCCTTGAGCTTTTCCATCACGGGGGTCACCGAGGAGGAGCCCGCCACCACGACCTTGCCCGTCATCCCCACGCCGGTGTAGGCGTCACTCGTGTTCAGCGGGATGTAGCCGCTGTCCGCAACGACCTGCTGCCCCTCTGCGCTGAGAATATAGGTAAGGAAGTCGGCGGCCTCGGTCGAAAGCCCCTCGCTGTGGGCGAGAAGAAAGGGCCGGGCGACCGCGTAGCTGCCATCTGCTATATTTTCCGGTGTGGGGGCTGCCCCGTCGATCTCCAGCGCCTTGACGCCGCTGTTCAAGGAGCCCAGCGAGATGTAGCCGATGGCGTAGCGGTAGCCCTCCACCGCAGTCATCACCACGGCGGTGGAATTGGAGATGTTCGCCTCCACCGTAGTGCGGTCAACCTTTTTGCCCTCGCTGTTTTTCTCCTCCACACCGAACAGCTCCACAAAGGCGCCCCGGGTGCCGGAGCCCTCCTCCCGGGAGAGCACTGTGATCTCGTACGAGCCGTCAAAGGGGCCATCCGTCTTTTTCGTGCAGGAGGCCAACAGCGTGACAAGCATCAAACAGGCGAGCAAAACAGCCAGCCTTTTATATAAAATAATGATCATTCCTTTCAAAAGCCGTCTGCTTTTTTAACAAGTTATTTCCATTTTTTAGTATACAACTTTATTGTTAAATGTCCCTCTGCCTTTTTGTAAAATAGCAGTAAAATTAAATGCAGTCAACAGCCCGCGCTTTTTCTGTCCGGAAAATTTCCACCTTCTCCGTATTGATTGACACAATATATTGTGGTATACTCTGTATCGCACTACAAATTAGAGTATTTTCTGCATTTATCTTGCTATTACACATGTTAAATTCGTGTAATGCCGCGAAAGGAATCCGCATTCATGAACATTGTCAAAAGGGATGGCCGCGGGGAGGACTACCAGCCGGGAAAAATCACCGCCGCCATGGAGAAGGCCTTCCACAGTGTGGGGGAAGCTCCCTCTCAGGAACAGCTTGCGGCACTGACCGCTCTGGTGGAGGAAAAACTCTCCACCCTGGCCGGGCCTGTTCCGGTCGAAACCATCCAGGATTTGGTGGAGGCCACCCTGATGGAGCAGGGCCACTACGGAACCGCCAAAAGCTATATCCTCTACCGCAGCGAGCACGCCAAACGGCGCTCGGTTCGTCTGCGTCTGACAGAGGAGGCCTTTGGCGGCTGGGCGGCGCTGGGAACAGCATTGCGGGGCGTCCAGGCGGACTACCCCGAGGAAGCCTACAGCCTGGAACGCCTGGAGGGCAAGTTCCTCTCCTTCGGCAAGCCGGAGATGAGCAGGGAGGACAAGCTTGCCGCCCTCATCAAGGCAGCGGTGGAGCTGACCACCCAGGATGCGCCCAGGTGGGAATTTATCGCCGCCCGGCTGCTCCTGCTCCAGTTTGAAGCCCAAATGGAAGCGCTGCTGTCGAATCGGGGGCTCAGCAGCTTCTCCACAAAGGTGGACTGCCTCACCCGGGAGGGCCTCTACGGCACCTACATCCTGGAGCATTATACCATGCCGGAGCTGGAAGAAGCCGCGAAATTCATCGACAACGGCCGCAATCTCCTGTTGACCTATTCCGGGCTGGAGCTGCTGCTGAACCGCTATGTCATCCGAAACCACCAAAACCAGCCGCTGGAAACGCCCCAAGAGATGTTCCTTGGCATCGCCCTCCACCTGGCCATGGGGGAGAAAACCAACCGCATGGAGTGGGTCAGGCGGTTCTACGACATGCTCTCCACCCTCAAGGTGACCATGGCCACCCCCACCCTCTCCAACGCCAGAAAGCCCTTTCATCAGCTGTCCTCCTGCTTCATCGACACCGTACCGGACAGCCTGACTGGCATCTACCGCAGCATCGACAATTTCGCACAGGTGAGCAAGTACGGCGGCGGCATGGGCCTCTACTTCGGCAAGGTGCGTGCCACGGGCAGCGCCATCCGGGGCTTCGAGGGGGCCGCCGGCGGCGTCATCCGTTGGATTCGCCTGGCCAACGACACCGCCGTGGCGGTGGATCAGCTTGGGGTGCGCCAGGGGGCGGTGGCCGTCTACCTGGACGCCTGGCACCGGGATTTGCCGGAGTTCCTCGCCCTGCGCACCAACAATGGGGACGACCGCATGAAGGCCCACGATGTCTTTCCCGCCGTCTGCTACCCCGACCTGTTCTGGAAGATCGCCCGGGACGATATCGAGGCGGACTGGTACCTCATGTGTCCCCACGACATTCTCACCACAAAGGGCTACAGCCTGGAGGACAGCTGGGGCGAGGAGTGGGAGGCCCGCTACCGGGAGTGCGTGGAGGACGCCCGCATCCCCAAGCGGATTATCCCCATCAAGGAGCTCATCCGCCTCATTCTCAAAAGTGCGGTGGAAACGGGCACCCCCTTTGCCTTCAACCGGGATGCGGTCAACCGGGCCAATCCCAACAGCCACGAGGGCATCATCTACTGCAGCAACCTCTGCACCGAAATCGCCCAGAACATGAGTGCTATCGAGGATGTCTCCCAGAAGGTGGAGACCGTGGACGGCGAGACGGTCGTGGTCACCACCACAAAGCCGGGGGATTTCGTGGTCTGCAATCTGGCAAGCCTCTCCCTGGGCCACATCGACCTGGAGGCGGAGGGCGAGCTGGAGGAGCTGACCCGCAACGCTGTCCGGGCGCTGGACAACGTCATCGACCTGAACTTTTTCCCCGTTCCCTACGCCAAGATTAATAACCTGCGCTACCGGCCCATCGGCCTGGGTGTCAGCGGCTACCACCACATGCTGGCGAAGCACCACATTCCCTGGGAGAAGGAGGAGCACCTCTCCTTTGTGGACAGCGTGTTCGAGCGCATCAACTTCGCCGCCATCTCGGCCAGCTGCGAAAACGCCGCCGAAAAGGGCTCCTATGAGCTATTCCCCGGCAGCGATTGGCAGACAGGCGCCTACTTTGACAAGCGGGGCTACACCTCAGAGGAGTGGCGGGCCCTGCGGCAACAGGTGGCGGAGAGCGGCCTGCGCAACGGCTGGCTGCTGGCCGTCGCCCCCACAAGCTCCACCAGCATCATCGCGGGCACCTCCGCCGGGGTCGACCCCATCATGAACCGCTTCTTCCTGGAAGAGAAGAAAAACGGCCTCATGCCCAGGGTCGCGCCGGAGCTCTCCATGGACACCTTCTGGTTCTACAAGAACGCCCATATCATCGACCAGAGCTGGTCGGTGCGGGCAGCGGGTATCCGGCAGCGGCACATCGACCAGGCCCAGAGCATGAACCTCTACATCACCAACGACTACACCTTCCGGCAGGTGCTGGGGCTGTATATCCTGGCCTTCGAGCAGGGTGTCAAGAGCATCTATTATATCCGCAGCAAGAGCCTGGAGGTGGAGGACTGCGAGGTGTGCTCCTCCTAGGTAAGTTGATGGTATAAACTATATTTTGAAAGGGTGCACCTCATGGAACTGCTCAAGCAAAAGCCGCTCTTCAATCCCCAGGGCGACACCGACGTCGCCCACCGCCGCATGATCGGCGGCGACACCACCAACCTCAACGACTTCAACAATATGAAGTATCCCTGGGCAAGCGACTGGTACCGCCAGGCCATGAACAACTTCTGGATTCCCGAGGAGGTCAATCTCTCCACCGACGTGAAGGATTACCCGGCTCTTCCTCCCCCCGAGCGCCGCGCCTATGACAAGATACTCTCCTTCCTCATCTTCCTGGACAGCATCCAGACCGCCAACCTGCCCTATGTGGGGGAGTACATCACCGCCAACGAGGTCAACCTCTGCCTGGCCATCCAAACCTATCAGGAGGCCATCCACAGCCAGAGCTACAGCTACATGCTGGACAGCATCTGTGAGCCACAGCAGCGGGACGAGGTGCTCTACCAGTGGAAGGAGGACGAGCACCTGCTGCGCCGCAACACCTTCATCGGCGAGCAGTACAACGCCTTCCAGCGGGAGAAGAGCCCCTTTAACCTGATGAAGACCATCGTCGCCAACTACATCCTGGAGGGCATCTACTTCTACAGCGGCTTCATGTTCTTCTACAACCTGGGCCGGGGGAACAAGATGCCCGGATCGGTGCAGATCATTCGCTACATCAACCGGGACGAGAACACCCATCTCTGGCTGTTCCGCAGCATCCTGCTGGAGCTTCGGAAGGAAAATCCCGAGCTGTTCACCGAGGAGAATGTGGCCGTCTTCCGGGGCATGATCCGGGAGGGCTGCGAGCAGGAAATCGCCTGGGGCCACTACGCCATCGGCGACGAGGTCTCCGGCCTCACCCGGCAGATGATCACCGACTACGTGCAGTATTTGGGCAACCTGCGCTGCACCAACCTGGGCTTTGAAAAGCTCTACGACGACCACGACGCCGAGCCGGAGACCATGAGCTGGGTGAGCCAGTACAGCAACGCCAACACCATCAAGACAGACTTTTTCGAGGCCCGCAGCACCGCCTACGCCAAGAGCGGCGCGCTGGTGGACGACCTGTAATTCGGAATCGCCGAATTTTATTTCCGCCGACAAAAACAGCTTTTCATTTTGGCCCGCATATGGTATTCTGTAATCCCGAACCGAGTTCGGTACCATTTGTTACGAAAGTGTAAACTTTGGATAACTCATTGAAAAGTCTACATTTTTTGTATATAATAGTGGCATAGAACACCACTAAATTGCATTTTTGAAAGGATTTGATTGTATGTCTCTCATCAAAAAACAAGTTTCCCCCTTTAAGGTTCAGGCCTACAAAAACGGCGAGTTCATCGAGGTCACAGAGCAGGATTTGAAGGGCCACTGGTCTGTCTTTGTCTTCTACCCCGCCGACTTCACCTTTGTCTGCCCCACTGAGCTGGGCGATTTGGCCGACAACTACCAGAAGTTCCAGGAAATGGGCTGTGAGGTCTACTCCGTCTCCACCGACTCCCACTTTGTCCACAAGGCGTGGCACGACACCTCCGACACCATCGCTAAGATCACCTATCCCATGCTGGCCGACCCCAACGGCGCCCTCGCCCGGGATTTTGAAGTGCTTGTCGAGCCCGACTGGCAGGCTCTGCGCGGCAGCTTTGTCATCAATCCCGACGGCGTCATTGTCGCCTATGAAGTGCACGACATGGGCATTGGCCGCAACTCCGAGGAGCTGATCCGCAAGGTGCAGGCCGCCCAGTTCGTTGCCGAGCATGGCGATCAGGTCTGCCCCGCGAAGTGGACACCCGGCGCTGAGACACTCTCCCCCAGCTTTGACCTGGTGGGCAAAATTTAGTGAGCACCCCGGAAAACCGCTACGACCTCATCATCATAGGCTCCGGCCCGGCAGGCGCCAGCGCCGCCATCTACGCCGGCAGAGCCATGCTGAAAACCCTGGTGATTGCATCGGGGGAGTCCGGCGGACAGATTCGCATTACCTCTGAAATCGTCAACTACCCCGGCGTGCCCGAAATCTCCGGCGCACAGTTTGGGGAAAACCTGCGGGCACAGGTCGCAAGATTCGGCGCGGAACAGATTTCCGCCAACGTCACCGGTATTGACCTGAGCGGCCCCCTGAAAAAGGTGGTCACGGACTCCGGCACCTACGAGGCGGTCGCCCTGATCGCCGCCACCGGGGCCACCCCCCGCAAGCTAGGCTTTCCCGGCGAGGATCAGTTCCAGGGCCACGGCGTGGGCTACTGTGCCACCTGCGACGGCGAATTTTTCACCGGCATGGACATCTTCGTGGTGGGGGCGGGCTTCGCAGCCGCCGAGGAGGCCATCTTCCTCACCCGCTACGGCAAGAAGGTGCACCTGATTGCCCGGGAGCCCGACTTTACCTGTGCCCCCTCCATTGGAGCCAAGGTGCGGGAGCAGGAAAACATCGAAATTCATTTCAACACCGAGGTCGTCTCCCTGGAAGGGGACAGCGTTCCCCGCAGGATCACCCTGCGGAACAATGTCTCTGGCCAGGAGTGGACTTTCACCCCCGAGGCGCCAAACGACACCTTCGGCGTCTTCATCTTCGTGGGCTACGAGCCCCAGAGCCAGCTCTTCCGGGATAAGCTTAACCTGGACGCCGGGGGCTATATCCCCACCGGCGAGGAGATGCAGACCAGCGCCGAGGGCGTGTACGCGGCGGGGGATATCCGCCCCAAGCAGCTCCGGCAGCTGGTCACGGCCGTTTCAGATGGGGCCATCGCCGCCACGGCTGCGGAGCGCTACATCACCGAGAAAAAGGCGGAGCTCGGCATCACGGTCGAGCAGTCCCAGCAACAGGAAGAGGCCCCGCACCACGCGGTTCAGAGCATCATCTCGGATGAGCTGGCAGGCCAGCTTGCGCCTATTCTGGAGCGCTTTGAGAATCCCGTCACCCTCATGGGCTTTCTGGAGCGGGACGACGAGCTCTCCGAAGAAATCCAGGTTTTTCTGGAGGATCTTTCCTCTCTCAGCGACAAGATTTCGGTGGAAATCCTCTACCACGGCGAGGAGCCGGAGCTGGAGGAAAAGCTGGCGCTCAGGCGCTTTCCCACCATTGTCCTGCTGGATCACGAGGGGGGAGACACCAACGTTCACTACCAGGCGCTGCCCTCCGGCCACGAGTTCAACTCCTTCGTGCTGGCGCTCTACAACGCCGCAGGCCCCGGCCAAAGCGTGGACGACGTCACCCTGGAGCGGATTCTCTCCCTGGACAAGCCCGTTCACGTAGAGGTTGGCATGTCCCTGAGCTGCACGATGTGCCCCGATGTGGTGCAGGCTCTCCAGCAAATCGCAATGAAGAACCCCAACCTGCGGCTGGATATTGTGGACGTCTTCCGCTTTCCGGAATTCAAGAAAAAGTACAATATCATGAGTGTGCCCGCCCTGGTCATCAACGGCAATCCTCCTCAGTTCGGCAAGAAGAGCATGGAGGAATTGCTGGAGCTGCTTTCCAGGGCAAGCTAATCTGCTTTTTTCTGGTTACCTCCTTATATTGAAAGCTTCGGAAGCCGGCGGCATTGACCGGCGGCTTCCGAAGCTTTATACTTAGCATAAAAACCGGGAAAGGAACATCGCTTATGGACAATCCCGTACTGCGAGCCATCGATCAGCGCCGCAGCGTGCGCAGCTACCTTCCGGAGCCCCTTCCCCGGGAGATTCTGGAAGCCATCCTCCATGCCGGACAAAGAGCCCCCAGCGGCGGAAACAACCAGCGCTGCCACTTCCTGGTTCTACAGGACAAGAAGATTTTGACCGGTCTGACCGCCCTTGTGGAGCAGGAATTCGCAGCCATGGAGACGGATGCAAGCGGCTACAAGAGCCTGACCCACAGCATACTGGCCGCCAAAAAGGGAGGCTACGACTTTCGACTTTCCGCCCCCTGCCTTGTGGTTGTCTGCAACGCCCGGGGATACGGAAATGCCATGGCCGATTCGGCGGTCGCAATTGAAAACATGATGCTCGCCGCAACCTCGCTGCAAGTGGGCTCCTGCTGGATCAACCAGCTGCGCTGGCTGCGGGACAGGCCCGCTGTCCGCTCGACACTGGAGCAGCTGGGCATGCGCCCGGAGGAGACCGTCTTTGGAGGTATGGCCCTTGGCTACTCGAGAAAAGAAAACTCCGGCAAACCGACACTCTCCGGCAACCTCGTCACATGGCATGTGAGCGCTCATACTCCGCCTGCTGAGCGCTGAAGTGGTCGATCTTCTCATCCACCTTTTTCAGGTGAAGCTGCATCTGCTCCAGCTGGCACAGGATTGCTGCGCGGTGTAGCTCCAGCATCTCGCAGCGCTCCGCCAGCGTCTCCCCTCCCTGCAGGCTCAAATCCACAAACTCCCGTATCTGCTTGAGGGACATTCCGGTGTTTTTGAGGCAGCAGACTAACCCCAGCCAATCGATATCCTCCTGGCTGTAGGTGCGTATGCCGCTGTGGGTGCGCCCAACGCCGGGCAGCAGCCCCTCTTTCTCATAGAAGCGGAGCACATGGGGCCGCAGCCCTGTCTGCTCCGACACCTGCTTGATGCTGTAGGTCATATCCGCAACGATCCTTCCCAAGGTAAGCGCTGATTAAAGCAGTTGAACGCCCACTCAATGATGTGTTCTCGTGGTCTGCAACTGCTGAAAGACATTTATTCATCGCATACCAAGAATTGTGTGAAACATTATAACTATATTATACAGATCGCTGAGATGGAACGCAACAACAGGCGGCGGACAGGTCTTCTGTCCGCCGCCTGTTGTTTTTCATTCGACTTGTTATCACGGCACATCGTAGAGAGACCATGTCACCGTCGTCTCGTAGGAGTGCCCGGGGTACGCGGTATTGCCCGGCACCTTGAGATACAGCCCCTGGGCGGAGCCCCAAGTGTAGACATAGGGAGTGAGGCTCGTGGTTCCGTCGTAGAGTGTTGTCTCCGCGGAACCAAGCGCAATGTCGGTGGTGCCGTTGTTGTATATGACCGCTCCATCGATTGCAGGGGCCACGCCGGAGGAGGAGACAAGCGGCGTCGCGGATGCCCGCAGCGACCACTTGGACGCCCCCCCTCTCGTGTCCAGCACCTCGATGTACTGGTCGGAGGCGGCGTTTGGAATGCGGTCATAGGCGGTTGTCATCACGGGAATGTCCTGGGTGCCATAGTTCAGGGCGGTGGGGACATGGATGATTGCCAGGACTGTCTCCACCCTGGTAAGCTGCCGGGTGCGCAGGTAGTCGGAGAGGGAAAGCACAGTTACATCCACATTCATGCCGGGATCGGGCGATACCGTGAAATCAAAGTCACCGCTGCCGTCCGCCGTGCCGTAGCCGGTGTAAGTGGTGCTGTCCTTGGTGTAGTAGCCCTTGAGCTGTGCGCTCGCATCCGTTGTGCCCGTGATATTTCCACTGGCAGTGTAGTCCAGCTCGTCCGGGTCAAGGGCCTGGCGTCCCATCACCAAGCTGCGCATGCTTGAAAACGAGAAGTTGCTTACAGATGGAAGATCGTCGATGGGGTCATCGCTCAAAGCCAGGTTGTGGCTGAGGGTACTCCAGGCAGGTGAGGCTGTACCGCTCACAGAGCCCGACATCTCCACAACGCCCCCGCCCACCGGCTTATTCCAAATATGGGTGGGCATGGTGTCAATGTTATTGTCCAACCGGGTCGTGTTCCAGTAGTTGACCGCTCCCGCCTTAAAGGAGACCGTCGTCCCTTCGGCGCCGTTGCGGTAGGGGGACACATTTGCGATGTTGGAGAGTATGAAGCGCTCTGGATCATTCACTGTCAATGTGCTGCTGGCGTTAAACGGCTGGAAGAAAGGGCCCCCGGTGCTGTTCATATAATACTCGAAGGATCCCCCCGGTTGTACCTCCATATTTCTGAATATGTAATTGCGGGTATCTACAGAAGTCGTTGTGGAGTTGAGCACGAGGGATGCCCCATCCCCTATCGTCACATTGTTGAAGCGCCCCGTGTAGTTCCACCAGCCCCTTCCCGAAGTCAGTGAAATCGTCGCGTTGTCTTCAATAATCAGGTCAATATCGGGGGTGTAGTCAAAGAAGAATGTAGATGTAAAGGAGGTATAGATGGAGATATTACTGCCTGCCTTAATCTTCAGGAAGCTGCCGCTGGGATTGCCTTTCAGCCAGAAGGTTGCGTTGCCCCCATTGTTGAGGTGCTTGATATCAATATCGCCTTCCAGTGTAATCGAGCCCGACTCCGCAAATTCATCGGTATCTCCCGCGCCGGGCTTGCTGCTGTAGCCCGTATTTCCCGCATTGAAATCTACGGCACCGCGCACCACAAAGCTGCTGTCCTTTACCACTGTCCGGCCAAAGGCGCTGTAAACGGGCTGCGGGCCGTCATAGGTGATATTGTCGTAGGTGATGGTAAAATCGTTGAATGCCACCACAAACTCCGCCCCGACGATTCCATACCAGTTATAGCCGTCAACGTTGAGATTTTTGACCTCAACTTCTTTTGTGACGCGGTTGGCATTTGGAAGGGAAAACGAATATAGCCGATCCGTCATTTTCCCCTGGGTGTAGGTATATACGCCGCCGCTCGGATTCGCGCCATCAATCGTCAAGCTGGCTTTGGTGGCGGGAATTACAATGCTGTTTGCCGCTACTGCGCCGGTGGGCTGCTCAATATCCGCGCCCAGCTTGATATATGTGTACCCGTTGTCACCTTCAATTGCCGCTTTCAGGTCGGCGAAGGTGTCCACTGTCACCACACTGGGGTCAAATGGATCAACTATCATCGACATGGGCATGATGGAAAGACCGAGGGTTGGTTCCTCCGGGAGAACCGATTCGTCGAGGATCTCTTCATTCCCTTCGGACTCGCCCAGAGCGGGAGCTTCCTCTCTTTCATCCCCTGATTGCCCCAGTTCCGGCGAGGCGTTGCTATCCCTGTCCTGTTCACCGCTGTTCTCCTCAATCATGAGGCGCTCCTCCGCAGAAACTCCTATGGAATCCTCTGCGGAGCCGTACAGGTGGTTGTGTACCAATCCAGCAGTAACCGCCACCAGCAGTGCCAGTAACAGGCAAAGGGAGCGCATATATACTTTTTTTCTTGTGGTCATGGCACTCCCACCATCCCTTTCATTTTTCAGTGTTATTGCATTATTTCAACGCCAAATGTGCAAGTGTACTATTTTTGTAGATTGTTGTCGGAAAAGGATGCGGATTGCGCCAAATACACCCGTATAAAATGGCTGCAATCCGCAAAATAAATACAGTGTACGTTTATTTCCGGTTCCTTCTCAGCACCATCACCAGCAGCAGAACCAGAAGGAGAATCAGAATCAGAGCCAGGGCAATGATGATGATCAGCGCCCAGGTAGGAATCATCTGCTGCGCTCCCTGCGCCGTTGGGCTGGGAGAAAAGCTGTTGTCGTTGATCTCGTTCGCCTCGTTGGATGCAACCTCAAAGGGGAGATCAAATGCCCAGGTCTCGCCATCCTTTTCCATCGTCACTTTGGAGACATAGCTTCCCGGTTCCAGTTCGCCGTCGGTGATCATCACGCCGTAGCGCAGCAGGGAATTGGGGGCAAACTCCACGAGCTTGCTCTCCTCCCATTTGGGCGTGCTCTCGCCGTCCCGGAACACCTTGATATCCATCTGGACATCCTTGGCAATGGCGGCCTGGCTGTTGCGAATCTCGCTGAAGATAGCCGGTCTGCTGTGAAGCATATCGGCATAGGCGCTGACACCCTCAAAGTCGGGCTTCACCTCGACATCTGTTTCGGAGAGAACGACGCCCGTCACATAGCTGTAGGCGTTGACGATCTGAATGCCCTCCCCTTCCTCTTGGGCATCCCCCTGCTTCGAGGGGTCCATGGTCACGGAGATGCCGCCGAGAATAATGCCGTCGAATTCCTCCTCCGGCATTTTCACTGTGATTTCGGTGACGACACTCTCCCCCGCGGGAACGGTCAGTTCCGGCTGTTTCGGGGTCGCGATAGAAGAAAAGGGTGTCTTGAGTGTCTCGTCCTGAACGCCCTTTGTCTTGTAATCGATAAAGCCGCTTTCGGCGGTGGAGGCCGTGATTGCATCCACCTGCACGATGATATCCTTGACGCCGGTATTCACGACCCTTACCTGCAAATCCTGTGTCTGTCCGGGCTGCATGCGGAGGTCAAAGTAGGTGCTGTTGGTGTGCTGGTTCTCCGGCAGGATAGCGGACATAACAAACCCCACGTCCGTTCCCTCTGAGGCCGAGACCGCGGGCGCCGCCACAAAGCAGAAAGCCAGCATGAAAAACCCCGCAAGCAGCGAAGCCGTGAATTTGTGTAATCGCCTGACTGTCATCAATTATGATCCTCCATTTATCTGTGCCGGACAATTGCCGGAAATACGAATGGGTACTCTCTTATAATAATAGCAGAAGGGAGCAAGTGCTCCACTCTGCTATTGCCACAAGAATAAGGGACGGGCGGGCAGAAGCCCTGCCCGTCCCATTGAGACAATAGATTTGCTGAAAAACTTACGGTGCATTGTTGAGAGTCCAAGTCAGGGTGGCGCTGTGGTTGCCGGTGGCCATAACAGACGCCTTAACCGCAAGGGAGGCATCCTTGACATTGACATCCCAGCTGCCGCCTGCGCCCACAAGTGCAGTGACATATTTCGCTCCTGCGCCGCCTGCTGTCAGAGAGATTGTGCTGGCTGTAACAGCAGCGGTGGAGGTGCCGCCGCTCTTGTAGGTAACGGTACCGTCGTCAAGTGCCAACACCGACCCGGAAAGGGAAGGAGTAGCACTGGAGGTAAAGCCGCTGAGGTCAACTGTGACATTCCAGCCACCGGCCGCCGGGCCAAGACCGCGGGCATCCTGTACGTTGATCACGCCGGTGAGCGACGCATCGACAGCTGCGGGCTGGGTTCCTGTGAGGGTGCCATTGATGATGTAGGTCTCGTCAGAAGCGGAAATCGGATGGGTACCAAACTTAAATGCAGGTACGGAGGTGATCTTCAGGGGGTCTGTGGGTGCAGTGAACGTGATATCGCCGGTGCTTGTCGGGGGGGAAGCCGAGACAGGCATAACTGCGACGCCAACCGCCATTACGGCTGCCAGCAGAACGGCAAATTTTTTCTTCGTGCTGTTTTTCATAATCTTCTTCTCCTTTTAGATTTGGATATTTTATGCTACGACATAATCGAAGCCGCTAGCCATGAGTGGGTTGGCGCCGTCCGCCCTGGCTGATCCCATAGAGGAGGATCAGCAGGCAACCGCCCGCCAGGAGCAGGTAGCCCGGCAGCGCGCCGCCGCCGGTTTTGGGAAGCTCCCCAAGGGAGTCGGGATTTTTGACCATGGAGACATTGCCGCTGACTTGGGGAATGCCGACCGGCAACAGTGTGGTTGTCTCTCCTACTCCACCGCCTGGACCCATCCCTTCGGTGGTCGAATCGAACTCCCACCGCTCGTCCGGCGTGGTAGAGCCCTCGTAGTCGGGTGGCGGCGCGTTGGGATCGTAAAAATTAATCGTAACTCCACTTCTCTTTGAATCCACCTGAGCACTGCTCGCAGATACCGATATCGGAACCACACAGAGCAATAGCGCCAAGACCGCTGCAACCAGCAGTCGGCTCCACTTTCGTGGTGTTTTCATCGTCTGCCCCCTTTCTATCGTAACATTTATCAAGACAGCAACTATATGTTGCGTTTTTGGCAGGTTTGGAAATTTTAAGGCTCCGATGAGCATACGCTCGCATTATTTAGAATAGCTATATCTCTGGACACTGTCAATAGAAATATTCACTCTTGCCCTGTCATGCTGCAACATTTGGAGAATCCAACAAAAATGTGATATTTATAAGCAAACATTGAACGTATAGTTGAATGGTATATGATTCATTATCAGACTCTTCGACTATTATGACGATTCCAATGACAGCAATGGGTCACGTAAAAAAGTGGCTTGTAAAAAAGTGGCTTTTTATTGTCTATTTATTTGCTCTACTTTTCTTTTTCCCACTGTCTTACTTGACGCCTGAATCAATCCACATTACAATAGAATCGTGCATATTTCAGATGCTTGGAGGTTGGCCATGCCGGAAAATAAAGAGCGAAAAAACAAGGGAATCCTCATTTTAATTTTGGGGCTTCTTCTGATTTTTCTGGCTTTCCTCTTCTTCTTTGTCCGTTTTCTCCAGGATCAGGGCTGGTGGCCGGGCAGTCAAAGCTTTGGGGTGCTCCCTGAAAGCGTCACTGTTGAAATCCCCTACGACGAGCTCCCCGCCGATGCACTCTATGTGACGGATGAGCGGAAAAGCTACCAGCGCGGCGCCATGCGGCTGATCGTCCCCTCCCTGGATATCGACACATTGGTGGGTGAATCCACAGAGCCGGAGGTGCTGGAGAAAATGCCCGGCCTCTACGAGGTCTCTCAAATGCCCGCCTGGGGCGATGTCAATGTCAGCATTGCCGGACACCGCGACATCTACGATATGGTCTTTTATTCCCTGGACAAGCTGGAGGAGGGGGATTTTCTCTACTTGGTCTACCGGGGTCATGTGTTCCAGTATCTCTTTCGGGAAAACACTATCGTGAAACCCAGCGACTGGGATGTCATCGGCCGCCAGGGGTTCAGCTGTCTGACGCTCACCACCTGCGACCCCATTGGAACAACCTTAAACCGGCTGATCGCCACCTCGGAGTTGATTGGCATCATTCCCCTGACCGAGGACTACCAGTACCTGGCGAAAGAAGAAACCCCATAGCCAACGTTTTGCCGCAAAACGTCTCTTTCGATTTCCGGCTATGGAGGTTCTGTTATTATTAGTGCACATAAAAATCAGGATTGTTGCATCACACCCCCTTTCTTCACAGCTTTGTGACAAATATTGATTTCAGATGCCAAGATTTTACACTTTATAGGTACAGAATGCTCAGGCGTTCTGTACCTATTTCTTTTTAGCCTTGCGGCAACTCCTTCGCTCACCCTGTTCACACTCAATATAAAGTATAAAATATGTTTTACTAAAGCATATTATCCTAAATCCTATGTGCGCTATAACTATACAACTTACATTTCTTTTATGCGTTATAGAAGAATTTGAACTGCAGCTTGATTTCTGTTTGCATTTCACGCATGAAAAAAATATACTGTGAGGTGTTTGGGGCGGCGGCAAAAAGCTGATTCCCATTCCGGCAACTGATTTACAATAAAGGTTTCACCTTCGCAAAGAGGAAAGGAATGGTCATTTTATGAGCGAACCAGTATTAGGTATGAACACAAATTCGAGACCCAGCGAGCTGCGGATCACGGATATCCGGATAGCCGACATCGCGAAAGCACCCATGCGCTGCCCCCTCATCAAGATCACGACCAATCAGGGCCTGGAGGGCTACGGCGAGGTTCGGGACGGCGCTGACCCCGTCTACGCACTCATGCTCAAGCGCCACCTCATCGGCGAAAACCCCTGCGACGTCGATCGCCTCTTCAAGCGCATCAAGCAGTTCGGCGGCCACGCCCGTCAGGGCGGCGGCACCTGCGGCATTGAAGTCGCCCTCATGGATCTGGCGGCCAAGGCCTACGGCGTCCCCGCTTACATGCTCCTGGGCGGCAAGTTCAGGGACAAGATTCGCGTCTACTGCGACACCGATGTGGACGGCAAGGACACCGGCGAGGCCATGGGCCAGGCCCTCAAGACCCGCATGGAGCAGGGCTACACCTTCCTCAAGATGGACTTGGGCATCGGCCAGATCAGGCACATCAAGGGGGCCCTCTCCGCACCCCTGGGCTATCTGGAGAGCCAGGAGGAGCTGTGGGCAAAGGCGAAGGCCGCCACCAATCCCGATGAGGCACGCTACCTCCGCAACCGCCTCTACGAGATCGAGAACACCCCCCACCCCTACACCGGCATTCACATCACAGAAGTCGGCTTCGACGCCCTGGAGGACTATGTCCGCCGGGTGCGGGAGACCATCGGTTACGAGGTTCCCCTTGCAGTCGACCACTTCGGCCACATCGGCCTGGAGGACTGCATCAAGCTGGCGAAGCGGATTGAGAAGTACAACCTCGCCTGGCTGGAGGACATGATCCCCTGGCAGTACACCGAGCAGTATGTCCGCTTGTCCAAGGCCTCCACCACCCCCATCTGCACCGGGGAGGACATCTATCTGAAGGAGGGCTTCCAGACCCTCATCGACGCGGGCGGCGTATCGGTCATCCACCCCGACCTTCTCACCTCGGGCGGCATGCTGGAGACGAAGCGGATCGGCGACTACGCCTGCGAGCACGGGGTGGCGATTGCCATGCACATGGCGGAGAGTCCCATCGCCTGCATGGCTGCTGCCCACACCTGTGCAAGCTTCGAGCACTTCCTGGCATTGGAGTTCCACTCCAACGACATCCCCTGGTGGCAGGACATGGTGAACTACGCTCCGGGCGGACGGATTGTGGACAAGGGCTGGATCACCATCACCCAGGCTCCCGGCCTCGGCATTGAGAGTCTGAACGACGAGGTTCTGGCAGAGCACCTCATGCCCGGCGCAAAGCTCTGGATGTCCACCGACGAGTGGAACGACTGGAACTCCCATGACAGACTTTGGAGCTGATGACCTGTAAAGCTGGTCTTGTGAACGCTGCACTTTCTAAAGGAAGGGAAAACACTTGACAAACACTAGATTTGCCGGAAAGACCGCCTGGGTCACCGGCGCGGACACTCCGGTGGGGCTGGCCGTCGCGAGGGAGCTGTGGGAGGAGGGCGCGAGCCTTCTCCTCTCCGGCCTGTCCTCTCCTCCGGATTTTGAGGGGCGGGACGGCCAGAGCATCGCGGTCTACCCTCACAATCCCGTGACGGATGAGCACGCCCTCGCAGCGCTTGAGCTGATCGACACGCCAGACATCACGGTCACAGCCACCCGGCACATCGACCGTTCCTCCATCAAGGAGGACTCCGCCGCGCTCTTTGACCGTTACATTGACGACAACCTCACTGCCACCTGGTGCGCACTCAAAGCGGCGGCGGGCAAGCTGGGCAAGCAGCACAGCGGCATCATGCTGGTGCTCTCCAGCATCCACGGCGAAAAGCCGACTGCCGGCTCCCCTCTCTTTTCCGTCGCAAACGGGGGGATGAACATGCTGGTGCGGGAGGCCGCCCAGGATATGGGACGGCTTGGCGGCAGGGTCAACATGCTCCGCTACGGCCCCCTGGAGGGGGACGAGGCGCTGCTGCAAAACGATGTTTCCGGGCTCTACCATCAGGTGGAGCTCCGCGTCAGCCGGGGCCGCGCCGCTACACCGAAGGAGATTGCCAGGGCAGCACTGCTGCTCTGCTCCGACGACGCCGCCTTCATCAACGGGGCCATCCTCACGGCAGACGGCGGCTTTACCGGCTACTACATGCCCGGCGACTCCGAGCTCCGCTGGGAGATCGGCTACACCGGAAGGGAGGTCGAGTGGGAATGACCTCCTCAAATGAGTTGACCGGCAAGCGCGTCTTAGTTACAGGCGGCGGCAAGGGCATCGGCAAGGGCATCGCCTTGGAATTTGCCCGCAGGGGAGCAAAAGTTGTCATCGGCGCCAACTCCAATGCGGGAATGGCCGCCGAAACCCTGAAGGAGCTCCAGAGCATCACCGAAGCGGCGGTCGTTCAGTCCGATGTGGGGAGCCCGGAGGGCTGCGAGAAGCTGGTGCGGGAGGCTGTGGCCTTTCTCGGCGGGCTGGATATTTTGGTAAACAACGCAGCCATCCAGACCCAGTACGCCTTTCTCGAGAGCAACCGGGACACCTTCAAGCAGGTGCTGAACGTCAACCTGCGCGCCCCCTACCTGCTCATGGGCCTCTGTCACCCCTATCTGAAGGAGTCCGGCGCGGGGCGGATCATCCTGATCTCCTCTGTGCACGGCAAACGCCCCACAGACTTTGACGCCGCCTACTCCACCTCCAAGGGCGGCATGGAGATGCTCTGCCGGGAGGCGGCTATCGAATTCGCCCCCGACGGCATCACAGTCAACATTGTCGCCCCCGCCGGGGTGAAGATTGAGGGCAAGACGGGTGATCCCAAGCCCTTTACCCTGAAAAAGATGGAGTGGGACCGCCGGTTCAACATGTACCCTCTGGGGCGCATCGGCCTGCCGTCGGACGTGGCCTACATGGCCTGTTACCTTGCCACAAAAGAGGCGGAATTTATCTCCGGCACCACCATCCGCCAGGATGGCTGCGCAATGCTGCTGTAAGCTTATTATGAAGCCCCGGCTTCTGAAAGGAAGGACTTATCATGACATTTTCCAGCAGAGAGGAAATCATCTTCCTCACCCCCTACTGGGAGGGCGAACGCCTGCCCGACGGGCGGCCCATGGTCAGCCAGGAGCTGATGGAGCGCCTGCGCCTGCTCACTTTGGAGGAGGCCTGGGGAACCATCTACAGCAAAGGCTACAAATACCAGTTCCAGGGCGAATTCATGCGCACCAATCCCGATCCCGAATACCGCCTGGTTGGCCGGGCGGTCACCGCTACCCTCATGCCCACCCGCCCCGACCTGGATGATCTGCTGCTGAAACAGGGCCGCGAAGTGGAGGGCCGACACGGCACCTACAACCAGTGGGTGATCGACTCCCTCGTGGAGGACGACGTAATCGTGGTGGACTTCTTTGACAAAATCCGGGACGGCACCTTCGTGGGCGGCAACCTCTCCACCGCCATCCGCACCCGCACCGGCAAGGGCGGCGCGGTGCTGTGGGGCGGCATCCGCGACATGGAGCAGATCGTCAAGATCGACGGCCTCCAGGTGCTTTGCAGGGGCGAAGACCCCACAGGTATTGCCGAGTACGTCATGACCGGCTTCAACACCCCCTGCCGCATCGGCGGAGCGGTCTGCCTGCCCGGCGACATCGTCTTCGCCACCATGGCGGGCGTGCTGTTTATCCCCGCACACCTGGTGGAGGAGGTCGTAATCAAGGCGGAAAAGAGCCATGTGCGCGACATCTTTGGCTTCGACCGCCTGGGCTCCGGCACCTATTCCTCCGCCGAAATCGACACCGGATGGACTCCCGCCATCTACGAGGACTTTGTGGAGTGGATCGCCACCGACGACCGGGGCACAATTTACCGCCACCTGATTTGGGAGGAGGAGCTTCTCGAAGCCGAGGAGAAGTACAACAACCGCTCCGATTCCGACAAACCCACCGTTCGCCTGTAAGCGTTGATCGCACAAAAAGAGCCTCTCCACCAGGAGAGGCTCTTTTCATTTACTTCTTACTTCATGCGATTTTCCGCCAGCGCGAGGAAACGCTCCACGTCAGTCTTCACGGTCTCCAGCGACCCGGCCCAGAAGGCCTTGTCCCTGATATCGATTCCGGCCTGCAGGCCCACATCCCGCAGGTTGTTCTTGCCGGTGGAGGCCAACAGCGCATCGAACTTGGGCAGGAAAGCCTTGCCCTCCTCCAGGTAACGGGCGTACAGGCCCAGGGCGAACAGCTGACCGTAGGCGTAAGGGAAGTTGTAGTAGTTCACCGAAACCTCGTAGTAGTGGGGTTTGCAGGCCCACATATAGGGGTGAAGGAGACTGTGATCCAGCCCGTCGCCGTAGGCCTTCTTCTGGGCGTCCAGCATGATCCCCTTCAGCTCGTCGGGGCTGAGGGAGCCCTCCTTGCGACCATTGATCACGGCGTCCTCAAAGAGGAAGCGGCTGTAGATGTCCGCCGTCACCTGGGTGATGCCGGAGAGGTAGTTTTCCAGAATAGCGAAGGTCTCCTCCTCGGTGGCGGTTTTCAGCGCCGACTGAGTCACCAGCGTCTCACAGAAGGTGGAGGCGGTTTCGGCGATGGGCATGGTGTAGTCGCAGTTGAGGGCTGTCTCCTCCCGCAGGCAGTCGCCGTGGTAGGCGTGGCCCAGCTCGTGGGCAAAGGTGCTCATGCCGTCAAAGCTGCCGGAGAAGTTGGCCATGATGCGGCTCTGCCCGATGGCGTGGAGGTTGGAGCAGAAGGCCCCGCCCCGCTTGCCCTCCCGGGGGAAGGCGTCAATCCAGGCGGTGTCAAAGGCGTTCCGTGCAAAAGCCCCCAGCTTGTCGCTGAAGTCGGAGAAGGTTTTCACCACGTAATCCGCCGCCTGTGGATAGGTGAACTGCATCTCCACCTCGCCCATGGGGGCGAACAGGTCGTAGAAGGGCAGTCCGTTCTGATGGCCCAGCAACTTCGCCTTGGCCCGCAAAAAGCTGTGGAAGCTGGGCAGATAATCGCCTATTGCCCCCCACAGCGCGTCCAGCGTCTCCCGATCCATGCGGGATTCCAGCAGCGTCATGTCCAGCACCGAGTCATAATTCCGCAGCTGGGCAATGGTGAGAGCCTCGCCCTTGATGGCGTTGAGGCTGGCGGCGATGGACTTCTCCACCTTGGGATAGGCCGCTAGCTCCGCCTCGTAGGCGGTCTTGCGCACTGCGGCATCGGGAGAATAGGCCAGGTTGCGCGCCATGGAGAGGGGCAGGCGCTGTTCCTTTCCGTCCAGGGTGATGTCAACCAGCAGGGTGCTGGTGAGCAACTCGTACAGCTTGCCCCAGGCGCTGGAGCCGGTTGGCTGCAGCTTGGAGAGCAGCAGCTCCTCCGCGTCGCTGCCCACATGCATCCCCATCTCCCGGTTTTCAAAGAGGAAGAAGCGGTGCTGCTCCAGCAGCGGATGCCCCGCTATCACGGTGTCCAGATCGGGCAGGCGGCGCAGAAAACCCTTCAGCCCCGTGGAGGCAGGGGTGAGCTCGGCAAAAATCTCCTCCAGCCGGTCGGAAAACTTCAGCGCGGTCTCATCGGTGGTGTTCACCGCCAAAAAAAGGCTGGTGAACTCGGGCAGCTTGACATAGGGCTCGAAGTCCAGCTCCAGCTTGATGTAGCCCTCCAGCGCGGCGGACGCCTTCGCCGTGTCAGCGGCATTTTCTGCCGTGAACTGCTCCGCCGTGTAGCGGACAATCGCTTCAATTGCGCCTGGGAGCGCCTTCCAGTCCCTCTGAAACTCCGGGGAATCAAAGCCCGGGCAGAGCTCCTTCAGTGACCAATTCTCCTGCATAGTGAATCCATCCTTTCAATACAAATAGTATATTTATAGCGTTAATCACAATTTGTCCGGGTCGCCGGTCTTGATTTCTCCCCGCACCCGGTCAAAGAGGGGCAGCACCACCCGCAAAAGCAGGCCGGTCACCGCGCCCATCACAACCCCCGCCACCAGCAAGACAGGCAGGGTGTAGAACACCAAGTTGGTTTTCATCAGCAGCGACGCCATCGCCAGCTGACCCATATTGTGGGCGATCGCTCCAAATACGCTGATGAGCAGGTAGGACATCCTCCCCCTGGACAATGTCCAGAGCAGGAAGATCACCAGCAAGCTGATCAGCCCGCCCGTGAGGCTCAGCGCCGCCGCGATGGGGTTGCGGGTGAGCACGGCAAACCCTGCCTTGAGCAGCACCAGCAGCAGAGCGGTGCCCTTGCCCACCGAGAAAAAGGCGTACATCACAACCACGTTGGCCAGCCCCAGCCGTACGCCGGACAGGCCCGGCAGAGGGGGAATCAGCCCCTCCAGCCAGGAAAACAGCAGTGTCATCGCCAGCAGCAGCCCCGCAAAGGCCACCTTGGAGGCGGGGGAATTTCTCCTGTTCACAGCTTTGCGGCTCCCTTCCACACCTGCTTGGGGTGCTCGTAGCGCATCACAATATCTTCCTCCAAGCAGAACAAATCCCAATATTCAAAGAAATGGTCGATATCCTGCCTGTCAAAAAACCGCTTTTGTCTTCCATCCGCCGATTGATAAAAATGCCTTTCAATTTCGACGCCCTCTCCGGCGCCATACCGCGTATCGCTGACGGAATTGACCCGGAAAAGCAGGATTCCATCCGGCCGGAGCACTCTCTTAATCTCGTTCAGCACATAAAAAGTCGTTTCGTCGGAAAAGTAATGAAGGGATAAATCGGCAATGACAATATCGGTGAAGTCGTCCTCAAAGGGCAGCCCTTCTGCCATGTCAAAGCATTCCGCTCTTTGAACTTCGGGAAAGTTTTTCTTGATTCTGGTAATGGCATTCGTAGAATAGTCACACGGAATGACCACCTTCCCTCTTTCGGTCAGGTACAGGGTGTTGTTACCGCCCCCGCAGCCCAAATCCAGAATGGGAGTGCCGCACCGGTCAATATAGCCGCGAAAGGCATAAAGCCAATCGTCACACCTGATATTCTCCCGCTTTTTATGGCGGGCTGCGTGGATTTCCTCCCACTTTTTCAGAGCCGTTCCACTGCCGCTTACCTGTTCCATCCCCTTATTGTCCCTTCCTCTGCCTCTCATCCCACAACGGCGTCCAGACCCTCGCCCTCCTCGGCCATGATTTGCAGTGCCACCCCGTTGGGCAGGCAGGCCGTCGAGGCCCCCGCCCGGGACAGCCAGCCCGCGTGAACGCAAATCTGATCCGGGCAGTCGGAGAACACAAACGCGACCTTGCCGTCCTTCACCTGGATGACCACCGCTGTGCCCGGCACCTCCAGCTCGGCGTCCTCATCCAGCGGCAGACGGGCCACAAGCTCGCCGTGGAGGGACACCTCGGCGAAGGAGGGCTGCCCGGCCTGGCTGCGGACATACAGCCCCAGCAGCACGGCAAAAATCAGGATCAAGGTCATGATGGTCAAATCCCTGGCGCGGAAAAAATGTTTTCTTTCCATCTGTGTCTCGCCGCCTCCCATTTTTCGTATACATCACATTATATCACATCTGCATCGATTTGCGGCATGAGGGACACATTGCATTCTCTGGCATTTTACACTGATTTCCCCTTGGAATTCCTGCGCCGTTGGATATTTCGTCAAATTGTTTGACTTTAGACAAACTAATCGCAGGAAATCCTTCGTTTTTTGTGTTTTATTGACAGGAAGCGCTACCTTTTTCGCATTTTCTGTGCTAGAATACCCATTGGAATAGGGCAAATGTATAAGGAGCCATTCTACCACTACACAATAAAAGGACTGAACTCTCTATGCCCGGTTTTTTCGGCAAACCCCTACACTCCATTTTGCTGCCGCACCGCAAGGCCACCATGGATCGCCCCGTGCAGTCCATGCCGGTGCCGCCCCAGGTGGTTATCCCCATGCAACAGCATATTGGCCCCCCGGCAAAGCCGCTGGTCGCCAAGGGCGACGAGGTGCAGGTGGGCCAGCTGATCGCCGACAACGAAGCCCCGCTTGGCGTGCCCATGCACTCCAGCGTGTCCGGCACCGTAGTGGAGATCGGCTCCCTCATGCTGCCCAAGGGCCAGGTATGTGAGACAATCGTCATCGATTCCGATGAGAAGCAGACCATCTCCCGCTCAGTCGTCCCCCCCAACATCGGCAGCTTTGACAGTTTTATCGCCGCGGTGAGGGCCTCGGGCATGGTGGGTCTCGGCGGCGCGGGCTTCCCCACCTACGTGAAGTACAGCCCCAAAAACCTGGATCAGGTCAAGCTCCTGCTGCTCAACGGCGCGGAGTGCGAGCCCTACATCACCAGCGACTACCGCACCATGATGGAACAGGGCATGGACATCCTGGACGGCCTTGAGGTCATCCTCAAGTACCTGGATATCCCCCAATGCATCATCGGCGTGGAGCGCAACAAGCCGGAGGCCATCTACCGCCTCACCGAGCTCATCAAGGAAAAACATATGACGGACACCGTATCCGTCGTATCCCTGCCCAGCACCTACCCCCAGGGGGCGGAAAAGGTGCTGATCTACCAGCTCACCGGCAAAATCATGCCGGAGGGGGGACTGCCCGCCGATATCGGGGTGCTGGTGTCCAACGTTGCCACCGTGGCGGAGCTGGGCGTCTACTTCCGCACGGGCATGCCGCTGGTGAGCCGCCCCATCACAATTGACGGGAACGCCATCACACGGCCAAAGAATGTACTGGTGTCCGTCGGCACGCCGGTGAACAATGTCATCGCCTTCTGCGGCGGCTACAAGAAGGATCCCCGCAAGATTTTGATGGGCGGCCCCATGATGGGCATCACCCTGCGGGAGGAGACCTTCCCAATCCTCAAAAACAACAACGCGATCCTCGCGTTCAGCACCTCCTTTGCCCCACGGTACAAGGAGAGCTCTTGCATTCACTGTGGCAAGTGTATTCGCAGCTGCCCCATGAACCTGATGCCCACCCAACTCAAGGAGGCCTTTGACCGCCGGGACAACGAGGCCCTGCGGGAGCTGAGCGTGGGGCTGTGCATCGAGTGCGGCAACTGCTCCTATGTCTGCCCCGCCCGCCTGGAACTGGTGGAGGCTTTCCGCCTGGGCAAGGCGAGATTGAGAAAGGGAGGGAAGTAACAGTATGAACTTTTTAGACGTCGCCCCCTCCCCGCACCTCCGCACCTCCGCCAGCACCCGGAACGTCATGCAGGACGTGCTCATCGCCCTCGCTCCGACACTGGTCGCCTCCATCTACTTCTTCGGCACCCGCTCGGTGCTCATGGTTGCAGTGTGCGTGGGCTCCTGCGTACTCTTTGAGTACCTCTACCGGCTCCTTATGAAGCAGTCCACCATGGTGGGGGATCTCTCCGCCGTGGTGACCGGCGCGCTGCTGGCCTTCTGCCTGCCGGTCTACCTGCCGGTGTGGATGGCCGTGATCGGCTGTTTCTTCGCCATCGTGGTGACCAAGCAGCTGTTCGGGGGCCTGGGCAAGAACTTCGCCAATCCCGCCATTGTCGGGCGCGTGGTATTGCTCATCGCTTTCCCGTTGCAGATGACCAGCTGGACGGCTCCCGGCGGCTTCTACGCCATGGACGCTGTCACCACAGCTACCCCACTGGGCCTCACCTGGAACCCCAACGCTGTCATGCCCTCCACCCTCGACCTCTTCCTGGGCCGGATGGCGGGCTCACTGGGCGAAACCAGTGCGCTGGCACTGCTCATCGGCTTCGCCTACCTGCTCATCCGCCGCGTGCTCACCCCCACCATCACCCTCTCCTACCTGGGCACCGCCTTCATCCTTTTCTGGATTCTGGACGGCGACCCGGTCTTTCACCTGCTCACCGGCGGCCTCATGCTGGGGGCAATTTTCATGGCGACAGACTATGTCACCAGCCCCATCACAGAGCGGGGCAAGCTAATCTACGGTATCGGCTGCGGCATTCTCACTGTCATCATCCGGCTGTACGGCCAATACCCCGAGGGGGTCTCCTTCGCCATACTGCTCATGAATATCCTCACCCCCCACATCAACAAGCTCACCCGCATCAAGCCCCTGGGCCACAAGGAGCGGCTGGCGGCCCAAAAAGCGCAGCAGGAGCTGGAAAAAGAACCGCACACCAAATTGACCGACTAGGAGGAACAGACCATGGAAAAATTCAAAAACGGCTTGGTCGGCCCTCCTGTCGTGCTGACATTGGTCTGCCTGATCATAACCTTTTTCCTGGCGCTCACCCACCAGGTCACCGCTCCCCTCATCGCCCAGGCGGAGGAAGACACCGCTCAGAAAACCAGAGCGGATGTGCTTCCTGACGCAGGTGGTTTTACACAAATTACAGATGTGGAATTGCCCGATGGGGTTTCCAGCGCTTACGCGGCGGACAGCGGTGTGGGTTATGTCTTTCAATCAACTACCAAAGGCTACAAGGGCAATGTCACTTTCATGGTGGGTCTGGATGCCGAGGGCAACTACACAGGCATCACAATGCTGGCCAACAACGAGACGCCGGGTCTGGGCAGCCGCGTGGGTGAGGAGGAATACCTCAAGCTCTATGTCGGTCAAGACAATCCCGATGGTGTGGACAGCATTACCGGTGCAACCCTCACCAGCAGGGCGCTCAAAAATGCGCTGAGCTTATCCACCCAGGCCTACGGGGCCGTCACCGGCAAGTCAGTGGACGCCACGACCTCCGCCTCCGGCAGCGCCGAGGAGGAAACCGATGCCACAACGGAGGCTTCTCCTGAAGAGGGCTCCGGCACAGACGCAACGACGGAGGCGTCACCTGTTACAAGCGGGGATGCGGAAGGGGGGACTCAGTAGTGGAAGCAAAATCAAAAAAGCGTTCCGGGTTTTCCATACTGATAGCAGGCATCATCAAGGAAAATCCGGTTCTGGTGCTGCTGCTGGGAACCTGTCCCACTCTGGCGGTTACAACCCAAGCATTTAACGGCTTGGGTATGGGCCTTGCCACAATGTTTGTACTCATCTGCTCCAATTTTTTGATCTCTCTGCTCAAGAATGTTATTCCGGACAAGGTACGCATTCCCTGTTACATCGTCATCATCGCGGGCTTTGTCACCATTCTCCAGCTGTTGGTCAAGGCCTATCTTCCCGCGTTGGACGCTGCATTGGGCCTCTACCTGTCTCTCATTACTGTCAACTGCATCATTCTGGGCAGGGCCGAGGCCTTCGCCAGCAAGAACAGCGTCGGACATTCTCTTCTGGATGCGATCGGCATGGGATTCGGCTTTACTCTCGCTCTTCTGTTCATCGGTTCCATCCGGGAGATTCTCGGCTTGGGCACCTTGTTTGGCTTTGCCTTGACTAAAAATCTGTTCGATCCCATTGAGATATTTCGACAGGCTCCCGGCGGCTTCCTGGTCTTCGGCGTCGTAGTGGCGCTCGTCAACAAGCTTGTCTACCTCTACAACCGGGGCCGCAGGCGGCAGGATCGCATCAAGGTGCGCACCTCGGTGGGCTGCGACGGCTGCCCCGTTTCCGGCACCTGCCCCTCCGCCGGGGCGGATATGTCCGACCTGATCGGCGTGCACTGCGAGTATCCCGACCGGCATAAAACCGCGGACGAATCCGCACAGGAAGGAGAGGACTAGTCATGGCCGATCTGGAAGTCACCAAAAATGTGTTCACCATACTGGTCAGCGCCATCCTGGTGGACAACTTCGTCCTCTCCCAGTTCCTGGGCATCTGCCCCTTTCTGGGCGTCAGTAAAAAGCTGGACTCTGCCCTGGGCATGGGGGTGGCGGTCACCTTTGTCATGGTGCTTGCCACCGCCGTCACCTGGCCGCTGTACTACTACGTGCTCACCCCCAACTTCCAGTACCTGAACAATGTCTCCTTCATTTTGGTCATCGCCGCCCTCGTGCAGTTGATTGAGGTCGTGCTCAAGCGCAAGCTGCCGCCCCTCTACCACTCGCTGGGCATCTACCTGCCGCTTATCACCACCAACTGCGCGGTGCTGGGCGTCACCATCCTCAACCTGGATGAAAACTACAACTTCTGGCAGTCCCTGCTCAACTCCTTTGGCGCGGGTCTGGGCTTCCTGCTGGCGCTGGTGGTCTTTTCCGGCGTGCGGATGCGCATGGAGGACAGCCGGGCTTCCCGCTCCTTCGAGGGTGTTCCCATCACGCTGGTGGCGGCCTCCATTGTCTCTATGGCTTTCATGGGCTTCGGTGGTATAGTTTAAGTAGAATTCATAAGATTTCATACAGAAGGGGGCACGGGCGGTTCCTCGCCCGATATACTATGGAACAACTCCTGATTCCCGTCGCGGTTGTGGCGGTCATGGGCCTTGTGCTGGGCGTTGTGCTGGCGGTCGCCTCCAAGCGGCTGGCAGTGCCGGTGGATGAGAAATTCCACGACATCCGCAGCCTTCTGCCCGGCGTCAACTGCGGCGTATGCGGCTGCGCGGGCTGCGACGAATACGCCCAAAAGGTGCTGGACGGTGAGATTGCCACCAACCTCTGCATGCCCGGCGGCAGCGATGTGGCCCTGGGGCTCAGCGAGCTGATGGGCACCGAGGCACTGGACATCATCCCCTCCAAGGCGGTGGTCAAGTGCAACGGCGGCCTGGAGAGCACTGGGCGGGTGATGGACTATGTGGGCCCCCGCACCTGTGAAGCCAGCAACGCCCTCTATCAGGGCCGGGGCAAGTGCTCCTACGGCTGTATGGGGTACGGCGACTGCGCGGTGGCCTGCCCCGAAAATGCCATTCAAATCGAGGACGGCATCGCGGTCATCAACCGCAAATACTGCATCGGCTGCGGCCTCTGTGTGAGCACCTGCCCCAAGAAGCTGATCCTGCTCACCCCCGAGGCCAGCCGCACCTACGTCTCCTGCTCCTCCCTGGACAAGGGGGGAGTCACCCGCAAAATCTGCTCCAAGGGCTGCATCGGCTGCAAGCGCTGCGAGAAGGTCTGCGAATACGGTGCGGTTGAGGTCATCGACAACGTGGCCGTCATTCACCCGGAAAAGTGCGTGAACTGCCGCAAATGCCGGGAGGTCTGCCCCACCAACTCCATCCGGGACTATCCCGTCGTCACCTGGGAGCCGAAAGAAGCTTAATGCAAAAAACATGCGCCCGCAACAGGTGCATGTTTTTGTTTGCTCAATTATTTCTTCCTTTTCTCCAGAACGGCGAACAATATAACCAGCAACAGCACAATCAGGATAGGCAGCGCAAAATATAACGCTGTAAAGACAATGGCTGCGTAGGCCGGAAAGCTGGTATAGGGATTGTTCGCCGTGCCGATGTAACCCACAACCATGACCACAACCATTGCGACCAGCAGCGCCGCCAATATGCCCAGACAGACCAGCTTTGCAATGCGGAAAGGATTTTTCTTCACAGCTGCACCCGCTCTTTCTTCAGTTTACAGATAGGGGATCATGGAGGAAAGCCGATCAAAGACCAAATGCGGCTTTACCTCTGCGGTTTCGATATCCTCCGCCCTGCTCTCCCCCGTCAGCACCAGAATGCCGGTGAGGCCGGGCAGGTTGGCGGTGGAGGCGATGTCGGTGTACAGCCTGTCCCCCACCATGGCGGTCTGCTCCGGCCTGTGGCCGGTCTGCGCCAAAGCGCAGTCTAGAATCTCCCGGTTGGGCTTGCCGATGATGTGGTCGGGCATGCGCCCGGTGGAGGCCTCCACAAAGGCATGGATCGCCCCGATATCCGGGATATATCCCCCGCCCTCCACAGGGCAGTTGTAGTCGGGGTGGGTGGCGATGTAGGGCAGGCCCGCCCGCACAAAATCGCACAGCATCGTCATCTTTTGGTAGTCCAGCGTTGTGTCGAAGGCGGTCACGACCAGATTGGGAGCGCAGGAATCCAGTATAATTCCAGATTCAATAAACTCACCGTATAGAACGTCGTTGCCCAGCAGAAAGACCTTTTTGCCGGGGTGGTGCTTTTGCAGCCAGCGGATGGTCGCCTGTCCCGAGGTGACCAGATTTCGCTCCGCTACCTCCACCCCCATCGCCGCCAGCTTGTCCAGATAGGCTGCCCGGCTCTTGGAGGAGTTGTTGGTGAGAAAGACAAAGTCTTTCCCCTTTTCCCGCAGGGCCTCGAGAAAATCCAGGGAGCCCTCCAGCAGGGTGTTGCTCAGGTAGAAGGTTCCGTCCATATCCAGGGCGAAGCAGGTGATATCCCGCAGCAGCCCTTCTCTGTCCCGGTTGATCTGATCCATATACAACAATCCTTTTTCCAAATTAACAGTTGACCTATCAGGTTTCGTCACGTAATATGATATAGTATAGTTGATTTCCCACCGTTGCACAACATTTATTGCTGAAAGGGATGATGCGCGAATGGCACGATATGCGTGGACCTGGAAGGTCAAACCGGAGTATCTGGACGAATATGTGGAGCTGCACCGCAATGTCTGGCCCGATGTGCGGGAAGAACACACCAAGGCGGGCTACCGCAACTATTCTATTTTTCAAAACGGCAATCAGTTTTTCTATGTGTTCGAGTGCGACGACCCCCAGAAAACAAACGAGTACATCGCCGCCAGCGAGCCCTGTCAGCGCTGGAACGCCATCACCAGCAAGATGATCGACGGCTCCTTTGACTGGGGAGAGGCAGAGCCGGTTGTCTACCTGGAAGAGGTCTTCCATCTCGACTGACATCAATGGGAACCACATAATATAGGGACAGAAAGGAATGGATGCGACATGAAGCTGTTCATCGATACCGCCAACATTGAGGCCATCATAAAGGCCAACGACTACGGCGTCATCTGCGGCGTGACCACCAACCCCTCCATTATTGCCAAGGAGGGCCGGGAGTTCAAGGAAGTCATCACCGAAATCACCACCATTGTGGACGGCGTGGTCTTCGGCGAAGTTATTTCCATGGAGCACAAAAAGATGGTGGAGGAGGCGCGGGAGCTGGCCGCCATCAGCCCCAAGATGTGCATCAAAATCCCCATGTGCGCAGAGGGTCTCAAGGCCATTAAAATCCTCACGGCAGAGGGCATTCCCACCAACTGCACCCTGATCTTCTCCGCGGCCCAGGCCCTGCTGGCAGCCCGTGCGGGCGCCGCCTACGTCAGCCCCTTTGTGGGCCGCCTGGACGACATCGGCGCGGTGGGCATCGACCTCATCTCCGATATCGCCCAGATTTTTGACATCCACGGCATTGAAACCGAGATTATCGCCGCCAGCACGCGCAGCCCCCTCCATGTCATCGACTGCGCCAAGGTGGGCGCGCACATCGCCACCGTTCCCCCCGCCGTCATTGAGCAGATGATCGGCCACCCCCTCACCACCGCCGGGCTGGAGCGGTTCATGAAGGATTGGGAAGACCTGCAAGCCAAGCTGTAAAAAGACAAATCGAAAAGCGGAGCAGCTTATGCTCCGCTTTTTCTATGGGTATTTCCGGTAGTAATGGAATGGCAGTGCCTCTGTCTGGCCGTTGTCCACCATTTCAAAGCTGCGAACAAAGCGGAAGCCCGTTTTCTCCGCCACCCGGATGGAGGAGAGATTGTCCGGCTGTATGGTCGCGATGAGGTACTCCTGGCCATAGGTCTGCAAGAGGTGGTCGGCGAAGGCTGCCATCGCCTCAGTGGCGTATCCCTTTCCCATGCGGGCGGGATCGGTCACATAGCAGACACCAAGCTCTTTTTCCCCGAACTTGTCGAAATCCCCGCAACCCAAATGCCCCACGATGATCCCGCTCGCCTTTTCCACAATGGCATAGGCGAGAAAATCCTCCAGAGGCGCATTTTTCCGATAATTCTCCTCCAGCTTTCCAAACCACCAGCCAATCCATTTTGGGCTGTCCTCCCAGTCGGGCAGCCAGCGGGTGATGGCCTTGTCAGAGGCGAAGCGCACCAAGCCTTCGGCATCCGCCGGGGTGAATTCCCTGATGATCAGGCGTTCTGTTTCCAGGCGCAAGTTGTATTCTCCTTCTTGTCAGTCAATCCAGATATAGTGCTTGCCGTTCTGCACCTTTTCCAGCCTGCTTTTGCAGGCCATCGCGGTATGAATAGAGGGGGCATTATCCTCATTGATTGTCACCAGCAAGGGCTCCGTGACGCCCATCGTCCGGGCAGCTTCCACCACCAGGGCAAGCTGCTCCTTGGCATATCCCTTTCCCCTGGCGCTTTTCCGGATGGCGTAGCCGATGTGGCCGCCCTCCACCCGCAGCCGGGTCATCAGGCGGTGGCGCAGCTTGCTGACACCCACCGGCACGCCGTCGACATAAAGCCAGTAGGTTGTCTGAGGCACCATCCAGTCCTCAAGGCCGGTACCGTTTGACATATCATCCTGCTTTTTCAGCCAATCCCGGAACTCCTCCGGCGACAGGCCATAGGCCCCATTCATGAATCCATTCTCGTCGGCATCGATCTCCTGTAGCATCTCGTAGACATCTATGCCGTCCTCGGGAGCTCTCCCCCCAGGGGTGATAGCCCGTGGCAATGTGGCGGAAGCCGTACTTTTCGTAGTAGCCTATGTGGTCGGTGCAGAGATAGAGGTGGGGAAAGCCCATCTTTCCGGCATCCTCCCCTGCCCTGTCCATCAGCATATTCCCCAGGCTCTGTCCCCTGTGGCTCTCCTCGATGTAGAGGGCGCAGAGCCAGGGCCATAAATCTGTGCAGCTGATGAAATCGTTGGTGATCAGGCCCGCGCAGCCGACGATCTCCTCGCCATTCACAAGCAGGTACCACACGGGAAGGGGGCTGGTCGCCACGAGGCTGCGGGTAATGGAATCGTCGTAGACCAACCTGCTCTGCTCATTGGCCCATTTGTCCTGAAAATAGGCGATGGCTCTGTCCTTGTATTCCGGGTGCTCCCGGACATTGATAATTTCCATAAGTTTACTTGTCCTTTCCGTCAGATATTCCAAAGGCCGGTATTGCTGGTGGAGACGCCCACCGCCCCGGCCGCAAGGCTTGCGATGACATCCTCCTTGGTGTTCACCAGCCCCCCTGTGATCACCGGCAGGGACAGCTTGTCGCAGAGCTGCTTTGTGACGGCTGGCACGATGCCTGGCATGACCTCCACCGCGCCGGGCTTGGTCTGTGAGACAGACTGCACCCCTGTGCGCACCGAAAGGTTGTCGATGAGAAACAGCCGCTGGATGCAAGGCAAACCCTCCTCCCTGGCCATGCGGACGATGCTGGAGTGCGTGGTGATGATGCCGTCCACTTTCGCCACACTGCGGAGAAAGCCCAACGCCGCTCGATCCCGGCCCAGCCCCTCCATCAAGTCCATGTGGACATAGACAGCCTTGCCGCTCCCATGGATTTGTTCCACCAGAGAGCCGATTTCCAGTATTCCCGTCGACAGGAGGAACAGCACCTCGCAGCCGCTTTCCAGTGCGGCGGGCAGATCCTCCGTCCCCCGCAGGGCCGCAATGATGGGGTTCCGTTCCAATAATTTACCCAATGCCTCCATGGAGGCCTCCTTTGCCGTTTCAGGTTGCCGGCTGTATCTGTACTAAACATTTCCAAACTGTAAAGTTTCGCCTATTTTACCACGATTCCATTGCGCCGTCCACGTTTTTGTGCTATCCTTTTAACACTTTACTGTGGGAGGGATGCAATGAATTCTGACTAATCTTTTGAAAAGGAGGGGTTAATAAAACATCGAAGCACAACAAAGCGCCAGCGCCGCCCCGGAACAGAATGACGGGCGGACGACGAGGTGGGAGGATTATCGAAGGATTCGGCGGATGCCTCCCCGCCCTGCTTGGGGCGATAAAACGGGACAAATAGGCAGGTAACTGCCCGACAAAACCCCGTTTGTCAAGCAATGCCAACCAATCATCACCCTGCATTTATGCCTGCCGGGGAGCTTCCGGCGGGCTTGTATTGATATGCGCCACACCTCACATCAAAATCGGCCGATTGTCCGGCCTGTATTGTTGCGCTCTCAAACGCTGCGGGCGCTTGTTTTCTGTGGGCAAAGATACCGCAGGGTAAACTCATCTGAAAGGATCATCTTAATATATGTGCGGAATAATCGGATATGTAGGCGGCAGGGAAGCCGCCGATGTTCTTGTGACCGGCCTGTCCAACCTGGAGTACCGGGGCTATGACTCCGCCGGGATTTCTGTCTTTGAAGGAAGCACGCTCACCACGGTCAAGACCAAGGGCCGCCTGAAGATTTTGAAGGAGCGGCTCAGCGCGGAGGGCTGCCCCAAGGGCTGCGTCGGCATCGGGCACACCCGTTGGGCAACTCACGGCGAACCGTCGGATGTAAACTCCCACCCCCACTCCACCCCAAAGCTCAGCCTCGTTCACAACGGCATCATCGAGAATTACCTGGATTTACGCCGCTATCTCACCGACCATGGCTACCGCTTTGAATCCCAGACCGACACCGAGGCCGCGGCCAAGCTGCTGGACTGCTTCTACGACGGCGACCCCGTCAAGGCGATCCGCCTGGCACTGAAAATGATCGAGGGCTCCTACGCGTTTGGAATATTGTTCGCCGACCACCCCAACACCCTCTATGCGGTGCGCAAGGACAGCCCCCTTATCGTTGGATTGGGAGAAAAAGGCGCCGAACTGAGCTATGGCTCCCCGGAAAACTACATCGCCTCCGACGTACCAGCTATCCTGGAATACACCCGCAGCTACCACCTACTTGAAGAAGGTGAAATCGCCATTCTGCGCCGAGATGGTGTCGAGATACTGGGTGCTGATAACCGCCCCATCCACAAAGAGCGCCTCACCGCCCAGTGGGACGTAACCCAGGCCCAGAAGGGCGGTTATCCCCACTTCATGCTCAAGGAAATCCACGAACAGCCTTCTGCTCTTCGGGACACCCTCCACCCCCGTATCAAGGAGGGCTTGCCCAACTTCTCGGCGGACGGCATCCCAGCGTCCCTCTTCGGCTCCATCCAGCGGCTCCACATCGTGGCCTGCGGCACCGCCATGCACGCAGGCACTGTGGGAAAATTCCTGATCGAGCAACTGGCCCGCCTGCCCGTGGAGGTGGATTTGGCCTCGGAATTCCGCTATCGAAATCCCATTTTGGACAAGGACAGCCTCGTCGCCGTCATCTCCCAGTCTGGCGAGACCGCCGACACGCTGGCCGCGCTGCGGCTGGCAAGGGAACGGGGCGCCAAAACCCTGGCCATCGTCAATGTGGCGGGCTCCTCCATCGCCAGAGAGGCAGACTACGTCATCCACACCTATGCGGGGCCCGAGATCGCGGTGGCGAGCACCAAAGCCTTCTCGGTGCAGATCGGCGTCACCTACCTGCTGGCCATCCGCCTTGGCCTGGATCGAGCTGTTCTGACTAAAGCACAGGCAAGGGAGTACACTGCCGAGCTTCTCCGCGCCGTGGGCAAGACGGAGGAGGTCATCGCCTCCTCCGCCTTTCTGGAAAAGCTGGCCGATGAGTTTACCGAGACTGCAAGCCTGTTCTATCTTGGCAGGGGGATCGACCACGCCATGGCAATGGAAGGCTCCCTCAAGCTCAAGGAAATCTCCTACATCCACTCCGAGGCCTACGCCGCCGGGGAGCTCAAGCACGGAACCATCTCCCTCATCACCCAGGGGGTGCCGGTGGTGGGCTTGGTCACCCAGCGGGAGCTGCTGCCCAAAATTGTCAGTAACATCAAAGAAACCCGCTCCCGTGGGGCTGCCGTGCTGGTCATCACCAAGGAGGGCTTCGACATCGACCGGGAGCTCTACGACCACATCCTCTATCTGCCCGATGTGAACGATCTCTTCCTTCCCCTGCTGTCCGTGATTGCCCTCCAGCTGTTCGCCTATTATGTCGCGGTGGCCCGGGGCTGCTCGGTGGACAAGCCCCGCAATCTGGCCAAATCGGTCACTGTTGAATAATACTAATCTTTCTGGAAAGAACCGGCAAAAATCCGCGCAAAGCCGTGTGATGATAGGCTTTGCTTGGTTTTTGCCGCCTTTCACGCGAAAGCTTAGTATCCGCCATAAACAAAGAGAAGAACCGGTCGGTGACCGGTTCTTCTTTTTGTTGTCGAAATTACGTTCTAGGCTGCGTCGTCGTAGTACACAAGCAGTTCCTGGAACTCCTCGCTCTTGACGTAGAGCTGCTGAATCTGATTGTTGGTGGTGATCCCCTGGCTCTGCTTCACCTTCATGCCCGCCTCGCCGTACTGGTAGGCCATCAGCGCATCGTGGTCGCCGTACTTGGCAACCATCGCCCCCAGCATAGCGGTGCCAGCGTCGATGTTCTGGTAGGGATCCATCAGGTTCGTGATGCCATATTCCTTTTGCAGCCAGGATTTATTGACATCGTTGATCTGCATCAGCCCGTTGTCTCTGGTTCCGTTGCTGTTGTAGCCCACCGCGCTTGCATTGAAGCGGCTCTCCCGCCACATCAGCGCCAGTACGACCGTGTAGTTCAGCCCATGCTCCTGGCACTTATCATAGGTGTACTGCTGGAGCTCCTCGGAGAGGCTGATGGTGGGGCAGTAGACAAAGCCGTCGTCCTCTTCCACCTGCTGCAGCGCCATAAGAACGTCAGCCGAAGGCTGAGCGGCAGCGGGCTGGACAGGGGTGATGTCGAGTTCCCCCCAAGAGGTGTCTGCCTGTTCGACCTCCACCAACATGGCGGCAGAGGCTGTATTCGGATTCGAAGGGTTGGAATCCATGTCCTGGATAGCGGAAGCCCCGCTGCTCAGAACAGTTGCCGCCGCGACCAGCAGGGACAGTACAAAGACTACGCCCGCCTTTGCAGAGACAATTCGTTTCTTACTCATCAAATCACCTTTCTTGTTTGAATCGGCCCGGCAGAAGAAATCGCGGGGCCGTTCGTCAAATGAAGAGGCCCTGCTTGCAGCAGCCTTTTCTTTGACTCAGAAGATTATAGCAGTTTTTTTCACCCCCGCATGTCAATCTCTGCATTTTCTTGGCATTTTTGGCAAGGCAGGCAGTTCTTTCCACTTGTTTCTCTAATGATTCTGTAAAAATGACCAAACAGGTCACAAAATAATTTGTCAAACTGTTTGTTTCTTTGTGTATACTATACAAGAACATAATTTCTATTTTAATTGACATGCTGTTGCTTATCTGCGAAACGCAAGATATTGTGTTCGGTGCCCGATTTTCCACAATATATGCTAAAACAAAGGGGCTGCATGATTGCGGCCCCTTTCCTGTCGTCATTTTCTCTGTTCTGCGTGATCCCCACGGGAAAAATCGGGGCGCAGCCCGGCTTTCCGGATGTGCTCTCCCAACTCCGCAAGGCCCTCGGCGGCCTCTGCTCCGGAAGAGAGCTTACCGTCATACAGGTTGTAGGCCTCCCGCACCTCCCCGGGGGAGAGATTGGGCATCACGACATTCGCCCCCGCCTGAAATCCCCGCTCCCTCCCCTGGGGGTGCATGCTGCCGAGAGCGGTGGTGGCTGGCAGCAGAACATCGGGCAGCATCAATCTGGTCAGGGCAAGCAGCAGCAGCACCTGGCCCAGCCCACCCAGACGTTCCGCTGCGAAAGGTGTCTGATGGTGGGGCAGAAAGGGGCCGATGCCCACCATGTGGGGGCCAAGCTCCCGCAAAAAGCAGAGATCCTCTGCCAGCTGTTCCGGCTCCTGCCCCGGTGAGCCCACCATGAAGCCCGCTCCTGTCTGGAAACCCAGCTCCTTCAGGTCGAAGAGGCATCTCCTGCGGCTCTCCAGCCTCTGGGCGGGGGGGTGCAGCACGGTGTAGTGGGTCGCATCGGCGCTCTCGTGGCGCAGCAGGTAGCGGTCTGCCCCGGCTGCGCGCAGCACCCGGTAGCTCTCCCTGCTCCGCTCCCCCGCCGACAGGGTCACGGCGCAGTCGGGCCAGCGGCGCTTGATTTCACTCACAATGCCGCAGAGCAGCTCGTCGGTAAAAAAGGGGTCTTCTCCCCCCTGCAGTACAAAGGTGCGAAAGCCCAGGCGGTAGCCCGTGCCGCAGCAGTCCAAAATCTGCTCCCTCGTCAGGCGGTAGCGCTCCGCCTCCCGGTTGCTCTTCCGCAGGCCGCAGTAGTAGCAGTCCTGCCTGCAATAGCTCGTGAACTCGATGAGCCCCCGGAGGAAGACGGCGTCGCCGTAGTGCTTCCCCCGCAGCCGCCTCGCCTCGGTGTAGGGCCAGGCGGAGAGGTCGGGCTCTTCCACCGAGTATTCCCGGATCAGCTCCGTCAGTTCCCGCCGATCCATATCGCTGATGTTTGTGCCTTGTTCATTCTTCCCTGGCCCTTGCAATGTTTTGTGGTGCCCCCTTCAGAGTGCGCGGAGCGAGTGAGTCCAACGTCACGTTGGGAAAATCGCCCGGGCCCTGTCCAGAATCCCTGTGCCCCAAGCAAGTAGCACGCCGTAGTTGGTCACGGGCAGCCCGGCGCTCTCCATTGCCCCCAGCCGGGAGGCGATCTCCCTGCGGTTAATCATGCAGCTCCCACACTGCACGGCCATATGGTAACAGGACAAGTCCTCCGGGAAGTCGTAGCCGCTGCGGTAGTCAAACTCCAGCGCCTTGCCCGTCTTTTTGCGGAGCAGCGCCGGTATCTTCTTTCTGCCGATGTCCTCGTGGGTGCTGTTGTGCGTGCATCCCTCCAGCATAAGGATTCGGGCGCCCTCTGGCAGGCTGCCCAGCGCCTTAGCCCCTGCCAGCAGTTGAGGGAAGTTGCCCTTCTGCCTGGCCAGCAGCATGGAAAAGGAGGTGAGGGGGATTTCTGCGGGCACCCGCTGCTCCACATAGGCGAAGGCCTGGCTGTCCGTGACCACGAGGTCGACGTGGGAGAGGCTTTTCAGCGCCTCCTCCAGCTCGAACTCCCGACAGACCATGGCCTTGATGCCGTGATCCAGGCAATCCCGCAGTGTCTGCACCTGGGGCATGATCAGCCTTCCCTTGGGCGCCTCGGAGTCGATCGGTGTGACGAGCACGACGGTTCCGCCCGGAGGCACCAGGTCGCCCAACAGGGCATCTTCCTCGGGTGCGAGGGCGGAGAGCAGAGCCGTGAGCTTCTCCCGCAATGGGCCGACATCGCTGCCACTGCCCATTTGCAGGGCCTCCGGATATTGCTCCTTTGATGTATAGAGCGCCTCTTCCCCCGCAAGGTCGCACTTGGTCAGCACAAGCAGGTGGGGCATCTTCTCCACCTGAAACGAGGCGTAGGCCTCCCGGTCAAAGGCCGTGGCATCCGCCACATAAATTGCCGCATCCGCCCGGCGGCAGGCCATTCGGGATTTGCGCATCCGCTCCGCTCCCAACGCGCTCTCATCCCCCATTCCGGCGGTGTCCACCAGCACAATGGGGCCGTAGGGAACCAGCTCCATGGCCTTGCTCACCGGGTCGGTGGTGGTGCCCGGTGTGGGCGAAACGATGGCGTTCTCCTGGCCGGTGAGGGTGTTGAAAAGGGTGGATTTCCCCGCGTTGGTATCCCCCACAAGCACCACATGCCGACGCAGGAAATTGGGTGTTTTCTCCAAAAAGTCCTTCCCCCTATACATTATATAAAGAAATCCCGCTCGCCGTTGTCGCGAATCTTTGCCACATTCTGAACCGTCTTCTCCCGGATGTGGGTGTTGGCAATCTGCGGCACACACTGTTCTATGGCTGCGTCCGTCTTCAAGCGGAAGTCGTCGTCTCCGTAGTCCATGGCGTATTCGCAGAGGGTCATCAAGGCGTTGGGCAGGCAGACATTGCCGATCTGGCCGCTCTTGGCCAGCGCCATGAAGCGGTCGCCGGTGCGACCGCCCCGGTAGCAGGCGGTGCAGAAACTGGGGATATAGCCATCCTCCATCAGCCCGGTGATAATCTCCAAAGCGCTGCGCTCATCGTTGACATGGAATTGGGGATTGTCCTCCTGTCCTCTTGCCCGCTTGGCGTAGCCCCCCACCTCGGTGCTGGAGCCCGCCGACAGCTGAGAGATACCCGCTTTGAGCAGCTTCTTCCGCATTTCGTCGCTCTCCCTGGTGGAGAGGATCATTCCAGTGAAGGGCACCGCCAGCCGGATAATGGCCACAATCTTCTCAAAGGTGGCGTCGTCCACCAGGTTGGGGAAATCGGACAGGCTCATCCCGTCGGCGGGGCAGAGGCGGGGCACCGAGATGGTGTGAAAGCCCACGCCGAACTTCTCCTCCAAGTGCTCGTTGTGCAGCATGAGGCCAAGCACCTCGAAATAGGGGTCGGCCAGGCCGAAGAGCACTCCCGCCCCAACATCGTCGATGCCGCCCTCCATGGCCCGGTCAAAAGCCGTGAGGTGGTAGTCGTAGTCCGCCTTGGGGCCGGAAATATGCACGGCCTCGTAGGTGGGCTGATGGTAGGTCTCCTGAAAGAGGATGTATGTGCCGATGCCCACCTCTTTCAGCTTTTGGTAGTTCTCCACCTCAGTGGCGGCGATATTCACATTGATTCGCCTTATCTCGCCGTTTTCAAACTTCATGTCGTAGATGGTGTGCATGCACTCCAGGATGTAGTCGATGGAGCACAGCTCGTCGTGCTCCCCGGCCTCCAGGGCGATGCGCTTGTGGCCCATTTGCTCCAGCACCCGCACTTCCTCCCGCACCTCCTCCATGGTGAGGCGGCGACGGGCAAAGCTGTGGCCGCAGTTGTAGCTGCAATAGGTGCAGCGGTTGACGCAGTAGTCGCTGACATAGAGCGGGGCGAACATTACAATGCGGTTACCGTAGATGCGGCGCTTGATCTCCCCCGCTATGCTGTGAATGCGCTCCAGGTGGGCGAGGTTGTCGTTTTTCAGCAACAGGGCGATGTCCCGGTGCCCAAGCCCCTCCAAGCGGGCGGCCCTGTCCAGCACCTCCTCCACCGCAGCGTCGGAGGCCCCCTCCGCCTCTTTCAGCAATCCCTCAATGTAATCCTTGTCGATGAACACTGCCATGCCCTCTTTCTTAGCAGAAATCCCTTTATGCTTATTCTTCAATGATTTTATCCGAAATGGCTGTTTTAACGGTGACGTAGTTCAGGTTGCCCAGTTTGCCGGTGAGAGCGTTGATTTCGTCCAGCCCGGCCACCACCGTCAGGGAGACCACCGCCATGTCCTGCTCCTCGAAGGGAATGCCCATCCTTCCCCGCACAATGCCCTTGAAGGCGGAGACCGTGTCGTTGAAGGGCTTCTGGCTCAGCTGGGGTTTTTCCAGAATTGCCCCTATTACCGCGATTCGTTTCATAATGCTACTCCTCTCTTAAAAAACGCTATTTAACGCAAAAAATCCCGGAGCTAAGGCTCCGGGGCGAAAACAGCACAGCAAACCTTCTCCGCAGTCGGAGAAAGTTCCATTGGCAACCTCTAAAAACAAATCCTGAACCCGCTTTCTGGCACCAAAGTACTGGATATTTTGGGGCTGGAAAGCAGTGTGAAGAGAGTTTTTAGCGGTCGCCTATCTGCATTCGCCCTCGAAAACCAGGGATTTCCCCTCGGCGCGCAAGGTGCCAATGTTATCTGTTCCAACGCGGGCAAGACAGGTCTCGCAGGCATTGGATTCTTCCTCCATACCATAGTATAATAAGTGAAAAAAGTCAAGAAAGAGGAGTATCAGGATATGATCATCAGTGCCAGCCGCCGCACCGATATCCCCGCCTATTACGCCGACTGGCTGCTCCGCCGCCTGGCGGATGGCTATACCCTGATGCGCAACCCCCGCAACCCCGGCAGGCTGGGCAGGGTGGAGCTCTCCCCCGACAAGGTGGATTGCCTGGTGCTGTGGACGAAGAATCCCCTCCCCATGCTGGATCGTCTGGCGGAGCTGGACAAGTTCGGTTCCCCCTACGGCTTTCAGTTCACCCTCACCCCCTACGGGCGGGAGTTGGAGCCCGCCCTGCCGGACAAGCCGGATTTGATATCGGCCTTCCAAGACCTCAGCCACCGCCTGGGAAAACACCGCATGGTGTGGCGGTACGACCCCATTATCCTTGAGGAGGGCTTTACCATAGAATGGCAGCTGGAGCGCTTCCGCGCCTACTGCGAGACCCTTGCCCCCTATGCGCAGCGCTGCATCTTCAGCTTTCTCGACCCCTACCGCAAGCTAAAGGGCCGCTTCCGGGCTCTCCTGCCGGAGGAGATGGAGACTCTCGGGGCTGGAATGGCCGAAATCGCGGGGGAATATGGCCTTCCCCTCTTCACCTGCTGTGAGGAGGTCGATCTGGAACGCTACAGCATCCGGCATGGGGCCTGCATCGACCAGAGCTGGATGGAGGAAATCATCGGCGCTCCCATCAAGGCAAAGCGGGACAGCGGGCAGCGCCCCACCTGCCACTGCATCGAGAGCGTGGACATCGGCTGCTACGACACCTGCCCCGCAGGGTGCGCCTACTGCTATGCCACTTCCGGTAAGGAGGCGGTTGCCCGCCGAGTGCGGGAGCACTCCCCAAACTCCCCTCTGCTGGACGGCTGGCCCAGGGGGGATGAGCTTATCACAGACCGAACCAGGCCATCGGGGAAACTGGGGCAGCTCACCTTTTTTGAATAGCAGCGGCCAGCCACCCTTTTGTGCTTGACCACAGCGGCAGAAACCACTAATATGACTATAGCTGGTTAACTTAAAAGGAAAAGGGATGGTAACAACATGGATTATCAATTTGGCGTGGACTACTACCCCGAACACTGGCCACGGGAGCGCTGGGAAACCGACGCTGCCCTCATGAAGGAAATGGGCGTCGATGTCGTGCGGATGGCGGAGTTTTCCTGGTTCAAGATGGAACCCCGCCGGGGCGAGTTCGAGTTCGGCTGGCTGGACGAGGCCATCGAACTGCTGGCCGCCCACGGCATCAAGAGCATTTTGGGAACGCCCACAGCCGCTCCCCCCGCCTGGATCATCCAGGAGACGCCAGAAATCCAGCCTATAGATTCCCAGGGCCGCCTTCGGCACTTTGGCGGACGCCACCACGACTGCCAGTCCAACCCCGTCTACCGGGAGCACATCCGCCGCTTTGTCACAGCCTTTGCGGCGCATTTCGGCGGCAACCCCAACGTGATCGGCTGGCAGATCGACAACGAGCTGGGCAACAGCCACGGCGACCTCTGCATGTGCCCCAGCTGCGAAAAGCGTTTCCAGGAATGGCTGGCCGCCAAATACGGGGATATTGAAACCCTGAACCGACGTTGGGGCACCGCCTTCTGGAGCCAGGGGTATCAGGAGTTCTCCCAGATTCAGGCGCCCATCCTGACAGTGACGGGGGAAAACCCCTCCGAAATGCTGGACTGGAAGCGCTTCTGCTCCGACCTTGTGGTGGAGTTCCACCACTTCCAGGCAGAGCTTCTGCGGGCTGCCGCACCGGATAAGTTCATCACCCACAACCTGATGGGCTTTTCCGACAAGGTCAGCTACTTCGACCTCGCCAAAGACCTGGATTTTGTCTCCCACGACCAGTATCCGGGCGGGCACTTCCGTCCGGCGCAGAACCAGCTGATCGCCGACCGCTTGGCCGCCGAGCTGGATTTCATCCGGGGCCTCAAGGAAAAACCCTTCTGGATCATGGAACAGCAAGCGGGCATGACCGGTTGGGAGGTTCTGGGCAGATCGCCCCGGCCCGGCGAGCTGGGCCTATGGGCTATGCAGACGGTCGCCCACGGGGCGGACACCGTCGTCTTCTTCCGCTGGAGGACCTGCAGTATGGGAACCGAACAGTACTGGCACGGCGTTCTGCCCCACAGCGGCATTCCCGGACGGTACTACCGGGAGCTCAAGGAGTTCATGGACAAGGCAAGACCGCTTATGAAGGAAATCGGCGGCTCCATGCCGAAGGTGCGGACGGCCATCGTCTTCTCCTACGACCAGGACTACGCCATGCAGATTCAGCCCCACCACCCCGACCACCGCTATGTGGAACACCTGATGATGTACTACCGCGCGCTGTTCGGGCGGAATATTCCGGTGGATTTCATCCCGGACAATGCCGACTTCGGCAAGTACGATCTTGTCATCGCGCCGCTCCAATACCTCATGACACCTGCGCTGGAGCAAAAATACCGCGCGTATGTGGCCGGTGGCGGCAACCTGCTGTTGACCATGCGCACCGGCGTCAAGGACTGGGACAATATCTGCATGACAGACTCCCCCTTGCCCGGTGGCTTGGGCGATGTGCTTGGCATCGAAGTGCCGGAGTACGACTGCCTGCGGGACACCTTTGTCAATGTCAGCTTTGCAGGGGAGGAGTACACCGGTGAGAAGTGGAGCGACCTCATCACCCTCACCACCGCGGAGCCGTTGGCCGCCTACAGCTCGGAGTTTTACGCGGGCACTCCCGCCGTCACGGTCAATCGTCACGGAAAGGGCCGGGCCTATTATGTGGGCGTGGAGCCCGGGCAGGCGCTGGCCGCAGAGATAACAGGCAAGCTGGTGGAGGATGCTGGAATCGCCTCCTTGGGAGACTCTCCCTTCGGCGTGGAGATCACGCACCGCAGCACCGGCGAAAAGGACTATCTCTTCCTGATCAACCACACGGCGGAAATCCAGACCGTGAAGATACCGGCGGACTGGTCGCCCTATTTTGACGGGCAAACCGGGGAGTTACAACCCTTTGCCGTGGAAGTGTACACGAGAGCAGGCAAATAGCTTGACGAGTGGCTTTGTGCTGTTCCGCAAATCTGATACAAGGGAGCACATTTCATGGCGCAGCGCAAGCAGTGGAGCAAGCTGGACAACGCAGCCAAAATATTCCCACCCACCGCTTCCAGGCGGGACACCAAGGTGTTCCGCCTGGTCTGCGAACTGACGGAACCGGTGGAATCCGCCCCGCTCCAGCTCGCGCTGGAGCGCACCATGGAGCTGTTCCCTCTCTTTCGCTCCATCCTGAAGAAGGGGCTCTTCTGGTATTTTTTCGAGGAGAGCAGCCTGCGCAGGGTCGTAGCGGAGGAGGATATCCCCATTTGCAGCGAAATCTATCATCCGGACAAGCCGGGCCTGCTCTTCCGCGTCTCCTACTACAATTGCCGCATCAACCTGGAGATATTCCACGCCCTAGCCGACGGCGCCGGTGCCATGCAATTTTTGCGCACCATGGTGTTCTTCTACCTGGCGGAGCGTCACGGAATTTCCGGACAGCTGTCCGATTACGACGCTGCGCCCGATCAGAAAGGGCTGGATGCCTTTTACAAGTACTACGACAAGACAAAGCGGCCCCCGGCTGCAAAGTCGCACCGGGCGTACCGCATCCGGGGGGAGCGCTTCCCCGACGACCGCCTGTCGGTCACAGAGGGAACCATGTCCGCCAAGGCAGTGCTGGACAAGGCCCACGAGTACAAGGCATCTCTCAGTGAACTGCTGATTGCGCTGCTGATCTCATCGGTGTCCGACGGCATGGCGGTGCGGGAGCTGGGGCGGCCGGTTGTGATCACCGTGCCGGTTGATCTCCGCCGCTTCTTCCCAGCGGAAACTGCCCGCAACTTTTTCGGGGTCATCACCGTCACCCACAATTTCAAAAAAGATGGGCAGGAGTTCCCTCAGATTCTTGCCAATGTGCAGAGCGCCTTCACTCAGCAGCTGACGCCCGAGAACCTGAGCGGGATTATCAGCCGTTATTCCATGATCGAAAACAACCTCTTGGTCAAAATAATCCCACTCCAGCTCAAAATCCCCTTCCTCCGCATCGCGGGATTGTGGGCGGATGGGGAGGACACGGCGGCCTTCTCCAATGTGGGCAGGGTCACCATGCCGGAGGAAGCGTCAAAGCACATCCGGCTGTTCGATTTGTTCCTCAGCACCAAGCGCCCGCAGCTCTGCCTTTGCTCCTTCGGCGACACGCTGGCGATCAGCGTCTCCTCCCCGCTGACGGACACCTCGTTGCAGAGGCGGTTTTTCCGCAAGCTGACCGCGATGGGCATTGACATCCAGGTGGTGTCGAATCTGGAGCAGCTGGCCGGTGAAGAGGATAACGGGGAAAGGGGGAGCGGAAATGCTACGGTGTGAGCACTGCAAGGTGGAGCTGCCGGGCACGCCCCGGCTCTGCCCCCTCTGCCAAAATCTCCCTGTGGGGGAGCCGGACGGCAGCGGCAGCAGGTTCCCTGCACTGCCCCCTTCCACGCCGACAGTGAGCCGCCTGCTCATTGCCTGGGTTGCCTTTGGGTCGGTTTGTGCAGCGGCCATCTGCGTCACCATCAACCTGATTCTGCCCGCGGGGGGCTGGTGGTCGCTGTTTGTGGCGGCGGGAATTGCCAGCCTCTGGGTGGACTTCACAATCATTGTGCGAAAGAGGAAGAATCTGCCCAAGAGCATTTTGTGGCAGGTGGCGGCGGTTTCCCTGATCGCCTACGCGTGGGACAGGTTCACGGGCTTCAAGGGCTGGTCTATCGACTACGTGCTGCCTATACTCTGCACCTGCGCTATGATCGGCATGACCTTTGTTGCAAAGCTTCGGAAGCTGCAGCCCCAGGACTACATCCTCTACCTGGTGATGGACTGCATTTTGGGGATTGTCTCCTTCGTGCTGATTTTGACGGGGAGTGTACACGTCGTAATTCCCTCCGCCATCAGCTTTGGGGCCTCCATCATCTTTCTGGCGTTTTTGCTGTTTTTCGAGGGGAAGGCGCTGTGGGGTGAGATACAGAGGCGGCTGCACCTGTAGCCGCTGGACAATAATAAAGCACAAAGGCCTCCGCATATATATGCGGAGGCCTTTGTGCTGCCCTACCGGGACACGACCACACATTGTCACAATATTGGCATGGAAGGTTGGGAAAAGTGATATCCATGCAGCCAGCACATCTGATACCCTTGACTTGAAAAGAATAAGCCCGCTCACTCAAAAGGAAAGGGATATGCTGTCATGAAAGTTGGATTGAGCATTTATAGCCTCTACCAGGCGCTCCGCACCGGGGAGATGACCCCGGAGGATGCGGTGAACTGGATCGCCGACAACGGCGCTGACCACATGGAGGTAGTCGATTTACCGCTGTTCCGGGAGACGCCCGGCGCCCTGGATGCTCTGCTGTGCACTGCAGGGGAGCGGGGACTTCCCATCTCGGCCTACAGCATTTTCGCCAACATCCTTGCAGGGGAGCACGACGACTTCGAGCGGGAGATGGAGCGGGTCTACTCCGAAATCGACACCGCAAAAAAAATGGATGCTCCCGTGATGCGCAGCGACCTTGCCGAGTGGGGGCGCCCTCCGGAGCAGAATGTCATAGAGCAGTTCGAGCGCGACCTGCCCCAGATGGTGGATGGTTGCCGCCGAATGGCGGGCTACGCCGCCCGGCAGGGCATCATCGTGACGGTTGAAAACCACGGAACCTACATTAACGGCGGAGACCGGGTGCGCAGGCTGATCACATCAGTGGATGTCCCCAACTTCCGCTGCACTCTGGACGTGGGCAATTCACTCTGTGTGGATGCCGACCCGTTTGTCACAGTGAAAACGCTGCTGCCCTTCGCTGCAACCCTACACTTTAAAGACTTCTATGTGCGGAAGGCCCCTTTCCAACCAGATGAGGGCAAGTGGCTTACCACCAACTTTGGCACCTGCCTCCGGGGCTCGATTGTGGGGCATGGGGATGTGGATGTATCGGGCATCGCGGCATATATCCGGGAGCAGGGCTACAACGGCACGGTCTCCATCGAATTCGAGGGCATGGAGGACTGCCGGGCAGGCTCCAAGCTGGGCATGGATTGTGTCCGAACGCTGTTAAACGATTGATGGAGAGGAAATGTATTTATGGAAAAAGTGAGAATTGCCCTCATTGGGGCGGGCAGCATCGGCCACTACCACGCCCGGGCCTACAAGGCGGACAACCGGGTGGAGCTTGTGGCGGTCTGCGACCTGAACGAGGCGCGCGCCCGTGACTTTGCCGACAAGTACAACATCCCCGATATCTACACCGACTACAATGTCATGCTGCTGCGGGACGACATCGATGCGGTCAGCGTGGCGACCTGGAACAATGCACATGCACCCGCTTCTGTCGCGGCCTTCCGGGCTGGAAAGCACGTGCTCTGCGAGAAGCCGCTGGCTATGAACGCAGAGGAGGCCCGGCAAATGCTGGAGGAGGCTGAGAAAGCTAACAAACTGCTGATGGTAGGATTTGTCCGCCGCTTTGGCGACAACACCGCAGCGCTGAAAGCCTTGGTCGACGCCGGTACTCTTGGCGAAATCTACTCCGCCAAGGTGGGGTTCGTGCGGCGCTGGGGCAACCCTGGCGGCTGGTTCGCGGACAAAAAACGCTCCGGCGGCGGGGCTCTCATCGACCTGGGCGTACACATTCTGGATTTGTCCCGCTATCTCTCCGGCAGCCCGAAGCCAATTTCCGCCTATGCCGCCACCTTTAGCAAGCTTGGCATGAAACCGGGCATCAGGGGGATCGACAAGTACCGCACCGCCGACTACGACGAATACTGCGACGTGGAGGACGGTGCGACTGCCCTGGTGCGCTTTGACAACGGCATGGTCACCTTTGTGGAGACCACCTGGGTGGAAAACGCCCGCGAGCACCTATATGTCACCCTCCAGGGGGACAAGGGCGGCGCCGAAATGGAGCCTGAGCTGATTATCCGGGAGGATCGCTGCGGCTACCTCACCGATGTAAGACCTGTGATAAATCTCCAGGGCATCAACATGGACACCGTGTTCGGCAGGGAGATATCCCACTATATCGACTGCATTCAGGGGAAAGTGGATTGCATCTGCCCCGGCGGGGATGGCCTGGAAATTATGAAAATACTGGACGCCATCTACAAGTCGGCCGAGACCGGCCACGAATACATTATCAAATAGACATAATTTGAACAGCGGAGATGCACTTTAGTGCATATGCACAGCTGGGGATAATCGCTACAATAATGTCACAAGATAAGTGTGAAATCTATCGATTTCGCCAAAGAAAGGAACTTGTGTATGAAAAAGCTACTGACCTGTGCGCTGGCCCTGCTCCTCGTCGCAGGCATCTTCGGCGCCTGCACCTCCAGCGGCGGAAACAGCTCCCCTTCTACTTCTGCTCCTGTTGCTCAGTCCTCCGCATCCTCCGAGAATCAGGCTGCATCCGAGGCCCCCAGTGACGCTCCCGCGGCCACTTCCGGGCAGAACGCGCCCGAAGCGGAGCTCACTACCCTCAGCGTAGTCATGATGTCTGCCGACAAACCGGATAAAGATTTGGTAGTCGCCGACGTCAATAAAATCTTGGGGGAGAAACTGAACATCAACATCGACCTCACCTTTATTTCCTACGGCAACTACGTACAGCAGACTACTCTGATGCTCTCCTCCGGTGAGGGTGTAGATGTCCTCCCCGTCTACATGACCCCCCTGAATACCGTCGCCAACAATGGCCAGATCATCCCCCTGGACGATCTGCTGGCCGAATACGGCCAGGGCATCCCCGACGCAATCGGCCAGCACTATCTGGAGTGCGGACGGGTGGGCGAAGATCTTTACGGCATCACCACCGGTCGCGACCTTGCCAAGGCCTACGGCTTTTTGATGGGCAAGGAGATGGCTGACCGCAACAACATCGACTACGACTCCATCAAGGACCTGGATGCACTGGAGGAGGCCCTGCGGGTCATCAAAGCAAACGAGCCCGACCTCATCCCCGTAGTCGTCTACAACGGCGAAATTTTCCGCAACTGGGGCTGGGACAGCCTGGGCGACGACATGATCAACCTTGGCGTTCTGATGGACTACGGCCAGGATCTCACTGTCACCAACCTCTACGAAACTGAGTTTTACAGAGATTTGGTCATTCGGATGCGCCGCTGGTACCAGGACGGTCTCATCATGCAGGATGCCCTGAACAACACCGAAACCGGCGGCCAGATGATCAAGGCGGACAAGGGCTTTGGTTCCTTCTCCAACCTAAAGCCGGGCTACAACGAGCAGGAAACCCGCAACAACGGTGTCGAGATCGTCACCTCCTGGATCCTCCCCGCCTACGCCTGCACCTCCGACGTGCAGATGGCCACCTGGGCGATCTCCAACGGCTCCAAGCATCCCGAGGCCTCCATGAAGCTGCTCAACGAGATGTACACCAATCCCGAAATATCCAACCTTCTCATCTACGGCCAGGAGGGCCCTCACTATGTGGTGGCCGGCGAGGCAAACACCGACCAGCATATGATTGCCTATCCCGAGGGCATCGACGCCACCAATACCGGCTACCGCCCCAGCGGCTGGCTATGGCCCAACCAGACCATCGGCGATGTCTGGGAGGGAAATCCCCCCGACTACTGGCAGCAGCAGACCGAGTTCAACAACACCGCCCTGCGCTCCAAGGCTTTCGGCTTCACCTATGACTCCGCAAGGGTGAAGAACCAGGTTACGGCCTGCACCAACGTGGTGAGCAAGTACCACCAGGCCCTGCTCTGTGGAACCCTTGACCCCGAAACCACCCTGCCCGTCTTCATCCAGGAGCTCAAGGACGCGGGCGTCGACGACATCGTCGCCGAGAAGCAGCGTCAGATCGACGAGTGGGCCGCTGCCAACGGCATTGAGAAATAGCTTTCCTCCGAGGAGAGGCGCGCCTGGAAACCAAACCTTCCGGGTCGGGCGCACCTCTCCTCATCTCTCCTTAATGGAAACACCGCAGGAATCGAGCCGACAGAAAGGACTGAAACTCCATGACGACCACCAAAAAGCCCAAACGCTCCAAGCTGCGGTGGCGCTCCTTTATCCCCTTCTACCTCATGATGATTCCGGGCATCGTATATCTGATCATCAACAACTATGTGCCCATGGCGGGCATGGTTATCGCCTTCAAGTACGTCAACTTCAACAAAGGCATCTGGAACAGCCCCTGGGCAGGTCTCTCCAACTTTGAGTACCTCTTTAAGACCAAAGATGCCTGGGTGATCACCCGAAACACCCTGGGCTACAATATCCTGTTCATCGTGCTGGGAACGGTGCTGGCGGTAGCAGTGGCCATTATCCTGAACGAGGTCAAGAGCAAATTCTGGAAAAAAGCCTACCAGACCACCATCCTGCTGCCCTACCTCATCTCCATGGTGGTGGTCAGCTACCTGGCCTTCGCCTTCCTCAGCAGCGACTTCGGCTTCATCAATAATACCCTCATCAAGGGGGCGGGTGGGCAGTCTGTCAACTGGTACACTGAGCCGAGGTACTGGCCCTTCATCCTCACCATTGTCTACATATGGAAAACCCTGGGCTACAACTGTATCATCTACTACGCCACCCTGGTGGGCATCGACCCCAGCTACTACGAGGCCGCCGTCATCGACGGCGCGTCCCGTTGGCAGCAGGTAGTTAAGATCACGCTGCCATTCCTAAAGCCCACCATTATCACGCTGGCGCTTCTGGCAATCGGCAAGATATTCTACTCCGACTTCGGCCTGTTCTACCAGGTTCCAATGGACTCCGGCCCGCTGTACGACGTGACCAACACCATCGACACCTATGTGTACCGTGGGCTGATCAAGCTCAACGATGTGGGCATGTCCTCGGCGGCGGGCGTCTACCAGTCGCTGGTGGGCTTTGTGCTGGTCATGATCTCGAACTTCGTCGTCAGCAAGACCAGTAAGGAAAACGCACTCTTCTAGAAAGGAGGCCCGGCACAAATGGTAGATCGCAAAAAGGGTTCTCAAATCCTCTCCCATTCCGTCATGATTCTGCTGACGCTGTTCTGCGTCATTCCCTTTCTGCTGCTGGTGATCTCCTCCCTCACAGAGGAGACCGCCCTTCGGCGGTTCGGCTACTCCCTCTTTCCAAAGGTCTGGAGCCTGGAATCTTATGCGTATATGTTCAACCAGGGGGCAATGGTGCTGCGGGCTTATAGCATCACGATTATTGTCACGGTGGTGGGCACATTGGGCAGCCTGCTGCTCACCATCCTGATGGCCTATCCCCTCTCCCGCAAAGACCTGCCCGGCAGAGGAGTCTTCGCCTTCTTCGTCTTCTTCACAATGCTGTTCAACGGCGGGCTTGTGCCCTCCTACATCATGTGGACGCGCACCTTTCACATCAACAACTCCATCTGGGCACTCATTATCCCCTCACTGCTGCTCAACGCCTTCTACATCATGATGATGCGCACCTATTTCAGCACCAACATCCCGGAGGAAATTCTGGAGGCTGCCCGCATTGACGGCGCCAACGAGTTCTACATCCTCTGGCGGGTTGTGCTGCCCATGAGCATTCCCATGTTGGCCACCCTGGCCCTCATGATCGGTCTGGGCTACTGGAACGACTGGAAAAATGGCCTCTACTACCTCACCGATTCCAAGCTGTTCAGCATCCAGAATATGCTGAACACCATGATCCAGGACGTGCGCTTTCTGGCCAGCGGCGGAGGGGGAAGCAACACCAGTGAGATTTTGGCTACTATGCCCAGCACTGGCATCAAGATGGCCATTGCCGTGGTGGGGGCACTGCCCATCATCATGGTTTACCCCTTCTTCCAGCGGTATTTTGTGAAGGGGATAACTATAGGCGCCGTAAAGGGTTAGCCGAACAAAAACAAAATAGTCTTTATCGGGGAGGAGCAATTGATCATTGCTCCTTCTTGCTGTTGATTTTGAGCTGAATCGACAATCTCATCCTGTCTTACAGGTATATCAAGGGAATGCCATGCGGGTGGAGGGGACAACGCGTGACAAATAAGCAATCAAAAATGTCTTTCCGGCGATATTTTCAGCTGTTCAGCATCGGCATGGTTCTCCCCATGCTGCTGGTTGTGATCGTGCTTATGGCCTTTTCCTTCCGCCAATACAACATCCGGTATAGGGAGACCGCCCAGCTTTCGGTAAACCAGTACGCCAGAAGCATCGGCCAAAGCCTGGGCGAGGTGGAGAGCTATCTGGCAAACCTCGCCGTGGTGGACAGCGACTACGCACTTCTCACCGGAGCGGCTTCTCCTCTGAGCGCACACATGGCCGTCCACGGTATTGTCAGCCAGTTTCGCACCGCCATCAAAGCCTACAGCGCGGCCGATGCCTTTTTTGTTTGCAGTGAAGTTAACCAAATGTACCGGGACGTGTTCGGCGACAGCTTCGACTACGAGGAGCAATCCGCACTTCGGCTGTTCGTGCGGGAACTGGCTGCTCAGGGGGACAACTGGTATTCCACCGGCTGGACTGTTCAGGAGGCGGGAGATAAGCCCTATCTGATCTACATCGTAGGCAAAGACGGCACCTATCTGGTCGGTGTGGTGGATTTTGATGAGAGCCTTGACGTTCTGCTTGGAGGAGATATCCTTGCATTTTACGCTGGAGAGGATGCTGTTCCGCTGGGCGGCCCTGATTGGCTGAGGGAGCTGAGTCCTCCACCGCAGCACACCACACCCTTCTATACTGGAACGAATGGCGAGTTTCTTGCCGTTTCCTCCCCCATCGTTTCAACCGATCTGGCGCTGTTTTTGCTCGCCCCGCGGTTGCAGCCTTTCCGGCAGCTCACCTCTCTCCAGATTTTACTGGCCGCCTTCGCCCTACTGTCCGTGCTGAACGGCCTAGTGCTGTTCCTTGTCTCCCGCAGGACACTGGTATCCCCACTGGAGGGCTTTGCTAAAAAGGTGATGCAGGGAGAGCAGCCACCCGAAGCCTCTCATTTCTCCGAGCTCCGGCAGATGGGCAATGCCTTTTCCTCTATGCGAAGCACCATTCAGGAACTGGAGATTGCCGCTTACCGGCAAGAAATAAACCGCCAGCGGGCGGAACTGCAATACCTGCAGCTGCAAATCCGGCCCCACTTTTACCTGAATTGCCTCAAGACCCTGTACGGCATGTCGCAGATGCAGAGGACGGAACCCATGCAGGAGATGATTCTGGCTGTTTCCCGGCACCTGCGCTACTGCTTTTCCGACGCGCGGCAGATGATCCCCTTCTCCCAAGAGATGTCCCATGTGGACAATTATCTGGCTATTCAGAAGCTCGGTCAGGGGAGGAAAATTCTCCTCCGTATGCAGATAGACGATGAATTGGAGGAGCTTGCAGTCCCTCCCTTTGTCCTTCAAACCTTTGTGGAAAACTCGATCAAGTATGGGGGCTACGACCTAGAAATCAGCATCCTGGCGGAACGGAAAGACGGCCTTCTTCATCTGGTAGTGTCGGACAACGGCGCCGGGTATCCACCGGAATATCTGGAAATGTTGGAACAAGGCGAAGCATACGATCCCAATCACATCGGCCTTTACAATTGTAGCTTCGCGCGATACTTGAGAAATCCGAAATTGTAGCGTTAAAACCCGCGAAAAATAGTGAAACGCCCTTAAATGGCTATACAAAGCCGTTATAAGGGCGTTTCTATTTGTTATTTTGAGTGACATGAATCTTTTTTCTCATCTAGTGTGCGAAGGAATCATAGCTCGTTTGTTGATGCTTGAAATGGTTATTATGGTATTTTCCACCGCTTTTCAAATAGCCTTTAAGCGGGTTTTAATAACTTTTGAACTTTATGGGATTGCCTTTACTATGCGCTTTAAGTGTATTTCAAGAGTGATCACATTCACCACCATTAACGCTTAAGCTTGCCTGTTCCCTCCCTTTGCTGATGTTGAAGAAATGATGGCAACAAGGCAACCATTTTATTGGAATAAAGCAACCAAGTTGCTTTGCCCTATTGATGCGATATTTCGCCTTTTCACTCAAATCTAAGTATAGAATTGATATCAATAGAGCCGTTTGGAATTATTATACAATTCTGCGCATGAATATACTTTAATAACTCAGCTTTCCTCTTCGTTTATAAACCATTATAGCAGTATCAATAAACTCTTCCGTCACATCGAAATGATCAGCAAGCTCCCACACATCAATAATGCCATTGTCTAAAGCTTCTTTCATTTCTTCCCATGGGATCAGTTGCTCTACTGCCCATCGATCTGCACGGTATTCATGCCGACTACGAACGTCGGCTATGCTCTCCTTGTTATAGAAGCTATCTGTAGCACAGTGACCAAGTTCATGTGCCAGACGAACCTTTTCCTCTCTGGTTGAGTCGAGCTTAAAGGGATCAATCGCAATGAAATAACCGTCATTGTTCCTGCATGACAGTGCTCCAATATCGTTCATATCAAAACAATCAACCGTAACCTCGCTTTGTTCAGCAAGTAAATATATGCTATTTAGGTTCACCTTTGCGCTTTTCCCTTTCGCGTTGGGCAATGAATTCCGCATAACGACGAACGTCATCCAAGGCAGCATCACTTATTTCATCATCACCCCATAGGGCGAATTTCAAGTCACCCAAGGGGTCTTTTTTTTCGCCTGGCGGAGCGGGATCATCTGTTTTTCCCAGCAAATAGTCTGTGGAAACACCATAATAGTTTGCTAATTCTATGATGATATCAAGTTCGGGAGTCCGATGTCCCAGTTCCCATTTTCCATAAGTAGATTCCGCAATATTAAAGTCTGAAGCTACTTTACGCTTACTGTAACCTCGACCCTCCCTTAGTTCCTTAAGCCTAATAGTTAGCATTTTATCTCCTCCGAAACAAGTATAGACAAAAAGTCTAGCTTAGACAATATCGAAAACAAGACTAATTGTCTAGTATTCTCTGAAAACACCTTGACAATTAGCCAATATGTCTATATGCTAAAGCTAGACAAATTGGCTAACTACAAGGAGGTGCAGATATGCGCACTTGGCTAATCAAAGCACGGAAGAAGGCAGGCCTTACACAAAGGGAGCTTGGTGATCTTATTGACAAGGACATCACCACTATTGGCAAGTATGAAAATGGGAGTAGGACCCCAAGATGGCCAGTTGCACAAAGAATCGGACGTGTACTGGATATTGACTGGACTTTGTTTTATTCAAAGGAGGAAAGCGCATGAAACATGGTAAGCGCCCCTCCAGGGAGCAGAAGACCATCCTGAAGCGCTTCGGATTTAATCCAAGCGATTGGCTCATCAGCAAGAACACCAGCGAGGAGCTGGTCATTGTCTGCCGGTTTACCGGAAAACACCACACTATTCCCAAAAACCTTATATAAAAAATGCTCAGGAATGAGCCACCAGGTTGGCTTGAAGGCCTGTCGTTTCGAAATCAAAATTCGCCGTTATATATAGACAAGGAGGATTTCAAAATGATAACGATTACCGACTTTTTAGCCAAATGTAGAGTTATGGCCTGTCACAACCTGCTGTGCTACTCCAAGACCTACAGCATGAACACACCAAAGGATGGCTGTGAAACGCAATTTGCCGAGGCCCAGCGCGATCTTGAGATCGTGGAGGAGCTGATACGGTTGCATTCTCCAGAGTTCAGTTCTGGCAACAATAGTGATTAGCCGAAACGCCCGACCGGGCGTCCGCCGGACATGGCCCACCGGCGCTGATGAGGCAGGCCAATTCCAAGGCAGGTGATTAAATGCATCAATTAACTGTGAAGGAAGTTGCCGACCTAAAGGGATGCAGCCTTCAATATATAAAACGCATAGCCAAGGACGGCGAGCTTCCTTCTACCATGGGTACCGCCAGCAATGGCCGCCCCTGCTACCTTATCCCGCTATCCGCCCTGGATGTGTCTCTTCAGCGGAAATGGTATAAGTCCCAGGCGATCCCCTTCCCATCGGAGCTGAAGGAATCACCGAAGTCGCAGCCGGCACGGGAGGCCAAGCCCCTGGAGGCATACACCATCCAGCAGCGGGAGCAGATCGACTACTGGATCGGGCTGCTGGAACGCTGGCAGGACTTCCGCTCCAACTATCCCGGCCCCTGCTCCGAAGCGGATCAGGCATTCCACCAAAAGGAGCGGCTGGAGTTCTCCATCCAGACATTGTACCGC
>JBKEBS010000091.1:0-10184 GCA_047973265.1 Oscillospiraceae bacterium
ATTGGCGACCATCTTTTTACTCACCGCCGATTCAATCTATTGACACGAACGCACCGATGAAGGTGGCACTACCTGCATAAAACGAACGCTGTGAATGAGAGGATGGCTGACTGACTTTCCGACGGACGTGGTTAGTCCCTGGAGGCATACGTCAGGCCAATTGCTCTCTCATTCTACAGCTTAGGCGTGAGATAGGAAAAGGACACGGCTGGATGTCGTGTCCATAACCTAAATTTATAGTAATAGGAGGCCCTTGCCATGCAAAATAATGTCGCCCGCAACCCTGTTATGACAGTGGTCAAAAATCTGATTCTGACCTTTTATGCTGTGCTGTGCCTCTATCCCTTCGCGTGGATGATCGGCACCTCGCTCAAGTCCTCCCAGGAGGCGCTGGGCAACCCGCAGTACATCTTTCCCAAGCAGGGCTTTCACTTCGAGACCTATCGCGAGGTATGGCAGAAACTTGACTTCTTCAAGTACTTCTTCAATAGCATGACTGTCGCCATCACCTGCGTGGTGGCGGTGGTGATCATCTATTCCATGATGGGCTACGCCCTTGCACGCGTCAAGTTCCAGGGCAAAAAGGTCGTGTTCTACTGCTACCTCGCCCTCATCATGGTGCCTGGTCTGACAGTGCAAATCCCACTCTATCTCAACATGGTGGCGCTGGGCATGAGCGACACCTTCGTCGGCCTTGTGCTCCCCATGATCAACGGGGCAGGCCCCTTTGCGGTATTCCTGTTCCGCAACTTCTTTCTCTCCATGTCCGGCGAGCTGTACGAGGCCGCCAAGATCGACGGCTGCTCCGCTTTTCGCACCTATTCCCAGATTTATTTCCCACTGGCCCTGCCGGTCATCGGCACCATCGCGGTGATGAACTTCATCGGCGCATGGAACGGCATCGTCTGGCCCATGATCATCCTGCGCTCCAAGGAGCTCTACACGCTGCAGATGGCGGTCATGTACCTGGACGAGTCCTCCTTTAAGCAGTGGAATGTCCTGATGGCCGGCTCGGTCATCTCTGTGATTCCCGTCATCATCGTCTTCATGTGTCTGCAAAAATCCTACATTCAGGGCCTGACAGCAGGTGCTGTAAAGGGATAACTGCTTTTCCCACCTCCAAAAGAACCGCCCCGGATATCCGGGGCGGTTCTTTTTTCACCCAATCTACCTGCTCGCATACTTTTTCGGCGTGACGCCCACCACCTGCTTGAACACCCGGATGAAGCTGGACTGATCCCGATAGCCCACCAGATCGCTCACTACCGAAACAGGAAGCCCCTCCCGGAGCAGCTCCCGCGCCTTCATCACCCTGCGCGCCGCAATGTAGCGGCTCGGCGTCAGCGACGTCTCGTTTTTGAAGGCGCGGATCAGGTTTGTTTTGCTGATGAAGAAGCGCGTGGAGAGCTCGTCCAGACTCAGCTCCTCACGCAGGTTGTCGTCGATATACCGCACAATTTCCGACAACTCGGCGCTCATGGGGCGTGTCTTGGCGGGCTTCCCCAGGGAGGAGGATTGATACAACTCGGCGGCGTAGCCCAGCACTTCCAGCAGCTTCAGCTTCCGTTTGAACACGGGAGCGAAGTCCCCGTCCGCCTCCGTGAGCACGCGCAGCTCCGTCATGAGGGCTTCCAGCTCCTCTACCTGCTGTGCCGACAGCTGGATGCAGTGGCTGAAGTCTCTCTGCCGCTTCCGAAAAGGACGGAGAATTTCCGGGAAATCCCGCAGCATCTCCTCGATATAGCAGGGGCGAAAACTGAGGATAATCCGCTCATAGATGCAGCTGGGATCGACCGCTGTGAGGTGGATTTCGTTGTCATTGATTGCCGCGATCGTCCCCGCCTTCGCCAGATAGGATCTGCCATCGATCTGATAGACCGTGTTGTCGGTCAGGGTAAAGTGCAGCTCGTAGCCGTCGTGGATGTGCGGGAGCAGCATCCGGTAGTTTGTCCCCTTCTGGTGGTAGATGAACAGGTCTTCTTCGTAAAATTCTTCTCGGTGTGTCACGTCTGCCGCCTCCATGCACATGGGAATTTTGCCCGATTTCCCTCTTTTCGCCTTCCTGAAAAATATGGCAATTTTTCAGATGCATTTCAAATCAAATCGAGGGGGATTTGATGATATTCTGTTCTGATTCAACAAAAAAAGATGTGAAATCTCACGCTTTCATTATATTTAATCAAGCTGGAATCCCAAGACAGAAAGCTTCTTATAGTAATTCCTGCACATTTTTTGAAAATCTCTGCACATTTTTGCCGCAAAACGCGAGGTATAATGACACCGTAATCCATAAAGCACACAGGGGAATGCCCCAATCTTTTGTATAGTTTGCAGTGACGCAGGGATATGGAGGGGTATCATTGACAAAATCAACCGGGAAGAACAAGGGCGGCTACTGGAGCAAGCTGGGCAAAGACCTGCTCAGGGATCGGTGGCTTTATCTTTTCCTGCTGCTTCCAATCGTCTTCTATATTATCTTCAAATATGGGCCGATGCTGGGAACCGTCATCGCCTTCAAAGATTTCAAAATCGGGCTGGGCGTGGCCGACAGCCCCTGGGTTGGCCTCGACAATTTTACCCGGCTGTTTAACAGTCCCGACTTTTTCCGCATTCTGCGGAACACCCTGCTGCTGAACCTGTACAGCGTGATTCTGGGCTTTCCCGCCCCCATTATCATCGCAGTGCTGCTCAACGAGGTGCGCAGCAGCACCTTCAAGCGCGTCAGCCAGAGCATCATCTACCTGCCCTACTTCATCTCCTGGGTAGTCCTGGCGGGCATCTTCATCCAGATGCTCTCCCCCAGTACCGGCGTCGTCAACCTGATTCTCTCCAAACTGGGCATCACCCCAATCTACTTTATGGCCAGCAATTTCTGGTGGCCCATCATGTTTGTCATCTCCGGCATCTGGCAGGGGGCGGGTTGGGGCTCCATCATCTATCTCGCCGCCATCTCCAACATCGACCAGGAACTGTAAGAGGCCGCCCGCATCGACGGCGCCAACAAGTTCCGTCAAATCTGGCACATCACCCTGCCGGGCATCAAGGGAACCATCGCCATCATGCTGATTCTGCGCATGGGCTCCATGATGGACATCGGCTTCGAGCACATCTACAACCTCCAGAACAAGGCGGTCTACGATGTGGCGGACGTGATCTCCACCTACGTCTACCGGGCGGGTATCGAGGGCGCCCAGTACAGCTACACCACGGCGATCGGCCTGTTCCAGTCGGCGGTCAGCCTGATATTGGTCAGCGCCACGAATGCCATCGTCCGCAAAATGGGTGAAAACAGCTTATGGTGAGGAATTGTTTATGAAGACAACGAAAGGCGAAAAGATATTCTATGCCGTCAACTATCTCCTCCTCTCTCTCGTCGCGCTGGCCTGCCTCTATCCCTTCCTCTACATCATAGCCACCTCCTTCAGCTCCAGCCGGGCGGTCAACTCCGGCGAGGTGTACATCTGGCCTGTCGAGTTCAATCTGGAGGCCTACAAGCAACTCCTGCTGGACGGGCAAATCTTTATCTCTATGCGGAATACCGTTCTGCTCACCGTCGTTGGCACCTTCCTCAACATGGCGATGACCGTGCTCTGCGCCTACTCCCTCTCCAAAACCAGGCTGCGGGGCAGGGGCATTTTCACCGCGCTGATCGTCTTCACCATGCTGTTCAGCGGCGGCATGATTCCCAACTTTCTCCTGGTGCGAAGTCTGGGCCTTATGGACAGCTACTGGTCACTGTGGCTCACCGGGCTTATCAGCACCTACAACATGATCGTCATGCGCACCGCCTTCCAGGGCATCCCCGACAGTCTGGAGGAGGCCGCCCAGATCGACGGCGCCAACGACCCCTACATTCTCTTCAAAATCGTGCTCCCCCTGTCCAAGGCCACTCTGGCAACGATTGTGCTGTTTTATGCAGTGGGCTGGTGGAACGCCTACTTCAACCCCATGCTGTTCCTCTCCACCTCCACCAAGTACCCCCTCATGGTGAAGCTGAAGCAGATGTTGGACACCGCCCAGATGCTCACGGTGCAAAACACCAATATGGGCGGAACCGAGGGCGTGGGCCAGACGGTGGTGGCCGCCGAAACCTACAAATCCGCCACTATCCTGGTGTCCGTGCTGCCCATCATCTGCATCTACCCCTTCTTACAAAAGTATTTCGTCAAAGGAGTGATGATTGGTTCTGTGAAAGGATAGCGTCTTTCATGACTCGGCGAGAACCGCAGGTTCTCAATGGGCATAAAGGAACAGCCCCCTGCGGAAAGGAAAGCCCGCCTTATGCCCTATGATTGGGTCGGTCAAAGGATAAATACCATCGGGATTGGGTATAAAAGAAAGGAAAGGTCATCATATGAATAAGTACCGCATTTCTGCGCTGCTGATCGCCTGCCTCATGCTGGTGAGCCTGTTCGCCGCCTGCACGGACTCGGGGCAGCAGAGCTCCGCCACAGCTTCAACCGAGACTTCATCTGCCGCCGCCCCTTCGTCCGAATCCGCCGATTCCGGCGACAGCAGTGAGGCCCCCGCAGGGGAAGACGACCCCTACGCCGACCTGCCAATGGAGGTCTCCATCACGACCCTCGACCGCGCCCAGGTGCCCGCCTCCGAAGGCTCCTACGAGCAGAACCGCTGGGTGGACTGGATTAACGAGAACTCCCCTGTCAAGGTGACCATCGTCCCCGTCACCCGCACGGAATCCACCGCCAAAATTAACGCCCTCTTCGCCTCCGGCTCCGCCCCCGACCTGGTGTGGGAGTTCGGCAAGGGCTTTATGGATCAGCTCTATGTGCAGGGCGTGCTCCAGCCCGTAGGCGACTACATCGAGCAGTATTCGGTGGAGTACAAGCAGTACCTAGTCGACCACCCCGAGCTCACCCCCTACATGCTGCAGAACGACGGCCTGCAGTACGGCATGACCAGCGCCCGCAACATCGAGAACATCCCCAACCACGCCATGTGGATTCGCCAGGACTGGCTGACCAAATTCGGCATGGACACCCCTCAGACTACCGAGGAGGTCATCGAGTACATGCGCCGTGTCCGGGATGAAGACCCCGACGGCAACGGTACAGCTGATACCTTCGGCCTCGGCTTCAACTACAACCGCGAGGGCGTTTTGAAGGCACTCTTCGGCGAGCCCTTCGGCAGCTTCATGATAGTGGACGGCCAGTATGTGGACTGGACCTCCACCCAGGGTTACCAGGATTACCTCGAATTCATGGCTATGTGCTATAGTGAGGGCTATGTGGACCCCGAGTACATCACCGACGATCAGTACGCCCGCCAGCGGCAGCTCTTGGTTACAGGCAAAACCGGCATCTATCTGGGCAGCTGGAACATGGAGACCGAGTGGACGGAACTCAAGCAGAATGTGCCCGAGGCCGAGTGGATTCCCTTTGAACCCTTCGAGACCTCCCAGGGCCGCAACGGTCTCTTCCAAGAGCCCCCCGCCAACAAGATGGTCTGCATGAACAAGGACGCCAAGAATCCCAAGGCCGTCATGGCCTATATGGACTGGATGATCACAGACGGCTGGTTCCCCCTGGCATACGGTGAGGACGGCGTGCACTACACCCTGGTGGACGGCATTCCCCAGACCACCAGCCTGGAGAAGTTCAACGACGAAGTCCGCTATGCCAATGAGTTTGCCATCGTCGACCAGAATCAGCCCACCTACGACTGGTTCCCCATCCGGGCCGCTCAAACCGAAGCAGCACAGGCCTATGTGCCACTGAAAGTCCTGGGCAACGAGACCGCGCTGAAAAACACCTTCAGGCGCGAGGTGCCCTACACCCCCACCAGCGACGCCATCATCAAATATGACACCGACATCAAGGAGCCTGTGCTGGCACTGGAGACCAACATCATCACCGGCACCGTCTCCCTGGAGGACGGCCTAGCTCAGATTAACAATCTTAAAGAGGCCAGCGGCTGGGAAAATATCAAGACCGAAAAGAACCAGTGGTACCAGGATAACAAGGACAATATGGACTGAGCATCAACTGAAAAATGGGAAGCCGGCAATGCCGGCTTCTCCCCTGTCACCCATTAAACCTGTCTGCCAATCGGCCAAAAAGGAGCGATTCACCATGTTCCACTTCCAGAACGAGACGGACAAACGGGATTTCCTTGCCCTGCTGGAGCGTTACGAGCCGGGCTGGGACCCCGATGTCAAAATGCACAGGAGGCCCTTCTCCTCTCCCGGCTACCACACCACCCTCACCGGAGGGGATGTCCATTCCACCAGGGACAGTTTGGTCTATGCGGTGGCGCTGTTCGACTCCGGTAAGCCGGAGCTCATCCAGAGGGGCAAAGAGATCGCTTTGAAGGTGGTGTCCCTCCAGGACACCGACGAGAGCCACAACACCTATGGCATCTGGTCGTGGTTCTACGAGGAGCCCCTGCCCATGATGGCCCCGCCCGACTGGAACTGGGCGGACTTCTGCGGCAAGGAACTGCTCCAAATCCTAAAAGACCACAGCGAGCACCTGAACGCCGTGGAGTACGATACCCTAAAGACTGCGGTGTACCACGCCTGCCGCTCCATTATGCGCCGGGACGTCACCCCCGCTTATACCAACATCAGCTTTATGGGCGCCTATGTCACCTACATCGCCGGGGAGCTGCTGGGCTTCTCCGACGTGCTGGATTACGCGGTGAGAAGGGTGAAGCAGGCCCACGACTACAACATGGCCCTGGGCAACTTCGAGGAGTATAACAGCCCCACCTACACCCTCATCGCGGTGGAGGATCTGAGCAAGCTGCACAGGGACATGCAGAACGAAACGGACAAGGCCCTCGTTTGGGATCTGGTCTCCATCGCCTGGAAGACCATCCTCACCCACCTCCACTTCCCCACCAAGCAGTGGGCGGGCCCTCACAAGCGCAACTACACCGAAACCCTCAAGCCGGAGGTGCAAGTCAAGCTCCAGCGTGCCCTGGGGGAGCGCATCATCTTTCTGCCGGAGGAGGAGCTTGCCGCCCACGTCGATCTGGCCTTCTACCGCAACGATCTGCGCTGTCCCGGTGAGTTGGCCGACCGCTACCTGCGGGAACAAGGCAGCTGGCAGGTTTTCGAGCGCTTCGCCCGCAACCGCTACGAGGAGGGTGGGGAGGAAATCGCCGTCACAAACATGACCGATGCCTACACCCTGGGCTCCTTCTACAAGGACTACACCTGGAACCAGCGCAGGGGAATCATCGCCTACTTCGGCGAAGAGGCCTTCTGCTTCCGGCTGCGCTGCCTCCACGACTTCTACGATTACTCCTCCGGCTTTGTGGTGTCCGCCCAGCAGGGCGGCGAGCTGGCGGGCGTCCTCGCCTTCGCCACCGACGGCGGCGACACCCACGTGAATCTGGACATGGTACAGGACAAAACCATTGAGGCCGCCGACCTGCGGGTGCGCTTCACGGTCTCCGGCCCCATCCGCCAGATGGGCGAGTGCACGGCGCTCAATGGCAGCAGTTTCGGCTTCAGCTACAAAAAGAAACTGTTCGCCTTCTTAAACGTCGTACACGCCGCCTTCGGCGACTTCCCCGTCAGCTACGATGTCTCTATGGAGGAAGATGCCGTCCACTACGATGTCATCCTCTACCACGGCGAGCGGCGTGGTCTGGACTTCGGCGCGCTCCACGAGGCCGTCGTGGGCTTCACCCTGGAGTTTGCGGAAGATGCCGACGCCCCAAGGGGAACAGCAGATTGCTCCATTCAGGACGGCGCGCTGGCCGTCAACCTCCACGGCGCGCAGGAGCTGAAGGCATCCTGCCCCGTCCGCCCCGCCACCTTCCGGGAACTATTCACAGAGGCCCACGGCGAAATCGCCAATACGCCCGTCAACGAGCTGGTGTAAGGAGGAAAACAGCCATGTTTCAGACCTATCAGGACAGGGTGACTGGCAGGACAATCACCAAGCTCACCCCCGACGGCACCCTCTGCCACCAGCCCTATTTCTACAACCGAATGTTCACCGCCGACGGCAAAAAGCTGGTCTATGCCCGGGAAGAAAATGGCGTGCGGGGCCTGTGGATGCTGAATCTCACCGACGGCATCTCCCGCTGCCTCACGGAAGAAAGTGGCATCGACACCTTCGGAGTCAACCTCTCCGCGGATGAGAGCGCTATCATCTACAGCCAGAACAACAGCGTCTTCCGCCAAAGCCTGTCCACCGGCGAGAAGACCGTCCTCTACGCCACGCCGGAGGGCTGGAAGGGCTACTCCAACCCCTCTCTCAGCAGCGACGACCGCCGGCTTGTCACAGTGGAGCTGCGGAACGAGGACATCGTCCACAGCAATAGCAGCTGGGACACCTTTGAGGAGCAATGGCGGAAGAATCCTCTCTCCCGCATTGTCCTTGTGGATTTACAGAGCGGCACCTCCGAAGTGATCTTTCAGCAGGACTGCTGGCTGGGCCATCCCCAGCTGCGTCCCCACCACGACAGCGACATCTCCTTCTGCCACGAGGGCCCCGCCCGGCGCATCGATGCCCGGTTGTGGATGATCCACAACGACGGCAGCGGCATGCACTGTCTGCGCCCCCAAGAGAAGGGGGAGCTGATCACTCACGAATTCTGGCTGGCCGACGGCTCCCGCCTCGCCTTCATCTACCGCAGGCAGTTGGAGGAGGATGCCGAGGTCACAGGTGTCAAGCAGAGCATTCTGCTGCTGGACACCGACACCGGCAAAGAGGAGTTTGTCATGGACTGCTCAGTCTACTGCCACTCCATCACCGATCACACCGGCCGGTATCTGGTGGGGGATGGCCAGGATGCCAGGGAACCCTACATCTTCCTCACCGACCTGAAAGAGAAGAAGGAGCGCATCCTCTGCGCCCATGACACCAGCTGGAAGTCTTACGGCAACACCCAGGACGCCCACCCGCACCCGGTCTTCACGCCCGACGGCAGCAAAGTACTGTTCACCTCGGATCGGGATGGCTTGCCGGGGATTTACCTGACAACGGTAGAGTAGCACACAATTCAAAAACAAAAGCCCCCGGTTGCTGTAGGTTTGGCAACCGGGAGCTTTTCTTATGCAACAGGCTTATTTGCCCATCTTGTCCTTGACCCGCTCGAAAAAGCTCTTGCGCTTTTCGTAGTTTTTATCGCCCAGCATGCCCTCAAAGTTTTTCAGGGCTTCCTTCTGCTTGCCGTTCAGGTTCTGGGGCACTTCCAGAGAGATACGCACGTACTGCTCTCCCCTGCCCTCCCCCCGGACATAGGGCACGCCCTTGTCCCGGAGCATGAAAACCTTGCCGGGCTGGGTGCCCTCCGGCACCTTGTACTTCACCTTGCCGTCGACTGTAGGCACCACCACCTCGTCGCCCAGCGCTAACTGAGAGTAGGTGAGGGGCATATCCACCCAGATGTCATAGCCGTCCCGCTCAAAGATAGGGTCGGGGCGCACACTGAAGGTGACCAGCACATCCCCGGCGGGGCCACCGTTTGCGCCGGCGCTTCCCTCGCCGCGAACGGGAAGGGTATCGCCGTCGTTGACGCCTGCGGGGATGTTGATGGAGAGGGTCTTCTCCTTCTTCACATGGCCGGAACCGGAGCACTTCTCACAAGGATTTGTCACAACCGTTCCCTTGCCGCCGCAGGTGGAGCAGGTCGTCTCGGAGCGCACCGCGCCAATGCCGGGAATGTTCTGCACAACCTGCTGCCTGCCCGACCCGTTACAGGTGGAGCAGGTTTCGGGGGAGCTCCCCTTTGCCGCGCCACTACCGCCGCACTCGGAGCAATCCTCCGTCACGGGGATGCGGATGCGCTTGGTCGCGCCCTTCACGGCTTCCATAAAATCAAGAGGCAGAGTCACCTGAATGTTGCGGCCCTTCGCTGGGGCATTGGGGTTGCGGGTTCGGCGCGCACTGCCGCCAAACATATCCCCCATACCGCCGCCGGAAAAGAAGTCGCCGAAGATATCGCCGATGTTGAAGTCCATATCGCCGGAGGCGTAGTGGAAGCCACCGAAGGGATTCCCCCCGCCGCCGCCCTGGTAGGAGGGGTCAACTCCAGCGTGGCCGAACTGGTCGTACATCCGCCGCTTCTCCTTGTCGGAGAGGATGTCGTTGGCCTCGGTGATCTCCTTCATCTTCTCTACGGCCGCTTCCCGGTCATCCGGGTGCATATCAGGGTGACTCTGATTGGCAGCCTGTTTGTAGGGCGTGCTGACCTCCTCCTGTGTG
>JBKEBS010000092.1:0-16626 GCA_047973265.1 Oscillospiraceae bacterium
GGCTATCTCTTCTTGTGTAGCCACCTTGCCCTGCTTTTCGTCCAATGCCAGCAGAATATTGGCGCGCTTGATTATTTTGGCTGAACAATTCCCTTTGTTTACTATGCCCAACAACCTGTTTTGTTCGCTCGAGCTCAGATTAACTTTCCACTTCTTTGCCCGCACTATAATCACCACCTTTCGGTGTTGATTATATCATATCTTTTAGTTGACGTATACTACTAGTATATCTTTCAACTCTTTCTGTGAAATGATATAAACAGGTATATCCAATTCAAACTTGCTTTTTATCGTCGCTCTTATTGTGCTTTCGAGGACAGCTATATCATCTGCATCACTTGAAAAGATAACATTGCCGCTATTCAGGTGCGTAGAAACTGTTGTATAACCCAGCTCTGCAAAACTTGTTTTTAGTGTAGACATAGCGATCTTGTTTTTGCCGCTTACATTGATACCCCTCAATAATGCAATATATCTTTCCATAGAACAATCTCATCTCCGCTGAAATCAACTGATGCCCTCACGGGCTGAAATACCCCTTTTTGTACAAGAGGAAGGCGAGAACCCCGCCCAGCACCAGCGTGATGATAATGGGGAACCAGGCGAGGGGTACGGGTAACCCCTCCACATTCATACCATAGAAGCCGAATATAATGTTGGGAATCGCCATGACGATGGTAATGGAGGTGAGCACCTTCATGACGATATTCAGGTTGTTGGAGATGATGGAGGCAAAGGCGTCCATAGTGCCGGAGAGAATGCCGGAGTAGATGTTGGCGGTCTCGATAGCCTGCTTGATCTCCACCAGGGTGTCCTCCAGCAGGTCTTCGTCCTCGTCATACAGCTTGATGATGCGCCCTCGGAGCACCTTCTCCAGAGTGGTCTCGGTGGCCTTGAGGGAGGTCGTGAAGTAGACCAGGGATTTTTCCAGGCTGAGCAGCTGGATGAGCTCTTGGTTTTTCATGGATTTGTGCAGCCGCTTTTCTGTCTCCACCGAAATCTTGTCAATCTGGCGCAGGTACTGGATGTAGCGGGTGGCGATGCGCAGCATGACGGCAAACAAAAAATGTGTTTTGTAAGCGGTGTTGACGCCTTTTGCCTTGCCCTCCGCAATGTCGCTGAGAATGGGGGAGCTGCGGGACGTGATGGTGACGATGTGATCCTTCATGACAACAAAGCCCATGGGCAGGGTGTAGAAGATGACGGTGTTCTCGTCCTCCTGCTGTTCCGCCACCGGAGCATCCACAATGATGAGGGTCTGATTCTCCTCCTTTTCAATGTGGGAGCTCTCCTCCTCGTCCAGGGAGGAACGGACAAAGCCCGCGTCGATGCCCAGGCTGTCGGTTAGAAAGGCGATCTCCTGCTGGGTGGGGGCATCGACGGAAATCCAGCAGTCCTTTTCGGCGGCGGCGATTTCGGACATCTGTCCGCCTGTGGTTTTGTAATAGCTTATCACGGGAACCAGCTCCTCATAGTTGATGAGACAGCTGCCCGTCAGAGCGCGCAGCTGCCGATGTACTCCTACTTCGACTGTCTCCAGGATCGGTCTTCACGCGCTCACTTCCTTTGTCGCAAAATTCTTGCTAAAGTATACCACAATCGCGGGAAATAAGGAACCGCTACGACCGGCAAGCTGCAAAAATATTGCCGGTAGAGGGATTGCATTGGCTGACCGCTGTCTATATAATGGAAGGCAAAGACCGATTGATAAGGAGGGTTTCCCTATGGCAGACCTGTTTCCCCGCACCACGGTGGGCGGCGTTTCGCTGTCCCGCATGATTATCGGCACAAATTGGCTGGGCGGCTGGAGCCACACCGGCCCCGCGGCGGATGAGATGATCCGCAAGGCCCACGCCAGCCACGAGAGCGTTGTCCCCATGCTGGAGGCCTACATGGAAAACGGTGTGGACACTCTGATGGGCCCCGTCGTCTCCCTTGCCCCCGTGATGGAGGCCGTCAAGCGGGTGGAGGACAAATTCGGCAAGAAGATCATCATCATCGACACACCCATCCTCAATGTGGACGACAGCGAAGCTGCCCGGAAAGAGGCAAAAGCAGTCATTCACAGGGGGAAAGAGCTGGGCGCCACCTTCAGCCTCATTCACCACTCCAGCGCAGAGCAGCTGGTGAACAAGAACAAGGGCACCATTGAGCGCCTGGGCGACTACACCTCAATGATCCGGGAGGAGGGGTTGATCCCCGGCCTTTCCGCCCACATGCCCGAGCTCATCGTCTACAGCGACGCCAACGGCTACGATGTGGAGACCTACATCCAAATCTACAACTGCATGGGCTTTTTGATGCAGGTGGAGGTGGAGACGGTCAACTCTATTATCTGGAACGCCAAGAAGCCGGTTATGACCATCAAATCCATGGCTGCCGGGCGCTGCACCCCCTTCGTGGGCCTCAACTTCGTCTGGAACACCCTGCGGGACTGTGACATGGTCACGGTGGGCGCTTTCAACCCCAGCGAGGTCTACGAGGACATCGAGTTCTCCCGCGCTGCCCTGGAGCGCCGCCTGCCCGACGTGGGCAAACGCCAGAGCCCCAACCAGAACCAGGCCGCCTTCGGCGAATAAGCATGATAAAAAACATCGAGTTCGACATGGGCGGCGTGCTGGCGGACTTCAACCCCGGCTACTTTGTGGAGCAGTATATGCCATCCCACACTGCCGAGGAACGCTTTCTGGTGCGCAGGGAGCTGTTTCGCTCAGTGGAGTGGCTGCGGCTGGACAGGGGCTCCCTCACCGAAGAGGAGGCGCTGCACTCGGTCTGCCGCCGCTTGCCCGAAAGGCTCCACAACATGGCCGCCCGGCTGATGGAGGGCTGGACGGAGTTCCTGCGACCCGACCCTGCCATGGAGACACTGTGCGGGCGGCTACGGGCGGCGGGATGCAGCCTGTATCTCCTGTCTAACGCCAACCTGCGCTTCGCCGACCATTGCCAGGCTGATAACATCCCGGCGATAGCCCACTTCAAGGGGCATTTTATCTCCGCCCAGTGGGGGCTCCTCAAGCCGGACGAGGCGATCTACCGCGCCTTCTGTGCCCACTTCGGGCTTGTGCCGTCGGAGTGCTTCTTCGTGGATGACATGCCAGCCAACATCGAGAGCGCCCAGCGCTGCGGCATGGGGGGCTTTGTCTTTCAGGGGGAAATGGCGGGGCTGGAGGAGGCTTTGAGGGCAGAGGGCGTCGAAGTCTGATTCCCACACATCAAACAGGCAAACCCATCAGGGTTTGCCTGTTTTTTTGATCCATATATTCATCAATTCCGTGTAAAATGGTGGGTAATATATTGACAGTTTACAAAAGTGATGATACAGTGTGGTCATGTTTACGATAACATAACTATAAATTGTTTGGGCACAGAGCGAAGAGTTGACTGAACGCACAGCTATCTTTTGCCGCCCACGGGATCGAGGGGTTGAAATGGCGACCATCAACGAGGTGGCGAAAAGAGCGGGAGTCTCCGCAATGACAGTGTCCAGGGTGATGAACGGCAGCACTTCCGTTACCGAATGCACCCGGAAACGGGTGCTCGCCGCCGCCGATGAGCTGGGCTACCGCCCCAACCTGTTGGCGAGAGGCCTTGTGACGAACCGCACCAACACCATAGGCGTGCTGGTTACCAATATCGTCAACCCCATCTACAGCGTCTACATCTCCACTATCATCGAGGAGGCGAACCGCGGCGGGTACGACGTCATCATCGCCGCCGCCAACGAGAGGGCAGGTGCTCTCCAGAGCGTTTCCTCCCTGCTGGACAAGCGGGTGGACGGCCTCATCCTCCTCTCCATCGAATTCCGGCACATGGAGCAGGACGGGGAAAACCTTCTGCTCTCCCTGCGGGATATGGAGGAGTTTGACCGGGAGTTCGAGGGCTTCACCGACCAGGGCAAAAAGCTGAACATCCCATTTGTCACCCTGGGCCGCCACGACTTTACGGGAACCAGCGGTATGGTCAACCTGGATTACCACACCGGTGCCCGCATGGCGGTTGACTACCTTGTAGAGATGGGTCACCGCGATATCGGCTTTCTCATGCATACCGTAACCGACCGAGGTATCTGGATGGAGCGCTATACCGGCTTCGGCGAGGCGGTCGCCCGCAACGGCCTCACGGTGCAGCCTCATTGGGAAATAGGAACGGAGGACACCATTGCGGCAGGCTTCAATGCCATGCTGCAGCTGCTGGACGGGCCCAGCCCTTTGCCGACGGCTCTCTGCTGTGCCAACGACCAGATGGCGGTGGGCGCAACCAACGCGGCTGCATCCCGGGGACTCAGGGTGCCGGAGGATATTTCCATCATCGGCAGTGATGGCAACTACCTGGCGGCCAACATTTACCCCCCCCTCACTACAATTTCCATTCAGCCCGAAAAGGCTGCAGCCGCCTGCTTTCACCTGTTGGAGAAGCTGATAAACGGCGAGGGGGAAGAGGCCGGACCGTTGGAGGCTCTGATTCCCCCCAAGCTCATCGAGCGGAGCTCGGTCAAGCGGATCGCAGATTGATCTGTCTGAGAAAGAGCAGAAAGCTCTTTTGCGTCACAAAATGTTATCGCTAACATTAGTGGACAAACTGCACTATTGTGTTGATTTTATGAGGTGACTGACCATGATATGGAACAGCAATTGGATTTTTCTTTCGAAGGAGCTTCGCTACGAGAAGCAAGCGATTCTGCTGCGCAGAAGCTTTCGACTGGATGCTGTCCCTGCCGCCGCTGCGGTAGGTGTCAGCGCCGACAGCCGCTACATCCTCTACGTCAACGGGATGGCGGTATCCAGGGGGCCGCTGAAGGGCGACCTGACCCGGCGCTACTTTGATAGGGTGGATATCGCTCCCTATCTGAAATCTGGCGAAAACGTCCTGGCTGCCCGGGTGCTCCACTTCTACCCCGACCCGGCGGGCGCCTCGGTGTTCGAGTGCGGCCCTGTTTCGGTGGTGAGCACCAACCGGGGGGGATTCCTCCTCCAGCCGGTGGAGTGCAAAACGATTCCCTGCACCGATGAAACATGGAAGGTGATCCCAGATCCCTCCTATGCCTTTGTCCACTCGGTCGAGGCTCGCTACGCCGGGGATATGGAGCGGGTGGATGGCGGACTCTATCCCCAGGGCTGGAACCTGCCCGGTTTTGACGATGCGGCTTGGCCCTCCGCGGAGATTGTCACCCCCGCCCGGGAGGCCGACTTCTACGGTTCCCTCAGCCAATGGCCCCTCATCGAGAATTCTCTGCCACCCCAGTTGGAGGAGGCGTTTGACACAAAAGCTGTCCTGCGGCAGTCCGGTCCGGCGGATTTCACCCCCCTTCTGGAGGGAAACGCTGTCACCATTCCGGCCTACTCTGTCTGCACAGCTGAATTCGATCTGGGCGAACTGTCCACCTGCTTTGTGAAGAGCATTCTTTCCGGCGGCGAGGGCGCGGAGCTGGAATATCTTTACAGCGAATGCTACTCGAAGGAGCAGTTGGGAACCGGAAGATTCGTGAAGGATCGCCGGGACGGCTGGGAGGACGGCGTCCTCTTTGGAGAGGCCGACCATTACCGCAAGGGGAGAGGGAGGCAAAGCTATGAGCCATTCTTCTTTCGCACGCTTCGCTACCTCAAGCTGACAGTGAAAACCGGGGAGGAGCCCCTGCGCTTTGAGGCGCTCGGCTTCCGAATGACAAGCTACCCCTTGGAGCTCCAGACCGATTTTCACTCGCCGGATGCCACCCTCCAAAGCCTGTGGGAAATCAGCCTGCGCACCCTGCGCCGCTGTATGCACGAGACCTTCGAAGATTGCCCTTTCTACGAGCAGATGCAGTACCTGATGGACACAACCGTGCAGCACGCCTTCAGTCTACGGTTGTCTGAGGACGACCGGCTGCTGCGCAAATCCATGTTGGACTTTCACTCCGCCCAGTTGCCGAATGGCCTGCTGCCCTGCACGGCCCCCTCCCAGTTCACCCAGATGATCCCCGGCTTCGCCCTGTTTTTCATCGACATGGCGGATCGCCATTACCTCTACAAAGGCGACCTGGATATTCCCCGCGCCTATCTGCCCACTATGTTGGAGATACTGGACTTCTTCCGGAACAAGCTGGATTCCGTTACAGGCCTCATAAAAAAAGCGGGCTTCTGGGAGTTTGTGGACTGGGTGGACGACTGGGACGAGGGCCGCGGTAAGCCCAATCGGCCCGGAGAGCCCTACAACTACATCTACAGCCTCTACTACGCCTACGGGCTGCTGCGCACGGCGTATCTTGCCGGAGAATTGGGCCTTGCCGATCTGCGGGAGCAGCTGCTGGAGGAACACGACAGGCTTGCCGAAGCGGTCAACCGCACGGTATGGGACGAGGAGACGAGCCTCTACCGGGACGCGCCGGGCAACACCACCCGCAGTCAGCAGGCCCAGCTCTGGGCGGTGTTGTCAGAGTGTGTACAGGGCGAAGAGGCTCACCGCCTCATGAAGCGCAGCATGGAGGATACTTCCCTGTTGCAGTGCTCTTACGTGATGAGCTTCTATCTCTTCCGGGCGCTGGAAAAGGCGGAGGCCTACCGCCACTCTACCGACTGGTGGAGAAAGTGGACAAGCCTGCTGCCCCTGGGCGTCACGACCTGGCCGGAGGACGACGTCTCCAACCGCAGCGAGTGCCACGCCTGGAGCTCCCTGCCCCTCTACGAATTTCCGGCCATGTCCCTGGGCATCAGGCCCGAGGGGCCCGGCTACCGCACCGTGCTGGTCGCCCCCGCCGAGTTTGCCCTGGGCGATATGGAGGCCACCCTTCACACTGCCCGCGGCCCTGTGAAGGCCAGCCGGAAAAGGCGGGGAGATATGATCCGGTTCGACTACGCCTTCCCGGGGCCCACGCCTGTCCATGTGCGTATTCCGGGCAGCGACTACTGCGATACCCTGGAGGCTCTCAGCTTTGAAATCCCCGCCGAAACCAACTGACCACACATAGAGAGGAGAATGCCGACTTGACTGCCAACAGAACTCTCAAACGCATCTGGCGGCACCGCACCCTGTTCCTGATGCTGCTGATCCCGCTGGCGTTCATCATTATCTTCGCCTATGTCCCCATTGGGGGAACTGTAATCGCCTTCAAAAACTACAGCTACAAGTTGGGGGTGTGGGGCAGCCCCTGGACAGGGCTGGACAACTTTGTGCGCTTCTTCAACTACCCGCGCTTCGGCCAGCTCATCCGCAATACGCTGCTGGTAAGCTTCTACTCCCTTGTAGCGGGATTCCCCATGCCGATCATCCTGGCGCTTTCCCTGAACTGCGTGCGCAGGGAGCGATTCAAAAAAACAGTGCAGATGTTCACATACCTTCCCTACTTCATCTCGGTGGTGGTGCTCTGCGGCATGCTGTTCATGTTCTTCAACCCCCGTCTGGGCTTTTTGGGGCAGATCATCAGCGGCATGAAGGGACAGATGACCGATGTCTTCCTCAGCCCCACAGCCTTCCTCCACATCATGGTGTGGTCGGGCGTGTGGCAGGGGATGGGCTTTTCCTCCATTCTCTACATCTCCATCCTCTCCTCCGTCTCCCCTGAGCTCCACGAGGCGGCTGTCATAGACGGTGCCACCCGCATGCAGCGCATCATCCACATCGACTTTCCCTCCCTGATTCCCACGGCGGTCATTATGCTCATCATGTCGGCGGGAAACATCCTCAGCACCGGTTTTGAAAAGATATTGCTGCTGCAAAACAACGCCAACCTGACTATGTCCGAGGTTATCGACACCTATGTCTACAAGGCGGGCCTCACCGCCACCATCCCCGACCAAGGCTATGCTACGGCAGTGGGGCTCTTCAAGTCCATCATCGGGTTCCTGCTGCTCATTGTGGTGAACAGGATTGCCCAGAAGACATCGGAGAACAGCTTATGGTAAAGGCGAAAAACGATAGGAACATGCGGGCAAAGAAGTTCCGCCTTCACGATATCTGGCAGGACAAGGCCTTCTACATTCTCAATTACCTGTTCCTGTTCGTCGTCATGGTGATTGTCGGCTACCCGCTGCTGCTGGTGCTGAGCAACTCTTTCAGCGCGCCAGAGGCTGTGACGGCGGGCAAGGTCTGGCTGTATCCCATCGGCTTCAATCTGGATGGCTACAAAGCGGTCTTCCAAGACAACGGCGTCATGAGCGGCTTCTTCAACTCCATGTTCTACATGATCGCCGGGACGGCCATCAACATGGTGGTCACAGTCCTTTGCGCCTATCCCCTTTCGGTGCGCACCCTGCCGGGGCGCAAGTGGCTGATGAAGCTATTCACTTTCACCATGTTTTTCAGCGGCGGCATTATCCCCACCTACCTGCTGGTGTACAACCTGGGATTGGTGGACACAGTCTGGGCCATGCTGCTGCCTGGGGCGCTAAGCGTCTGGAACATGATTCTCATGCGCACCTATTTCATGAACAGCATTCCCGCCGACATCTACGAGGCCGCAGTGATTGACGGCTGCGGCGATGCGCGCTATCTGCTCACCATCCTGCTGCCTCTGTCGGTGCCCATCCTGGCGGTAATCGTGCTCTATTACGCGGTAGGTCACTGGAACAGTTACTTCAATGCCCTGATCTACCTGCGGGACACCAACCTCTACCCGCTGCAGATGGTGCTGCGCAACATCCTCATCATGAACAACGCCAGCATGGACATGTTGGCCTCCGATCCGGAACTGATGGCGCTGCGCATTAAGATGATCGACCTGATCAAATACGCGGTCATCGTCGTCGCCAGCGTGCCTCTCATTATCCTCTACCCCTTCATTCAAAAATATTTTGTAAAGGGCATAATGGTGGGGTCGGTGAAAGGCTAGCTAAGCTACCCTTATGCCCTGGGAATACATGGTTGGTTCTGTAAAGGGATAGCCCCTTTCAATACACAGGAAAAAGGAAAGGAAGGAATAGAATGAAAGCCAAAGCCAAGTCATCCAGACTCCTGCTCGTTGCATTGTCCCTCGTCCTGATCCTTTCGGCGTTCGCAGGCTGCACGGGAAGCGGAACGGAGTCCTCCCCGGCCGCCGACTCCAGCGCTGCCGCAACAACCTCCGAGAGCGCAGAAGCCCCCTCTTCCGATGCTGCGGAGGACAGCGCGGAGACCCCTGCCGGGGACGCCAATCTCACCGAGCCCGGCACCTTCCCCATCGTAAACGAGCGGGTGAGCATCTCCCTGTTTGTGCACCCCACCCCTGAGCGCAAAGTGGAGACCTACGCCGCCGACAAAAACCTCTTCACCCAGTGGTATCAGGACTACACCAATGTGGAGCTGAATTTTGTCATGGCGCCCTCTGCCAACGATATCACAACCACCCTCAGCACCTTGATGGCCTCCGGCGAGACGCCGGACATCCTGCTCTCCAACAACTTTTCCCCCGAGCAACAGATGCTTTACGGTGAGCAGGAAATCATCATGGATATCTCCCAGCTGGTGGAGAACAACGCCCCCAATATCAAGAATTTCTGGGACACCAATCCCCAGATCAAGAACGCAGTCACCTTCCCCGGCGGCAAAGTCTACGCCGTCAACAGCGAGTCCATCGACCCCAGGGACATGGTGTGGAACAAGATGTTTGTCTACAAGCCCTGGCTGGACGAGCTTGGCCTCGAAGTCCCCACCACCACCGACGAGTTCTACGAGACCCTTCTTGCTTTCAAAAACAACGACCCCAACGGCAATGGCCAGGCGGATGAGATTCCTCTAATCGGCAACACCTCCTGGGTGGCTTGGAATCCGATGGTCTACCTCATTGACCCCTTCACCTATGTGCAGGATTTCGGCACGGGCTCCGCGCCGGCGGCAGGCCCCAACCTCTTTATTGAGAATGGTGCACTCTACTCCGCGTTCCAGCAGGAGGGCTACAAGGAGGGTCTGCGCTACGTGGCCAAGCTCTATGCAGAGGGCCTCATCGCCCCCGAGACCTTCACCATGAGCGATATGGGCACCTATCGCACCGTTGCCAGCCAGGAGCCGAACATTGTCGGCTTCATGCCCTCTCACGCCGCATACACCGCCGCTGAGGTTCACGCGGACGACTTCGTCATGATGGGTCCGCTCAAGGGCCCGGACGGCACCATCAATGCCACCCGCATCAACACCATCACCAACGGCGGCGTGGTCTTCAGCGCAGACACCGAATACCCCGAAGTCTGTATCCGCATTGTGGATGGACTTATGACTGAGGAGGTCTGTCTGCGCGCCTACACGGGCGAGGAAGGCTTTGAGTGGGAGATGGCCAAGGAGGGCGCGACTACCCTTGACGGCAAGCCCGCCAAGTACCACAACATGAATTCCGGAAGCACCTATGACCCCGAGAAAATCCGGCCCAATGTGGTTTGGCCCATCGTCATCAACCTGCGGGGCGAGTCGGTCGCCAACAAGTGGTACACTGACCTGTGGGATTTTGACGAGACCTCCTCCCGCTACGACATCGACCTGAATACCTGGACAGAGGAGCAGTACCTGCCCTACCTCCCCAGCGAGGACAAGCTGCTGCCGGTCAACCTGGTCATTCCCACCGACACCTCCGCCGAGCTGTCCGACCTCTCCGCCCTGATCACAGAGACCAACAACCGTTGGGTCATGAGCTTCGTGCTGGGCCAGGCGGACATCGACGGGCAATGGGACGCCTTCCAGGCGGAGCTGGAGGCCATCGGGCTGCCCCGCTTTATCGAAATCTATCAGAGCGCCTACGACGCTATGCAGTAGGCAGTAGGGGGAAAGCGGAATGAGTGAGACACAGGTTCTGCGCGACCACAGCTTCAAAAAAGGCTTCACCATCCTGTACCGCGACCACCCTGTCCGGGAGATCGGTGTGCTGCTCCCCTCGCCGGACAGCGGGGAAAAGCCCGACTGGCGGCTTGTTCAGTGGATGTGCGAGAGCAATTTGGCCGCCGCTGTACCCGACTACTCCGACGGCTACAGCCTCACCACCGACTCCCAGACGGCGGGGGTGTCCGGCGACGGCGCACTGCTGTTGGAACTGCGGGCTTCCCGGGAATACAGCCACCCCCGGCAGCCGGGAGAGGCTTGGCCCCATCTGCTGATTGAGCAGCAAATCCCACCGGAACGCTGCCCGCCACTTGGCGGTCTGCGGGAGCTTCGGCTGCGCATGGAGGCACGCATCCCCTACTGGGAGGAACACGAGGAGAACCCCGACCCCTCCCTGCACACCGGGCAGACCAATCTCTATTTCACGGTGGGGAAAACCGACGGCAGCGGGGATTACTACTGGTTCGGGGTGCCCATCTTCGACGCCCGCTTCCTTCACCAGGAGGGCTACAGCGCCGAGGACGGGGGCAAGGAAGACGCCACCCACAAGCTGATCTACACCACCCCCCAGAAAGAGTTCACAGCCGAGACCTTTCACGACAGCGGCTGGATTCGCTACGATAGGGATATCCTGCCGCTCCTCGCCGACGGGCTGAGGGAGGCTGTAGAAAAAGGCTTTCTGTCAGACCCCTCCCTGGACGATTACCGCCTCACCTCAACCAACCTTGGCTGGGAGATGCCGGGCAGCTACGATGCCGCACTGGAAGTCCGGGAGCTCAGCCTGACCGCAATTGGGTAAAGGAAAAGGAATCCTCTTTGGAGGATTCCTTTTTTGCGGGAAAACTTATTCAATGCGGAAAATGCGCATTGGGTTGTCGTAAAACAGCTGCTTCCCCACCCGCTTCGCCTCCGTCATGTCCAGAATCCCGTCTGCCATCATGCCATCCAGGGTGCGGGCAACATCGTCCTTGGCGATGGCCAGGTGCCCGACCACCTGCTCCAGTGTGGAGTAGTCGCCGCCAAAAGCGGAAATTTTACTCAGCGGCACGGTGTCGATGAACTCCCGCAGCGCCCGGATGGAGGCAGTGGGGGAAATGATGTGGGCCCAGCACATGTCGATGCAGACATTGGGGTAGTTCTTGGCCAGCACCGCCAGCCGGTTCTGGAAGGGGTAGGAGATATGGAAGATATCGAAGCGGATCTCCTCGTAGCGCTGGAAGAGGTTGGTGAGCAGGGTGGGGTCGCTGTTGCGTATTTCGTTGTAGCAGCCCTCGTGGAGGCCGGTGTGAATCTGCACCGTCACCTCCCGGCCCTCCAGGGTTTTCATCAGGTGGTTTGCCATGTAGTTCTGGAAGGCGGCGGCATGACGGAATGCGCTGCCAATCGGCCCGGCGAAGGTGGGCCTTCCCCGCAGTCCTGCCACAACCTCACGGAATTCCCCTTCGGCCTCCGCCCTGTCCGTCTCGGGAAAGTAGATGCTGCGGTCGTAGGCGGTGGCGATCTTGAACACCCTTGTGGCGTGGCGGTCGATTGCATTCAGCAACTCCGCCTCGCTGGCGGCCAGCCAGCTGTCAAAGTCTCGGACGGGGATGCCGGTGGAGCGGCTAAGCCTTTCCAAATCGCCCAGCCCATCGGGAGCGATCAGCCAATCCAGGGCGTAGACCGGCGTGAAGAAGGAGCGGTCAAGCACCTCATAGTAGTCCTCCCCCCACTGGTTGAGCAGGGAGGTTTTGATGTGGCAGCGGGTGCGGAGGATATCCTCGTAGCGCCCCGGCTTCCTGGCCGCCAGGAAAGACTCGCTGAGGGCCTCCACATTGGCGGCGGTGACGTCCTCCTCGCCGTAGAGGGCCTTCACGGTTTCCCGCACGCAGCGGCCGTAGCCCGTGTGGCGGCAAGCTTGCCAGTAGGGCTCCAGCATGGCCCAGCGGGCGGACACCGGAATAGAGGTGTCCCACAGCTTTCGCTGCTCCTCCCGCGTCATCCCCGCCGACACCAGGTCGGAGTGAATGTATTGGGTGAAGTATTCCGCAAGGAAGTCCGCGGGCTGTTCCCGCAGGCGGAGCGTCTCGCTGAGGGGGAGGTGCTCGTGGGTGTCGACCACGGGAATGGTGGAGAGGTATGCTTTCAGCTCTTCCAGTCTTGCGTCCATTTAGTTGTCCTCCGGGTTATGCACGCCATCTGTTGTTCCGTTGATAAATGAAACCAAAATCCAAGATATTAATGACCAAGCCAATGACAGTATCATGCATAGTGACGGACTTGGAAAAACAGATGGTTTTTCTGCAAAGCCGTTTGATCCGAGTGCGAAGAGTAAGGTTCTTGCGTTCAATAGATTGCGTATTCTTTTTGCTGATCACATGTGAATCAGCGGGGATATTTCTCTCGTAACTGCCCCAATCATCTGTATAGAACACGGTAATGGAAAAGGGATCAAGCAGCCTTTGAAATGTACGGAACACTTCATCTTTTCGTCTGCCAAAGGTGTAAGCAAGTATATGATGGGTCTGGTGATCAATCGCCAGCCATAACCAGCGTTGATTGGCTTTGGAAAAGACAAAACTCCACATTTCATCCAGCTCCGCCTCTTCTACCTCTTCAAACAGGATGATGTCAAACTGCATTTCATAGGAACCCTGCCGTTCGCGTATGTACTGCAGATTGACCTGACTTATGAGTTCCTTTGTTTTTTTAAAGTGGACATCACTTTATCCTGAGATACGCCCAATACCCGGGAAGTATCCCGGATTCCAGAGGCGTTTGCCGCCATCGCGATGATTTTCTCGTTGACTCCGGGTTCACAGCCGGCATAGCTGTGTTCAAGTTGAAAGCTCTTTACGGGACACGCATTGTCCTTGCAATAATACCGTTGTTTCCCGCTTTCGCTTATGCCGTGTTTTATGACCTTTGTCCCCCCGCATTCTGGACATTTGACTTCGATTGTCGCCACGCTGCCTCACCTGCTGTTTATTTTTATAGTGTCCATTAACAACAGTTTTTGTGCATGACCGCCTCCAGAATGCGATCCACTGTCCAGTTGGAGGCCCCGACGGCTTTCAGCTCGCCCTTTGCCATATGTTCCGCCAGCGCGTCCACAATCTCCTCCACCGGTATGGAGGGGTTATCCCTGTGCAGGAGGTAGAGATCAATATAGTCTGTCCCGAGGGCTTCCAGGCTGCGGGCCACGTCGGTGTGGATGTCCGCGCCGCTCACCCGGGAAACCTCGGGAGTGGAGAGCTTGTAATGGCAGCCCTTGGTGATGAGTGTGATCTCCTCCCGGTTTGCCCTCTCCCGCATCCAGCGACCGATGGTTTCTTCGCTGATGGGGGTGCCCTCGTCCTCCCAGTCGCCGTAAATGGAAGCGGTGTCCAGCGTGCGACCGCCCAGGGCGAAGTAGGCGTCCATCTGGGCGAAGGACTCCTCCACCGAGTAACCGGTGCCGAACTGCCCGGTGCCCAGGATGATCTTGTCAAGGGTCAGTGGCCCCGCCTGAATGGTTCGGTTGTTCATGATAGCGTTTCCTCCCCCTGTGTATAGCGGGCCAGCAGGTCTGTCAGCTGGCCGTGGATGTCCCCCGTGCACACGCCGCCGTGGTAGCAGATAACGGTGCCGATGTCGTAGTCCAGCAATGCTTCGAGGCTTCTCATGGCGGTGGGCATGTCCAGGGTGAAGGCGGGGTTAGGGCCTGCCAGAACGCCTTTTGCCGCTGTGGTGGCATCCCCTGTGACCAGGGTTTTCAGCGCCGGGATGTAGAGGGAGATGTGGCCGGGCATGTGGCCCTCGGTGGCGAGTATTTCCGTTCCGCCTTCTCCGCACCAGGGCAGGATTTGCCCGCCCTCCACCGTTTCATCCACCAAGGTGGGTTCCACGCCGGGCTTGTCCCGGAGGTTGGGCTTTGTTCCCTCGATATAGGGCTTTTGCACAGCGGAGGAGTAGACCCGGATGCGGGGATTGCGGCCCAGCAGCGCGGCCAGAGCGCCCATGTGGTCGCCGTCGTGGTGGGTGATCACAACCGCGGTGAGGTCGTCCGGGGAGAAGCCCTCCGCGGCCAGAGCCTCCTCGAGCTTGGGCAGAAAACCGGGGTTACCGCAGTCCACCAGTACCCTGTTTTCCCCATCCACCAGCAGCGCAGCGCAGAGGTAACCGGTGCCCATGGGGGTCTCAAAGGGGAGCGGCAGGGGGATCACTTTGCAGGGGGTGTTGCTCATGATAAATCAGCCCTTTCCATATTGCCCGATGTGTCTTTTCTGCCATTATATCCCCCCCGGAAGGAAAGCGCCAGTCTTGATTTTTTGGCCATTTTATGGTATGGTAGACAAGGAAAAAGGAGCGGTTAATCCGCTCCTTTTTTGATTTTCACAGTTGTTTTTCCAACTCCCCGGGGTTCTCTTCATAGCCGGGAGAGGGGAAGTCGGTCAGCTCGGAGGGCTCCTGGGCACATTCGGCGACCGGTGCCGGCTGCTCCGTCTCGATTAGCCATACAATGGCCTTGAAGAGGTCACCGTCCACTTCCAGCCGGAAATGCCCTCCTTGGAGCTCAGCCAGGCTGCGGGCGATGCTCAGGCCCAGTCCGCTGCCCTCGACAACGCCGGAGCGGGAGCTGTCCCCCCGCACAAAGCGCTCCATCAGCTCCTCGGCGTCAATGCCCAGGCGGCCCTTTGAGATGTTCTTCACCACAACCGCCGCCCAGCCATCCTGGCGAAACACCTCGATGTAGACCCGGGTGCCGGGCTGAGCGTACTTGCAGACATTGCCCAGCAGGTTGTCCATAATCCGCCATAGGTGGCGGCCGTCGGCCAGGGCATAGGGGCTATCCTCCGGCAGGGTGAGCACCATCTCCAGGTTGGCGGCTTCCAGCCGCTCGGCGTATTCGCCCGCTGCCTGGCGCACCAGCTCGGAAAGATTGCTGGCGACCAACTCCACCGACAGATTGCCCGTGGACGCCTTGGAGGCCTCCACCAAATCCTCGGTCAGCTTCCGCAGGCGGTTCGCCTGCCTGCTCAGCACCGCAAGGTATTCGGCGGCCTCCCCCTCCAGCCCCTGCTTTTCCAGCAGGTCGACATAGTTGATGATGGAGGTGAGGGGGGTCTTGATGTCATGGGAGACATTGGTGATCAGCTCGGTTTTCAGCCGCTCGCTGCGCAGCCGCTCCTCCACCGCCGCGGACATGCCCTCCCCGATGGAGCTGAGGTTGACGGCGTGCTGCTTGAATTCCCCGTGGAGCCAGCGGGGGTCAACCTGATGATGGAACTCCCCGGCGGCCAGGCTGTCCCCGGCATCCTTCAACTTGTGCATCCCAAGGGCCAGGAGGCAGAGCCCCAGCAGCACAGCCATGTTAAAGAGGATGAACAGGATGACCCAGGGGAGAACATAGGCGCCGTAGTTCATCTCCATGGCAATGGCAATTGACAGGATAAGGTTTATGCCGGTCACGCCGATGTAGAGCAGAACAACCTTCCAGATAAGGGGGATGCCCTTCACAACCGCCACAAGTGAGCGGCCCAGCCACCGCATCGGCTTGGAGAGGAGGCGCAGCAGGCGGTAGATGATGGTGTTCTTCCACCAGCCCCCGGCCTTGATGCGGACAGCCAGGGTGAAGAGGGTGGCAAGGAGCAGCAGGACGAGGTAGTGTCCAAAAGAACACTTAAAGAAAATCAACAACAGAAAAAGGCAAGGAATTAGTGTTATGCGTTTCACGAAATTTATGTTTTGCTATACCAAACTTGTTATACGCATCAATGAATACGGCTATAACAGCTCTTAAAGAATCAATACTTCTAGCAAAACATCGACTTTTCCTTGCTAAAGTCGGTATATAATGCCTTAAATCTGCATTTATTCCCTCAACTGTATAGGTATCACTTTTATCTCGAA
>JBKEBS010000093.1:0-39359 GCA_047973265.1 Oscillospiraceae bacterium
GCGTACAATATGCCTGCAACGCCTACCAACAAGCCCTGAACCAATATCACATGGTTCACAGCATGAGTCGCAAGGGTGACCCCTATGACAACGCTGTTGCGGAAAACTTCTTCTCCTGCCTCAAATGTGAATTGGTCCACCTAACCCATTACATTTCCAGACGCCAGGCACAACTTTCCATTTTTGAGTACATTGAGGCGTATTACAATTCTTTCCGCCCGCACTCTGCTCTTGGATGGATTTCCCCGAATGAATTCGCCCGCGACGTTTATCTCGTTGCCTGTTGAGGTTGTTGTCTACTTTTTCGGGAAGGGCTCACCATATTAATGATAAATGTTATGTTGATCGCAAATAGACTAGCTTACATCTTTTATAGAACCAGAATAAAAGCGCCACTCATATGACGCTTTTGTAAGATATTACTCGCTTGTATGTCTATAAAGCCTTTATTCATCAGTGTTTTCCTAAGTCCTATAATTCAACTGCGACCATTCGGAATATCCAACAAAAGGCTCGGAACATAATGTTCCGAGCCTTTTGCGCGTTTTCAAAGAAAAATATCTTAAACTCTGATCCAATATTCCTCTCTCCATTTTACACATAACCTGTTAGCTCCATCCCGGGAGATTCACGATGACATATCACCTTTAAAAATCTGATAAACAGCCAATTTACAATTTACAATACATATTTTGTGTTGGTTTTTTCTGCAAACATGCTATACTGGCAATAGAATACCAAATCAGTGTTATATCCTGTTGGCTTTTCTTATCCATATCTGGCATCATTCTTCACACTGCGATTATGGCGCCATAAACTGACCGAAAACGCCACAGATATCTGTCATACAGTTAGTGGATAGTAGCGGTATTCAGCCCCCCAACGCCCCATGTTTCCCCGTGAACTCATGGAAATGGAGAAAGGCATTATGCGAACAAAAAAACATTCGTGGAAGACAGTCGTATCCGTGTTGCTCGGCATCGCTTTGTTTTTCAACTTCTTTGCCCTGTTTACCACCTATAGCAGCGGCGATACCGAAAGTCTGGGGGGAAGCCTCGGCGACAGCGAAGCGGCAATGCCGATTGATGATTCGCCCAATCTGACGGGGCGAAGCCCCATTGTCGGATTCAGCGGAACACCGGGCAACACCTTTTTGTGGTTTGCGCCGGACGGCTCCGACAACAAGGTGGACTCTATTATCACAGCTCCCCTGGCCGCCGACAGCTGGGAGGGCTTTCTCTACTTTGAATTCCTCCCACAAAGCGATCTGACGGCTGGTGAACTCACCTTCTCCATCGATATGGGAGCGGGCTTTGGTGGAAGCCTCACAATCGTGCCCAACGATGTCTTCGAGCTGACCGGTCAGTCCGGCACGGTCTGGAGCTTTCAGTCCAAGGTGGCCATGAATGAGGATGAACGCGCTTCGATGGAGGTCAAGGTGAGCTTGACCGGAATGATTCGCGATCTGCCAAAGGCGGCCGACGGCTCCATCACCTACAATCAAATTGAACTGGCCTACACTGCTCCTGGCGATACCGACACCCTCGGCCCCCTGACTCTGCAAATCAATACGCAGAAGGATTCCTTTACCCTCGCCAAGGAGTGGAAGAATATCGCAGAGGCGTTCCCTCCCGGCCTGGCCGATGCCAACCTGGGAGAGATATACACCCACAAGTTCCTCAACTGGGAGCTAAAGGCCGGACAGACCGCATACACCCGAAAAGCGGATGGCTACCAGCTGATCGACACCGTCCCCCTGGCCTCCGGCGGCTCCATTGTCTCCATTCGCAGGGACGGCACCTTCCTTTACGATGAAAACGGAACCTACGACGCGGTGGCGCTGAGCGGCAGCAACCTTTCCACAGGGCTTGTCGTTATCAATAACCCCACTGCGCCCTCCTCCCCCAACGCAACCTACAGCGTGATTGTGAAGTACCCCTCGCAGCCCGCCGGAACCACCGTATCCAACACCGGCAACCTGGAGGGCACCTACCAGGGCAATTCCACTTCGGAGGTTCTGGCCACTGCTTCGGCTGGCCCTGTAGACATCGGCACAGGCAGCGGAAACGGCAACATTGATCCCTCCTCCTCTTTCAGCATCTCCAAATACAGCGTTTTTTACCCCTGGTGGCAGTGGGGCAATCCCAGCCCGAAATGGTACGGCGTCGACAGGCTCAACAAGGATGAGCTGGCAAACGGCGGCTTCGGGTTTGTTGTGACGCCCGGCAAACAGCTGCCGGGACTGGGCAGCACGGGCGGCTTCACCACTGATGCCGATGTTGTGGTCTATGACGATGTCCTCACCTATGGCGGCCGCATCCTGGATGTAAACGACGCCTATCTCAGCTACATCAAGCTCCCCGCCTTCGCAGGGGCCACAGGTGCAAAGCTATACCTGAAGGCGAGCTACAGCGACCCCTGGCCTGCAACCCCCACCTACGACGTGTCCACCCTCCCCTTCACCCAGAACATTCCAGCCGACACCTACACCTACGCAAAGGTTGTCTTTGAAAAGGCAAACGGCATGGGCAGCGCCGGTGTCGAGTTCAAGTATCAGCCGACGGATTCACTAACGGCGGAGATGGGAACCACCGCGGAGGCACTGCTGGCAAACTATGCGGGGCTGGATGTGCTGAAACACTCGGATCAGACCTCTGCATTCAACCAGTCTATCGCGGGAAACCCGACGACGTCCATCAACAAGCTGGACGGCTCTCCTCTGGAGACGCTTGACTCCAAAGCCTACCAGGATATCTATGGAAACGACATCCTGCGCACCCTGGACTACTGGCGCATTACCGACTGGCTGAGCTTCACCTATGATTTGAACGCCCCCTCCATCACCTGGGACAGCGCGCTGGAGTGGTATGATTTCTCCTATTCCCACAGCCTTTATCTACCCGGCGGCATCAGCTCCCCCGTCAGCAACATGACCTATGCGGCCTATCTCGCCCCCAGCGTTTTCCTGGACGAAGCAGCTGTCTACCCCGGCGCATCCGTCGGCTGGTACCAGGGAGGAACTCTGCGGGTCAAGGGCGTCGACACCTCCATGGTAGTCATCGGCGGGGAGAGCCGCCAGAGAGTCATTCTGGATATCGAGTACGAGGGGGCGCCCTGGCAAGCTCCCAACGGCGGAATGTCGCTGCCTGTCTACACCGACGACCTGGACAGGTACTATCCGGGCAGCACGGTCGCCTACAGTGCCTACATCGTCATCGGCGACTACGCCTACCTGCCCTCCACCAACGTGAACAACGCGGGGTGGCTGGCATTTCGTGATAAGGATGGCTCCGGTTCTGTCACCCCGGATCAGGCCAAGCTCCGCGATCCCTCCAACGCGGCGGAGCAGGACTGGGTCTATCCCAAATCCCGCACCGACACCATTCCGGTTATCGGCGGCATTTCCTTCTCCGGCGTCTCGAAGGATATCATCGATCCTTCCGACGGCACGGCCACAAAGACGCTGACGGTAGCGCCTGGCGAGAACTGGACATACCAGATTCAGGTGGCCTCCAACATGGGCATACTGAAGGATGTTGTGGTCTATGACATCCTTCCCTACAGCGGGGATGCCTCCTATGGCAGCGGAAGCAGCAGGGGCAGCCAATTTGACGTGGAGCTGGTGGGCGTCGACCTCTCCTCTGTCACGTCGTCCAGACAGCCAATTGTCTACTACAGCACTTCCTCCTCTCCGGATAGGAATCTTGCCGGGGGCGACTGGAGCACCGTGCAGCCTGCCGGTGTGAAATCGCTGGCCTTCGACTTCGGCAGTGCGGAGTTCAACGGAACCACCGGACTCGGCCCCGATGTCGAAAAAATCTATGTGACCGTTCGCATGGCTTCCGGCTCGGGGGCCAGCGGGGAATCTGTCTACAACGACGTTTTCTCCACCTATCAGATCAAGCGGGGCAACACCCAGTTTACCGGCATCACCCCCCGCGATTCGCGTAAAACCCAGCTTACCCTCGGCGCCACCGACCTCCTCATCGGTTCCATTGTATTCGGGGATTCAAATGAAAACGGCATCCTTGATCCCGGTGAGGTGGGGCTCCCCGGCCACACAGTCAAGCTTTACAGGGACAGCAAGACCAATCTTATAGGGACAACGACGACCTCCTCTTCCGGCGGCTACCTCTTCAATGTGGACGTGCCAGGCACCTACTATGTGCAATTTGAAAAGCGGCCGGCCGAGGTCTTTACTCAGGTTGTGGGAACGCCCGCCCCAACGGATATCTACACTAAGGTTGATCCCGCTGCAATTTCGGGCGACACCGCCTTCAGCACACCAATCTCTGTCAGCGCCGCCGACATCGCGTCCCACGTTCACCGCCTGGATGTGGATGCGGGGCTCAGCGCCCGTTACAAGGTGATTTACGATGCCAACACCGGCCTCGGCGCGCCGCCTGTAGACGGCTCCTCCCCCTATCCCGTTGGGGCAACTGTGACAGTGCTCGGCCAGGGGGCAGTCTACAAGGACAATCACGATTTCATCGGCTGGAACACCCAGAGCGACGCGTCCGGAATCTCCTATCTTGCCGGGCAGACCTTCACCATCACACAGGACACCACTCTGTACGCCATCTGGCAGCCGACAGTGTCACCGCCTACCTACCGCGTCACCTACGACGCCAACAGCGGAAGCGGCACAGTTCCCCAAGACCCCGCCTCTTATCTGGGCGGAACCTTGGTTACTGTTCAGGACAAAGGGGCGCTCTACAAACCCGGCAACAGCTTCCTCCGCTGGGATACCGCCCCCGACGGCTCCGGTGATCCCTACCTGCCCTCCCAGCAATTTGCGATTCAGCGGGATATGGTCTTTTACGCCATCTGGCAGCCGGACAGCACCCCCACCGTCTATTATAGGGTTACCTACCATGCAAATGGCGGAAGTGGAAGCGACGTTGTCGATCTGCTTTCGCCCTACCCCGATGGAAGCGATGTCGGAGTGCTGGGCGCAGGGTCACTCTACCGCACAGGCTACGACTTCCAGGGCTGGAATACCGCCCCTGACGGAACGGGCACCGGCTATGCGGTGGGCCAGCACTTCACAATCCGCAGGGATGTCGATCTCTATGCACAGTGGAAGCCGTCCACTTCTGGCGGCAACAACGGGGGAAGTGGCGGTGGCTCCAACAGCGGAGGAGGGGGATCAGGACGACCGGACAAGCCGGATCAAACGCCTAATCCTGTCCCCGAGGTCGTGCTGGACGACGGACAGCTCCCACACGGCAATATCACCATTGAGCCGACCGACGACATTGTGCTCCAGCTGCCGAACCTTCCCCTGGGCAATCTGCCCGCCACAGGGCGCGCCGCCCTTGGGCGAGTTTCTCTCATCGTTCTGATCTGCTGTGTCTTCGCCGCCGTAGTCAGTGCGAGCAATCTGAAAAAAAGAAGAAAGAAATAGCTCATCTATAAAGAAAAAGGACGCATAAAATGCGTCTTTTTTCTTTTTGCTCGCTTGCCTAAACCAGCTCTATCATGTTGACGGAATGAGGCTCCATTGAAATCGGCTTCTCTACAGGGTTCCAGTCCGAAACCGCAACTGTGACGCCGTTGTGTCCGATATCGTTGTATGCCTCGGTGGAATCACCGTTGACGGTGTGCAGCCTGTACTTCGTCTTTCCGGTTCCCTCCGGTGCATCGATCACGACTGCCCGCGCCGGATCTTTATTTACCGCGGAGATCACCACCGCGCCGTCCGCCCTGGCCGTTGCCAGCAGGTCAAGCTGTTCGACCCGCCTCGCCGTGCCGTCCTTGTGAACCACATCCATAAAGGCGGGATTGCCGTTCCACAAATCAACGACGGTATCCCCCCAGAACGTTGACAAACAGGTCGAACACGTGATAGGTGCTGCGCAGCACTATTCCCTTTTCGTGGGTGAAAATACACCCCCTGGTGTTCACGATGGGGGCGAAATTGGCCATCTCCACAATATCGCAGTTTCGGTTGCAGGTGTTGAGGAAACAGGCCGTGAATACGGCGTCGGCCATTGTGTAGCAGCTGTTGTCGTCGTTTTTGTCTCTGGGGTAGAGGTACTCCTCCTTGGAAACTCCCTGCTTTACGCTGTGGGCATTGGGGTGGTGCCATCCCCGGAGATTCCATTCGTCAAAGGCGATCTTAATCTGCTTTTCCAGGCCCAGCGCAGTCAGCAGACCCCTCACGCGGTCGATGGAGTCGGATAGGTGCGCAGTGTAGGCCATCGTCTCCCCATAGGTCGCGAAATCGTTGTTTTCGGCCATCAGATTCCAATATTGGTGCAGGGAAATCCAGTCCAGCCGCGAGGCGCAGTTTTTCAGCAGCTCGATGTTCCAGTCCACATCCGCGAGAGCCGCGGCGGACAGCTCCACGGTGGGATCCACATGCTTGATCATCTTGGCCGCTTCCCTGACCAGGCGCCCCCACTCCCCCGAAGGCTTTGCGCCGATTTCCCAGTCGCCGTAATTCTCGTTGCCGATGCTCCAATACCGCACTCCATGGGGCTCCGGATATCCATTTACAATGCGCTGCCGGGCGTACTCCCCCTCGTTTTCGAGATTGCAGTATTCGACCCAGTCGCTCATCTCCTCCGCTGTTCCCGTTCCCGCATTGGTGCAGATATAGGGCTCACAGCCGATTTTTCTGCACAGCGCGACGTACTCGTCCGTTCCAAAGGTGTTAGGGTCTTCCACACGCCAGGCCTTGTCAAACGCCGGGACACGCTTTTCTCCCACCGCCTTCTTCCAGTTGTAGGAGGACACGAAGCAGCCGCCGGGCCAGCGCAGAATTGGCACCTTGATTTTCCTCATGGCCTCCAGCACGTCGGTGCGGAGTCCCTCCCCATCGGAAAGGGGATTGCCCGGGTCATACACGCCGCCGTAAATCTGCCTGTGGAAATGCTCGATAAAGTGGCCGTAGATCATCTTGTTCCGCTTTCCCAGCACACGTTCCGGATTCACTGTAACACTCATGCAGTTCACCAATCCTTCTCTTTTCCTTCTCTTTATTATGTTGCGCGGCTTTATTGCCGAACTGCCGCGCTTTATCCCGACCGCCTGTTCTGCCTATACTCATTCGGAGCGCACCCAAACCTCTTTCTGAATGCCCGGTTAAAGGACTGCGGGTTTTCATACCCGGTATCCCCCGCGATGTCCTGGATGCGCTCCCCGGTGTGCTGCAAAAGATGAGCCGCGCGATCCATCCTCTTTTCCAGTATGTATCCATAGGGCGTCTGCCCGGTAAGCGATTTGAACAGCCTGGAAAAATAGGAGGAATTCAGTCCGGCGATTCCGCTCAAATGGGTGAGGGAGAGGTCTTTGTCGAGGTTTTGGGAAATGTACTCCCTGATCCGCTCCATGCTGTCCGCTTCTTTTAGATGCTCGTCCGCCGCCCTGGCCTCGATCAGATTGATGACTTGGGCTTTCAGGTTTTCGGCAGCTGCGACCCAGCTCTGCATTGTGTCCATCTGATTCAGATTGCGAAACAACTCCTGCCCATTCAGCGGTGGCTGCGAGAACCAGAGGCCGGCATATTTTACAATCATCGCCGCAACCTTCAGGTAGAATTCCAACGCCTGGGACTGGTCAAATCGTTCCGCCGCCGACAATTCATCCGATAGCAGCGTATAGTAGTGCTCAAATTCCCTCTTGTCGCCGATTTCTATACAGCGCTCCAGCAGCGGGTAGTAGGAGCGGGCGGAGGGGGAATCGGCGCGCTTTTCTCCTCCGCCCTGTGTGTCCACCGCAATAACCGCTCCGATATCCGAGAGAGCCGCATACCCTATCTTCATGCGGACTGCAGCATGCCCCCTGTCAACTTCTTCCAGCCGGAGCAGCCCCGCATGATAAAGGATGTTGACCTGAAAATCCAGATTCTTCTCCGCCTTCTCCTGAATTGTCACGAAGAGGGCATCCAGCTTCGCCGCAAAGGCCACCGGGGCCTTTTTGCCCTGCTCCAGCTGCACAAGGTATGTCAGGTGATGCCGCTCCACAAAGGAGCAGTACCTGGCCGAGTACGCCTGAATGCAGCTGTCGCACACCGCCTGCAATGCATAAAGCCTCTGTGTGTCCCTTTTTTTCTCCCCACCCCGTTGATTCGCCTGGGACTCACATACCGTGAACAGCAGTACAGGCTCATTTGCATCCAAAAAGATGTCGAGCTCCTCCAGTTCAGTCTGGGCCACCTCATGCTCCAAGGAGCCGGACAGCAGCGCGGAGAGGTACTGCTCCCTCAGCAGCGGCAACGCCTGCCTGTACCGCTGTTCCGCCTGCTGGAGTGCGTCTTTGAGAATCATATCGTGGTCGATGTCCCGCAACACATCCCGGACAGTGGCTACAATTTTGCTTTCCGGCTCCATCTTGGTGAGATACCGGACATCCTTATTCTGCACCGACCGGTAGACATAGTCAAAGTCGATCACGCCGCTTAGAAAAATCACCCTGCAGCCGGGCCAACGGCTTTTGATGATTTCATACATCTCCAGCCCGCTCACCTCCGGCATCTTGATGTCTGTGAGCACCACATCGATTCTGGTTTTCTCCAGCACGCCGATTGCCTGTGCCGCCGAGGAAGCGGTAAACACCTCCAGTGCGGTATGCTGCATGTCCTCGAAAATATCCACCAGCCCCTCGAGCACCTCTATCTCATCGTCAACTATCAGCAGGTGATACATTCTGTGCGCTCTCCCCTTCCGCCAAAATTCTCATGCACACCGAAAGCCCGCCCATGCCGCTCCGGACAAATCGCATTCCACACTCACCGCCATAATACAGCTGCAGTCGCCTGTGTACGTTGACCAAGGCGGTGGTCTCGGCATTTGTGCCGGAGGACAGCCGCTCCTGCAGGGCGCCGATCTCATCGTCGGTCAGATAGCGACCACTGTCCTCTACTATAATATCGAGGTAGTCGCCGGCTCGCTCACTGCGCACCCACAACTTGCTGCTGCTCGTGCTTCTCTCCACCGCATATTTCACAGCGTTTTCGCAGATCGGCTGCAAAATCAGCCTTGGCACCTGAATGCTTTCGCAGCCCGGCTCCAGTTCGTCAAATTGCAGCTCCATGCGGTTTGCAAAGCGAATCTGCTGAATGCGACAGTAATTTCCGGCGTGCTCCCATTCCTCGCTCAGCGCCACCACATCGCGCCCGCTGCGCGTCACGTACTGAAAGTAGGAGCCTATCGATTCGGACAGCATCAGCGCACCTTCTGTGTCCTCCCCGCGGATGCGTTTGTGCAGAATAAAAAAACTATTGTAGAAGAAATGGGGGTCAATCTGGGATTGCAGCTGTTTGAACTCCGCTTTCTGAGCCAGTAATCTCTGCTCGGATTCCTTTTCCAGCGAATCGTAGAGCCGCTCCATCATGGTGTCAAATACCGCATATAGATAGGCAAACTCCCGCGAGCCCTCCGGCTGCATCCGCACGGATAAATCCCCGCCCTCCACGCTGCGAAATGCTTTGACCAGATGGTTGAGGGGGGTGTGGATCACCCGGTAGGTGTACTGTGCAAAAAACAGGAAGATGACTACGAGCACAAAGACCATCAGCCACAGCAGCCACTGCAGGGGAGTAAGTCCCGCAAATATCTGGTCGTTGGCGATATACTGTGCAAGAATCAGGTCGCCCTGCACGATCTGCCGGTACACAGCCGTATACTTGCTGCCGTTCACCTTGAACTCGACAATTCCACTGTCTGCATTTTGCTGAAAAACAGCATCGCTGAGCACATTGTAGGTGGAGCTTTCCTCCCCTGCCAGCCGACCCCACCGCTGTGAGAACAGCACGCTTGTGCTCTCCACATAGGCCGTCTGCTCCCTTAAAAAGGTGGAAAGCGCGGTGTTGGAGAGCTCCGTGTGGACAAAAAACACAGGGAGCTGTTCCGGGCCACTGCGGTAGCCGCTTTCCGTGAGGACACTCAGGTTTCCTTCAAAGAGAATGATTCTGTTCTTCTCATACTGGTCGAGTCTTTCGTATATGCCCCTTTGCGCCTGCAACATAGTGGAGCCGCGCACCGTGCTGATATTCATGTCCATATCGGCGATATAGATGTTGATGCTTTCAATAAAATTGCTGCTGGACTGCACCGCCCACAGCTTGTCGCGGATGTTTTCGATGGCCTGGGACTGCTCAAATGTGGTGTAGCTGTCCGACATGAGGCTCAGCTTATTGATGTCCCAGTTGGTCGTGAGCACGCTCTGAAGCGTGATAATCCGATCCAGCTCAGATTGCAGCGCCTCGGAAAAAGACTTGTTCTTGCTCTCCAGGGACTGCGTAACCTCCTCCCGTATGGTGCGGGAGCTTTGAAGGTAGAAGATATAACTGCTGAGCAGAATCGGTATCATCACCAGCAAGAAGGCAAAGCAGAGCTGATAAAAAGTTGTATAGGTAAAGCGTCCCTTTTTCATTCGATCCCCTCCTCCGCCCCTATGGATACTGTGTAAATCATATATAATTCCGGCCGCATGGTCAACCAGAACAATACAATAAGTCAATAAATGTTAAGCAAATGTCAGAAAACGACCCTTATTTTTGAGCAATCTATCCTATATAATGACTGTGAAAGATGCATATGCATGTCACCATCGGACGACCTATCTAGATAAATGACATTCAACCTGTTTCTGTAGAAAGGGGTACAACATGGAAAAGGGACGAAGCAAAAGCAAAAGAATATTGGCATTACTGCTCGCGGCAGTATTCATCCTGACAATCCTGTCCGCCTGCATGGGGGAGACGCCCACATCTTCTTCCGATCCTCCGGCAGAGTCACAGGCCGCGGATTCCTCCTCCGGCAGCAGTGGGGACGGCGCGGGCACGGATACTCCTGCGGACGCAGACCCCTATGCCCCCATGCCGGAGCGCATCACCATGACCATTGGGCGCAACCAAGGCTCCAACGACACATACGAAGCGGGCGACAACAGCGACAACAACTATGTTTCCCGCTATATGGGTGACGCCCTCAACATCGATTACCAGTCCGCCTTCACGGTATCGGGAACGGGAGACGCCTACAAGCAGAAGGTCTCTCTTGTCATAGCCTCCGGCGACCTCCCGGACACCATGACGGTGGATGAGACGCAGTACCGCCAGCTGGCCAGCGCGGGCGTCATTGAGGACATGACCGATGTGCTGAACGCCTACATGTCGGACAGCCTGAAGGAACTCTATGACACCACGGGCGGATATGCCCTGCAAAGCGCCACCATTGATGGCCGGATCATGGGCATTCCCAACGTCAGTGCCGGTGCAGACGCCATTCCGCTGCTCTACGTGCGGGACGACTGGATGGCCCAGGCGGGCTTGGGTGAGCCCAAAACCCTTGATGACATCGTGAATATTGTCAAAACTTTCAAGGAGCTGGGCCTTGGCGGCGACGGCGCGTCCGGCCTTGTCTGCCAGGAAGAGATCGTGACCGTCGGCAACAGCATGTACGGCATGGACGCCCTCTTTGCCCTCCACCACTCTTACCCGGAGCTGTGGATCACAGACGACAGCGGCAACCTGATGTATGGCTCCATCGCGCCCGAAACAAGGGATGCTCTGGAAACCATCGCAGGGCTTGTCGCGGACGGGGTCATCGACAAGCAGTTCGCCGTGCGGGATCAGGATCAGTGCAACGAGCTTGTCACCGGTGGCAAATCCGGTATTTTCTTTGGCCCCTGGTGGAATCTCAACTGGCCCCTTCTGGATATGAGCAAGAGTGACCCGAACATCAGCTGGAGCATATACGCCGCGCCGCTGGACAGCGACGGCAAATACAACACTCACCTGATGGCCCCCACAATCAATTACCAGGTGGTTCGCAAGGGATATGAGTGGCCCGAGGCCGTGGTGAAAACCTGTAACATGCAGGTGGATGTCGACGCCGACCAGGGTCTCAGCATCAAGCCCCGCACCGAGGCGACCTTCTCGTGGCAGATGATGCCCTTCAACCTCCTGCTCACAGGCTATGACACCCGCGAGACCAACTCACTGCTGATGCGGGATTACGTGGACGGCGTGCTCCCCGTGGAGGAAATGCCCGCTTCCTGGCAAAACCAGTACGACAGCATCAAGCTGGTGGAGGGCGAGGGTCTTCAGGCTGCCTTCGACGCAAACAACATGAGTCCCTGGGCCTTCTGGGAAGGCTGCTACGCCCTTGGCACCTCGCTGGACTACACGAACCGGGTCATGGGCACCACCTACAGCAAGGCCTCTCCCACAATGGAAATGAAGTGGGCAACTCTGGAAAAGCTGGAGGACGAAACCTTCCTGCAAATCATCACAGGGGAAAAGCCGATCGAGGCCTTTGACGAATTCGTGAAAAACTGGAAGTCGCTAGGTGGAGACGACATCACCGCCGAGCTTGCGGCGAACATAGGCTAAGCCACACAACGCGGGAAAGGGGCAAGGGCCTTGAAAACCAAGCGCAAGACAGCAATTTCCAGAAAGCCCGGCAGCAGGTTCACCCTGCCCTATCACCTGATGCTGCTGCCCGGCATTGCCCTTCTGGTGATCTACTCCATCCTACCCATGTTTGGCACCGTGATCGCCTTTCAGCACTTTGTTCCCGCCAAGGGGGTTTTGGGCTCCGCCTTTGTGGGCCTGGACAATTTCCGCTTCATGTTCATGTTGCCGGACACGCAGATTATCCTACGCAATACGGTGGTCATCTCGGTGTGCAAAATCGTGCTGAACATTGTCATGTCTATCTTTTTTGCGATCCTTCTCAACGAGATGCGCTTCACAAAACTGAAAAAGGGCATACAGACAATCGCCTATCTGCCCCATTTTCTCTCCTGGGTGATACTGGCCACCATCTTTCGGGATATTCTCGACACCAATGGCATCCTGAACAACCTGCTGATGAACATGAATATCCTGAAGGAACCAATTATGTTTCTGGGGGACAATAAATGGTTCCAGCCCGCCATTATCCTGAGTGATGTGTGGAAGGAGTTCGGCTACAACGCGGTTATCTTCATCGCCGCTCTTTCCGGCATCAATCAGGAGCTGTATGAGGCCGCCGAAATAGACGGCGCCGGGCGGCTCCGCAAAATCTGGCATATCACTCTGCCCAGCATCCGGGTCACAATCGTGCTGGTCGCGACGCTCAGCTTGGCAAACATTTTCAATGCCGGGTTCGATCAGATATTCAACCTCTACAGCCCGATCGTCTACCAAACGGGGGATGTCATCGACACCTATGTCTACCGCCTCGGCTTTATCAGCGCACAATACTCACTGGCTACAGCGGTGGGCACCCTCAAATCGGTGGTGAGCTTTCTGCTGATCATCATCGCCTACAAGCTGGCGGACAAATTCGCCAACTACCGCATATTCTGATACCGCATAAGGAATGATAAAGCATGATTCGATACAAGACCTGGGAAAACCGGATTGTCGATGCCGTCGTGTTCGTGCTGCTGATTCTGATCGGGCTGGTGTGCCTGATGCCGCTGCTCCATGTGGTGGCGTTGTCCTTCAGCGACAAGGCTGCGGCGCTGGCGGGAAAGGTGGGGCTTCTTCCGGTCAATCCCTCCCTGGCGGCCTATGACTACCTGCTGGCGGACAGCCGCTTCTTCACCTCCTTCGGCGTGTCGGTGCTTCGCGTCCTGCTGGGCGGAAGCATCAACATGGTGCTCACGGTGCTGATGGCCTTCCCCCTCTCCATGGAAAAAGAGGAGTTCCCGGCCCGCAACCGGTACATGTGGCTTGTGGTCTTTACCATGCTCTTCAACGCGGGGATCGTTCCGTGGTACTTTGTGGTGAAATACACGGGCATTATGGACAGCATCTGGGCCCTTGTGCTGCCCGGCGCTGTTCCGGTCTTCAACGTGATACTGGTGATGAACTATTTCCGGGGGCTGCCAAAGGAGATCAAGGAGCAGGCGTCCATTGACGGCATCAGCGCCTTCGGACTGCTGGTCAAGATTTATCTGCCGCTGTCCCTGCCCGTTCTGGCAACCGTTGCGCTGTTCAGCATCGTCAACCACTGGAACAGCTTTTTCGACGGCATGCTCCTCATCAACACACCCGCAAAAGTCCCCCTGCAAACCTACATCCAGTCCCTGGTCGTCCACATCTCCGATATGTCGCAGAGCACCATGACGGCGGAGCAGCTGACCGACAGGATGTCCCAGCGCACCTTTAACGCCGCGAAGATCGTTGTGTCCACAATCCCCATTTTAGTCATCTATCCATTCATTCAGCGCTATTTTGTAACCGGCATCACCCTTGGTTCAGTCAAGGGATAGGCTGCAACCGGGCAGATCATCCACGGTTGCTTTATGAAAGGAATGGTAACAAAAATGATCAAAAATCCCATTTTGAAAGATTCTCTCGGAGACCCCTTTGTCATGAAGGACGGGGCGGATTATTACTTGACCGCCACCTGCCAGAACCCTGAGCTGGGAGGCCATACCTTCCAGTGCTATCACTCCACCGATCTGGAAAATTGGTCGGAGCCCAAGACGATTCTGGACTTCACAAAGCATGTTTCCTGGGGCAAGGAAAAAGCCTGGGCCCCCACGATGGCAAAGGTGGGGAGCCACTACTACTTCTCCTTCTGCGCCGACCAGCAAATCGGCATCGCGGTGGGGGAGCATCCCATGGGCGAATTTCGCGATATACTGGGCAAGCCCCTCGTGTCGTATGAGCAGTATGGCTTTCAGACCATTGATCCTTGTCTCTTTGTGGACGATGACGGAACCGTATATCTCTTTTTCGGGCAGGGGAAGTGCTATTTTGCACCGATCTCCCTCTCGCCGGATAAGGCCGAATTCTTGGAAGAGCCTGTCAGCCTCTCCGACCAGTTCTACTGGCAGCGCAGCATCACAACGGGCTTTGACATCACCGTTTACAACGAGGCCCCCGACCTGATCAAAATCGGCGACCGCTATCTGTTCAGCTGGGCCATATACGATGTGCGGGATCCCCGCTATGCCGTGCGCTATGCGTGGGCGGACAATGTCAGGGGGCCCTATATTCAGCCGGTCAACGACGACCTGGAGGTGGACAATATCCTGATTCAGGGGCACGGCGACATCATGTGTACGGGCCACGCCTGCATTCAGGAGTACAAGGGCGAATATTATATCTTTTATGGACGCTACAAGACCCCACATAGAGGTATGGGCCGCGAAATGTGCTGCGATAAGGTTGTCTTTACCGACGGAAACCATGTCCGGGCGATACCCGGCAAGTAGCATAGCAGAAATATGGGAGCAAAAGAGCCCCAGGCACTAATAGTGCCTGGGGCTCTTTTATGATATCATGTTACTCTTTTACGGAGCCGAGTGTCATGCCAGTGATGAAGTAGCGCTGCATGAAGGGATAGATGCAGAGAATCGGCACTGTGGCAAAAATGATCTGCGCCGCCTTGAAGGAGCGGTCGGAGAGCTTTGTCAGCAGTGTAATGTCGCTTGAACTGAAGGCGGTGGAGTCCACGCTCTTCATCATCTGCATCAGCAGGGTTTGCAGGGGCCACATATCCCGGTCGGTGGTGAAAATCAGGCCGTCGAACCATGCGTTCCACTGGTTCACCGCTGTGAACAGCACAATAGTGGCAATAGACGCCATGGACAGGGGCAGAACAATCCGAAGCAGGATGGTGAACTCGTTGGCCCCGTCGATGGCGGCGGACTCCAGGATACTCTTGTTGATGCCCCGAAAAAAGTTCATCATCATGATGACATAGAAGATAGGCACCGCGCCGGGCAGAACAAGGGCCCAGATGGTGTTCATCAAATTCAGGTTCCGGATGAGAATGAAGCCCGGCACCAGGCCGCCGTTGATCAGCATGGGGATGATGAAAATCCAGCGGATAAAGCCTCTCCCCCGCAGCTCGCTCTCATCCTTGGAGAGAGGGTAAGCGGCGAGAACGGTCATAGTCAGGTTGATGGCTACGCCCAGCACTGTCCGCACCACCGAGATGAAGAAGGAGTTGAGGAACACGGGGTTTCCGAACACCAGCTGGTAGGCGGAGGTGTTAAAGCCCTTGGGCCAGAAGGTGACAAGATTTGCCCCTGCCGAGGCCGCGTCGCTAAAGGAGAGGGCCAGCACATGAACGATGGGCAGCAGGCAGCAGAGAGCCAGGACGCCCAGAAAAATATAGTTGAAGAAGTCGAAGATTCGGGAGCCCCTGCCCTTGTGAAGATTGGCGGTCATCGCTTGTCCTCTCCTTTCTAAAAGATACGGTAGTTTGCGAACTTGGAGGCCAGGCCATTGGCCACCAGCATCAGCACCAGGCCGATTGCAGATTTAAACAGGCCGATAGCCGTGGAGAGGGAGAACTGGGCGTCGATGAGGCCTTGGCGGTAGATGAAGGTGTCCAGAATATCGCCGGTTTCATAGACGGCGGGATTGTACATGACCAAAATCTGATCGAAGCCCGCATTGAGAATGCCGCCAATCGCCAGCACCGCCAGCATGACGATGGTGACACTGATTCCCGGCAGGGTGACATGCCAGACCTGCTTGAGGCGGCCGGCTCCATCAATGGTCGCCGCCTCGTAGAGCTCCGGGCTGATGTTGGTCATGGCCGCCAGGTACATGATGGCCCCGTAGCCGAATTCCTTCCAGGTCTCCAAGGCAACCATAGTGGGCTGAAAATGGGTGTTGCTGCCCAGGAAGAAGATAGGGTCTGCCCCAAATAGGCCGATGAACTGGTTGATGAGCCCCTTTGTGCTGAGCAGGTCTACAAATACGCCGCCAATGATGACCCAGGAAAGAAAGTGGGGAAAATAGGTGATGGTCTGGATGGTTCGCTTATAGGGCTTGTTGCGCACCTCGTTGAGCAAAAGCGCAAAAAGGATGGCCATGAGCTGCCCGCAGACAATTTTACCAACTGCCATCGCCAAGGTATTGGTGAAAATATTCTTGAAGTCCGGCATGCTGACAGCCAGGCGAAACCATTTGAGCCCTACAAATTCGCTGCCGGAGAAGCCCTTTGCGGGGTTGTAGTTCTGGAAGGCCATGACCAGCCCGTACAGCGGCGCATAGCTGAAGATGATCAGCAGGATCAGGGGCGGGATCAGCATTGCATACAGATACCAGGTCCGCCCCAGCCGGAGGCTGGCCAGGAAACCCCGCTTTTTGGCGGGCCGCATCGTTCTTGAGGTTGCCACGTTCATCCACCTTTCCCGGGGTAGGAAGAAGGGGCCTGCGGACCAATACAATCCGCAGGCCCTTTTTCTATAAAACTGCTACTGGTTGTTTTTGTACCACTCGTTTATCTCGGCGGTGATTTCCGCGCCGCCATTGCTGTTCCAGTTGTCCACAAAGGTGTCAAATTCGTCGATCGACTGGGTACCCATGATGATACGGGTGTAGGTTTCCAGCTCCAGTTTGTTGAGATAAGCCTGCTTTTCGGCCATCAGTTCAGTCGGCGCGCCTGCGTAGATATCCGCAACATAGTTGCCGCTCTTCTCAAACACTGACCAGTACGCTTCGGTCTTTTCCCAGTTCTTGACCATATTGGGGGTGGTTTCGTTCCACTGATCCCACATGGTGCGGCTGTTGGAGTTGAGAATGCTCTCGTCGTTGGTGCGGTATGCCTCCGCCATGGATTTGAGATCCGCGTTCAGCACGCTGACCGGGATGCCATTAAAGCCGAAGAGCCGGGAGTTGTGGGTGAAGAAGTTATTGAAATAACCCATGCCCTGCACTTCCTCGGGATAATCGTACTTCCACAGCTCTTTTGGCTCCGTCGCCTGGGGATGATCTGCCGCCACCTGCTCCACGTTGATGGGCTGACGCTCCTCGGTGATGGGGTATTTGAACTCGTAGCCGTAATCGGCTTTCATCTGATCCCGCAGCTCGGTGTTGTTGCGGCGCTCGGAATCCCAGTTGTCATTCATCATGTACAGCAGGGCCTCGGGGTTCTCACAGTTGGTTGTGATTGCACACATGCTCTGGAACCAGGTGCGGTCATACACCTTGGTCTGGCCGTCGTCGCCGTTGAGGAAAGGCATGACAATGGGATCGGCCTCGGGCACGTTGGCCCACATGGGGGTGAAGGGAGAGGCGATACTGGCCCATACGCCATAATAGGTCATGAAGTTGCCGGCGATGATGTCTTCCTTCATCTTCTCTTCGTCTTTTACAACAAATTCCGGGTCGATGTAGCCCAGCTGGTACCATTCGGCCATCTTCTCCAAAGCCTGCTTGGCCTCGGGCTGGATGCTGCCGTAGCCGATGGAGCCATCATCCATTTTCACCCAGTAGCCGCTGTCTTCCCTGCCCCGACCTGCCTTGTAGGCGGCATTGACAATCTGCATTGCCTTCAGTTTGTTTTCCATCGCAAAGGGGTACTTGTCGGGGTATTTCTCCTTGTAGGCCGCAAAGACCGCCTCAAGCTCCGGGATGGTGGTGGGCATATCCATCCCCAGCTCGTCGAGAATATCCTGGCGGATAAAGCCGTTGTTCCAGTTGACGATGGTGTCGCTCATGGTGGGCATGGCGTAAATCTCACCGCCGATGGTGACCGGCAGATAAAAGGCGCCTTGGGTCTGCTCGATTGCGTCCTCAATGCCCCATTTGACCAGGGGGGAAGCGTATTGGTCGATAAGCCCGCCAATGGGCTGAATCATCCCGGCCTGCACGTATTTACTGAGTTGGGACGCGGTGGGACGGATAACGTCGGGCATGTCGCCGCTGGCGAAGGCCAAATCCAGCTTCTGCTGGTTTGTTGTGCTGTCCGGCGAGGCCCAGGCCACCTTCCATTCAATGCCCATGGTCTCTTTCTGCCAGCGAGTCCAGGCGTTGTCCTCAACGGTGTCTCCGTCCTGGAACAGCCTGGTGGGGGGAACTTCCGCATGGGTGGTCAGCACGATGGGAGGATCGTATTTATGGAAATATTCGCCACTGGCGGCAGTTTCAGCGGGTTCGGGGTTATCTGCGGTGGATTCCGCAGCGCTCTGGCTCGTGGAAGCCGCCGTGGATTCCTGAGCAGTGGATGATTCGGAAGTCGTCGTCGCTCCGCTACAGGCGGAGAGCAGCAAGCTCATGCTCAATATGGCGACGGATAGTCTCTTGAATTTCATACTGGAAAAATGCCTCCTCGCAATTCCTATGGCCTTCGGCCAAACCACAATTTGCTCATTTTTGGGCACCGGTACTCAAAATATTTTGTAAGGTAATCATATATTTTTCATAAACAGAAGTAAATGACGGGATCAAAGATTAATTTGCTGTAATTCTCCACAATCTGTAAAATATCCAAAAAAAGAGCCTCCGCTTGGAAGCTCTTTTTTATGTTAATGTTCCAATTGGTACTGTTTGGGTGTCTGCCCGGTGACCTTTTTGAAAATGCGGCTGAAATGGGCAATGCTCTCATAGCCCACCTGCCGGGAGACCTCCCCCACCTTGACTCCGTCGGACAGCAGCAGCTTCGCCGCCGTCACCCGCTCGCTGATGATGAACTCCTGGAGAGAAAGCTTCGTCTCCTGGTTGAACAGCCTGGAGAGATAGTTGGGGTGATAGGAAAATTGCTCTGCCAGCGAGCTTACTGTGATGTCCCTGCCCAAGTTCTCCCGAACTGCCGCCTGTATCTGCGCGATCAGGTTCCCCGACTGGGAAAGGCTGCTGCCGATTGCGTAGTCGATATAGCATTCCACCACCTCCCGGCTGACCCGGCAGAACTCGGCCAATGTGGGGACGGCGGCCATGCTCTTGAAGTACTCCATGTATTCCTCCCCCCATTGCTGAAGAGTGAAGCCCCTATGAAGGGAATCTGTCACCAACGTGCCGGTGATCTCGTGGTAGACCTGCATGATCAGAACCTCGTTGTCCCCCCACTCCGCCAGCTCGGACAGAATCATATCCAGCCTCTCCTGGGCGGCTCCCTTGCGGAGGCTGCCGATAATAGCGGCCAGAGAAGGTTGTTGAATCAGGCTTTTCAGCTCCGCCGCCGTGTGGGGGCTGCCCTGGCTGTCGGGGCCGATCATGCCGCTGCGCAGCAGGGTGATATGCCGATCCATGCGACCCTTGAGGCTGGCATATGTCTCGTGAATATGTAGTAGTGGCACCTGCTCCGTCCAGAACAGGGTGAAACTTTGAGCCAGGCCCTCAGACAGGGCGAACTGATAGGCCTCCAGCCGCTCCACGATTCGGCGCTGCATCAGCAATGCCTCCGCCGCTCCCGCTTGCAGAAAGAGAAGAACGCTGTGATTATTCACATTGCAGTAATCCAGCATGCGGCAATCGGTGAACAATATCTCCGCCGCCAAATCCCGGATGGAGAGGTGGAGCAGGTTGGTCTCCTGCATGCCCCGTACCGGGGTATCGGGCTTTACCACCAAAAGGAAGCCCCAATCCGCCGGGGTAAGAGAGAGACCGTATTCCTGCAGCTCCCCGGTGTTTTCCAGCAGACCGGTATCGCCCCGCTCAAGCCAGCGGCTGATATACCGCTCCCGCAGCACAGGGCGCAGGCGAACCAACTTCTCCTCCATATCCTTGAGATGGGAGGAGTCCGCCAGCGAACGGGACAACACCTCAATAGCCTCCCCCGCCACTGCCTTGATGTCGTCGTAGAGAATGGGCTTGAGCATATAGCGGAATACGCCCAGATCCACGGCAGTCTGGGCGTAGTCAAAATCCTGGTGGCCGGTGAGGAAGATGATCATGGTGTAGGGCCAGCTTTTCCGGATGGCCTCCGCCAGCTGAACCCCATCCATTTCCGGCATTCGGATATCCGTGATGACCAGGTCGATGTGGTGCCGCCGGATTATCTCCAGAGCATCGGCGGCCAAGCCCGCCCGATACACCTTGTCGATGCCGAGATCGTCCCAGTCCACATTCTGATACAGGCCATTGAGTATGGCGGGCTCGTCGTCGACCAAAAGCAGGCTATACATCCGCTGCGCCCCCTTTCAGAGGAATCCGTATCTCCACCCTGGTTCCGGTCGGCTGATTGTCCGTCACCGTCATAGAGACGCCGTCGCCGTACATCAGCTTCAAACGCATGTAGACATTTTCAAGGCCGTGGCGATCCTCCAACTCCACAGACCGGGAGAGCCGCTCCCGAATCTGCTCCAGCTGCTCTGCCGGAATGCCGTTGCCGGTGTCTGTGACGCAGAGGTGCAGGGCACTCTCAGAAAGCCTTGTCTCCACAGTGATGACGCATTCCCGGGCCGAGCCCTCCATGCCGTGGAGCACGGCGTTTTCCACCACCGTTTGCAGAGATAGCACCGGAATTTTCAAATCCGCCGTCCGCTCTTCGATGTCCGTTACCAGCCGCAGCCGCTCCGGAAAGCGGATGGACATAATCTGCACATACATGCGGATATTCTCCAGCTCCTCGGAGATCGCAAGCTCCCGCTCATTGAGGTGGGTGCTGCGCTGATAGTATTTGCCAAGGTACACCGCCATGTCCGAGGCGCTCTCCAGTTCCCCGTTCTGAATCATTGAGTACAGGCTGAACAGGCTGTTGTAGAGAAAATGGGGGTTGATCTGGGAGCGAAGGAACCGCAGCTGGGCGTTTTTCAGCTTCAGTTCCTTGACGTAGGATTCCATGATCAGGCTGTCCAACTGCGCTACCATGTCGTTAAACTGGTGAGACATAACAGAAAACTCGTTGTTCTGTTCAACCTCCACCCGAACGTTGAGGTTTCCCGCCTCCAACTCCTGCATGCCGTCCATAAGGGATCGCACCGGGGTGAAAATTCTGCGGTAGGTGATAAAGATAAAAACCAGGCTGGCTGATACGGCAAAGATCATAAAAATAATGAAAAATACCCGAATATTCATCACCGGCCGCAGAATTTCCGATTCGTCGAAGAGCATTCCCACCTTGCTGTTATAGCTACCCACGGTCTGGTAGAGCAGTCGGTAGGTCTTCCCCTTGTAGTCAATCGTGTGCTGCTCATTTCCGGCAGAATCGGCTGCCAGGGCGGTTCGCACCTGCTGTGCCAGCTCCTCTTCCAGCTCGTCGCCGCTGGAGAAGTACTCGCCGAAGGGATCCAGGAAGAAGGTGTGCAGCACCTGGGTATTGTTGGACATGGTTCCCAGCACCTTTTCCATCTCGGCCCGTGAAATCTCCATAACGATGAATGGGCTACTCTGCTTTTCGTGGACATAGCCGCGAAAGACGGAGAGGCCGTCCACTGTGGGGCTCACAAGTGACTTCTGAATAGACCAGATTCCACCGCTTCGCTGGGTGGCGGACGAATAGATGGGCTCCCGCAAGTCCCCCATTGCCATGATACCTGTGTTTGTAGTGATGATCCAGCCCTGTTTGGGCAGGCACACGACGATGTTGGCGTCGACAAATTGAGGCGCCCGGTACAGGAGCATCCGTTTCTGGAAGAGGACATAGTCGTACAGGTCGCCTCCGTCACGGTCACTGTTGGACAGGGCGACCAGGCTGTCGTCGAGGAGAATTAACGCCGCCAGCATATCCATATTGTACAGCCTGTCCGCCATCTGCTGGCTGAGGAGGGTGATGGACTTGGCGTAGGTGTTGGAGATTTCATTGCTGGCGACGTTGATTCCCACAGCGTTGGAGACAAGCCCCAATATCAGGGTGGGAATGATCACCAGCAGAAAACCTCCCAGCATGGTTCTGGCAATAGACGTGCGAAACAGCTGCTTTAGCTTCTCCATGGCCAACCCTCCCAATCAGTCTGTCACAACCGTCGATTCCCTTATTCTACACGATACTGTTAATAACAGTAAATAGGCTCGGTGTTTTTCCTCTGTCTTTTTCAAAAAGCCTGAAAGGCCATTCGTCACTCCCTTCTCCTTGTGTTTCTTTTCGCCGTGAGGTAAAATGATTGTGTAAAGCCGCAATCACATGGGATGACAGAAAGGAAGAACCTCATGAGAAAAAACTTCGGAGCAAAGCCCATCACCTATCCGCAGCCCGTGTATATCATTGCCACTTATAGCGAGGATGGAACCCCCAACGCCATGAATGCGGCTTGGGGTGGCATCAGTGAGGATAAGGAAATCTCCATCTGCATAAGCCCTGGGCACAAGACGACGAAAAACATCCTCGCCAGCGGGGCGTTTACCGTCAGCATGGCGGATGAAGAGCATGTGGCGGAATGCGACTATGTCGGGATTGTCTCGGCAAACAAGGTGCCGGATAAGTTTGCGAAAGCCGGTTTTCACGCCACCAGAAGCGAGTTTGTCAATGCGCCGCTTATCGACGAGTTGCCCATGGCGGTTGAGTGCAAGCTGATCAGCTACGACGGGGAGTCTTGCCGCCTTGTAGGAGAAATCGTCAATGTCTGCGCGGACGAAAAGGTGCTGAATGCGGAGGGGAAGATTGATCCCGCAAAGCTGCGCCCCATCACATTTGATCCGGTGAACAACGCTTACCTGGTCATCGGCGAAAAGGTAGGCAATGCCTTCAAGGACGGCGTGAAGCTAAAATAATCGCCGTAACAGCGGCGTATAACGCACAAGCCCGCAGGACTGATTTTTAGTCCTGCGGGCTTCTCTATCTGTAATTTGGGGGCACAGTGCCACCGCTTAAACGTCTTTCAGCTTCACCGCACGGCTGCTCAGCCCGGTGCAGACCGCTATCCAGGCGATGCTGCCGATGACCACCACTGCAAACGCAGGGCCGCTGAAAACAAGGCTGGCCGCATTGGAAAGGCCGGATATCGTATACCCCAGAAGGCCGGACACCCAGGTAAAGCCAAGGTAGTTGCCCGCAATGCCCAGAACCATGGGAATCGCGCCGCTCGCCACCACAACCCCCGCAAGCATCCCGACGACAGGCTTGCGCGTGACAACGCATACCAGCAAAATAACCGAGGCGAACACCGCGCAGGCAAATATTTTTTCAATGAGGAATGTGAGCAGTCCGCCTATGCCGCCCGGTAGCACGACGCCGGTGCCCGTCACCGCCAGCAGAACCATCGACACAAGGGCAAACGACAGAATCATAATGGTACCGCTCGCTGTCAGGGACAACAGCTTTCCGCCCAAATAGCGCACCGGATTTGCGTGGCGGGCAAAGATGTTTTTAGCAAAGCCTGTGGAGAATTCTCCGCAGATAAACAGCGAAAAGAGAATGCCAATGATCATGAACGCCATGCCAATGCCCATCATGCTGCTTGTCATGTCCGTGGTGCCGCTGCCCATCACTGTGGCAAAGTCGGGAATGATACCGGTGGCAATCATTGTGCCCGCTACCATGTTCATGGAAAGAAGGCAGACGTAAAACATTTTGGAGCGTAGAATGCGGTACATATCCATCTTGAATACGTCAAGCAACCTGCCCACCTCCCATCAATCGGAGGAAGTATTCCTCCAAATCCTGCTGGTGGAGATAGATTTCATCCACCGCTACGCCGTTGCTCCAGAGCAGCTCATTCACGGCCCTGCTGTTTTCAACGCCAAAAACATGCAGGCTGTTTTCGTGTACAGAGCACTCGGTTGGGGCCATCTTTTCCTTGATCAAGAGGCTCGCTCTCTCCCGGTCTTCCACCTGAATGTACAGGTAGTCGCGGCTTCTTCCGGACAGCTCCGCCGCGCTGATTTGCTGGATCAGCTTGCCGTCGTGAATAATGCCGTAGTGGGTTGCGATCCGGCTCAGTTCGCCGAGGATGTGGGAGCTGATGAAGATGGTAATCCCCATCTCCTGGTTCAGGCGCTCAAAAACGCCGCGCATCTCTATGATGCCCTGTGGGTCCAGCCCGTTGATCGGCTCATCCAAAATCAGCAGCTTGGGGGAGCCCATCATGGCGACGGCCACACCCAGGCGCTGCCGCATCCCCAGGGAGAGCTGCTTGGCCTTTTTCTTCGCCGATTCGACCAGATCGACCATCTCCAGGCTTTTCGCCGCCTGCTCCTTGGGGTTCTTTATGCCGATATTCAGCCCCTGCAGCATGAGGTTGTCATAGGCGGATAAATCGGGGAAGAGCGCCGGCTGTTCGATCAGCACCCCGACCTGCTCCCTGACATCCTGCCTGCCGACGGGTTTTCCAAACAGCTGAATCTCGCCGGAGGTGGGGCGGGCAAGGCCGCACACCATTTTCTGAGTGGTGGTTTTCCCGGAGCCGTTTCGGCCGATAAAACCATAGATTGCCCCCTCGGGAACGACAAGATCAAGCTGATCCACCGCATTCTTTGCGCCGTAGGCCTTGCAGAGCGATTTTGTGCGAATGACTTCCATTCTATTTCTACCTTCCTCTCAAATTGAAGCTCTTGGCAATTCGATCTGCCTGCCAGCGACTCCGGATTTTGTGCAAATCAAGAGCACCCAGTTCTGCCGGCACAAGGGCTTTCAGCCTGTGGAGCAGTGCGCTGCGCTGCTCCGGCAGAGTCCACGGGCACATTGTAGAAGTGTTGCTTGCCATATCCACCCCGTCCTTTCATCTGCTCGTATCTTACCGGGCAGTTGTTGTTCAGTTGTCGAACTCTTGTTAAAGAAATATTAATTCAACGAATCGATACTCTTTATCCGCAAAAAAGCAGGCCACAGAAAATCTGTGGCCTGCAAGATAGAGATATGTATTCTGTTTTAGGCCGTGGCCACCGCTTTCGTCCTTCTTTTTGCGCTGCGCCAGACCAGTTTCACGAGCTCGGACAGCACCACTACACTGAATGAAACACCAAAAATCTTGACCCACATTGCGAGATCCAGCGGAATGGTGCCGAAGAATGCCCCCGCAAACTGGATGATGAGTATTTGCAGGAGGAAGGTGCAGCCGACAACCAGCAGCATTAGTTTGTTTTTCAGCAGGTTTTTGAAAATGCTGGTGCTGTGCAGTTCCCTGCAATTGAAGGCGTTGAACAACTGGAACAGGGCAAACAGCGTGAACAGCACGGTGGGCATCTGCGCCTCTGTCGCGCCAAGGAAGTTGAAGATATACTGGCAGAGGAAGACAACCGAAATATAGACGCCCGTGATGGCAATGCGGCCCAGCATGGGCTTCGAGACAATGCTCTCATTCCGCTTTGTGGGGGGGCGGCTCATGAGGTCTTCGTAGTTTGGCTCCAGGCCCAGCGTCAGCGCAGGGGGGCCGTCCATGATGATGTTGATCCACAGAAGCTGCAGAGCCGTGAACGGCGCGCTCAGCCCCAACAGAATGGAGGTGAACACCACTATGACCGAGGAGAGGTTCACCGTCAGCTGAAAGCTGATAAACCGCTTGAAGTTTTCGTAGATATTGCGGCCCCACTCCACAGCCTTGACAATGGTGGAGAAGGAGTCGTCCAGCAGCACGATGTCGCTGGCCTCCTTGGAGACCTCGGTGCCGGAGATGCCCATGGCGATGCCCACGTCCGCGTTTTTGAGGGCCGGAGCGTCGTTGATACCGTCGCCCGTGACCGCCACCACGTTTCCCTCGGCCTTGAGCAGCTTCACAACGCGCATCTTGATGGTCGGTGTGCTGCGGGCTATGACGCTGATATTTGGCAGTCTGGCGGACAACTCCTCATCGCTGAGCTCGGCAATCTCCTTCGCCTCCACGGCCACGTTGCCGTTCTCCAGGATGTGCAGCTCATTCGCGATAGCCGTTGCAGTCACGATGTTGTCGCCGGTTAGGATTTTGAGCGCCACTCCGGCCTCGCGGCAGGATTTCACCGAATCGTACACGTCGGCGCGCAGCGGGTCGGAGATGGCGACAAAGCCGTCAAAGAGCATGTTGCTCTCCATGGCCTGGTGCTGCTCCTCCTCCTCATAATCGCACATGGTGGGGAGCTCCTTGTGGGCAAAGGCGATCACCCGCATGGCCTTTTCCTGCGCCTGCATAATGAAGGTCTCGATCTCTTTCTGCTCCTGCACTGTCAGGCTGCACATGGCGAAGACGCTCTCGGGACTGCCCTTGACATAGGAGATGATCTTGCCGTCCACTTTGGAAATGGTGGTCATGTGCTTGAGCTCGGAGGAAAAGGGAAAGGCATGAAGCACATCGTGTTCATTCCGCTCATCCCGGTAGGTCTTGCCGCTGTTCCGCCGCTCGACCGATTTCTCATAAAAATTAAGCAGTGCGCACTCGGTGGGGTTGCCGATGAAGGTGCCGTCCTCGCCGATATCGGCGGTGGTGTTGAGGCAGATGTTGTGGATCAGCCAGCCCGATGTGAGCTCTGTGGTGTTCTTATGCCAGGTGGTATCGTAGAAGGCCCCCACCTTCATCTTGTTCTCGGTGAGTGTTCCGGTCTTGTCGGAGCAAATCACATTGATGCAGCCCACCGTTTCAGACGCGATCATCTTTTTCACAAGCGCATTCTGTTTAGACAGCTTGATGATGTTGATGGACAGTGACACCGCTACAATGGTGGGCAGCCCCTCCGGCACGGCGGCGACGATCAGCACGATACTGGTGACGAATGCCTCCATGACTTCATCCAATACCAGCCCGCCATGGGTCGCAAAAGAAATCAGCTGGGAGGTAAAAACAACCGACGCGGCGATCACGCCCAGCACTGTGATGGTCTTGCCCAGCTTCGCCAGCTTCTCCTGCAAGGGCGTGCTGGTCTGCTTGGTCTCGGTCAGCTCCCGGGCGATCTTGCCAAACTCGGTGGCGTCGCCCACGGCGGTGACGACCATCCTGCAATAGCCGTTGGTGATAAAATTGCCGCGATAAAGCATGTTGGCCCGCTCGGCGAGGGGCGCTTTTTCATCGTCAATCTCAACTTCCGCATCCTTCTTTGCCGGAACGCTTTCGCCGGTCAAGGCCGACTCGTCCGCGGTGAGGCCGACACTTTCCAGCAGCCTGCCATCTGCCGGAATCTTATCGCCGGTGGAGAGAAGGAGAATATCGCCTGCCACGATATCATCCTGATTCAGCATCACGGTGTTGCCGCCGCGCACCGCCTTGATCACGGTGTTGTCACTGATCTGTGACAGCGCCTCGAATGCCTTTGCACTCCTGCCCTCCATCACAACCGTGATGATTACCGAAAGGGAGATGGCGGCAAAGATGCCGATACACTCCAGGAAGTCGGCCTCTCCGCCGGTAACGGCACGAATGATGTTGACCACAAGTGCGATGACGCCCGCCATGATCAGCATGATAATCATGGGCTCCGTGGCGGCGCTCCATATCCGCCGGAGCAGGGATTCCGATTTCTGCCGTGTGAGGGTGTTTAAACCGTACTTCTGGCGGTTTTTTGCAGCCTGCTCCTCTGTCAACCCTGCGGCCTGATCCGTACACAGGTGCTCCAGCAGCACTTCTTTTCTCTCCATAAACTCACTCATTGAAACAACTCCCTCAATTTTGATTCAACAAAAAAGGCCCAAGTATGGTTTTCACCATACACAGGCCAAAATAAAAAGACCATGTATGGATTTTCCCATACATGAGTCTCGTTTTTTAAGACAAGCCAGGCCGTTGAGTCATGATAGACCCGGCCAGTATGTTGACTTGCCACGCGGCAATCCGCGCTAACTACTCCCTCATGAGTATCTTCTGTTGTTTGACCAGCATAGCATGGGTTCAGAGGCCTGTCAAGCTTATTTTTGGCTTTGCAATGCGATTAATTGAAGTTTTCCAAGATTATCCCATGGGACAGGCGTTGTTAGATATGGGTTACTTTCCCGTATGGCGGAGCAAGCCCCGATGCCGATTGCATCGGGGCTCGTATCTCTTCCACATATTGTTATCCCTTTACGGAACCGATCATGACTCCCTTAACGAAATATTTTTGGATAAAGGGGTAGATCACGAGAATCGGTATCATACTGACAACGATAAGCGCGTACTTGATCACGCCAGCTGCCTCCGCAAGCCTCGCCTGGAGCTCGGGATCCTGCACCGTGGAAGGGTCGATCTGATCCGCCATGAGGATTTCCCGCAGGAAGAGGGTGAGGGGATACAGCCGCTTGTCGTGCAGATAGATCATGGCGTTAAAATAGGCGTTCCAATGGCCCACGCCGTAGAACAGTATCAACACCGCGATGATTGCCTTGGAGAGGGGAAGCACAATTGATGTCAGATAGCGGATATCGCTACAGCCGTCTATTTTGGCGGCCTCCAGCAATTCAGTTGGAATGCTGGACTGCATGAAGGTGCGAGCGATGATCATGTTGTAGACGCTCATCGCTCCCGGTAACAGGAGCGCCCAGGGCGTGTTGATCAGCTTCAGCTTGGAGATCAGAATATAGGAGGGAATCATTCCCCCGCTGAAAAACATGGTGAAGGTGAACAGCAGCATAAATCCATTTTTGCCCGGAAGATCCGGCCTGGAAAGGCAGTAGGCCGCGATCACGGTGACAACAATATTGATACAGGTACCCAAAACGGTGTAAAAAAGGGAATTCCGGAATCCGAGCCACACTGTGCTCGTGTTAAAGACTGTTCGATACCCCTCCAAACTGAAGTCCACAGGGAGGAGGAGCACTTTGCCGGCCTGCACGGCCTTTCCGGAGGAGAAGGAAGCGGAGAGGACAAAAATGCAGGGGTACAGAACGACGATAAAAAACACAGTGAGAATCAGCAAAATCACGACATAGAAAATCTTGTCGTTCGCACTGCATTTGCTAAACCGAAACGAAGATTTCCCCGTCTTGCCCTTGGGGTTTTCTGCGGAAACATCCATATTTGCTTTCCTTTCAAAGGGATGCAGCGATTGGTGGCCGTTTTAATCAACGCTTACCTAGAATATACCTGTCCCGTTCAGCTTCTTGCTGCCCCAGTTGGCCGAGATCAACAGCACGAAATTGATCGCCGAGTTGAACAGTCCAATCGCCGTCGATTGGGAAAAATCGTTAATCCCGCTGGCCAGGCCGACCTTGTATACATGGGTTGATATGATCTCACTGTAATTGAGGTTCAGGCTGTTCTGCATCAGCAGCACCTTCTCAAATCCCACGTTCATGATGTTTCCCACAGCAAGAATCAGCATAATGCTGGCGGTTGGAAGGATGCAGGGAATATCGATGTAGCGGATTCGCTGAAAGCGGCTGGCGCCGTCGATCAGCGCAGCCTCGTGCAGGGACTGATCCACGTTGGAGAGCGCCGCAAAGTAGATGATCGAGCCATATCCCGTGGACTGCCAGACCGCCGACCAGACATAGATGTGTTTGAATTTGCTGCCGTCCGCCAGAATGTCGGGGGCAAGGGTGCTGTTGAGCAGAGAGTACAGGTTACCGTAAATTCCATTGCGGTTGTTGAGTATCTGAAAAAGCAGTCCGACCATGACCACTGTGGAGATAAAGTGAGGCACATAGGTGATGGTCTGGATTGTCTTCTGGTACCGTTTGAAGGGCAGGGCGTTGAGCAACAGCGCAAACGCGATGGGGATGGGAAATGTCACGAGCAGACTGTATATCGACAGCACCAGCGTGTTGCGCAGCACCAGGGTAAACTTGTAGTTGTTGAAAAACTTCCGGAAATTTTCGAGCCCCACCCAGGGGCTCCCAAAAATGCCGACAGAAAAATCATACTTTTTGAATGCTATGACAAGGCCGCCCATGGGCCCGTAGGCAAACAGTAAAATATAAGCTAGAGGAATCAGGAGCAGAAGATAAATCTGCCAACGGTTTCGCACCTTGTGGTACAGCTGCCGCCTGTATCTCTTTTTGTCATCCTTTGTCCGCAACAAGGCTTTGTCCATTTACATCGCCCTTTCCACGTGATTTCTTATACTAATCTCAATTAAAAACCTAAGAAGCGGAGCGATGCTTTCTTTTGGGAAAGAAAGCGCTCTGAGCGACAACTGATTAGCTTTTTTTATTATGAGATTAGTATTATGTATTCCGGGTGCAACCGCCCGCGACGGATCGAAACGCGCGTTCCAATCCGCCGCAGGGCAGGTGCATTCGGTACCTGTTGCGCTACTTGCTTCTCTCGTAGGCCGCCTGGGCATTTTCCAGCCAGGTGGCAAGACCCATGTTCTCCATGTCCTTGATATAGGCGTCCCAGCCGGAATCCACATCCCTGGCTCCGGTCACAAATTCCGCTGTCGCCTGCTTAACATATTCCGTGATATTCGTGATGGGCTCGGATGTTGCCAGGGCCTCCTCCACCGTGTAGCCCAGCAGGGGGAGGACGTTTTCGGGGTGGGCGGGATAGTAGTGTTCATAGCTGAATGCGCCAAGCATGGCGGTTTTCAGTTCGGGATTATACGGTGCAAAGAGATTGCCCACAGTATTGCCCATATCCAGCGTCGCGTATCTGGGGTTGATGTTGTGCCAGGTCTTTGTAGAGGGCTCGGCCCAGATATTTGTGGTATTTCCCATAGTGAGTTCGCTGTAGAGACCTGCTTCCACAAAGGTGTTGGAGGTCTTTTTCAGCTCTTCGGCGTCGCGGGTCCAGTCGACCCCCTCTTCGCCAAAGCGGGCGACCAGTCCAACCTCCTTGTCCAGGAAGGCGTCTCCCAGCTTGATCGCCAGGTCGGGATTCTTGCAGTTGGATGTGATGAAGAAGTTTCGGCTCGGGGAATAAAGGCTATAAGGTGTGTAGCGCACACCCTGTGGGCCGGACAATGGAGCGATGATATCCATTTCCTGGAAGTTCGCGTTGTTGTCCGCATCCGGCCAGTTGCCCGTGCTCCCGGCAGAGGTAATGCCCACGATATTCACCTCGTTGTTCAGCACGGCGCGGAACTGTGTCTGGTCGTCGGTAAAGAGGGACGCGGCCAGAAGCTGCTCGCTGTACAGCTTGTTCAGGTAGGCGAGGCCTTCCTTCCATTCATCAGTCGCAAAGGGAGCGATGACGGTGTTCCCCGCTTCATCCAGCGCCAGGCCGCCATTTTGGTTTCCGCCGTTGTAGAAGACAAAGGAGTTCATCAGCGACCAGATGACATTTTCGCCGTAGCCGCCCTCGAAGAATCCGTAGACGCCTATTTCGTCCTGTGCCCCGTTTCCGTTGGGGTCGCCGTCGCGGAACGCGACCAGAACGTCATAGAGCTCATCGGTAGTGGCAGGGACGCTTTTCCCCACCTTTTCCAGCCAGACACTGTTCATGTAGAGGCGGTTCGGCGTCAGGTTCCAGGTCTCGGGCTCGTATTTCGGCAGACAATAGATGTTGCCGTCGGCACTGGTGATCGCGCTCAGCATGATTTCCTTGTCCTCGGGCGCAACCGCGTTGAAGTTCGGGGTTTTGGCGGGATCGGCCAGATAATCGGAAAGGGAGATAAATGCTCCCTTGCTGCCGTAATCCAAAATCGCCTCCTGCGTCAGCGAGTTGTCGACGATGATAACGTCTGGCATGGAGTCCGACGTCGCCACCATGAGTGAGATTTTAGTGCGGATTTCGGTGGCATCGCTGGGCAGCATGTAGAACTCGATATCGATTCCCAGCAACTCCTCCAGGTACTGTGTGAAGTAATTGTTATCGTAATCGGTGACAAAATTGTTGGAGGCCAGCGCGACCACCAGCTTTTCGCCACCCTCCCCTCCCCCGGATTCGGCTGGGGTGCTTTCGGCTGGGGTGGATGTGTCGCCGGAAGCTGCGGAGGAAGAATCTGTGCTGCTCTCCGAGGAGCCGGAGGCCGGTGTGCTTTCATTACCGCCACTGCAGGCGGCAAACAGGGCAAGTATCAATACCAGGGACAGAATACCGGCAAGTGCTTTTCTCATGAAATGTTACATCCTTTCCTTTGGAACAGAATATTCGTCAGCCCTCTCGGGCATCGGCACAGCGGTTGATTGTCAGTTGGGGATAATCAGTGTGATCTCGGGAGCCTGCAGGAACAGCCTCGTGCGGTACAATGTGCCGCCCCAGGCATCGAAAAGGCGCTTGTCGGTGATGTCGATCTTCTCCACTTCCCAAGTGTAGCTCCCCTCCGCCCTGATCTCACCAGTGGCCTCAAAAACGAGCCTGTCGCCGTCAACCGTGGGCTTTGCAAGGCTCAACAGCGTGAGGAAGGTGCCCTTGGGTAGAGAGGAACATCTGTCGGTGACGCGAATCTCCTTCTCCTTTTCAAAGACGACTGTCCTGTGGTAGCTCTCCACCGTGCCGGCGGGATACGCGCCGGAAAGCTCCATGGTCATGGACACCCTGTCGGCAGCCATCTCAACCTGAACGTCCCGCGCCGCGTACTCCCTGCCCGGCAGCTGCATGACATCGCCAAAAGTGAGCAGGTTGTGGTACCCCGACTGCATGGTCCAAATCTCATAGCGGTGGTCGGAAAAAGTCTTGCGGCTGTAGGTCTCCACCCCCACGTCGATCAGCAGAGGCTTTCCATCCTTGTAGACCGTGATGCTGCCCGTGTCGTTATGGTTGTGGCTGTCGTCGTTGTGTCCGGCCTTGGCCGCGAGAAAAAGGCGGGAGTCCCTTGCGACCAGTAGACCGACGCTTTTGTAGTAAACATCCTCTTTGCGGGGGGAGCCGGAGATGTCCACTCCGCCGATCTCTTCCTCCGTAAAGGCGGCTTGAACCCGGTAAAACAGATTCTCAGTGCGCTTCGAGGGCTCCTCCCGGTTAGCCTCGTGCTCCTGTGCCGCAAAGATCATCATATCGGGGTTGCCCACCCTCTTTGCAAACAGGTACTCCCGCACCCCCGCACGGCCCGCTATTGTGGAGCAGTCGGCAAAATTGGCATAATATCGGTCATGGATGTGGACATTCATCACATAGGGGGCGATGTTCTTGATTTTGGTCTCCCGGTAAAGCCCGATAAAGTGATCGCCTGTCACAGCATCCATCACTTCAATGGCGTTAAAGAGGGCAAGCCCCGCTGCGCGGTAATAGCTGGCGCCCTCATCGCAGCAACCGTCCTCCCCGTAGGTGTCGAGAAAAACATCGAGGCTGTAGGCGGCCTTTTCCAGGGCCTTCCTCTTCCTCTCCTGGCTGACATCCTCCAGGGAGAAAATCGCTATCATGGCATTTTGGGTGCACCAGGGAGTCCAGTTGTTGGTGGGGACACCTTTCTCCCCCATCCACCAGAAGTGGTGGTTCAGATAGGGCTCCAGAATTCTGGTGTGCAGCTCGTAGTTGATTCGCTTGGTCAAAAAAGGCGTTACCCCTTCGAGTTCTTTGTGTAAGAGGTAGGAGACCATCGCCATCTGTTCCCCCGTCTCGCAGGCAAAGAGGTCGATATAGGGGTCTGTAATATCGGGTAGGCAGAACATTTCACTTCTCTCGCGGTTGCTGTTGTGGGCGGGAAGCTGCCAGCCGCTCTCCTCGCAGATCGCCATAACACCGTTGACGATGTCGTCCATAAAGCGCCCGCTGTGCTCCACGCACTCCGCCATGACCAGCGCGTTGAGGGCGTAGCGCCGCTCGAAGTAGATCAGCTCAAAGCGCTCTCTATCGCCCTCCCGGCAGAACTCCATGTAACGGGTAGCGGGCAGCATCGGGTAGGCAAAGCCTAGGCAGCTTTCCCCTTTTTTTACCAAATCCATTTTGAGCTTTCCGGGAAGGGCCTCCCACGCGGCCCGGTCGCTTGCCGGGGCATAGGGGCGAAACACCCCTATTTCCCCTTTGAATTCCTTCGTCAATTCCTGCACCATACGATTTTCCTCCCGTCAATATTGTCGGTCAGGCTGCGCCATATCCGCTTCGTCCACCTCCACTGTGGTTCCATCCCGGAGTAGCAGGGAAATGGCGGTGTCGGATATGGATGTGGACGCTCTCACCGCGGACACCGGACAGCTTTCCCCAGGGTACAGCAGAGTGATATTCCGGCAGGATGCCGCCTCCAGCCACTGCTTTAAGGCGTAAACGGGGTAATAATCCCCCTGCTTCCCGGTCGAGGAGGAAGCCCACCCCTGATACTCCGGGCAAGTGAGACCCCGAACCAGCTGGAAGCCGCTCTCTTCTCCGCTGTGCAGGATTGTCAGGTTCGGCGCGGAGACACCGGCGCCGGAAACCGCGGCCTCATCTTCCCCGAGATGCCACAAAAGCTCATAGTAGCGCGGCAATTCAGACGAGAGGCGATCTGCGACCAGAAAAAAGGGCCGCAGCGCCGCCGGAGGCTTTTTGAGGAAGTAAACCGACCTGCTGTGCACGGCAATCCGCTCCGCATCCGGCCCGTAACCCTCATCGTAAGTCCCCTCCGCAAAATCGAAATTCTCTCCAATATGATAGCTCATGCCGGATTCCTTTTGGATATCCTCGTCGTGCCAAAGATAATACTTCCGGCGGTTCTGCCCCATCCCGTCAACCTGCACCGTGTTGTGAGCCCTGGTTGAGAGGACATACCGGCGCATCTCGGAGGAGTCGTAGGCGTAGTTTCCACCTTCGACAAGAAGGTCTCTCCCACAGGCGAACAAGAGCAAAGAGAGCTTGTCCTCGTGCTGGTGGCCGGTTCCAAAGGGGGCGGCGTCAAAGAGCGCCCACGAGGAGTTGTCCTCCCAGCCTTCCCGCATAACCATAATGCCCGAGTAGGGCAGCGCCACGGAGGTGTACGTAGGAGGATGACCCTCCTTTTTCTCGGAGACTGCCCAGCGGAAGTCCTCCCGGGCGGGAAACAGTTCAAGCTTTGGCTCCAACACCACAGCGGCCATCCGGTCGGTACCGTCGTTGATGTCGGGCAATCTTCCGTTGGGCTTCATGAGTTCGAGAAATATGTCGGTCATTTTTTCCAGACGGGGAAGGAAGCTCTCCGGCAGGGAAACCCCGTATGCAGTGGCTGTTCGGATCAGCCGCTGGTAGTTCCGTATCACCACATCGTGGTAGCCTGTCGCGAGCTCCGACTGGAAGCCGTCGGGATAAATCTGAATATCCAGCTCCTGATCCAGCTTTTCCAGCGCGTAGTAAAGCCACTCCCCCGCTTTTTTCAGCACAGGGCAGAGGATGCCGATGTGGGCGAGGCCGTTCATCTCCATGATGAGCCAGTTGCCCTTTCTGTGCCATTCCCGCAGGCGGTAACCGTGTTCGCAGACCGACTTGTACCAATCCACCAATATATCGTCGGTGAAATGTTCCGTGCGGCCAAAGGCGTGCAGGACATAGGGCCAGTTCGCGCCCATGCGAATGCCACATTCGATGGTTCGCCAGCACAGAGTTTCGCCGCCCGAGATGTCGCCGGGGGCCACAGCCTGCCCGACCCAGCTTTTGAACTGCTCCGCCACACAGCGGGGAATTGCATCCTTCTTGGTGCAGCGGTAGGTGTGGGCCAGCAGCTTCCACTCGTTGTGGCGGTTGAGCTGCCAGGTCCACTCCGGATACGCATTGTAGGTGGGATTGTGAAACCAGTCCACCTTCTCGCCAAAGGCGAAGGGCTCCCCACAGGAGACCATCTCATTACGGCAGATTCTGTCCGCGGCATCCTCCTCGCTTTCACCCGGCAAGGTGTAGAGATTTTCCGCCTCCTCATAGGGTATGGTGAAAAAGAGGTCGGGGTCTAAGCTGTTCCTGATAAACGCTGCAAACTCTTTTCGGGCCAGCGGATAGTCGCGCCTGTGATTTGCCTCTTTGATTGCTTCGGTTCCGGGCAATGTATAGTTGAGTTCCTGTCCGAAAAATCTTTCGTCGTCCATCAGTGGCCCTGTCTCCATATCCATTTCTTTCCCCTTTGGTGACATCTTCCCTGAAAACTAGCAGATACGCACATATTTGTTCCTGAATACTACCATTCATCCACAGAAAATAGCCAGTCTCATTTCCTGCAAATAATCCCACAGAGTGTAAAAATATGGTCTCAATTCCTTTTGACTATGCCGGAGAGTCGCTTTTCGCCACAAAAAAGGGAAACGCCTATGCGTTTCCCTTTTGCTTTTTATTCTGCTCTTCAAGAGCAATCTAAGAAACCGGGCGGTGGGAGTTGCGGTATGCCCCGGGCGACAGCCCGGCGTTTTTTCCAAACACTCTGTAAAAAGTGTTCAAAGCGCCAAAGCCCGCCATTGCGGCAATCTTCTCGTTGCTCAGATCGGTGGTCAGAAGAAGTCTTTTTGCCTCCTCGAGTCTAAGATGCTCCAGATATTCGGCAACTGTCTTGCCGGTGTGCTCCTTGACCAACCGGAACAGGTACTTTTCCGATGTGCCCACCGCGTGGCAAATCGTTGCGGCTGTGAGCCCTGCATCGGTGTAGTTCTCCTCCATGTAATCCATAATCCGCTGTTTCAGCTCACTGTTCCGCCACTTCTTCCCGCTGTTTACCTGGGCGCAGAATTCCTCCGCGCCCTTCTGCATAGCGTTCAGCATGTCCAGAAAGGAAATGTTCTCATCGTATTCAAACATCGTGTAATCCTTTAAAGCGTTGGCCTGGGTGTGCCGGTACGCCTCGAACACCGCATTGTAAATTGTGTAAAAGATGACTGCTTTGTTGGCCTCGTAGAGAAGTGGCTGCCGGTGGTAGTGGGCTCTCAGCTTTTCAAATATGTTGGCGACGGGCACCGTTTCACCGGCCAAAAGAATATTGTACAGCTTATCGGCGAATTTGAGGTCCAAGAGCATTTCGCGTTCGGCGTTCAGGCCGATGTGATAGGCGTTGACCGTGTTCTGATTTTCGCGAAAATACGCCAGCATAACCTGTTTTGCCTGATGGTAGCAGGTGTTCACATTTGCCACGCCCTCGCCGATTGCGCTGATGCCCGTATTGAGAACAATGTCCATATCGTCGGTGAGCATGAGGGCCACGGTGTCGAAAAGCGCCCGGATATTTTCCACATTCGACTGTGCTTCGGGATCGAGCATAATGAGAAACAGTTCATCATTCAGCCCTGAATGAACATGGTAGAAGGAGGTGGCGATATTTTCCCGCAAAAACTCCACCATGCTCAGCGCCGCAATGTGCACCTCCTCTCGGCCAGCTGTCTCCATGCGGGCGACCACGACGCAGAAATAGCGCAGTTCCTGCTGAAAGCACTGTTTCACCGCATCAATTTCCTCCTGGGTGTGAACGCCCCTTACCAGCAAGTTCTCCAGCAGTATGGCCCTGTTTTGCTTTCCCAGCAGCTCTATCTGTTTTTCAAATACCTTGTGGCTTTCCGCCGCCACGGTCAGATGCCGGGAGATCACCTCAAACTCATCTGTTTTTCTGCCAAGCTGATCCATATCCGGAATCCGCACGAATATTTTTCGGATACCCCTGTACTGCCTGTAACTGAACAGCAGAGTCAGCAGAAGCACCAAAGCAAGCCCAATATAGACGTACATAAACAGCACCGAGCGGATGTCGTGAAACTGCCGTGCGATCACCGACGAGGGGATGCCGACCGTGATTTCCCAGCCGAGCTCGGGGATGTCCTGTTTCAGGATATGGTAGTCATCGGAGCCGATTGTGCCATCAGGCGGCAAATCCTCGAACAGGACAACATCCGCCCTGGTATCTAGTATTCGGATATGCCCCTCCTCGAGATTGCTCTGTGTCAGCAGGCGTTTGCTCAGTTCAACTGGATCGAGCACAAAAACAAGAGTGTAGGGTGAATCAACCGCCCCGTAGCTCGACTGCTCATTGACAACACAGAGTATGGCGCTGTCGATGCTTGTCTCGATGCCTTCCTGGTAATACCGGATCGAATTCACGGGCCAAAAGGAGAGGGACTCCCCTGTCATTCCAAACAGCGTCTCTCGAAAGCTTTCGACGCTGTCAATCCCCTTCGCCTCCACCTGCATGAGCTTCCCGTAGTAATCGCTGAAATTGACCGTACACTGCCGCGAGGAGAGCATGAAGTCATTGTCCCGAAATAGGGCGAAACCGTAGGGTGAAAAGCCGTAGACATGCCCCAGGTATATGAACTGTTGATTCGCATACTTGATGTTCATGTACTCTGCGGGGGGAATCTCTCCGTTGATCTGGTAAAGCTGCTGAAAGTATGAATCCTTGCGAATCATCTGGGATGCAAGCTCCAGCTTGGATATGTTCTGGTGGATTTCGTTTGAGGAGGACTGAAGGTGCAGTCGATTTTCCTCCACTACATACCTTTCAATGGTATTATAGGCGACGACGGCCAGAAGCACGCAGCAGAGAAGAATCACCAAAAATGCTGTCAGATAACGCAAACAGTATTTGAGAAACAAAGAATTGAGCTTCAAGTGCACATCCCCTTCCGCACTGCTCTTTTCACCCCGCATTTATCAGTTCAATTGCTCGATCATTCATGTTCATCTCAAATATAACATCATATGATACAGCAAAGCAACAAATTGTTCATATTTGATGCTTGCCCCGCTATATATAAGACCCGCCAAAAAAACAAGCCGGGGATACAGCATTTGCGCTGTATCCCCGGCTTGTCATCGCAAGGACATCGTTGCCGAGTCCTATCTCTTTTCCAGCTTGCCCTCACTGATGATGATGTCCCCACCCAACTCGGTACTGAAGTGCAGGTATCCATTCGCATCAATCCGATAATCGGGCTTCTCAATGAGCTTGTGTCCCCCTTCTCGAAATGGTAGACACGCAGCCAATCGTGTATACTGAAAGAAGGAGGCAAAAAACATGTCAAACAAATCAAGAAAAGGTGAAGCTCCACCGCGTTACGATGAAGCATTTAGGGAGGGCGCGGTTCGGATGGTTGTTGAGCAACATCATCCAGCTCGACAGGTCGCTACGGATCTGGGCATCTGCATTGATACGCTCAAAAGCTGGCTTAAACGCGCCGGGCATGTGA
>JBKEBS010000094.1:0-4363 GCA_047973265.1 Oscillospiraceae bacterium
GAACAGCGATCCCAACGGAAACGGCCAGGCCGACGAAATTCCCCTGAGCGGCGGCAGCAGCGTGTTGCAGCAGCGCATGAACGACATCTACATGACCCTTTCCTGGTTCGGCAAGCCCGTGGAGGCAAAGCGCGCCGAGAATCTGCCCGCACTTCTGGGCAGCACAGCGGACGGGCAGGTCTACTACGGCCCCCTCACCGACGAGTGGAAGGACATGGTCTCCTGGTGGGCCAGAGCCTGGGCGGACGGCCTCATTGACCCCGCCTTCTTCGAGCAGACCGACGCGGCTGTCAAGGCCAAGGGACAGGCGGAGGGCGACCAGACCATCGGCATGTTCCAGAGCCCCGGCGCCTTCCTGGTGGTTCCCTCCGAGCAGAACGAGGACTATATCGTCGTTCCCCCCGTTACCAACAAGGAGGGGCAGACGCCCCAGTGGATTCAGTATTCCGGCCTCACCCGCGGCGCTCTCGCCGTGACCAACAAGTGTGAGTACCCCGAGGTCGTGCTGCGCATGGCCGACTGGGTGTACGAGTGGCAGGAGTATGACGGCGCCATCTACAATATGCGCGGCGAGCCCGGTGTGGACTTCTTCTATGTGGATGAAAACGGCGAGCAGACCGAGCAGGCCGCCATCGACCGCAAGTTTCTGGTGCTGGAATACGAGGGCTTCGAGAGCTTTGAGGTAAAGAGAGCCAAGACCCTCACCCCCAACTCCGGCTCCGCCACCCCCGGAATCGGCGGCGGCACAATGCCCCAGGTCATCTTCCCCCTCAACGACTGGATCAACCTTCAGGTGGAGGAGCAGCTGCAGCCGCACCTGGTGCTGGCATTCCCCGACGTGTATGTGGCCGCCGACAAGGTGGACCGCGCCGCATCCCTGAAAGCCGACCTCAACAACGTGGTCTCCATGTGGACCGCCCAGATAATCACGGGCGAGAAATCGGTGGAAAACGACTACGACGAGTTCATCGAGCAGCTCAAGAATATCGGCGCAGAGGAATACCAGCAGATCTATCAGGAAGCCTACGACAGCTGGTCCTGATATAGTCAACAGCCTTCCGGCGGCATGGGTTCCCATGCCGCCGGTTACATGAATTGTACCGCTTTGAGCGGCAGAATGCGAGGGCAGTATGAGCACAGTGGTATGCCATGTTTCAACCCTGGACAAAGCAAAGGTGCTGGCAAAGGTTCCGGTGCAGGAGTTTGCGCCCGCGGAGGGCAGGCCGGACGACAACACGATCATTCTCGACCCCGCGGAGAAGGGCCAGCCGCTTCTGGGGTTTGGCGGCAACCTGACCGACACCGACGTCTACAACCTGCTTCGGATGAGCGAGGGGGAAAGAGACAGGGTTCTGGAGCTGCTGTTCGATCCCGAAAAGGGTGCGGGCTGGAACTTTATGCGAGTCCCCTTCGGCTCCACCGACTGGGAGCGGGATTTCGACTTCTACACCTACGACGACAGGCCGGAGGGCGAAAAGGACTGGGAGCTCCTCCACTTTTCGGTGCAGAGGGATATCGACCGGGGCTTCTTCGCCCTGCTGCGCACCATCAGGGAGCGCTACCCCGCGGTGGAGCTTCTGGCCTCGGTATGGGGTCTGCCCGGCTGGATGAAAAGCAATGACAGCATCCTCGGCGGCATCTTCCTGCCGGAATACGCCGGGGTGTACGCAAAATACCTGCGCATGGCTGTGCAGGCGTTCGAGGCGCAGGGTGTGCCCCTCTACGCGATTACGACTCAGAACGAGCCGATGTCCAGCGACTTCCCCAACAACAACCGGGGCACCCCCTGCACGCGGTTTACCTGGCGGCTGCAGCGCCCTGTGCTGCTGGCCCTGCGGGGGGAGTTCGACGCCCACGGCATCGGCACCCGCATCTGGGCATACGACCACAACTACGACATGGCGGAGGTGTTCGTCGACCCGCTGCTGGCCGATGGGGAGGTTCGCGCCGCGATTGACGGCGTAGCCTTTCACCCCTACCGGGGCGACCCGGCGGTGCTGTCCAAATACGACGAGCTCTACCCGGAGATGCCCCTCTACAGCACGGAAAAGACCGTTCACGGCCCCGGCGGCATGGACGAGATGCTCCGCCAGCTGCGCCATGGGGCGCGCTGCTACATCCTGTGGTCGTTTTTCGAGGATACTTATGGCGGCCCCCACCAGCTGATCGGCACCGCCTTCAAGTACAGCCAGTTCCGCAAGGGCCAGCCCACCATCAGCATGGTGCACAGCGACCCGGTGGACGGGGACGATTGGGACACCTCCGGCGACTTCGGCCTCTTTGCCCAGTTTTCCCGGTTCTTGCAGAGGGGGATGCGCCGCATCGGGTGCAGCTACGGCCACAAAAAGTGGGTGACCGCGACGGCCTTCCAGGGGGAGGACGGGCACACGGCAGTTGTGGCCGTGAACCAGACCGGAGCGGCCCAGAGCTTCCTCCTTCGCTGTGGGGGCAAGGCGCTCGGCTGTGCGATTCCCGCCATGAGCGTCGCCACCTACGAGTTCACAGCCGACGCGCCAATGCTGGATGGCAGCGTGACGGTCGCCGACACCCGGGAGAAGTGCTTCTGCGAGGCCCCGGTGTGGGATATGTTTGTGAAGGAGATCACCTTCGACGGGCCCGCCAAGGCCGGAGAGGAGTTGCGGTTCAGCGCCGAAATCGGCAACGAGGGCGATGCCCCCACTCCCCCGGGGATGACGGCGACCATCGACATCCTGCTGGACGGCGATTTGCGCATCGGCCGCATCTATGCGACCATTCCCGTCATGCAGCCCGGGGAGACAATGGCCCTGCCCACCAACGCGCCGGTGTACGATGTCTCCGGCACCGGCTGCAAAACCACCTGGACAGCGACAGCCGGCTGGCACACCGTTATGGCACTGCTGAACACCGGCAACAGCTATCCGCCCGAGGAAAATGAATACAACAACCGCTGCTGCCGCGAGTTTTTCTTTGAAGAACCGACGGGAATATAGCATACACGGACAGGAGAAAGGAAAGTATTATGGAAGGGACTATGAAGGTGGCTGTCATGACCGGCCCCATGAAGATGGAATGGCAGACCAGGGAAATACCGAAGCCCCAGCGGGGCGAGCTGCTGATCAAGCTGGAGCATGTGGGGGTGTGCGGCTCCGACCTGCATTTCTACTCCGAGGGGCGGCTTGCCAACTGGGTGCCGGACGGCCCTCTTATTCTCGGCCACGAGCCCGGCGGCGTTGTCGCGGAGATCGGCGAAGGAGTCGAGGGCTTTCGTGTTGGCGACCGGGTGGCGCTGGAGCCCGGCGTGCCCTGCGGTGAGTGCGGAGAATGCCGGAAGGGCCTGTACAATCTCTGCCGCTTTATCAAATTCATGGCAATTCCCAAAGAGAAGGACGGCGTATTCTCCGAGTACTGCGCCCATGCCGCAAGCATGTGCTATCATCTTCCCGACAATGTGGACACTATGGAGGGGGCGCTGATAGAGCCTCTGGCCGTGGGCATGCACGCGTGTGAGCTCTCCGGTGCAAAGCTGGGGGAGAGTGCTGTGGTGCTGGGCTGCGGGTGCATCGGCCTTGTGACGATTATGGCGCTGAAGGCGAGGGGCGTCTCCGAAATCTACGCGGTGGACATCATGGAGAAGCGCCTGGAAAAGGCGAAGGAAGTGGGAGCAACCCGCATCTTCAACGGGGCGGTCGAGTCGGTGGAGGAGTTTGTAAAGACCCTTCCCGGCGGCGGAGTCGACCAGGTTTACGAGTGCGCGGGCAATGGGAGAACGACACTGCAAACCGCAAGGCTGCTCAAGCGCGGCGGCAAAATCACCCTGGTGGGCGTCGCACCCGAGCCGGTGCTGGAAATGGATTTCGCCAGCCTCAACGCCATGGAGGGCACGGTGTACTCGGTGTACCGCTACCGCAACCTGTATCCGGCGGCGATCAAGGCGGTGAGCACGGGGATGATTCCGCTGAAATCCATCGTCTCCCACGTGTTTGACTTTGAGGATGTCATACACGGGGTGGACTACAGCCTGAAGCACAAGGATGAGGTGATCAAGTCGGTCATCCGGTTTTAGCGGGCAAAGGCAAAACAAAAAAGACGTGCCAAGTGAAAACCTGGCGCGCCTTTTTTTGATCTAATGATCTAGTAGTATACGTCAACTAAAAGATATGATATAATCAACACCGAAAGGTGGTGATTATAGTGCGGGCAAAGAAGTGGAAAGTTAATCTGAGCTCGAGCGAACAAAACAGGTTGTTGGGCATAGTAAACAAAGGGAATTGTTCAGCCAAAATAATCAAGCGCGCCAATATTCTGCTGGCATTGGACGAAAAGCAGGGCAAGGTGGCTACACAAGAAGAGATAGCCGATAGATTTAATGCAACAACCACGC
>JBKEBS010000095.1:0-9443 GCA_047973265.1 Oscillospiraceae bacterium
AACGCCTACCAACAAGCCCTGAACCAATATCACATGGTTCACAGCATGAGTCGCAAGGGTGACCCCTATGACAACGCTGTTGCGGAAAACTTCTTCTCCTGCCTCAAATGTGAATTGGTCCACCTAACCCATTACATTTCCAGACGCCAGGCACAACTTTCCATTTTTGAGTACATTGAGGCGTATTACAATTCTTTCCGCCCGCACTCTGCTATTGGATGGATTTCCCCGAATGAATTCGCCCGCGACTGTTATCTCTTTGCCTGTTGAGGTTGTTGTCTACTTTGTCGGGAAGGGCTCACGTGTGATAGTGCGAAAACACTAATACATCGTTAAGAATATCCAAATGCGTTATCTTGGCAATGAGGTTGCTCGTTCTATCGGTAGATCAATTGGAAAATATTCCGTGTTCAAATCATGTGCGTTCAAATACGCATATGGGCCGAATAAAGATAGATTTTCCACACAGATTTTTGTGCGGAAGAAGTAGCCACCAGTATGCCATAGAGCCGGGGAAACCCGACTCTATCTCTATGTCAGGGCCCTTTTGCCTGTAAGGCGAAAGGCGCTTAATGGGATGACGGTCACCGCCGTAGGGGTGGCTCAATTTTGACGGTATCTTTCGTATTCTTCACAACCGATATCATACTTCAGGTCCACGGCAGTTCAATTCCCCTCGCCTCCACCATAAGCACCCTCAACTTAACAGTCGAGGGTGCTTTTTATCATGCGGTTAATGTAATTGTGGGTGCCTATTACCGCTGCGTACCATAAAATGCGATGCCCAGAAATCAAATGCGAACTGAGCAGATTAAGAGATAGTATGCTGGTCAAAAACGGTTGAATAACGAGGTGGAGGTTGCTTGTATTCAGCAATTGTCTATCTTTTGAGACGGCTCATAATAAGCATTGAGGCTTTTGCTACCAGGCAATATCAAGTACCGCCTTTTGTCGTACGTGGATTGTCGTGCCTTCCTGAAGAGCAGAGTAAATGGTCACACCACATTCATTACCAAAAACCAGCTTTATGCGTCGGTCTACATTGCACAACCCGATATGGTCGTTTTCCTGGATGCTGTTCTGTGCCAGCCTCGCTTGTAATCGTTCCAGGGCCTCCGTATCTATTCCGACACCATTATCACAGACGTCCACCAGGAGGTAGCCATTCTCCAATCGGGCGGCGATTCGAATCTCCCAATCAGCGGAACTCTTCGATTTAAGCCCGTGGAGAATACTGTTTTCCAACAGGGGTTGTAGGATGAACTTGACGGTTTTGTGCTCCACAGCGTTGCCGTCGATTTCCCATATCACCTGGAATTTTCCTTTGTTGCGAATATTCTCAATCTCCAAGTACTTTTTTGCCAATTCAATTTCCTGCGCGAATGGAACCATATAATCTGTCGTATTCAAGTTGCTCCGAATGATATCTGACAGCAGGAAATTGATATGGGTAGCCACTGTATCCCGGCGCAGCTCTTTCATGATATCCAGATTGACAAGCTGTAGGGTATTGAGGATAAAGTGAGGGTTGATCTGGGTTAACAGGGCAATGGTTTGCGCTTGTTTCAGATCCAGCAGGGTGGCGGCCAGTTCCTTCTCAATGTTTTTTGAGCGATCCATGACACTAATAATCCGATTGCTGATGTATTGGATTTCTCCGCTGGAGTGTCGGAGGTCACTGCTTTCCGGAGCGTTGATGAAGGTCAGCAAGCCCATAATATATTGATACATCCGCAGGCTGACGATAAAGGATAGCACCAATGCAATCAGGAGCCCCAGAAGCCCGCCGACCACAATGGTCTGGTAGCTACTCTTAAGATTGGCCTGCCGGCTGATGGAGTTGGTGGAGGCGATAGCATATTTGCCATCAGCCGACAGCGCCGAGGCTGTGACCAGCTTACCGGAAAAGGTCACGCCGCTGCCCCCATCCCAGACCGTGTCGTTGATGTCCCGCCAGCCATCCACCTGCCCCGCGTCGCGGTTGATCAGGTTTGTTTCTGTGGCGTAGAGAATTTTGCCGTCCTTCCCCCATACGATGATGTCTTCCAGGGAATCCTCGCTGCCCTGCCCAGACAAGCTGTGAAAATACTTCATCTCCACATTGTACACCGCATAGCCAATATGGCGGCCGTTGAGTTCGATATTGCGAATAAAGGTGACAGTGTCCGGCGAACCGGCAGTGGCCAGACTCCGGGCAAACTGGGGCTCAGTGTCTGCCTGGGTAAGCCACCCGGAATCCCAATAGCCCGCCAGGGGCCGAAACTCCGTCCATGAAGCGAAATATCGGTTGTATGTGCTGTACAGATAAATAGAGGAGATGCCAGGGCTCTCCACCGTCATGTAAAACAGCAGATCCTGGATGGTGGTGCCTGGTTTGTAATTCTTCTGCTCCTCCAATTCTTCCCGATCCTCCAACAGAAAAAGCAGTACCTCGTTGGTATCGGAGAGGACGAAATGATTTTGATCAATCCTCTGAAACAGGTTGCTGAGCATATCCGCACTTTTGGAGAGGGATTTCTCCACATAATAGGAGACACTCTCCCGCGTGGATTGGTTGTATATTTGGACTGCCACAAAGCCAAAGATCATGAAAAACGCCAGAGAAACCAGGGCAATCCAACGGAAGTAGCTGAAAAACATGCTCTGGAACCGGTAGTTCCGGTACAGGCTCTTAAACTGTCTCCACAGCTTGCTCACCGGTGACGTCCCCTCCCCAGAACGACACCGCGGTAAGCCAGAGGCGTCATACCAGTGTGTTTTTTGAACAGCTTGTAGAAATGGTGCTTGCTCTGATACCCGACACAATCGCAAATTTCGTACACCTTGTAGGAGGGGTCTGCCAACAGCTCCGCCGCTCGTTCCATGCGAATACGGCAGAGATAGGCGATAAAGTGTTCCCCGGTCTGCTGCTTGAAGAAGCGGCTGAAATAGGCGGAATTCATGGAGACGTGGGCGGCGACATCGTCAAGGCTCAGCTCTTCGCCGTAATGGGCGGTAATGAAATCGCGGGCCAGCTCGATGCGGTAATCTGAGGCTTCCTCCTCCGGCTCGGGCTCTGGGACAGCTGCTCCGGAGCGCTCGTCCAGGTTGCCTCTGAGTTTAGAGAAGCAGTGATTGACGCTTTCAAAGGTGACGGGTTTGAGCATATAATCGTAGACATCAAGGCGAATCGCCTGCTGGGCATACTCGAATTCGCCGTAGGCGCTGAGAAGCACCATTGCCACCTTGCTGTCTTTTTTCCGAACCCTCTCCGCCAGGGACAAGCCGCTTTCTCCGCCCAAACGGATATCGGTGAGCAGGACGTCTGTATGCTGCTCAGCAATGTGGGAGTAAGCTTCCTCCGCCCCTGTGAAGCATCCCGTGATTTCAAAACCCAGAGCCTGCCAGTCAAAGGTTTCCCGGAGCTGATCCAGGATGTATTCTTCATCGTCCACAATGATCATGCGGTACACGGCGGCTTCCAACTCCTCTTTTCAGGCTGTCTCAACACTCTATAACCATCTATAATAACATGATACACAAATTATAGAATATTCACAAGTTTATATCATTATTTGTCAGAAAAGAGTACGAAATGTAAATAATGGGTCATTTACGTTCACGTGCCCGCTCTATATAATAGAGCCATCATCCGATGGAGGGAGTGGCGCAATTGAATCGGACATCGGCAAAGAATCAGCCTTTTTATCGGCAGCGGGGGTTTCGCCTGTTTTTGATGATCACGCCTTTCATTGTGATTGTATTCCTGCTGTCCTACCTGCCCCTGTATGGCTGGGGCTATGCCTTCTTCAACTACAAACCTGGGCTTCCATTGACGTCGGAATCCTTTGTGGGGTTCGACAACTTCAAAAAGATCATTGCGGACAGGTACGCCTTGGAGGATATTCTCCGAGTCTTGCGCAACACCTTCGCCATGAGCTTTCTGAAAATTCTCTCATCGCCCCTCCCCATGTTCTTCGCCATTTTTCTCAATGAGATTCGCAGCGTAGCCTATCGCAAAACTGTCCAAACCCTGACCACCATCCCCAACTTTATCAGCTGGGTGCTGGTGTATTCCGTTGCCTACGCTATGTTCTCCGTCAACGACGGCTTCGTCAATCGGCTGCTGGTACAGCTGGGTGCTATCGATGGCGGCATCAACTTCCTCAGCAGCTCCAACAATGTTTGGATCACCATGCTGGCCTACAGCCTGTGGAAAAATCTCGGCTGGGACGCTATCATGTACATTGCGGCGATTTCCTCCATCGATCAGGAGCAGTACGAGGCTGCCCGGGTTGACGGTGCGGGCCGGTTCGCCTGTATCCGCCACATCACCATTCCCAGCCTGATGCCCACCTTTTTCGTGCTGCTGATCCTCTCCATCGCCAACTTCATCAACAACGGAATGGAGCAGTATTACGTCTTCCAAAACGCCATGAACAAGAGCAGCATCGAGGTGTTGGACCTCTACGTCTACAATCAGGGTATCGCAGGCATTAACTACTCCTATTCCATTGCGGTAAGCATGCTGAAATCCATTGTCAGCATCGTGCTCTTGTTTTTCGCCAACGGCATTTCCAAGCTATTCCGTGATCAGTCAATCTTCTAGGAGGGAGGGGTGTCATGTCCATGGCGAGGGTGAACAAACCCAAATCAAAAAAACGTCCGAAGCCCGGTGACCTTATCTTTAGCTGCTTTAATTATCTAATCTTCGGCCTGCTCACATTTGTTTGCTTTTTCCCCTTTTACTATATCTTCATCAACACAATCAGCTCCAACGACCTGGTCACCAGGGGGCTCATTCTCTGGTATCCTCGGGAAATTCATTTCGAAAACTATCTGCAAGTCCTGAAAATCAAGGCCCTGCCCAACGCCGTCCTTGTTACCCTGGCCCGAACCGTAATCGGCACCGCCCTCAGCGTAGTGTGCACCTCCTTTGTGGGCTATGCTATCGGCAAAAAGGAGCTGTGGCTGCGAAAGGTCTGGTACCGCTTTTTTATCATCACCATGTATTTTAACGCCGGAATAATCCCTTGGTTTATCAACATGAAAAATCTGGGTTTAACCGACAACTTCCTTGCCTATATCATTGCGGTGATCAGCCCCTTCAACCTGATTCTGGTGAAAACCTATATCGAAAGTATCCCTGCCTCTCTGGAGGAATCGGCCGAAATCGACGGCGCTGGCTACCTCACCATCTTCGCGCGGATTCTGTTCCCGCTGTGCAAGCCCATCGTGGCGACTATCACAATTTTTACCGCCGTCACCCACTGGAACTCCTTTATGGATACGCTGATGCTCATGCGGGATTCCAAGCTCTATACTCTGCAATTTCTCCTGTGGCAATACCTCAACGAGGCCAATTCCGTTGCCAATGCCCTAAAAAGCATGAGCGGAACCGGCAATGTTGTTGTCAATCCCGTGACCCAGTTGACCACGACGTCGGTAAAGATGACAATCTCTATGATTGTTGTCATTCCCATATTGCTGGTATACCCGTTCTTTCAGAAGTTTTTGATCAAAGGAATTATGATCGGCGCCGTCAAGGGCTGATCGCTTTTTGCAGGCTACACTTTGGCTAACCGGTGGCCAAATGACGAACGAACACAGACTTGTTTTATGGAGGTACAGAATGAGCAAACTCAAACGCGTTGCGATTCTCGCAATGGCACTGTTGATGACCCTTTCCGTTGCGGCGTGCGGCGGCTCCACGACGACTTCATCCAGCGAGCAGCCCGATGCCAGCGATTCCACCGCGACCACAGCGGCATCGGAGTCCGAAACCGCCACCTCAGAAGAAGCCACCGACCCCGGTAAGGTCGTCACACTGCAAGTCTTCTCCATGCCCTGTAATACATCCGGCGTTCAGGAAAACAAATACTGGACTGAGATTCTGCTGAACGATCTGGGCGTCATCCTGGAATTCCTTCCCGCAGGCGATCAAGGTGAACAGAAGCTTCAATCCCTGATGGCTTCCGGTGATTTGCCCGACATCACCATCTTCAAGGAATACAAACAAGTGGTCAACGCCGTACAGGCAAACCTGCTGGTGAACCTGGACGAGCACCAGGATAAACTGCCAAATGTATTCGCCAATGCGGGCACCTCGGCAGAGTACTACCGCGACAATGTCAGCAACGGCACCGGAGTCTGCTATTCGGTGGGTAACAACGTGACGAAAACCTCCGCAACAGTGGGAAGCCTGAACTTTGGCCCCTATCTTCGTTGGGATTATTACAAAGAGCTGGGCATGCCCGAAATCGCATCGCTGCAGGATTATCTTCCTGTACTCAAGCAAATGATGGAGGCCCACCCCCAGACGGAAGATGGCCAGAAGGTTTACGCAATGTCCATGTGGAGTGACTGGGATGGCCTCATGATGCAGCAGTGCGAAAACTACATCAACCTCAGCGGAGCCGGCACCCGTGGCTACCAGGAACTGAATTTCGCCGACAACACCATGACTCCTATCTTCTCCGACGACAGCCTCTACAAAGAAGCGCTCCAGTGGCTCTTTGACGCCAATCAGATGGGCCTTATCGACCCTGACTCCATGTCCCAGCGCTGGAACGATTACGTCGATAAGGCGACGGCCGGACGCATCCTATGGTCCTGGTGGCCCTGGGCGACCGGAAACTTTCACACCGCTGAAAAAGAAGAGCAGGGCATCGGTTTCCGCGCCGTGTTCTTTGAAAACGAAAAGATGGAATCAGGCGGCGGCCCTGTCTACGTGGGCAACACCTGGTCATACTCCATCAGCTCCTCCACCGAGCATCTGGACAAATGCCTCGCTTTCATGGACTACATGTATTCCTACGACGGTCTATGGAAGATGAGAAATGGCGAGCAAGCCGTTTACTGGGATAATGACGATGCAGGTGAGCCTTATGTCACTGAGCTCGGTTGGGATATGGAACTGAACAACAAGGAATTCCCCAACGGCGGCAAAATCAACGATGGCCTCAGTATCATCAATTCCTACGGCCTTCACGAGCGCAGCATCCACCCCATCTATGGCGGACAAATCAACCGTGAAGATTGGATCAAAAAGGATTTTGCTCCCCAGGACACCGCACTGAAGAAGGACTGGAAAGAGACCATGGGTGCGGCAGACGACCTGGATTACCTGACCCAGCACAACCTCTATGTTGAACCCGATTTCGCTCCCATGGATCCCCCCACCGACGACATTGAGCAGATCAATGCCCGAATCGCCGACGTGGTCAAGACATACAGTTGGCAGATCGTCTTTTCCAACAGCCAGGAGGAATTTGACAGTCTCTGGGCCGAAATGGTTAAAAAAGCCTATGGCATGAACGCTCAGGATTCTCTGGATTGGTATGAAAGTGCTTATAAAACAGCGTTGGATGCCGGCTCCAAGTACATGAAATAGAAGCAAATCATACACCCCGTTGCGTGCAGCGGGGTGTACCCAATTAGAAAGGTAATGGTATGATGCAGCTAAATATTGTGCTGACACAGTACGAGGATCATGTGGAACGGGTGCTGGGAACTATTCCGTTTCGGCCGGAAACCTTCACCGCGTTGCCCGGTTTTCGTATAGCAATGGAAGCCACTCAGCTCGACGTTTCCTCCGACGCAGAGGCGATGGATTATCGCGTGGCGGTTGAGGCATTGAAGCCGCATTCCTCCATCAATCTGGGATTGCGGTTTTCCGGGACATGGAGCGAGGCCCCCATCCATGTGATGATCCCGGCGGCGGTGTACAACGGCAATCGGTTTGAGGTTCTGAAGATGTCCTATCCTCCCATGTTTCGTCCAGAGGAATACGGGAAAGACCGACCCGCCGCCATCACGGATGTTCCCCATTTGACGCCGACTGGCGGGGTTTTGTCTCTGCGAGCCGGAGATTGCGCCGTTCCCGCGGTATGCCTATTTGATTCGGAAGCGAAGATGGGGACGATTCTGTTCTACCCCAGCCACGGTGAAGATGACGTGAATATGGAAACCGGTTGCATTCTTCGGGAGGAAAAACGGGACTACACCGTCACCCTGGAGCATCCAATTGTACGCAGCGACGGCATGTACCGGTTTGGGGACATACGCTCCGATGCGCCCTGTGAAGACCCTGCCGCAGATCTGTTGCCGGGGCAGACGCTGTCCCTAACGGCACGGGTCTGCACTTTCCCTTGCGAAGATATTTCCACCCTGTACCGGCAATATTTTCGTTTGAGCCGCAAGGAAGGCCAAATAGCCGGTAAAACCTCCACGCCTCACCAGGTACCCCTGTCTCATGCGTTTTCTCTGATCGAGGCGAAATACAATCGCAGCAACTGGTTGGCCCCGGAGGAATTCTACTGCGTGGGCGAAAATACGGGACTCTATTCCTGTTGGCAGACAGGCTGGGTCGGCGGCGTCAATGCGGCATGGCCTCTCTATTTGAGCGGTAGCCAGGAAACATCGGAGCGTGCACTCTCCACCATGGATTTTCTGTTCCGGCACATGCAGGCTCCCACCGGCTTCTTCTACGCAAATTATCGGGATGGAAAGGTGTTTGGAGACGATTTTCGCAACATTGAGCACAAAGGGTTTACCCTCATGCGGAAGAACGCGGACGCCCTCTATTTTGCCTCACTGATGATGGTAGCCTGCAAACACCAAAATAAACCGATTGATCCACTCTGGGAAGCTGGCCTAATTCGCAGCGCCGACGCCTTCTGTAACCTCTATGAAACCGAAGGACAATTGGGGCAATTCGTGGACATCGACACGCTGAAAATCCTGGCGGGCGGAACTGCTTCTTCCGCCATGGCAGTGGGCGGCCTTGTCCTCAGCTATCGGTTCGGCGGCGATGCCCGCTACCTGGAGACAGCCAAGCAAATTGCGGCTTATTATTACAACGACTATGTGACATTGGGCCTTGCCAATGGCGGCCCGGGCGAAATTTTGTCTGCGCCGGATTCCGAGAGCGCCTATGCCCTGCTGGAAGGCATGACGCTGTTGTTTGAAGAAACCGGCGACCGGCAATACCTCACCTGGGCAGAAGATGCGGCAGCCCTATATGCCACTTGGTGTATGAACTACGACTACCGTTTCCCCGCAAACAGCCAGTTCAGAATCCACGATATCCGAACCACCGGCGCAGTATGGGCGAATATCCAAAACAAGCATGGCGCGCCCGGTGTATGCACACATTCCGGTTCGGCCCTGTTCCGCCTCTATCTCCACACAGGCGATGAGATTTACTTCAACTGAAGATGTCAATAACAGTTGACAGGAAAGATTCGCGTAAAAAAGTGTGTGGTCAGGCGGCAGCAAGTTGTGCATCGTAGTAACGCTGACGCTTGAGCGCGGGCGGTAGGCCACCAATGGCGTGGCAGATTCTGCGGTTGTTCCAGTAGCCGAGGAAATACCGGAATACCAGGGTTTTCACCTGCTCCATGGGCATTCGGGCCGTATTGTGTCGGCCATAAATGGCCTCGGTCTTAAAGCGGGCCCACATG
>JBKEBS010000096.1:0-2514 GCA_047973265.1 Oscillospiraceae bacterium
AATTGGCGACCATCTTTTTACTCACCGCCGATTCAATCTATTGACACGAACGCACCGATGAAGGTGGCACTACCTGCATAAAACGAACGCTGTGAATGAGAGGATGGCTGACTGACTTTCCGACGGACGTGGTTAGTCCCTGGAGGCATACGTCAGGCCAATTGCTCTCTCATTCTACAGCTTAGGCGTGAGATAGGAAAAGGACACGGCTGGATGTCGTGTCCATAACCTAAATTTATAGTAATAGGAGGACCCAACCCTATTTCAGAAAGGAGACCATATGACAATACGAAACTTTATCGAACGGCATCCAAACGCCACAATGAACCTCACAACCCCCTTCGGGCATGTGCTTTTGACACCGGAAGGGATCGCTGGCCTGTTGCGGAACGAAGGAATCAAGGCCGATCCCGGCGCTTCGGGATGCGACATGGAAATCTGTGCAGATGAAGTGCTGGAGCAAGTCATTCACTCTGCAGGCTATAAAAACGGAGTGTGGGGGATGTTGACCGACTACTCCATGAACATGACTCCACAGGAAATTCACTCCGGAGAAAAGGCGCTAAAGGCCATTCTGCTGCAACATTCCACTGACAATGATGTTGAGGTAGCTATCAGCACGTTGGAGGACGCCAGCGGTGCCGCCGGAGGTCCTGAACGCGACTCTGGCGCATGGGCTGCTGTTACCCTGATTGCCGCATATCGGGATCTGCAACAGAAACACCCTGCGCCGCAGATCACGGTTGATCAGCAAGATGCAACGCAGTTTCCCGCGACGCCAGTCGCTGTGAAATTCAGCCATATGGAAGCAGAGCCGGACAGAACGCTGGACGCATTCTGGTCCGTCCTCGACCAAGCAAGGGAAACCGCCGCTCCCTATCCGGAGGTCGCCGACCACCTCATGGAGACTCTCTCCTACATGCAGAAGGATGACCTCCTGCTGTGGGGAAAGATGTTTGACGCCTACCATCAATTGGCCTACAAGGAAAAGCTGTGGCAGGTTGCCGATATCCTGGACGGCGGCTTCTGCTCGGATGACGGCTTCATCGACTTTCGCGCCTGGCTCATCCTGCAGGGCCGAGAGGTGTACACTGCCGCCCTGAGCGATCCGGACACCCTGGCGTACCTCGGTGTCCAAAGCGAGGTCAGATACCAACAGATCAACTATGCAGCAGCCAATGCCTATGAGCAGCGTGGCTACGGCCACTACTGCGACGACATTGGCGCAGTATCCCTGCCGGAGGGCATCCGCACAGAGATGGAATCCGAAATCCGCTACGGCGCGGACATGGACAAATCTGTAGAGAACCCGATGGCGGTCTTTCCCAAGCTGTGTGAACTGTACCTGGAAAGGTTTGTGGCAGTTCAAGAGGAAAAGGAAAGACGCGCCAGTACCACTGACTCCAATCTACGGAAATCAAGCCGCTACCACTCTGCAAACCCATTCGGAGGAATGTAAACCTGCAGTCACTGTGGCAGGGGCTATCGTCGCATTACAAGGCCATTAGGCGAAATTGTCTGGCGCTACGCTGACCGGGTGGAAAATGGAAGAAATGCGTATTGCGAGAACAGGAACAGCATACCAGATAAATCGATTACTGATGTTACTTGCAGTCGGTTACATCTGGAGGCAATAACATCGGAGGCTATGCGCGCCCATGTTCATAGTATCTTATTTATTCTAAAGAGATTGACAGGCGAGCTCTGGCAGAGACTTGCGGTAGCAGATCCAGAGATGATGGAGTTGGTGACTCAGGCAGGTCCGGCCCTCAGAGCAACTTTGAGAACCTGACCGGGGCCTTTGCAATGACATCGCGAGAGAACCGTCTTGAAGAAGCAACAGGCCATAGGCCTTACATTGCAATCGATCTGAAACCCAACTAAGTAAACAACACCTTAACTATATTTTTGTAGCAGGTGATTTAAGAAAGACGCAAAACAGAGTTGTGACTAATATATAATTATAATTGTTAAAATTGCGAAAAAATCATTTACAATGCATATTTTTTGATGAATAATAATCTCAAACAAACTCAAAGAGAGGGAAGAAAAATGCAGAGAAATGGTGCCATTGTATTGGGACTTTTATTGTTCGTTTTTGTTACCATGTTATGCTTATCTTCTTGTAGCAATGAGAATGTGGACAGTGAAGCTGTGATTGAAAAGGATGGCAAAACCAGCAGTAACCAAAATGCAAATAATTCTGAGAATATGGATATAGAAAGATCCCGCAAAAAAGACGAAAAAAAAGATAAGCAAGATTTAAATAGTAACCAGGACCAAGGCAACATTCCTACAGACTATGAGGAAAGAATTAATTTACCCTGCGAACTGTACATAAATATGAGTAACACAAGTGCCGCATATTCACACTATGAAATGATACTCGAAGTGACCTGCCCCCCGAAAATATGTGGCCTGACCCCGTATAATGTACACAGGAAAAGAGTTAGGACAGACGGAAAAACGACTCTAAAGGAAGGTGTACAAAATGGGGAAAGTGAATTACACGAC
>JBKEBS010000005.1:0-21721 GCA_047973265.1 Oscillospiraceae bacterium
AGAAGGAATTACTACAGTTCCTGTTCCATCCTTCGAGGAATATCTCCAGAAGGAAGCCTTTAAGGCAGTGGAGGCGGACATTGTAGCCGGGGCCAGCAACATCACCATCATTGACCCCATGGATTTCAGGAACAACGATAGAATCAAGTCCGTTCCCAAGCGTCCAGCTTCATCCAGTAATATTGTCCAAGAGTACGAACAGGTGATTAACGACCGCCGAACCAGCGCACTGGATGTGGATGAACTCATATTACAACAAATGCGTAAACGAAAAGGAGGATAATCATGGGAACCAAAACCACCGTCGATGTAGAAGGCATCCGCCAGCAGCTTGCCGACTACATGGCGGCTACAGGCAAGAAGCAGAGCAAGATTGCCAAAGAGTTGGAAATTTCCGAAACAACACTATCTCTGTTCCGAAATGGTACTTACACTGGGAACAATGAAGAGATAGCGGCGAAACTGGAGCAGTTGCTCCGCATCGGCAACAGCCGCCAACTGCTTCCGCAGCCGCCAGCATTCAATCCCAAGCTGCCTGTCACCAGAGCAATTATGAACACCGTGGAGCATATCCACATATCGAAGGAAATCGGCCTGATTTACGGTCGTTCCGGCACCAGCAAGACAACCACTCTGAAATACTATACCAGTCTCAACAACAGCACTGTAGTCTATATTCAGGCCAATATCACCAGCAAGTCCGTCCGCGGCATCCTCAAACTGATACTCAAAACAATCGGCAAGAGCGTCCGGGGGAGCAGCTCCGACTACTCCGATTATCTTGTGGACTACTTCCTCTCCACGCAAAAGCTTCTAATTATCGATGAAGCGCAGCACCTTTCCATTGACGCCTTACAGGCCATCCGCAACATTAATGAGCTTGCCGAGGTTGGTATCATCTTAGCGGGCAACCCCAGCATCTATGACAATCTCAATGGGGCCAACGAGGAAGTGCTCGACCAGCTTAACAGCCGGATTGGCCGCTTCTGTGAGGTGGAGAACAAACACACCAAGAAAGATATGCGGATGCTGTTCCCAGATGTAAACGATGAATGCCTTATCAGGCTTCGCGCGCTGGCGACCGCCAGAGGCGGCCTGCGTGTGGTAATGAAGCACTACACAATGGCAGTGGACACAGCGAACGCGCTACAGCAACCGCTTGACATTTCCCATTTCGACCATGCACGCAGCCGTATCAGCGTTGGGGTGAAAGATGATGATGAATAGCTTTAGTCAAAAAAAGGTAGCAGCTACTTGCAATAGCCGCCACCCATCCAGATATAAAACTTCCAGCCAGAAGTTTTGACTAAAGTATAGCATCAAATTCGATATTTTTCAAGCATCACCTACAGCCCGCCAGAATTGCCCTGTATGGCGTTCTGGCGGGGAACCACCCGGCTATACTCGCAACCGCTCAAATGGCTCGATTAAAGAGAGTTAAAGGGGAATTAAAGACGGTCTGACCTATATAAGGAGCTACGCAATGACAAAACAATGGATTTATGGTGCAGTGATTCTCCTGATATGCCTTGCGGTTATCCTGCTGGCAACACAGGGAACCACACCCGAAGATAAGGACATCACCCCCGTACTGCTCTTGTTCCCTCTGGGAGCGTACATGCTGTTCACCAAAAAGAACGTACTTTACACAGATAAGGAGGTATCCGGCTATGGCAGACACAAAGAACGGCGGCCTCAGCACTGCCGAGTGCGTGGCGATTGTCACATTGGCTCTCGTTGAGATTGCCGATACCACAAATTTGGATATACATACCATATTCGATTGCATGTCAAAGAGTGTAGAGGGCTTGCCGCTGTGCCCCTCCGACAACGAATATGCGCAGGCCGCAGGCAAGCTCTGGCGGCTACTAAAGGATGGAGGTCATCCACATGCTTGATAATCGACCCGACAAAAAGCAAGCTGCCGTCATACTACAGGACGAAATCAACGACATGATGCTGCGGCTTCGCAAGGCAGAAACGATACTGAACGATATCGCGACCAAGTATTTTGGAAAAGCTAAGGTTCCCGAAGGCTGGGCTTTGGAGAACGAGTACAGCAAGTATAGCACCAAGGTTGAGATTGTAGCGGATTACCTCTGGGAGCTGAAAGAAATGATATCCGGCCTTGAGGCCACCAGTGAGGAAAGGAGTGCCGACAATGGTTGATAAGAAATACCCTGCAATAGCGCAAATGATGGTAGAGCAGCGGAATGGCTCATATTATCAAGATGCCTGCGTCAAGGATACGGACTACAGCGCAGCGTTCGACCGAATCATGGGATTCAACGAACAACTCACCCAGCTTTTTATGAAGCAGAATCCATCCAAAGCGGATGCAGAGCAGTTTAAGCGGTACTTATGTTGTCTCGACAATGACGGGTACACGGATATGCTGGGCACTGCTGTAGATTACTCTTATGTAGATGGCTTCATTACAGCATCTAAGCTGTTTCTGGAAATCAACAAAGCGTCAGAAAGGGGCTTGTAATATGGAAAACACTGTAGATTTAACCGCAAAGGTTCGCGAGTACAAAGAATATCAGCGCATGGCCGATGAGCTGGCCGAGACCATGAAAGCCATCCAAAACGAAATCAAGGACGAAATGACCCGGCTCAACGTGGATGAGCTGACAGTAGACATCTTCAAGGTGCGCTGGGCTTCGGTGGTCTCCAAGAAGTTTGACAGCATCAAGTTCAAGAAGACTCACGCCGAGCTGTACGACCAGTATTGCAAAGAGGTCGCTTCAAAACGCTTTACGGTATCATAACCCTACATACTACGCAATCGCTGCTTTCGGGTGGCGATTGCTCATTACTATAGCAGTATATTTCTGAACTGCTTCATATATCAAAATTCCTGCTTTGTAAGATATAGTAAAGGTATAGCGGGGAAGGGGGCGGGAGCCAATGGCCGCATCAGATTCGATAGAATTAACGGAACAGGACATTGTTGACTTCATTGGCGATGATGCGGATTCCGAGCTTTCCTGCTTCTATGAAGCGTTGGGCGCAAAGGGTGTGCTTGACCTTGTAACCAATTATGGCGGCAGTAGTGTATATGTGCCTAATCTGGCTTCATTACAGCGAATCAAGCGTGACCGGGTTATAATCCAAGAGTACCAAGAAGGTATGAGTATTGCCCGACTTGCCCGGCGCTACGGCATATCAACCCGGCAAATTTACAGTATAGTTAATGGGAGATGAGGGAAGCGTGTGGAACACAAGCAACGCAGACGTAGCGGGAAGATAGACCGCCTTGAGCCAAAGCTACGCGACAACGTGGACAAGATGCTTTCCAACGGCGCTACGTATCGGGAAATAGTGGAGTATTTAGCGGGTGAAGGCGTACAGCTTTCCAGAATGGCGGTTTGCACCTACGCAAAGAAGTATCTGGCCGCCGCGCAAACATTGCGGATAGCGCAGGATAATTTCCGCATGATGATGGACGAAATAGACCGTCACCCCGATTTGGACACCACAGAGGGCATCATCCGGGTAATGAGCAACGCTCTGCTCAATGCTCTGGTACAGGCCAAGCCCGAGGACTGGCAGCAGGTGGACATGGAAAAGCTCATCAACGCCGCAAACTCGCTTGTGCGGGTAACAGCGCAAAAAAAGCGGGTGGAAATGCAGAATATGACCAAGGCAGATGCGGCTTTCAACGAAATGAATAGTGCTATCTTTCACACTTTAGCAAGGCGGTATCCTGACTTGGATGCACAATTGCGAGCGGCAGTGAATGAGATAAGGGCATCGGAAGAAGTGTAGTTTTCTTTCAGTAAATAGAATTTAACCAGCGTTTACAGTTGCTTTAATCGGCAATTAAATAGCGGGATGGCAGTTTGCCACACCCGCAACCATAAATAAATATACAGGCTTATGCCTATATTGTCAATGTTTATGCATGGATGATATAGGCATTTTCATATGTGTTCAGCCTTGATAATGGGCTGTAAGTCACATTTTATGCGAACGTGGGTTACATCTTTTGCGAGCGGCTACAAGTAGTAAGTGCGGATAAAGCTTTGAATCAAAGTGTGATATCTATACACATGTAGAGAATGTCATATGTGTCAAAAGACAGAGGCCCCGTGTTAGAAAGGGGCCTCTGTCTTTTTTTGAAACTTGATTTGATTACAATAAATTAGGCATATCACAATATTGAATAATTTCAACATTGTGATATAATGCATTGAGGTTTATTTCCCGAGAAGCATTAGAGAGGAGCTGAGCCGATATGCCGCCAAAAATCAAAGACATAGCGAAACTTGTCAACTTATCGCCCGCCACTGTTTCAATGGTGCTGAATAATCGGCCTGGCTTTAGCGAAGAGACGCGCAACCGGGTGCTGGAGGCGGCTCGCGAGCTGAACTACCAGCCCTCCTCCACAAAGCGCATCGCCACGGAGCTCTCTGAAACCCTTCCCTTTGTCATCTGCAAGCGCCATGGCCGCGTGGTGGCCGAGACGCCCTCGGCGCTGATCGAGGGAATTGAAAGCCAGGCGAAAAGTGACGGCTTCAAGCTCAGCGTTCACTACCTGTATATGGATCACGGAACCGCTATCAATGAACTGCATGCGATTGTGGCACAGTCGAAGATGGGCTTTTTGATGCTTGCAACCGAGCTGGAGCGCACCGACTGCGAAGCGCTTGATATGTTTGCCGTGCCCTATGTCCTCATTGACAACTCCATGCTCGGCTTTAGCGCCGACAAGGTGCTGATCGGCAACCGCCAGGGTGCGTATGCCGCGGTGAATGAGCTGTACCGCTGCGGGCACCGCAAAATAGGCTATCTCCACAGCTCCATTTGGATCAGCAATTTTGCGGAGCGGGAGGTAGGCTACCGAATGGCGTTGCAAGAAAAGGGAATTGAAGCTCCGAAGGAGTGGGTGGCCCATGTGGGGAGCACCCATGAAGAAGCCTATAGCGATATGTTGAACTACTGCGACCAGTGTACCGATATGCCGACAGCCTTCTTTGCCGACAACGATTTTATCGCACTGGGCGCCATGAAGGCGCTTCGCGAAAGGGGCTACAATATCCCTGGAGATGTCTCGCTGATCGGCTTTGACGACACGCCCTACAGTACAATTGTTACCCCTAACCTGACCACTATGCGGGTGGACATGCACAGCATTGGCAAAGAGGCGGTTCGCCTGTTGCTGAAAAAAAACAGCTACCGCTCGCTGGTAGAGGTGGAGGTCACACTGGTTCGCAGACAAAGCGTTCGCACAATATAGCGATACTAATTCAAAAGCAGCCTTTCGGCTGCTTTTTTACTGCGTTAATTGAATTAATTCAATTAATATCAATAAATATTTAGAAAACATATTGACTAAATCTAATATTGTTGTTATATTCATTTTAGGCAAAATTCCATTCTCATGTCGATTTCGACGACTGGGAGAAATGGGAACACAACCTTAAATCTTATCCGAAAAGGGATGGAATACGAAAGGAGTTCAACATGAAAAGAGCGTTAATTAGCACACTGCTGGCAATTCTGCTGGTAACCGCCGCCTTGACGGGCTGCGCCAACGGCACGACATCTTCCTCCAGCGCGGCGTCCTCTTCTACTGCGGATGCCTCGAGCACCCCAGCTTCTTCCTCCGAGGCCGAAGAAGCGGCTTCTTCCGACGTAGCTGAGGGCGATAGCGACGAAGTCTTTCAGTCCCGCACCATCAATTTCCTCTCCATCTGGGACGACTCTGACCCCGTCTCCGACACCTACATGATTCTCGACCTCTCCTCGCAGTATGGCGAGACAGTCGAGGGCTTTGAGATTCAGCACGAGTATGTGGGCATTGACCAGCTGGATCAAAAAGTTTCTATTTTGGTTTCCAGCAACGATCTGCCCGAAATCTGCACCTATGAATCCGGCAGCCGACTGAAGGACTTGATCGCCACCGGCCAGATTCTGGATGTCGAGGCCGCATGGACTGAGCTGGGCATCTTTGACTGCCTGGATGACGGCGCCGTATCTCTTCTAAAAAACCTGGTTGACGACGAGGGCCTGTACGACGTTCCCCTGGGCCTGAATGTCGAGGGCTTCTGGTACAACAAGGCCCTGTTTGAGCAGGCCGGTATTACCGAGGTTCCCGAGACCTGGGACGAGTTCATGGACGTTTGCCAGAAGCTGGTGGATGCCGGGATTGTTCCCATCGTGCAGGGCGGCTCCGATTCGTGGCCGATGACCCGTGTGCTGAACGCCTACATGGTGCGCAGCGTGGGCAACGATGCCGTGAAGGATGTCATTGACGGCGGCGCAAGCTTTAACGACCCGCAGTATGTGGCAGCCGCCCAGATGTTCGCCGACATGGCGCAGAAGCAGTATTTCAGCGTCGGTATGACCACCATCGACCCCAACACCGCCTCCTCCATGCTGATGAACGGCCAGGCGGCCATGAAGTATGACGGAAGCTGGTTTGCAGGCAACCTGAACTCCGACGAAAACGCCGCAGGCCCCGACGGCATCGGTTTCTTCAATGTCCCCACCGCCGGCAGCGACAGCACGCTGGACGACTACAGCATGAACTGCGGCAACATCCTGGTTTTCTCCTCCGGCAAGTACGACGAGGCAGTGGGCGATTGGATGAGCTATGTATTCCCCAAAATCGGCGACTACGCCATCAACAACAACGGCGCTTTCAAAGGCTACAAGATCAACGATATGCCCGAGTTGAGCACCTACTCCCAGATCGTGGCGGATGCCCTTGGCGACGCGAAAGGCGCGTTCCTCTGGTTCGAGGCGAAGATGGACAGCGAGTCCTCCGCGCTGGCGCAGAGCAACATCGCTATGCTGTACTCCGGCGAGATGACCGCCGAGGAATATATGGCGGAGCTCCAGGATTCCATTGAGCGCAACCGCTCTTAACCCAGCATAGTAAATCCAACTTGAAAAAGTGAACAGAAAGGCATCCAAAGGGGATGCCTTTCTCTTTATCGGCACAACTCTTTGGTGAACACACACCCTCACCGGGAAGGAGTCCGTCCGTGGATAAGGTAATGAGCAACAAGAAGGCAATTGCCCTGATGGTGTTGCCGGCTCTCATCATTTTTCTCATCGTCATTTTTGTTCCAATTATCTGGACCTTTGTCTATTCGCTGTATTCGGGCATGCCGGGGCTTAACTTTGAGTTTACCGGACTCTCGAACTATACAGCCATGTTCCAGAACAAGCAGACGCTTGCCGCCATCAAGATGAATTGGCGCTATATTCTGGTGGTCACCCCCTGCCAGGTGGGTCTTGGACTGGCCGTGGCGCTGATGATTCACTTTTCGGTGCGCAAGTTCAAAACGCTTACCCGCACAATCGTGTTCATCCCCACGATACTGCCCGCGGTGGCGGTGGCGCAGATGTTCATCAAAATGCTGGCGATGATTCCCAACTACGGGCTTGTAAATGCTCTGCTGGAGCTTGTGGGCCTGGAGAGTGTGATCCAGCCCTGGCTGGGCCAGAGCGGAACCGCATTTTTGTGGCTGTGCATTATGGATATCTGGACAGCGGTGGGTTTTCACTGCGTCATCATCTACGGTGCGCTGGTGGATATCCCCGACGAAATTATCGAGGCAGCGCGCATCGACGGCGCGGGGAGCTTCCGCCTTTTCCGAAGCATCCTCCTCCCCTCCCTCAAGACCATCCTTGTCACCTGCCTGATATTCAGCTTCACGGGCACCATCAAGATGTTTGAATCCGCCACAGCCCTGACAAGCGGCGGTCCTGGCAACGCGACGACCTCTATGACGATGAACATGTACAGCAACGCCTTCGCCTACAACCAATACGGCTACGGCAGCGCCGTGGCGATACTGATTCTGGTGCAATGTGTTCTGGTGACGTTTATCATCAACAAGGTCAGCGGGGAATCATACTGAGAAAGGGGGAGAGGTAAATGGTACGAAAGAAAGGCATTGGCACGATAATCGGCAAAATCATGATCGTCCTGTTCATCTTTGTGGAAGCCTATCCGATTTTCTGGATTTTCATGAGCGCCTTCAAATCCAACGATGAATTTGCCCTCACCCCCTCCTATGCGCTGCCAAGCGGCATTCACTGGCAAAACTTTGTGGATGCATGGAACCGGGGACGGATGAGCCAGTATTTCACCAACAGCGCCATCGTGACGATTATCGCACTGGTGTTCACGGTTGTGTTCTCAACCACCTCGGCCTTTGCCCTCACCAAGATGCGCTGGAAGCTGCGGGATAAGGTGATGAAGATTTTTCTCAGCGGCATTATGGTTCCCACTGCAGTGGTGCTGATCCCGCTGTACACCATGTACAACATGACCGGCTTGCTGAACACCTATTACAGCCTGATTCTGACCTACATCGCCTTCGGCCTGCCCCTCTCCATCTTTCTGCTGCGCGGCTACCTCACCAGCCTGCCGGACGATATGATCGAGGCAGCGGTCATAGACGGGGCAAGCATCTACAGGGTATTCACCAGCATTGTGCTGCCACTGATGAAAACCGGCATCGTGACGGTGCTTGTCATTCAGTTTTACTTCCGCTGGAACGACCTGATGTTCTCGATGACCTTCATCTCCGACAACACAATGAAGACGGTGCAGACCGGACTGCTCTATTTCTCCGACCAGTACGGCAACAAAAACTGGGGAGCGATTTTCGCCTGTATCGCCATCAGCATCACGCCGACGCTTCTCATCTACATCGCGCTTAACAAGCTGGTGATTGAGGGCATGACCGCCGGGGCCGTGAAAGGCTGAGGACACCGAAGAAAGGACTGATTCGTATCATTAACGAGCTCGCGCAAAGCCGTCTGGCCGCCATAGAGGGCTACATCAAAGACCGCATTCACACCATATTCAGGCCCGCGGATGCGGGAATGCCCTATCCGTTCATCGACCCGGGCTCCATTTACCACGGCAACCTGTGGGACTGGGACACCTACTGGACGGTGTACGCGCTGATCGCTTTTTCGCGCAGTGGCAGCGCCCCCGAGGGCTTTTCGGAAAAGCTTGTGGAGCACGCGCGGGGAAATGTGCTGAATTTCCTCTCCTTCCAGCTGCCTGACGGCTACATCCCCATGATGGTGGGCGGCCTCGCCGAGTCGGGGCTGGACAGCTACCTGATCGGCAAACACCGGGAGGGCGTGGTGCTGAATATACACAAACCCTTTCTGTGCCAGCAGGCCTGCCTTGTAAGCGGATACACCGATTCCTTTGCGTGGCTCGCAGATCATTTAGAGCAACTGGAGAAATATTTTGCCTGCTACGACCGCTACTATTACAACGATAACTGCGGCTTATATGTCTGGGCCGACGATGTGATGATCGGTATGGACAACGACCCGGCTACCTTTGGTCGCCCCCGGTTCTCCACGGCCAATATGTTTCTGAACAGCTTTATGGTGAGTGAACTCCACGCCATGGCGAAAATTCTGACCGCATGTGGAATGGGGCAGAGGGCGATCCACTACCGCGAAAAAGCCGACCGGCTCACAGCGGCAATTCAGGCCGAATGCTGGGACGACCGAGACCACTTCTTCTACTCTGTGGATGTGGATATAAAGACCCGCGGATACGACTGGTTTCATCAGGGCCTGGGCGTTTTCTGGAAAACCCTGCCCATCAAAATACGCACCTGGACAGGCTTTATCCCCCTATACAGCGGTGTCGCTACCCCCACACAGGCCGCGGACATTGTGCGGCACATCCAGGATCCCTCCACCTTTAGCTGTGACTACGGAGTTCGTACCTTGGCCCGGGACGAAAAGATGTACAACTTGGAGGCCACCAATAATCCCTCCAACTGGCTTGGGCCCATCTGGATGGTGACAAATTATGTGACCTTCCGCGGACTGATGAACTACGGCTACCATGCCGAGGCGGAGGCCCTGTGCGAAAAGACCCTGCTGCTTCTGGGCCGGGATTTGGAGCGCAGCGGTGAGCTGCACGAATACTATGTGCCGGAGACCGGAAATCCCGTGATGAGCCCGGGCTTTCTCAACTGGAACATGCTTGCGGTGAACATGGTACAGGAGCTGAATGGTGACGAAAGCATCTATGGGTATGTAAGCAAATGAGTTCATAAATGGAAAAGCTCCCCTTATTGCATCTGGAAAAGCAATAAGGGGAGCTTTCAGCGTTGCACAATATGTGCTGCTGATGTAGAATTATAGAAGCAGTTGCGTTGAGGAGGAGACAGGAAATGCAGAGCAATCGAAAAAGCCGGTATCTGTTGGTGCGGGTCAATTATGACTCCCGGGTTGCCAATGTGGAACCACTGGGTCTTGAATATCTTGCCGCGGTGATAAAAGCGGAGGGCGAGGAAAGGGTTTTCCACGACGAAGCGCTACACAGCCGTTTTTTTCGCACTAGTCGGATCATGAACATCATCGAAAAGCACCAGATTGATTTTGTATGCTTTACAGTCATGTCCTATCGGGGGCAGTATATCCTCGATCTGATCAGCAGAATAAAGCGGCGGTTTCCACAGGTGAAAATCCTGGTGGGCGGCCCGGAGGTGACCATCAACCCCAGGGACTTCATGCTGCCGGACATCGATTACATCAGCTATGATCACGGCTTGGAGTCGTTCCAGTTTGGCGTGAGCTGCGGCTTTGACGCCGATAAACTCGCCCAGTCCCCGCAGGCCACCGGCATCGCTTTCAAAAAGGATGGGCAGTGGATTGAGAAGGAGCGCAGGTACCACGTTCTGCCCGACAGAAGCCTGTACTATGAGAACCGGCGCCGCTACAGGATCATCGCGAAGGGCAGCTTTTCAGTGATGAAGACGGCGTTTTCCTGCCCGCAAAAATGCAATTTCTGCATCTCCCGCCAGTTTAACGGCGGCGTCTACTCCGAGCGGATGACGGATGAAGTGATCGACGAGATCATGGGCATTGACAACGACAAGATTTGGATAATCGACGACGACTTTCTGGTGGGGCGGGAAAGGGTCGTCGAGATATGCAATAAGCTGATTGAAAAAGGCTGCCGCAAAACCTTCATGGTGTTTGCGCGCGCCGACAGTGTTGTGAAGTGCAAGGATATTCTGCCGCTGCTGTACAAAGCGGGATTTCGCGACATGCTTGTGGGGCTGGAGGCCGTGGACGACAGCTATCTGGAACAGTACAACAAAAACTCATCCGTTGCGATGAATGTAGAAGCGATTCGGCTGCTGCGCGAGCACAACATGCTTTGCAACGGCCTGTTTGTCGTCAGCAACAACTTCACCCAAAAGGATTTCAATAAAATCCACAGCTTTATCAAAAAGCAGGGCCTGGTGTGGGTGCTGTTCGGCATGTTGATCCCGTTCAAGGGCACGGCCCTGTATGAGAAAAACAAGGACAAGCTGAACAAGTATACCTATCACCGAACCGACGGCACCCATGCGCTGCTGCCGCCCCAAAACATGTCAAAGCTACGCTACTACATTAATTTTCATCTGCTGTACTATATCAACTATCCCCGGTTGTATTTTACGGCGCTGACGGGGAAGTACAAGCGGTACCTGAATGACGGCACAGGCCAGTGAGGCGGCTGATTTCCAGGCATTGATCACGTGGTCAACTGCCCGATGCGCTTTGCCCATCAATCATAGATGGAATCGACGTCATAGCTGGTAACAGCACCGGTAAAAGCATTTATCTCAAACTCGTATTCCATGGTGCCGGAGACAAACTCTATCTCGTACACGGTTGTGCCGTCGTCGCGGTCCAGCTTGACTTTTGTGAAGGTTACGCTGGCATTGGAGAGCCCTACGCGATTCAAAGCAGCGGTTTTGGCGGCGGCTTCCCCTATATAATTGGTGCTGGCAGAGCTTGTATTGCTGGAGGATTGCGACTGGTTCGGCTTGGTGTTCCCCGCGGCAATGGAGTAGTTCTCCACGTCGTAGTCATAGGAGAGAATTTTCCCCGTGTAGGCGTCGACCTCGTAGTCGTATTCGGCGTTGCCGCTGTAGAATTCCACATCGTAGACAGTGCGGCCATCATCATAGTCCAGCTTTGTCTTGATGAAGGTGACATTGGTTTCCGCAAGTCCCGCATGATTCAGGGCGGCGGTCTTGGCGGCGGCTTCCCCAATTTGCCCGGCGGAGGACTGCGGCTGACTCGACTGGGTGCCCCCGGCGGCGATGGAATAGTTCTCCACGTCGTAATCATAAGAGAGAACTTTGCCTGTGTAGGCGTCGATCTCGTAGTCGTATTCGGCGTTGCCGCTGTAGAATTCCACATCGTAGATCATGCGGCCGTCATCGCGCTCCAGCTTTGCTTTGATGAAGGTGACCTTTGATTCGGCAAGGCCCGCGTGATTCAAAGCGGCAGTCTTGGCGGCGGCTTCTCCGATAAAGCTGGTGGTATCCATAGTAGAGGAGACCGGTGTTGCCAGCAACTCTATCGAAGCTTCCGGCAGCTGGGTGTTTTCTGTCGGTGTGACGCTCGGTGCTGCGCTTGCCTCTGTAGTGCCCACTGCGCAGCCGCTCATAGCTGCGATGCAGGAAGCGGCGAGTATTGCGATTAACATCTTTTTCATTGTGATTTGCTCCTTTCGGTTGTCTGTCTGTAATTTACCACGGCAAGATTAGAGAATTATTAGAGCGGCAGAGTTTAATTCAATAACAAAGCTCCCCTTGTTCCGTCTCTAAGGATATGATACACAATATCCATTAGAAGACGATTAGAGGGAGCTGTTATTTTTGCTCTGCTATTTTCCAGGGAACACAATTGTGAATACTGTGCCGCGGGACAGCTCACTCTTCACATAAATTTTGCCGCTGTGAAGGTCGGCAATCTGCCTGACAACGGCGAGCCCAAGCCCAAACCCGGAGCCTTTCGCGGCGCTGCGGGATTTTTCCACACGGTAAAAGCGGTTCCAGATATTCGGCAACTCATCGCTTGCAATGCCCACGCCATTGTCGGCAACAGAGAGTACGATATTCTGGTTCTCTGCTCTCAGATTCACTTGAATGCTGCCGTTTTCCACACCGTAGCGGTAGGCGTTTTTGATCAGGTTGCCGAGCAGCTGCGCCATGAGGGCAGTATCCGCTTTCATGCCGATACCCGGTTGCACATTCGCAGTGAGCGTGATATTTTTCTCGCCCAGCTCCTTATATTCATGGCAGACGGCAAGCACGACCGCGCTCAGGTCAATCAGTTCAAAGGCCGGTTTTTCTGTGCGCTGCTCCATGCGCGTGAAGTGGAGGAGGGATTCGATCAGGCGGGACATTCGATAGCCCTGCTTTTGAATCGCGCCGATGGCCTCATACAACTCCTGCTCGCCGGATGCGTTCTCGAAAGCATATTCACATTGCGCCAAAATTGTGGTCACAGGTGTCCGCAGCTCGTGCGATGCGTCAGATGTGAAGTGCCGCTCCGCTTCAAAGTTCGCTTCCAGCCGGTCAAACATATTGTTAAAGGTTCCGGCAAGCCTGTGCAGTTCATCCCCGTTGCTGTCCATCTCGATGCGCTTTGAGAGGTCACCGCTGCTTCCGATCTCCTCGGCTGTCTCGCTGATTTTCTGTATCGGGCGCAGGGAGCGCTTTGCGATCAGGTGACCGCCCACAGCAGCCAGAATAATCAGAAGCGGCAAGGCAAACAGCACCGCCTGGTATACCGCCGATGAGGTCAGGGCGCCGCTGCTTTCCAGGACGATGCCGCGAATCCAGACATCTTCCTCCTTATCAAACAAAACGAGCTTGTCGTAAACCAGATATGGCTCGCTGCCAATCGTTATCCTCTGTATTCTGCCGTTCTCAAAGGGCCCCGCTTCCAATTCTTCGTGGGGTGCATAGCCGCTGAATTTCCTGCCGTTCGCATAGAAAACGAGACAGGAAATACCGTCTTTGTGGGAGATGAAATCGTCGTCCAGTTCCAAAACATCGTCGTCGTAATCGACTTCGTCCGCATTGTCGTCCACGAGCCCGGTGAGCGCTCCTCTGAGCTGATTGGTAGCCGTGGAATCGGAAACCACCGCGATAAAGGCAAAGACGATTGCGCTGAGCACAATCATAAAAATAGTAAACCACAGTGTTATTTTCAGCGTGATTGACAGCTTTTTCATTCTTCTCCTTTTTTCATACAGTATCCGATGCCGCGAACTGTATGAATCAGTTTGACAGAGTGGCCTTCGTCAATCTTCTTTCGCAGGTAGGCGATGTAGACGTCGACCACGTTTGTGCCGCCCTCATAATCATAATTCCATACATTGTCCTCTATTTTCTGGCGGGAGAGGATTTTGTTTTTGTTGCGCAGCAGGTATTCCAACAGAGCATATTCCTTGACAGTCAGGGATATTTCTTTCCCCCCGCGCTTGACGATGTGGGTCTCGCAGTCAAGGCTTAAATCTGCAAGGGAATACACATTGGTGGAATTGCGGTCGGCGGTACGGGTCATGGCGCGGAGGCGGGCGGTCAGTTCGTCGAACGAAAAAGGCTTGACAAGATAGTCGTTTGCGCCGGTATCAAGCCCTTTTACCCGGTCTTCGACGGTATCGCGGGCAGTCAGGAAAATAACGGGCGTCATGTTTCCACCGGCCCGTAGTCTGCGGACAGCTTCCAGCCCATCCATTTCCGGCATCATGATATCCAAAACGGCGGCATCGTAGGGGATGGACTCCAAAAAGGCGAGCGCCTCGCGGCCGTCAAGGCAGCTGTCCACCGCATACCCCTCCGCACTCAGCTTTTTTACGATGATTTCATTCAGATCAATGTCGTCTTCCGCAATCAGTATTCTCAATTCAATCCACCTTCCTGACTGTATTATACCAGATGAAGCATTAGAAGATAATTAGAATACATTGTTGAAATGGCTGCCACAATGCGATATGGTTGATTGTGAGAAAAGGAGCGTTCACTATGAGCAATCAAACCGGCGGAAGCAAGATCGAAATTGTGTTCAGCGACAGTGCTTTGGGAAGCCTGAAAATAGCGCAGCATTACGGCGAAGGGCCGTACCAAGAGCAGGCGGTCGGCATTATTTTGAGCCGTCCCGACGGCGCTGAACCGACCCGGGAGGAAATCGATGACGCAGTGCGGGAGATGGAACAGCGCGAACGAGCTGCATGGGAAAACGCGGAGCCTATGGGCGGCGAATCCGACGATGTTTTTGGATTTGGCTTGGGGCTGAGCATGGGCGATATTTCAGAGGACATGCCAGGTGAGAAGCGGCAGAAGGCGCTGAACTGGCTGTTCAGCATCTACCCCGGCCACGAGGGAGAGGAGATCACCCGGGAGCACATCTATCGTGCAAAAGAGTCCTTGGCAGCGGTCCGTAACCGGATGAAATCCGGGGAAGCCCTGCGCCTCTGGTACAGTCACAGCCCCGACGAGCTTTGCGGGCTGTATTGGTTTTTGGCGCAAGTAAAGGATTTGTGCGGGGAGAATGCCCAAATATCTCTCGTGCGGCTCCCGGAATGGGAAGCCGACGCCTGCGGCAATATTGTCCAACATACCAGCTGGGGGGAGATTGCTCCCGGTGAATGGCATCGCTATCTCTCCCGTGAAAAAGCAGCGCCGTCCGTTTTTTACCAAAGTAGCGCGGCCCACTGGCAGCAGCTGCAGGAGGAGAATGCCCCCTTGCGTGCCGTGCTGAACGGCCAGTTGGTCAGCGTGGAGGAGACGCTCTACGACAGCTTCATCCGACGGGAAATCGCGGACGAAGACGAGGTGTTCCAGGAGGCGATGGTCATCGGCCGGGTGCTGGGTAAATACAGTCTCGGCATAGGGGATGCCTGGGTGGCGCACCGCATTGAAGAGATGATCCGGCGGGGCATTCTGGAGCCTGCGAGCGAAGCCCGCCAAGATGCACCGATTTATCACAGGATGCTAAAAAAGTGCTAGCATCCATTACTGGACACTCGATGCCCTATTGTCCAGTAATGGATGTTTCCCTTTGTTTTGTCCGTTGCGCGTCCTCCCTTGTGCCGCTATGATGGGGGTGCAGGATAGACTCTGCACAGGAATGGAGGGCGCAAAGAGTATGGAGCCAATCAATCTGCTGGTCACGCTGGACGAGGCGTATCTTCCCCCGCTGCGGACTATGCTAAAATCTATGTACATGAACAATCCGGGGGAAGAATTTCATGTTTACCTGATTCACGGGGGCATCTCCCCAGAGGAGTTGTCGGGCCTGGGCGACTTCTGCGAATATCATCGGTCGCGACTGTACCCTGTGACGGTGCGGGACGACTTGTTTGCGGACGCGCCGGTATTCGGGCACCTGACCAAGGCCATGTACTACCGCCTGCTGGCCCACAGGCTTCTGCCAAAAGGGCTAGACCGGATTCTGTATCTCGACCCGGATATTTTGGTGATCAACTCCCTGCGGGAGCTGTATGAAACCGACCTGACCGGGTACCTGTACGCCGCCTGCATCCATACGGATGTCAGCGGGCTCACCGACCGGGTCAACAAAATCCGGCTGAGCACCTACGAGACAGCGGGGTATTTTAACTCCGGGGTGCTGCTGATGAATCTGGAGGAGCAGCGGAAGAATATCCGGGAGCAGGACATCTTCCAATACGTCGTCGACCACAGGCAGGAGCTACTTCTCCCTGACCAGGACATCATCAACGGGCTCTACGGTGAGAGGATTCGCTCGCTGGACGACAGCCTTTATAACTACGATGCCCACCGCTACGAGGTCTACCGCATGGCCAGCCTCGGGGAAAAAGATGTGGCGTAGGTGATGAACAACACCGTTGTCCTCCATTTTTGCGGCAAAAACAAGCCCTGGGTCAGGCCCAACCGCAGCCGGTTCGGCATCCTTTACAAACACTATGCGGCGCTGGCGGCACGGGCAACGGCCGCGATGAAGCGAAGCAAAAAATGGCAGCCAGCCGTCTCCTGACAGATGCAAAAAATCCCCCGCACAGAAAACTTCTGTGCGGGGGATTTTTTGCGTTTTGATTATTCCGGCATGATTTCGGAGAGCAGGTTGAACTGACAGAGGGCCATCTCCTCCACCGAATACTGGAAGTTGTGCTCGATCCACCACATGACCGTCGCAGCCAGACCGTCGGCGTAAAACACCGCCAGAATCGGGATCGGCCCCGCAAGCTCGGCGCCCATCTCCTCGCTCTCCTTGAGCATCTGGGCGCAGCGGTCGCGGAAAACAGCCTGGAACATTTTGAGGAGCTCCTCGTTGATATCCGCCATAAGAAGGTTCCGGTAGACCTTTTCGTGCTCCTTGATGGTGGCGAGGGCGGAGTGGAGAAACTCCCTTGGATCAGTTTTCTGCCGCGCCTCCACCAGCTCCTCCTGTTGGATTTGCAGGCAGAAAAGCAGTAGCTGGTACTTGTCCTCAAAGTGGAGGTAGAAGGTAGAGCGGCTGACCATGGCGTTCTGGCAGATATCGTTGACTGTGATTTTCTGAAAGGTTTTCACCTCCAGCAGCGCCAGCAGTGTCTCGGCCAGAGCTTTATGGGTTTTTGTCACCCGTATATCCTGTTTGGGATAGGCCATATCTGTTGCCTCCTCTACTATGCTATTTCCATTTTACTATACCCATGCCGACATAGCAACAGCATATGGCATCGGACAGTTTTATCGCTTTTGTCCATTATCGAACAATGCAAATCCCCCCGTCCAGAAATGGACAGATCGCACCCCTTTGCAGATTGTTTCGCCCTTTCAAAGCCCGTATCATGTAGACACAACAAGCCGGAACCCCACTTGGAGGTGAAGCTCATGGGCCAACAGAAAACGGGAAGTTCCAATCCGCAGAGAGAGATTGACCGGATGGAACAGGAGATCGGAAGGCTGGAACACACGCTGCGGGAATCCTACAGCGACGCCGGCAAGATGATTCTGGAAGCGGCGGAGACGGAAAGCCGCAAGATCAACGAACTGGTGGACAGAATCGTGGAAATGCGCAGGCAGCTGTTGGAGCTGCGCGGAGACAGGGAGTGCCCCGAATGCGGCACATACAACAAGAACCACAGCCTTTATTGCAATCACTGCGGCAGCAAGCTGGACAAGGCGGGCCCCGATGAAGAAAGCGCAGCGGCCTTTGCCTGGAATCGAGAGGAGAAAGCAAAATGAATCAGAATAGCAATCAGAAAGATCAAAGCACGCCACCGGAGACCAAGGGCCCGAAGCTCTTCCATGTCCTGCTCATATTTTTCCTGATCACTTTCGTGCTCAACCTGATTTTCGCAAATATGGCGCCGAAAAACCAGACGCAAATCAGCTACAGCCAGTTCCAGAGCCTGGTGGAGAGCGACACAGTCTCCCAGGTGCAGCTGGAGGACACACAGATATTGCTTGCCTTGAAGAAGGATGCGGATACCGGGGTGGTGGAGGATATCCTCTACCCGGAGGGCAGAAACATCCAGGTGAGCTGGCAGCAGACCAATGTGACCCAAACCACCTACTACACCGGCCGTGTGGACGATTCGAATCTTGTGAGCATGCTGAACGCCCACAATGTGGAGTTTACCCAGGCCATTCCACAATCCACACCGCTTTTGGGCGGCATCCTCAGCTGGGTTTTCCCGATGGTCATGATGTACCTGATCTACTACCTCCTGTTCCGCAGCATCCGCAAGCGGATGGGCAGCGCGGACGGTGAGGGCGGCTTCGGCGGCATGATGGGCGGCATGGGTGGTGCGGGCAAATCCAAGGCCAAGGTTTACACCATGGAGAAGAGCACCGGCGTCACCTTCGCCGATGTGGCGGGCCAGGATGAAGCAAAAGAGAGTCTGGCAGAAATGGTGGACTTCCTCCACAACCCCGAAAAGTACCAGAAAATTGGCGCGAAGCAGCCCAAGGGCGCGCTGCTGGTGGGCCCTCCCGGAACCGGTAAAACCATGCTGGCAAAGGCGGTGGCGGGCGAAGCCAACGTCCCCTTCTACTCCCTCTCCGGCTCGGAATTTGTGGAGATGTTTGTCGGCGTCGGCGCGAGCCGTGTCCGCGACCTGTTTGAGCAGGCCAAGAAAAATGCGCCCTGCATTATCTTTATCGACGAGATCGACGCCATCGGCAAAAAGCGGGACAACCAGATGGGCGGCAACGACGAGCGGGAGCAGACCCTCAACCAGCTGCTGGCTGAGATGGACGGTTTCGACTCCGACAAGGGCATCCTGGTTCTCGCCGCCACCAACCGCCCCGAGGTTCTGGATAAGGCGCTGCTCAGGCCCGGCCGCTTTGACCGCCGCGTCATCGTCAACAACCCCGACCTGCCCGGACGGGAAGCGATTTTGAAGGTGCATGCCGGGAAGGTTTCTCTCGGCTCCGACGTAGACCTCCACGCCATAGCCTTGGCTACCAGCGGCGCTTCCGGCGCGGATTTGGCCAACATGATCAACGAGGCTGCCCTGCGGGCCGTCAAGATGGGCCGGCAGGAGGTTCTGCAAGAGGACTTGATGGAATCTGTTGAGGTAGTCATAGCGGGCAAGGAGAAGAAAGACCGCGTTCTCAACCCCAAGGAGCGGGAGATGGTGGCCTACCACGAGGTCGGCCATGCCCTGGTAACTGCGCTTCAGAAGAACGCAACGCCGGTGCAGAAGATCACCATTGTGCCCCGTACCATGGGAAGCCTCGGCTACACCATGAACGCCCCCGAGGACGAGCGCTACCTGTACACCAAGGATGAGCTCATGGCTCAGATCAACACCCTGCTGGGCGGCCGGGCCGCTGAAATTGTTCAGTTCGGCGTCTCAACAACCGGCGCTGCCAACGACATCGAGCGGGCGACCAAGCTGGCCAGAAGTATGGTGACCCAGTACGGCATGAGCGACAAGTTCGGCTCCATGGGGCTGGAATCCACCGAGAACCAGTATCTGGATGGCCGCAATGTGGCCACCTGCTCCGAACGCACCACCGCAGTTGTGGACGACGAGGTTCGCGGGATCATCGAGGAGTGCCAGCAATCGGCTGTCCGCCTGCTGGAGGAAAACCGGGAAGCTCTCGACAAAATCTCCGCCTACCTGCTGGAAAAGGAAAACATCACTGGCGACGAGTTCATGACACTGCTGAATGAATGCCGCCAGGCGGCTTAGAGGTTATAAAAGAGATTAATAGAAAGGAATCAAGTCATTATGAAAAAGAGAATTGCATCCAGAACCGTCGCCGCTGTTTTAGCGGCTGCCGGGACAGTTGCCATTGTATGCTGCCGACGCAGGAGAAGGAAACAAAAGGCTGCCCGAAGGGCAGCCTGGGTATTATAAAAGCGAGGAGGGAGAATTCTTTATGCAAACTGATACAAAGGAAAAACGGAAGCTGCGCATCACATCAATGGTGCTGTGCGCAGCACTGCTCCTGACCATGACCCTCAGCTGGTTTTACTGACAATACGGCACATAGCGCAACAAGGCGCGGCGGGGGGAACAGCTGCGCGGAAGAAAGCTTGCGTAAAACAAAAAAAGCTTTCAACAGGGCGTTGCCGGATGTGGTAGCGTCCTGTTTTTTTGTCCGCATTATGGACATCTGCCGCGTGTTTGTCCAATTTCGGGCAACCTGTTCCGGACTGTCCAATAATGGACGTTTCCGGAACCTTTGCAGGTTGTTTGGATTGGGCGACAGCCGTATCATGATAACAGAAACAAACACTTGAAACGGAGGAGTCAAAAATGACAGAGAAAAGATCATGGTACGGATGGGTCGAACTCATCGCGGGAATCTCGCTGGTGGTGCTGGGTATCTACACCTTCTGCAATCCGGAAACCGCAGTCAGCGGAATTGTGGTATTCTACGGACTCGCCGCCATTATCAGCGGCATCGCGGATATCGCGCTGTACGTCAAGCTGGAGCGGCGAACCGGGTTTGACCCCATCACCGCCCTGGTCGGCGGAATCCTCAGCATTTTCGTCGGCATCCTGCTTTTGATGAACATCGGGGCCGGCGTCTACACATTTTCCATCCTCTTCCCCATCTGGTTCATCGTTCACTGCATCACACGGTTGGCCAATCTGGGCTTTGTCAGACGGTTCGCCGGGAATGTGAGCTACTGGATTTCGCTGATCATCAATGTCATCGGGCTGATTGTCGGGTTCATGCTGCTGCTGAATCCCTTCGCCTCCGCCCTGTCCCTGGCCTACTGCGCGGGCCTCTATCTCCTGCTGTCGGGCATTGGAAGCATCGTGACGGGAATCGGGAGACTGAGAGCCGAAAAATAACGGACAGAAAAGCGAGGTGAATTGCAATGGCTCAATGGTATGAACAGAATGACAGCGACGTCCTCAGCCGTATGTCAAAATGTGGGATCAACTGAAGCAGAAAACGATAGAGGAGACGATGGTTATCCCGACGTGGAGCGATCAGATGGAGTAGAGAGCCAGCCCAACAAAAAACAGCGCTGAATAATTTCAGCGCTGTTTTACTGTAGTTAAAATTACTGATCCAGCTGTTCCCCTTCGCCAATCGCCACCGTGGGGGCCTTGACATCGGGCTCGTCAATACCATCGTTGATCGCGATGTCAATCGGCTTGGAGTCTGTTGTTGTCTCCTGTGTAGGCTCACTCTCCAAGTTCTCAGAGTATGCACCGGTCTCGAAAGCGTCCAGCTGCCGGAAAGTGAGGATGTAGGTGTCGGCGTAGGGCAAATCAGCATCTGCTGTGGTACCGAGGTACTCCATATCCTCGCCGTAAACGTGGAAGGTGGTGTACTCGGGGTAGTCCGGGTCAAGCGGCGGGGTCAGCTTCACACGGTTGACACCCTCCTTGATATTCACGGTCTCCAACTGGTAGACACCGTGGATTGCATTGTATATAGTGGGGTAATCCTCAGGGGTCAGGGAGGTGCTGTGGGCCCAGCCAGCG
>JBKEBS010000097.1:0-5965 GCA_047973265.1 Oscillospiraceae bacterium
CACACGCATCGGCTCGTCCTACGAAAAAATCGTAGATACCTCCCCACAAAAACAAATTTGTGGTTCCGCACCTTGAAATTTGAATGGTTACGCAACATAGGTTGATACTAAGTGGAGAGCAGCGGTGTTAGAGCTTAGCTTTGCGACGATACACTTTGCATACGCTCCAGAGGGGCAGGAACGTACCTAGAAACGATGTAACCACCCTTAATGGGGAAAGTTGTATACGCATAGCACAAAACGCCATACAGGGGCATTTCTGCCTGTCTGGCGGCATTTGCGTTTTTCACTCTCGCTTTTAAGGTCTTGCACTATTTTTCAACGGCTACCCTGTAGGGAGTGTTCCCTACAGGGAGCAGTTGAATTTGGCGGAGAGGGTGGGATTCGAACCCACGTGGGATTGCTCCCAAACTGATTTCGAGTCAGCCCCGTTATGACCACTTCGATACCTCTCCATGTATGTTTTCACCTAAACGTCCTCAAATAATTGGGGAGACCTTTAGGGGAGACATCATAAAAATTATTCAATTGTGAAACCCGTAAACCCGCATGAACACTGGGTTTTCTGGCGTAGTGTTTCCGAAGTTGTCACAGCATTTCGAGTGCAGCTCGTTATGACCACTTCGATACTCCTCCGAGTGTCAACATATTCAGTTTTCTGAGTGCCAAACTCCCACACATGAGTCTATTCATTCTACCTCACAACAGTTTACCAAATACCTTTATTTTCGTCAAGCGATCACCGAAACGCAGGGCAAAAAATTCAGAGACCTCAAATTGTGAACAATAAGTGAACAAGCCCGTCTAAAACTGTAGCAAAAACGCAGAAAACGACGAAGCCAATTGTCTTTCCTCTCTTTTTTCGGTACACTTTTACTCAACCCCCGGGGCGAATATAAAACAGGGAGGAAATAAAGAATGAAAAAGTTAGTTAAAAAGGGACAGAAGAAAAGTGTCATGAACAAGTTGGCTATGGCCGCTGCCCGCACCTCGCTGGATTCTGCCTGCTTGCTCTTCATGCACCAGCCAAAAGTTCCCGCAGAGTTGAACCGTCTGCGCAATAAGTAAACGACGACAATATGATTGCGGCATTGGCAGCGAAAATCACGAGCAAACAGATTGCAGCCGGACGGGTCTCTCAGGATCAGGCGGCAGTTTATCAGTATGGATACGAGATTGTTATTAATTACATTCTGAATTTCTTAGTCATCCTTTTGGTGGGACTGCTGTTTGGGAGATTGCTTGCGGTAGCAATGTTCTGCCTTGCCTATATGCCGTTGCGTTCCTTCGCGGGGGGGCATCACGCCTCTACCCACGAACGATGTACGGTTGTTTCCGCACTAATCCTGGTTCTATTTTGCATTATTATGCACTTTATTCCTTCTGCATTATATTTGCCTGCAACAACTGTGAACCTGTTGCTGTCGGCGCCGGTAATTTTGTATTTTTCTCCTGTTGAAGATGTGAACAAGCCATTATTTCAACAGGAAAGGAAGTTATTTGGAAAAAGAGCAAGGATTATGTGGGCAACAGAACTGCTCTGTGTTATAATTTTGCTCTTTTTTCATCTATGGCAGTTCGCATATATTGTTTCGCTGGGCCATCTTACGCTTGCTATTATAATGATTTTGGGTCTGCTATTGGGACGGCGAAAAAAGGCGTCGGTAATCGACGAAACTGAGAACCCGGATTAATCCGGGTTCTCAGTTTTTTTGTCGTCATATGTGATTGGATATAAACGATAATTCTTTTGTCGTGTTTCGACAAATTTCGACAAAACTGTGGTATTATATATAAAACTTTACCGGAGGTTGTTTTATGTGGAACCGCAGAGTACTTTCCTTTACCCTTGCCGTATTATTGACCGTCTGCTGTTTTCGACTTCCCGCGCTTGCGGACACACCGGCACAAGGCGCGGAGTGGAATCCTGCCCCCACCGGAGTGGCCGATCCATCTGCTCCGCTCTTGCCCGGCGAATACCGAATCACAGCGGGAATCGCTCCTGGGGAAACGACCGATGAATACTTGCTGGATTACCAGTTGGAAAAGGGAGACAGCACAGCGGCCTCCCCGGCTGAGATTGTCCTGGTCATCGACTCCTCCCACCTCGCCGCAGGCAGCGGTCAGCTGCAGGCAAGCCTGGACGCCGCAAAGAAGCTGATAAACTCCCTTCTCTCCGACGACTCTCCCCACCGGGTGGCCTTGGTCAGCTGTGGGCGGGATGCGCAAGTAATCGCCCCCCTCTCTGGCTTTGCGGAACGGGAGGAGATTCTCGCCGCTTTGAATACGATTTCTGTCACCCAAGGCTGCTACCTGGAGAGTGGAATCCGCCTCGGGCGCGGCCTTTTTGGTGTAGATAGTGCCGACAAATATCTTTTCCTGTTAGGTGGAGGCAATGCGACCTACAGTACTCGTGTCGCAGAGATTGCATCCGTCACCCCGCTCTGCCCTGAAACAACCGCCACCCATCTGCCGCTGCGATGGGAATATGAGCTAAAATACACAGCCCCGGCCGAAGTGATTGGCGATGGAGAGAGCTATTCAAATGTCTTTTCCGGTCGGTACTCTAACTGGCATCTCCTCGATGATTCCTATCCCTGCAGCCAAAATTCCAAACTGACTCACGAACGCCCCTCTAAAAACTATCCCGTCAACCATGGTGGAACCGCCGTCTATGAGTCAATGCTTGCCCGACGGCAGGGGATATCAGTTGCCGCGATTCCGGCGGAGTCAATAAGCGAAACGGGGCGCACTCTGCTGATAGACTGCACGCTGAGCAACCTTCTGGACAGCGATAGCCTCTCCGCCTTTCTCGGCATGGTTGCACCGGAAGGAGATGCCGCCGGCGAAGTCACCCTGGCCTTGGGCACCCACATCTCGTTACTGGAGGCCCCAGATGGAGTGGTAGTGGAAGGCACCGCTTTGACCTGGCCCTCTTCCCTTGAAAATGTTCGGCTCAAGGTGCGCCTGGAGGTGGAACAGCCTGGCTTTGTCGCAGGGCAGGTCTATCCGGTGTGGGAGGGCTCTCTCTCTGTTGGAGGAGATGAAATCCCGCTTCCACAGCCCAGCGTAACCGGACGCTTCTCCCGGCTGTACGCCGTTCCTGTAACAGTCAATCACCTTGGCGGCTATCTCGACAGCGAGGGAAAGCCTGTCGCGAGCCCCAGCGCAGCGAAACAACTTGCGGAGCCGTCCCCGCTTATCAATACCCTCAGCGTGAACCAATGGCGGACAGGTTTCACTGTGGAGCAGCCCATTCCCTTTGCGCCGGAGGGCTACATTCCCTATCCCGGAGAGGACAGTTCCCGTCAGGTGACTGCGCCCTCCGACGCCTCTCCGCACACAGAGTATTTCCGCTTTGTCAGGACAAATCTCACATACCAAATCGACTATTATCGCGATGGCGATGATGCCCCCTTCGACACTCTGACAGTGCAGGGGGCTGACTACAGCGCGGTGATCTCCGATGTCCCGGATAGTGGAAAACTTCCTCCAGGATATCGCCGGTCAGACAGCTTTGTGCCGGTGACCATCTGGGAGGACGGCACTGTCATTCGAGTGGACTACGAGCAAGATGAGACCCAGGCAATTCCCTACACTGTGGTTTACTATGTTGGGGAGACCGCAGTCCGCACCGATCACCTCTCTACTCCCGCAAGCTCTCCGCAGGTCACGCTGACCCCTGACCCGGAACTGTTTCCGGGCTGTGCACTGGAAAGCATCTCTTACGGCGACAAAACCGGCGCATCCTCCCTTACTGCAGCGGTGGAGGAAAACGGTAGCTTTCACATTTACTACCGCATAGATACCAGCCAAACACTCTCCTACCGGGTGGACACCTATGTGGAGGACAGCCTGGTGGACAGTCAGCAGCTGACGACCCCACTGGCGGTGCCCCAGGTGACGGTCACGCCCAACCCGGCGGCTTATTCCGGCTGCCTTCTCCGGGAGGTGACGTTCGGAGAGGAGAGTCACCCCTCCTCGCTCACTGTGTCTGTGGCAGCCGGGGGAGAGGCTGTCTTCCGCGTGTACTACGACATCAATCTGGAGGATGTGCTTCCCTATCAAATAGAATATTACCAGGAAGAAGCCCTGGTGGATACGCGCACCGGCACAGTGCCAACAGCTGCACCCACCCTCACCGTTACTCCCGACCCCTCCCTTTACGCTGGCTGGACGCTGGTGCAGCTTTGGTTCGGCGAACAGTCCGCATCCTCTACCCTGACCGTCGATATCACTCCGACGGAGCGGCTGGTAAAAGTCGTCTACACAATTGATGAGACACAGCGCCTTCCCTACACCATTCGCTATCACTTTGAGCCGGAAGGGGAGGAGCAGACCGATTCCGGTTCCGTACCGCTAGCCAAGCCGGATTTTCTCTTTGCTCCTCCCACTGAGACTCGAGGCAACTACCGGCTGCAGGAGGTTGCCTTTGGCGGGCAAAGAGATCCCGCTTCCCTTGCAGTTACAATCACAGAAGAGGAAAATGTGCTGGAGGCTTTTTATCTGCGCGATCCTGAAAGCCTGCTGGGCTACCGGGTGGAGTATTACAAAAGCGGGCAAGTGGAACCTGTGGAGGCATATTCCTTTACAGCGGACGCGGACAACCCTGTTGTGCAGATTATGCCGGAGCAGGGGCGGTATCAGGGTTATGAACTGGAAAAGATTGTGTTTGGGGAACAGGTGGAATCCCGGGTGCTGTCAGCGGATATCTCCCTTGCGGAGGGGGAACCGGTGATCCGGGTCTACTACCGGGAAACCAGCGAGATGCTCACCTATTATATCCGCTACTACTATGACGGTGTGAGTGATCCAAGGGACAATGTGACAGTCAATGATCTCGCCTCCCGCAGCTATATTGGCGGCAGAGGGGATATTCAGGAGAAGAACCGTCCGGGATTTATCCCCGACGATCCCTTTACGAACCCTTCTTTCCCGGTGCTCATGGGGCCGGAGGAGACAATCGACGTCTTTTACCGCTCGGAGGAAAGCACAGTGCTTCGCTACTCCGTCGAGTATTACAGAGACGGAGCGCTGGTCACCGGTGATACCCAGGTGGGCGAGATTCCCTTTCGGAATACACCGAAGCTGACCATCTCCGCCGACACAAACCGGTACAGCGGCTATTCCCTGGAATCGGTGACTTTTGGCAGCGAAACCGCCGTTATATACCGGGGTGCGGCATCGGCGGAGGGCATCGTCAATTTTTATGACAATCTTTTCCGCGTCTATTATGTGTCCTCTCCAACCGTGGACTATCAATACAGCGTGGAATATTACTATGATGGCGTGAGGGACGACTCCCTCGCCATGGTTTTCTCTGTCGCCGCGGATGACAGTGTGGTATCCGATATACCGGAAAGGCCCCGGGAGGGCTTTATTCCCGCGTCTGCATTTGTCTCCCCGGCGCTTCCCCACCGCTTGGAGGGAGATGGCACGGTGTTTCAGGTGCACTATGTCGGCGACTCCCGATTGCCCGATCCGGGCGGTGAAGAGCCTGGCGGCGAGGAGACTGCCACAGTCAACCTCACCCACCGCTATCTGCGGGACAGCGGTGAGGAGGAGATGGAGGAGCGATCCATCCCTGTGCCCGCGGGCAGGCCTGTGTTTGTGGAGGAACTGCTTGCACTGCTGCTCCACAGTGGGGCCGCGTGGGAGGTGGATGCTGTCCTCATCTGGCAGCTTCAGGAGGAGATAGCACCATTCAATGCAGCGTGAGCCCTTCCCGAAAAAGTAGACAACAACCTCAACAGGCAACGAGATAAAAGTCGCGGGCGAATTCATTCGGGGAAATCCATCCAATAGCAGAGTGCGGGCGGAAAGAATTGTAATACGCCTCAATGTACTCAAAAATGGAAAGTTGTGCCTGGCGTCTGGAAATGTAATGGGTTAGGTGGACCAATTCACATTTGAGGCAGGAGAAGAAGTTTTCCGCAACAGCGTTGTCATAGGGGTCACCCTTGCG
>JBKEBS010000098.1:0-46304 GCA_047973265.1 Oscillospiraceae bacterium
ATTCCTCGTTGGTGCCTTTCGCAGAAAGGTATGGTCATATATGAACAGCACAGTGGACGACACCTCCAGGCAGGGCTTCAAGCTGAACGCCTCATCCGGCTACTTGCAGGACAGGGGAGTGGATGTCATGGCGTTCGACGACATCTACCCCGAAGGGCATCAGTCCGGCGTCAGTATCATCATGCATGGCAACCGCATCGCCACCAACGGCGACATCCGCTTTGAGCAGACCCCAGGGCAGTGGCAGCCGGTGCCGAAGCAGGGAAAGCGGGAGCTGGACGAGGCCTCAAACACCATCACAACCGAGCTGAGCTACCCCGATTCCACGCGGCACCTGAACGGCTTCAACCCCATGATATACCCGGATTTTCAGTTCGGCTATAAAGTCACCGTCAAAGGGGAGGGCACATCGGTGCTGGTCACGGTGGATTTAGACCGCCCGGTTCCGGAGCGCTTTGTCGGCAAGCTGTGCTTCAACCTGGAGCTGTTTCCCGGCGCGCTGTTCGGCAAGCCCTGGATCATGGACAGCAAGCAGGGCATTTTCCCCGAGCAGCCCAACGGCCCCACCCTGTCGCTGCCCGCCAACTACTCCCACACCGGGGACTTTGGCGGCCCCGATGCCAAGGCCGACTTGAAGCATTTGTCAGGCGACAACAAGGGCTACAACCCGATGATTGCGGACGACCTCATCGCCGCGCCCTATGCGGTCGGCAGGCGCTTTACCGTGCGGCCTGACGACCCCTATGGCCGCTTCACCATCGAAACCAAGGGCGCGGAGCTGAAGCTCTACGACGGACGGATGAACCACAACAACGGCTGGTTTGTCGTCAGCAGCGAGGTTCCCGCCGGAGCGACAGAAAACGCGATCCAGTGGGTGATTACCCCCAATGTCGTGGAGGACTGGCTTTATCCGTCGGTCGTCCAGGTGTCACAGGTGGGCTATCATCCGGGGCAGCCGAAATCGGCGGTCATTGAGCTGGATAAGCGGGAGACGAAGCGGGAAAAGGCAATCCTCTGCCGGATAACGGAAAATGGCGAGGAGCAGGTGCTCTCGGCGGATGGCCGGGAGTGGGGGCGCTTTCTCCGCTACCAATACCTGAAATTTGACTTTGCCGACGTAAAGGAGGAGGGGCTGTACAAGGTTCGCTACGGCGCATCCGAGTCCGCCATCTTCCGCATCGCCGCCGACATCTACGACAGGGGCGTCTGGCAGCCTGTACTGGAATACTTCCTCCCCGTGCAGATGTGCCACATGCGGGTGAACGAGAAGTACCGCGTATGGCACGGCCACTGCCACGATGACGACGCGCGGATGGCGCCCATCAACTACAACCACATCGACGGCTACGTGCAGGGGCCCAGCACGCTGACAAGCTATCAGCCGGGAGATGTGGTTCCGGGGCTGAATGTGGGCGGCTGGCACGACGCGGGCGACTTTGACCTCCGCGTGGAGTCCCAGGCGGGGGAGTTCTACATCCTCACAATGGCCTACGAGGCCTTCCAGGTCGACTACGACGCCACCACCATCGACCAGGAAACGAAGGTCACAGAGATACACCAGCCCGACGGCAAAAACGACATCCTCCAGCAGATCGAGCACGGCGTGCTGTCCGTGGTCGGCTCTTATCGCGCCCTGGGAAGGCTCTACCGGGGCATCATCTGCAACGACCTGCGGCAGTACGTGCTTCTGGGCGACAGCGCCGCCATGACGGACGGCGTCAAGGGGAACGAGGACGACCGCTGGGTGTTCACCGAGGACAACCCGCTCCGGGAGCTGACCACAGCAGCCCAACTGGCCGCCGCGTCCCGCGCACTGCGGTGCTTCAACGACACGCTAAGTAATCAATCTTTGGAGGCCGCCCGTGAGCTCTACCGCGTCACAAACGGGGAAGGGGACGCGAAAACGGCAAAGGTTCATGCCGCCGTGGAGCTGCTCCTCACCACAGGGGATCGGGAGTACAAAGACTTTTTGCTGGCCGAAACCGCCTATATCACCGAGAAAATCGATGAGCTGGGCTGGCTGGTGGGGCGCGCCGACCGGGCCATGCAGGATGCGGGCTTCACGAAGGCCATCCGGGAGGCCCTGCCCGCGCTGAAAGCGCAGCTGACCGAGCTGAGTGCGGAGACGCCCTACGGCATCCCCTATCGCCCCCAAATATGGGGAGCGGGCTGGGATATTCAGCGGCTGGGGTATGAGTATTACTTCCTCCACCAGGCATATCCCGACATTTTCGGGCCGGATATGATCTTTGACGCCCTCAATTTTATTTTGGGCTGCCATCCGGGCTCCAACACAATGTCCTTCGCATCGGGCGTGGGCACAAATTCGGCGACTGTGGGCTATGGCCTTAACCGCGCGGACTGGTCAAACATCCCCGGCGGAGTCATCTCCGGCACCGCTCTGATCCGCCCCGACTTTCCCGAGCTGCTGGTGTTCCCCTATCTGTGGCAGCAGGTGGAGTACGTGATGGGTGGAGGTTCCTCCCACTACATGTTCCTGGTGTTGGCGGCGCAGCGGATTCTGCGGGATAAGAAATAGCTGTGAAGAACGTTCCCAACGTAAAAGCCACATACCGGCAGCTGCCGGTATGTGGCTTTTTTGAGGAGAGCCGGAGCGAATCCGCTACTTTTTGCTCTTCCATTTCAGCAGGAAGGACGAATTGATGATAACCGCCACCGAGCCCACATTGTGAACCAGTGCCCCCACCACGGGGCCCAGAATCCCCGTGATCGCCAGCGCAATTGCCGCAAAGTTGAGCAGCATGGATGCCGCAAGGTTGATGTTGATGGTCTGCATCACCTTTTGTGAGAGTGAGAGCAGGTGGGGGAGCTCCTCAATGTCGTCGCCGACCAGAACGATGTCCGCTGCCTCTATGGCGATGTCGCTCCCCACGCCGCCCATTGCGATGCCCACCTGGGCGGCCTTCAGCGCGGGGGCGTCGTTGATGCCGTCACCCACCATGCAGATGGGCTCACCGGCCTTCTGGTACTCGCAGATGACGTTCAGCTTGTCCTCGGGCAGGCAGTTTGCCCGGACATCGGCGATTCCGGCCTTTTCCGCGATGTGATTGGCTGCCTGTTCCGCATCTCCGGTGAGCAGCACGGTGCTGATACCGGTGGATTCAATCCGCTCAATGATCCGGGCGGAGTCGGGCCGCAGGGTGTCGGAAAGGGCGATCATACCCAGCAGCCGTTCTTTGTCCATGACGTAGATGACAGTGCTGCCGTCCGCCTTGATGGCTGCGATGCGCTGGGAAAGGGGCTCGGAGAAGTACAGCCCGCAGTCCGCCACGAGTGCGTCGTTCCCGGCGGATACCTCCCGGCCATCTACCACCGCCGTGACGCCCCGGCCTGGCAGAAGCTGGAAGTCCTCCGGGCGGGCGGGGGACTCATCCCTCAATTGCCTGTAGCGGGCGACAATCGCCTTGCCCAGAGGGTGCTCCGAATACAGCTCTGCGGAAGCTGTGAGTGCAAGCAGTGCATCGCCGTCCACGCCCTCCACAAAGCTCTCCACCTGTGTCACGGCGGGCTTGCCGTAGGTGAGCGTCCCGGTCTTGTCAAAGGCGATGCGCTGTACCTTTGACAGGCGCTCCAGGGCATCTCCCTGGCTGACCAGGATGCCGTACTTGGTGGCGTTGCCGATCCCCGCCATGATGGCGGTCGGAGTGGCCAGCACCAGGGCGCAGGGGCAGAACACGACCAGAATTGTGACGGCGCGGATCACCTCGCCGGTGACAGCCCATGTGATGGCAGCCGCGGCCAGTGCTATGACGACAATCCACGTGGCCCAGCGGTCGGCCAGGCCGACAATCTTTGCTTTTCCCGCGTCCGCCGACTCCACAAGGCGGATCATCCGCTGCAGGGAGCTGTCCGCCCCCACCTTCGCGGCGGTCATCTCAAAGGTGCCGAACTGATTGACCGTTCCGCTCAGCACCTCATCGCCCACGCTTTTGTCCACCGGGAGGGATTCCCCCGTCATGACAGATTGGTCGACGGAGGTCTGCCCCTGGGTGATCTGCCCATCGACAGCGATGGTTTCCCCCGCCAGCACCCGAAGGGTATCGCCCACCTGAACCTCCTGTGCGGGGATGACTTCCTCCTCCCCATTTCGCACGACCCTCGCGGTTGCCGGGGTCAGGTGCACGAGCTTTTCGATTCCCGCCCGGGCCTTTTTGACGGTGCGTTCCTCTAAAAATGCGCCGATGGTCATGATGAATGCGACCTCACCCGCGGCAAAGGTCTCACCGATGGCTATAGAAGCAATCAGGGCGATGGCCACCAGCACATCCGCCTTGATATCAAACTCTGTGACCAGGCCGACGATTGCGCCAAAGACGATGGGGATTCCGCAGAGCAGAATGGCGACCCATGCCGCATCGATGGGGAGCCCCCCGATGTCGAAGAAGCTGACCACCAAAGATACCGCGGAGACGCAGAGAAACAGGATTGTTCGCTTTTCGCTGTCCTTTATCAGTGAAACCACATTATCACTCCTTTATACCAATAGGGGTATATGTATATTGTCTGATAGCAGTATACCCATAGGGGTATGGCATTGTCAAGAAAAAAAGCAGCTGAGAAATCAGCTGCTTTCGGAAATGCGACTTAGCTCATGCGGGAAAAATGCTCAACCGCCTTTGCAAACTCCTCAATTGTCTTGTCCGCATCGCCGTGCTCAATGCCCTCCCGCACGCAGTGGTTCAGGTGGCCTTCCAGCACCACCTGGCCAACTTTGTGCAGGGCACTTTTGGCTGCATTTATTTGTATCAGAATGTCTTCACAGGGGATGTCGTCATCCACCATTTTGTCAATCGCCTTAATCTGCCCGATCACCTTGTTGAGCCTTCTGTGCAGGTTGTCTGCGTCCATACATTGGCGCATGCGCCCACTCCTTTCACATACCTCCATGGGTATGGAGAGAGGGTATCACTTTTGCAAAGATTCGTCAAGGCAGGTATGCTTTTTTGGGGAGCATTGCTCTGCCAAATGATCGGCGTCGCAGTGATTTCTTTACATTTGTTCTTGACTTTGACCCAACGTCAAGTGATATAGTGGTGTCAACATTGCCGAGAAAATATCGGCCTGAAGGAAGAAGCTTGCCGAGCCACTGGAAAGAGGATGGATCGCATGAAAGAATATCACTATCATGTCCAGCGTCAAGCAGAGGATTTCGCCGCGGGAATACTGCCCGTACCGCCGGATTATCCGCTGAAAAGCGGCTTGCCGGAGAGGTTCCGGGACGACTTCGCGCGGTTGTGCAGCTTGGCGAAAAGTATTTATCTCGATATGGCCCAGTGGCCCGAAGACTACGGCCTCATGCTGCTGGAAATTGGGGAGACGAATCACAACCTTGCCCGGAACAGCTACCGCACCGTACACCGTCTTGTGGACACACTGAATGCCCTTTGCCTGTGTGGTGAAGTCGTGAATCATGTGCTTAATGTGAACGCCAAGCGATTCAAGGCCACGGTCAGAGGGAATCCTGCTGTTTCCAAGTATGCACATATTCTGAATAAATTGGGCGATTTTGGATTTGCCATATCCGATTTCAACGGTTCGGCGCTAAGTGCCAAGGCGGAGCGCTTCACTGTGGAATATCCGGATGATCCCATTTTGGTAGACACGTTAAAAAGCTACTGTGACTACTGGCAGGAGCTGGATCAATTTCGTATCCGCGGCAAAGCTTCTGCTTCCCGCAAGGATTCTCCTCTGCGCAACCAGCTCATCAAGCTGAGTCCCCAAGAATTCCACCACCACTTCTATCGGTTCGACTATAAAGTCACCGCCGATCTGGAACACATTCCGATGCAGACATGGCTGCAGGATGAGGCTTTGTATCAGGGATATGGCGAAGAGCTGACCGCATTCAGTGATTTATTCTTCCAAAGTGTCGTGAAATATGAGGGCATGGGGTTCGACGGCGAGTACCACTGCAGGGGAAAACGCGTTGCCCGCATTACCTGCACCAATTTTACCGCGCTGGAGAAAGCCCGCTTTGCCTTGTCACTCAAACTGAGAAAAATGGATCGTTACGCTGATTACATCGCGGTACTGCCGGAGAAGATCAAGGCGGTGTTCGCCAGGAGCAACTGCGGCTACTGCACCAGCCGTGACGGGGTGGTGCAGCCCTGCAAGTACCGGCTGAACTGGACGCTTGAGGGAAAAAACCACGCCGGCTGCGCGTATGCCTGCTTCTTGTTTGACGACTTCTCCCCGGAGGCCCTGCCCCACTATTGCAAGCTTCTTGAACTGGAATACGAAATGAAAAAAGTGTAGCGCCTATATTGGAGGGACGGCATGGAGCTTGTCAGAATCAGCTACCTTTCCCAGCGGCTGGGGATTTCTTCCCGCAGCCTGCGCTACTATGAGCAGGTGGGGCTCATTGAGAGTGTTCGCCTGCCGGATGAAAAATACCGCTACTACACCCCGGAAATGACTGCCCGCCTGGGGCAAATTGTAGTGCTGCGAAAGATGCAGATTCCCATCAAGGATATCCTGCGCATCTTCGAGAGCGAGGATATGAGCGTCGTGGTGGAGGCTTTTGTGGAACGCATCCACGCCATCGACGAGGAGGTCACGGCGCTGTCCGAACTGCGGGGGATTGTGAACGACTTTTTGCAAACCATGCTGAAAAACGGCGTCTCCAAAATCTCCGCCCTTCCGCTGCTCTACGAGGAGATGGATCGGCAGTTGGAAAAGATGGAAAATCGGGAGGCAGTGAGCTATGAGCGCCTGTCTGCGGCCAGTGAGCGCCTGGAACGTGCGCCGGATATCCGCCTGGCGGAGCTGCCCTCCATGCGGGTGCTGCTCTCCCTGGAAAAGGGGAGCGGTATCTCCGACCCGGAGGGCTTGTGGAACTGGATGGAAGGGCGTGGGGATCCCTTGGGCCTCCCCGGGCAGCATCTGGCCTTTGAATACGAAGACGAGAACCGCCAGACCGTTCTGATGCACCGATTGGACAGGGATTTGCCGGAGGACTGCCCCTACAGGGAAGATGCTTTTCACGGTGGGCTTTTCGCCGTAGCGGGGATGTATGCCGACGAGGATATGGCTGCTTTCTACCACCGCATGCTTGCTGGATTCGATGACAACCCCGACTACGAGGTGGACTACCGCCACGATGGGCAGCTGCGCCAACCTTCACTGCTGGAGACCGTGTTCTCCCCCGACGCCAGCCGGGAGCGCGTGGAGCTGTTTTTGCCCGTCAAGCGCCGTCTGCCCGATGTGTCCCGGTATGCCCCTTTCCAGCAGGTGGAGGGGATCACTCTTCGGGAAATTGAAGAGGACAACTTGGCACTGTGGGCACGGGATGTGCCGATGGACGGCTTCGCTCCCATCCTCCATCCAATCTATCGCGTCAATGAGGCGGGGGAGGCAGAGTATGTCGCATCGGTGGACAAGCGGCAGCTCTCTACCCAGGTGGAGGTGAAAATCCCTTTCCGGGTGGATGTGGAGTTCAGAGCCGATCAGGCCAGCGAGACCTATGCCCACGGCAGCCGGGAGGGCAGTATCCGCATTTATCACGGCGGCCAGATGTACGGCATCAACATGGAAAACGACGCGGACAGCCGCCTCTCCAAGCACGCCATCGCCTTTAACCAGCCGGTGTTCGGGAATTACAATTTCTACCCCGGCCTGGGTGATATCCGACCGGACGAATACAACCAACTGAGCTGGATTGTGGGCCGCCGGCACTTTGCCGTCATCATCAACGGCGAGGTGCGGTTCTGTGGCGTGCGGTTCCCCTATATGACCATCGATCCCCGCACCCTGCCCGCCCATACGGTGCTCATCGGCTCCGACGGGAAGGGCATGAAGTATTTCCGCTCAGTGCGGGTGACACAGCTGCAAAAGATGCCGAAAATCAACATGCGGGAAGGAGCGCTCAAGGTGATCACAAAACAGAGCAACAACATGATTCCCAATATCCACCAAATCATAACCATGCATTACGGGGAAAACTACTGGTTTAACGGCTGCGCGAAGTATGTGATGGAGGCGTTGGGAGAGCCGCAGTTTGACTACTGGTTTTTCTCCGGGCTCACGGGGGACAATCTTGCACAGGTGTTCTCCTACGACCGCTTCCGGGGGGACGGCGCAACGGACTACAAGCTGAGCGACGGCGACACCTCTTTCGTGGAGGACGTCTTTGCCTCCTGCGGCTATGCGAGCAGCTTTGTGACAGAGCGGATGCTTCTCTCCAACCGGGAGATGTACCTGCAAACGCTGATGTCCTACATCGACAGGGGAATTCCCGTCATTTTTAACCTGTGGCTGCCCTGGGGGGAAGAGGCGCACGGCTTCGGCTGGGGCCTCTTCGTGGGCTACGAGAATCACGGCAAGACGCTGCTCTACCTCACCGCGGACAAAACTGAACCGGAACGGATACCGTTGGAGGCGGCCATTCCCACTGTGCCCACCTCTGATATCAGAGTCAGTGGATGGGTTTTCGTGGGGGAGAAGAAACGTCGGGTGGATATTGCTCAGCTGCATAGGGAAGTAGTGCTGGACATGCCCCGCCTTCTCACCACCCGGACAGATGGCTATTGCTTCGGCGCAGACGCCTTTTGGGCCTGGGCGGACGAGATCGAGGGCGGACGCTTTGACGGCGTGAAGCCGGAGGAGTTCGATGACTGGGCCATGTACAAAATCTACATTTGCAACCTGGCCACCAACGGCAGCTGCTGGGCATTTCTGGAGCATGCGCTTCAAAAGAATCCCGACATGATTTTCCTCAAAGAGATCATCGCGGAGTATATTAATCTGGCTGCTCTGTGGAACGGGGGAGACGGAAAGGTGCAGCGGAGAGCGGACAATCTGGAATCGTTAGGCGGCGGCTTCAACGTCACCCTCGGCGCCCTGCAAGACCCGCAAAGGAGAAAGGCCATCGCCGAAACGATACGGGAATGCGCCAAGTGCATGGACAGGGTGCTGGTTATCCTGAAAGAGAATATAGGGGAAGGTGGGAACTTCCGGTGAAAACATTAATGCGGGAAGAGAGGTTTGATGGAATCAAGCCGTCGGACAAAGATTTTATTATTGCCTTTGACAGAGAGATGCAGGAGCTTGGCTACGATTTCGGCGGCGAAATCGGCAGCGGCTACTGCTGGGGAAAATACATGATCATCTACGCTAAGACCGGGGTCAAAGCGAAAAAAGTGGCTGCGCGCATCTTCATCCGGGAGGAGGAAATCGTCCTGCGGCTGTTTTTCTCCAAAATTGACAGCCACCGCGCCTATATCGAAAAGGCGCCCCCGCACATCAAAGAAGCATTTACGGGCAGCCAGGGCGACTGCCATCACTGTGAGCACAAGCCGGAGGGTGTGTGCAATTTCCGCAAAAGCTATACGATTGATGGAAAAGCAATTGAAAAGTGCAGCGACGTGGTATTCGAATACCATGAGCCCTCTGTGGAAAAGCTGCCGGATTACATGGGGCTGCTGCGCGAATTTTATGGGGCAAGACGGCGGACCGCTTAAAATTACACCTGTAGCTGTGAAAGGAGATAACTCCTATGGACTTCACTGTGGAGCGCACGGATTTTCCCTCGGCTATACATAAAAACATCTATTTTACCGCCAGATGCGTCACTCCTCTGGAATACTCTCTGCCCGGCGTTGAGGATGAGGCGTTGCGGGAATCCTGCCGCCAGTACCACGCCTTTGTCATGACGCTGTTCTCCGATATGTATGATGATCCTGGGGCATACGAGCTTCCGGTGGGACAGTTGGAGGAGTTCTGTTGCGGCAGGAAGATAAACGGGATGAAGCAAAAATATCCGGGCAAGGCAAAGAGTGTTCTTGCTCAGATGCGAAATTCTGTCCATGGATATCTCTACTTGCTGTGCATCCTTGGGAAAAACGGGGAACTGCATGGCGAAGTGCTGACGATCCCGCCGGAAGCTATGGCAGAGGCGAAAAAGAGGGTAAATACCTCTGTCAGCCCCATACCGCTGGAAAAAAGACTCAGGGCCTTGGAACGGATTGGATTGGCAAAAACGGAAGACGGCTTTGTCTCGACACATTATCCGAGCATGTTTCCGGCTATGTGCGGGCTGGCCGCGAAGGGGGAAAAGTACAGCGGATTTGACTTCTTCAACTTCTGCAACGCCGATTTCCGCAATCTGGCCACAAAGTACAAGCCCAGCTATGAGGATTACTTCCGTCCTCTTCCCAGAGAACTTCGGGAGCGCGCAATCGACCTGCACGGCTTTGCGCTGGAAAACAAGCTGAGACCAGTAATCGGCACTTTTTGGAAAGTAGAATATAAGTACAGGGGCGTTCAGGTGATGTGCATAGGCTCTGCAGGGGACTGCGAGAGCAAGCTGGATGTCCGCATCACCTGTACCTACAGTTGGGATGATCCCGCGCTGATCAACGACCGGCTGGCCGCCCAGCCGGCGGAATTCCGGCAATATGCGCTGCGGCATGTTCACCGCTGCAATGCATGCTCCACAAATCACCTGGGCAGGTTCGTCACAGTCCTGGGAAAGCGGCAGAGGGTCTGCGGCGGCGGTGTGATCGGGTTCCGGTGGGGGAATCCCTCCGATGGGGATATGGAGTGCATTCGGAAGATAATAGAGCTTCGCAGGGAGATTATTGACGAGATAAAAGCATAGAAGTCATGCATATACAGCCGACGGGCTTGTCTAACATCATAAAGTAGTATAAACTTGATGTTGTGCAGGCCGGTCGGCTATTTTTTATGTAATAAAAAAAGTTTATAAATAATATTGACAATATGAAAAGTGAACGATATACTGCCAATAAAAGAATGATTTGCACAGAATATTTTATTCATAATAAATGATTTGTACAATATTTACAGATCGTGTCCACGGCGACTGTGGAAATGAAGGATGATCATCAAAATGAGCACCCCACAAACCTATACACACAGCGGCATGAAAAACGTCAATCGGGGTCTGGTCATGCGGCTGGTCTGCACCGGGCAGGCGAATACACGGGTGGCCATCTCCGAGCTCACCAAGCTGTCCAGAATGACCGTTACCAACATTGTCAGCGACCTGCTGGAAATGCAGTACCTGCGGGAGGGCGAAAGGGTGGAGGGCAACTCCCCCCAGGGAAGAAAGGCCAATTCCCTTGAAATTTCACCGAATGCCCCCAAGGTGGTGGGCATCTTTATCGAGCGCAGCGAATGCAGGCTGATTCTCAGCACGCTGGATGCCAAGATCATCCGGCAGGATGGTTTTATTCCCCGCCCGGGCATGACCGGGGACTCCCTGCTGGCAGAGCTGGGCCAGCGCTATCGTCAAATTGTGGAGGGAACGCCCCGGCTGCTGGGAGTGGGCATCGCCTCCATCGGTCCCATCGACAGGGAAAACGGAATGATTCTCTCGCCGCCGGATTTCTATGGTCTGAAGAACCTCTCTGTGCGCCAATATTTCGAGAAGCTGACCGGCTTGCCGGTCTATTTTGATGACAACATGAACGCCGCCGTGCTCGCTGAGCAGACCTTCGGTAAGGGGAGAGACACCTCCGACATCGCCTATGTGGGTGTTCTCCGCGGTGTTGGCGCGGGGATTATATCGGACGGCAAGCTGCTCCGCGGGCCGACGGGCATCGTGGGGGAGATCGGCCATACCTCCATCAATTTCGAGGGGCCGCTCTGCCAGTGCGGCAACAGGGGTTGCCTGGAACTGTACACGAGCATCCCCGTCATCGTGGAGGGCGCAAACAGGGAGATCGCCGCCCACGGCCAGACCGATGCCTACGGTATATTGGATTGGCCGGGGCTGGTCGCCCACGCGAGAAGGGGAGACCATTTTTGCATGCGGGCGCTGGAAACCCTTTGCAGTCACCTCAGCGTGGGGCTGGTCAACCTGGTCAACCTGTTTGACAGCGAGCAAATCTTTTTGGGGCACGATATCGCACTCGCCGAAGGCCTCATCGAAAAGCAGCTGGAAAAAAGGGTGAACCAGCGAATTTTCGCGGGCGGTTTCAAACGGGTGCGTGTGAGCATGTCCGCCTTTGGCCGCCAGGCGCCGCTGATCGGCTCCATCTGCCTGGCACTGCAAGAGGAATTATTTTAGCAATCAATAGAAATAGGGCTGGATGAAATTTTACGCCGCGAATGCGGAGAAACGAGCGATTGCCATGAAGAAGTTTTACTGTGTCATCTCGCACACTCACTGGGACAGAGAGTGGTACATGCCCCTCTCTCAGTTCCGCTTCAAGCTGGTCGACCTCATAGACCGCTGCCTCGAAACGCTGGAGGAGTACCCCGACTACGTATTCCACCTGGACGCCCAGACAATCGTGCTGGAGGATTACCTGAAGGTGCGGCCCGGCAAGGCCCAGCGCCTCAGCGAGGAAATCCGGGAAGGCCGCCTGATTGTCGGCCCCTGGTACCTGCAAAACGACTTCTACCTCACCAGCGGCGAGGCCACAGTGCGCAACCTGCTGGAGGGAACGAGGCTTGCCCGGGAGTTCGGAGCCTGCGCGACCTCCGGCTACGCCCCCGACCAGTTCGGCAATATCTCGCAGCTGCCCCAGATTCTAAAGGGCTTCGGCATCGATAACTTCATCTTCGGTCGCGGTTACAGCTTCTATGACCCGGAGACCAACGAGCGGCTTCCCCGCAAAAGTGAGTTCATCTGGCGGGGCGCGGACGGAACCGAGGCGCAGGCAATCCACATGACCTTCTGGTATAACAACGCCCAGCGCTTTTCAGAGGATCCGGAAAAAGCGGAGCTGCTGCTAAACGTGGTGGAGCGCCTCACCGACCAGGTGGCGGCCACACCCTACCGCCTGCTGATGAACGGCGTGGATCACCTGGAGGCCCAGGACAACCTTCTGCCCATCCTGAAGGCGCTGGACGAGAACTCGAAAGATCGCTCTGTACGCCAGTGGCGGCTGGACGACTATGTCGACGCCGTCAAGGATTATATGGCTGACAACAAGGTCGAGCAGGAGGTGCACGAGGGCGAGCTGCGCTGGGGGGGAGACGGGGAGCTGCTTCGCGGCACACACTCCTCCCGGGTCTATCTCAAACAGATGAACGTGCGGGCCCAGGATATGCTGGAGGCCAAGCTGGAGCCCCTCTACACCATACTGGAGGGCTTTGGCGGCGCGGGGGCCTACTCGGGCGACCACCTCCGCTTCCTCTGGAAAGAGCTGATGCAGAACCACCCCCACGACTCCATCTGCGCCTGCAGCCGGGACGAAGTCCACGACCACATGGAGGACAGCTACAAAAGGCTGGAGGAGGCAAGCATCTACCTGCTGAACGCGGGCCTGCGCACCGCCGCCGAGCACTTCTCTTTTGCGGGGGAGACAAACCCGGAGGATTACGTCATCCTTGCGGTTAATCCCACCCAGAGCGCCACACATCAAATCCTGGAGCTGGAGGCCGACCTGCTGAACGACGACGGCCTCGACAACTTTACCATTCTGGATGCCCAGGGGAATCCCGCTGACTATGCAGTCGCGGAGTCCCAGGACATCAAGCGGGATTTGTTCAGCCCCATCAACCTCCCCGGCTGGAAGTACGCCCGCCGCCACAAAATCTACATAGATGCGGGAGAGGCTGCCCCCATGGCGGCGAAGGGCTGGCGGATTGTCCGCAGCAGCTCTGCGTCCGCACGGCTGGAAAACAAAGCCCACGGTGATGTGGAAACAACCCCCTTCGTCATGGAAAACGGCGAGGTGAAGGTGACCGTGCACCCCGACGGCAAGGTGGACTGCCTGTACAAAGCAAACGGCTATCTGGCCGAAGACTGTTTGCGGTGGGAGGACGTGGCCGACCCCGGCGACGCCTACATCTTTTTCAATGCGGGCGACGCCCCCCTTTACAGCGACGGATTTCCCGCCGCCGTCACAGTGGAGGAGGACAACCGCTTCTTCCAGAAATGCACCGTCACAAGGACACTGCGGCTCCCCGCCGAGTATCTGTTCGCGGAAAGAAAGCGCAGCGGAGCCATGGTGGATTGCCTGGCGGAAATCCGCCTTACCCTGCCGGGGGCCGGGCCGCTTCAGATCGGCTACCGGGTGGACAACAGGGCGAAAGATCATCGCCTGCGCCTCCTGATGGGAACAGGCGTAACAAATGGTGACTGCTTCGCCGACATCCCATACGATGTGCTCAAGCGCACCGAGGATCAAAACCACCATGCCACCATGAGCAAAACTTTCCCGGACACCACCTTCGCCCTCCTGCAGGACAATGCGGGCGGCGTGGCGGTGGCCTCCGAGGGCGAGCACGAGTTCCAGAACATGCTGGACGGCACGCTGGCCTTCACGGTGCTCCGCGCCACCGGAACCATCACCAGGGATGCTGAGACGCTGGAGGAGGCCTCCGGCGAGCAGTGGACAGCCCCCGGCAACCAGAGCCTGCGGGAGATGTCCGGCCGCTTCGGCATGATCAGCTACTCCGGCGACTGGAAAAAGGCTGGTATCCCCGTGCGGGCCAGGCAGTTCCGCGTGGGCCTGCTATCTTACTGCACGGCCAGTGACTCCCGCAAGTTCAGCGGTGGCAGAACTGCCGTGCAGGACACCGCGCTGGAGGAGCTCTTTTTCCTGCCCGACCCTGTCCCGGGCCTTGTCCTGCGGGACAACGAATCCCTCTTCACACTGGATGGGGGAGCGGACGGACTCTTCATCACGGCGGTCAAAAAGGCGGAAAATGGGCAGGATATCCTGCTGCGCGCCGTCAATCTATCCGACAGCGAGGTGGAGGGAAGGCTCTCCATCCGCGGCGACATCGGTGAGACAGCCCTTTCCGAGGATGGCTGGAAGTTCCTCGGCAAGGACAGCGTTGCCAGAAAGTTCCGCGGCAAGGAAATCGTGACATTCCGAGTAAAGAAATAATTCTTTTCACATGAAGTAAAAAGGTGGTGCTGAAAATGTCCCTCAGTGAAAACGATAGCATGGTGCTCCGCCAGCTGGCACAGCAGTACATGGAGATCGCTCTCGACCCCCGCCAGGAGGAAAAGAAGCAGCTGTGGCTCAGCCTCAACCGCTTCCAGATGCAAAAGCCCATGCTGATGATCGACCAGATTCCCTGGCACGAAATGGATGTGGACGGCCTCCTGAAAAACCAGGTGGAGGAGCCCTACTGGCGCGGGGTGGAGACCGAGCTGCGCCGCACCATCTACAAGTGGCGGCACATGCCTGTCGACCTGGTGGTGAACCCCTATATCACCCTGCCAAGACCCATCAACTACACCGGCTACGGCCTCGCCGTGGAGATGGAGACGCTGGAGAGTGATCGAAGCAACGACGTGATCAGCCAGCACTACGAGAACCAGTTTCAGGAGATGGAGGATGTGGAGAAAATTTCCACTCCCCAGGCGATTTTGGACAAAGAGGCGGAGACTGTCATCCGCCAGCAGGCGGAGCAGCTGTTCCAGGGCATCGCCCCCTTTGTCATGACCGGACTGACCCTCCACCTGGGTGTGTGGGACGCCATCTCCCAGTGGATGGGGGTGGAGAACGTCTACATCGAGCTCATTGACCGCCCCGAGCTGCTCCACGCCATTATGGAGAGGCTCACCGTAGCCAACATCGCCCTCATCGAGCAGATGAACCGGGACGGCCTGTTCGACGTGTACACCAATCTCTGCCACTGCTCCCACACCTTCACCGACGATCTGCCCGGCCCCGACTGCGACCTGGACAATCCCACCTCCAAGGACGCCTGGGCTTTCGGTCTCGCCCAGTTGTTCACTTCGGTTTCCCCCCAGGTGACGGCGGAGTTCGAGGTGCCCTATATGCAGAGGCTTTTCCCCTACTTCGGGGCCATCTACTATGGCTGCTGCGACCGGCTGGACGACCGGCTGGACGTCATCACGAAGATGCCGAAGATTCGCAAGATTTCCTGCAGTCCCTGGAGTGAGCGGGAGGTCTTTGCGGAGAAGCTCCCGAGGGGCTACGTCATGTCCAACAAGCCGAATCCAGCCTTTCTGGCGGGGGAGACGGTGGACTGGGACTATGTCCGGGCGGACATCCGTCGCACAGTGGATGTCGCAAAGGCGTACGATGTGCCGCTGGAGCTCATCCTCAAGGATTTGAGCACCGTGCGCTACCAGCCCCAGCGGCTGTGGGAGTGGTCGCGGCTGGCACTGGAAGAAGTCGCAAAATAGAGGGAGAAGCAACATGACGGGAAAAGAGCGGTTTCACGCGATCATGAACGGGGAGAGTGACCACTGCGGCTTCTGGCACGGTGACCCCAATGCCGACAGCATCGACTTGCTGTATGAGTATTTCAATGTGAAGGACGACTTTGAGCTGGGGCTCAAGCTGGGCTCCACCTGCCGGTGGGTCATGCCGGAGAAGTACGGCTTCTGGACAAACCCAGATGCGCCCATCTTCGACGTGCTGGGCGGGGAGGAGCGGCACAGCCTCGGGCAGGACGGCGTCTTCGCCCACTGCGAGGACGTGGCCGAGGTGGAGGCCTATCCCTGGCCGGAGCTGAAGTATGTGGACTTTACCGGAACCCTGGCCGAAATCGACAGGACAGTCGCGGCGGGGCAGGCGGTGCTGTCCGGCAGCTGGAGCTGCTTCTTCCACAACGTCGCCGACTTCTTCGGCATGGAAAACTACTTTGTCAAGATGTACACCGACCCCGATGTGGTGGAGGCCGTGACGGAGCACGTGGTGGACTTCTACCTCAGAGCCAACGAGCTGCTCTTCCGGCAGGCGGGAGACCGCATCGACGCCTTTTTCTTCGGCAACGACTTCGGCAGCCAATTGGATTTGCTGATCTCCCCCGAGAGCTTCGACCGCTTTGTCATGCCTTATTTTGTCAAATTCACAGAGCAGGCCCACCGCCACGGCTACAAGGTGCTGCTCCACTCCTGCGGCTCCATCGAACGGGTGATTCCCCGCCTGATCGGTGCGGGAGTCGAGGCCCTGCACCCAATCCAGGCGCTGGCCGCCTATATGGACGCCGACACCCTGTCGGAGAAATACAACGGCAAAATTGTCTTTGTGGGCGGGGTGGACACCCAGCAGCTGCTCCCCTTCGGTACGCCGGAGGAGGTGCGGGCGGAGGTCAAGCGGCTCAAGGGGAAGTTCGGCCCCAACTACATCGTCTCTCCCAGCCACGAATCCCTGCTGCCCAACGTGTCGCCGGAAAACATCGTCGCCATGGCAACGACAGCTTTGGAATAGGAAGTTCAACTTTGTTGAGCAACCGAGTTTGCAAGCAAACTCATGAAAGAGGGAAAAGGCTTTGACATTTTTGATGTATGGAGCTGGCAATATTGGCCGGGGGTTTATCGGCCCGCTGTTCGCCCGTGCGGGCTGGGAGGTCGTCTTTGTGGATGTGAGCGCGCCCATTGTGGAGGCGCTGAACATCCGCCGCGGCTACAATGTGACCATAGCAAAGGAGCCCCCGGAGGAGCTCCCTGTGACCGGCGTCCGCGCCGTGGACGGCAGGGATGCCGATGCGGTGGCGGAGGCTATCGCAGGCTGTGATCTGATGGCAACCTCCCTGGGCGGCGCGGTGCTGGAGCGGGTGGCCCCGGTCATCGCACAAGGGCTCACTCGCCGGGGCGGCAGGCCGCTGGACATCCTCATCTGCGAGAACCTCAAGGACTCTGCCCATCTGCTGCGGGGCTGGATTTCCGCGGCACTCCCGGCGGACAGGCAGCCGCTTCTCGGTGGGCTCGGCCTGGTGGAGGCGGCCATTGGCCGCATGGTGCCGGTGGTGAGCGGGGAAGCTGATCCACTCTTTGTCCGGGTGGAAGAGTACGGCTTCCTCCCGGTGGACAGGGATGCCTTTGTGGGCCCGCTGCCGGACATCCCCCAGCTGGTGCCCTATTCCCCCTTTGCATTCTACGAGGAGCGCAAGCTCTACCTCCACAACATGGGTCACGCTGTCTGCGCCTGCCTTGGCAAGGTGCTGGGCTACGAGTATATCCACGAGGCCATCGGCGATCCCGCTGTCCGCGTGGTGGTGCAGAGCGCCATGACCGAGTCGGCAGCCGCGCTGGCAAAAAAATACGGCGTGGACTTTCACGCCATTTTCGACCACGCTGAGGATTTGCTGCTGCGCTTTGCCAATCCTGCCCTGGCCGACACCTGCGAGCGGGTGGCCCGCGACCCCATGCGCAAGCTTGCTGCGGGGGACAGGCTGGCCGGTGCGCTGAACACCTGCCTGGAGCAGGATGTTCACCCCGCCTACATCGGCCTGGGATTTGCGGCTTTCCTGCGGGAGGCCGCCGGCAGCGATGAGGACGCAGAGCGAATCGTTTCGGATATTTCTCAGCTGGGCGGCAAGGCGGCAGAACTTGTGCTGAATCTTTACCGCCGCCTGGACGACCGATGGAATATGCACGCATTGATTGCCCTGGCCGACGCCACACAGCGGGAACTGCGGGGAGAAACAGTATAAAAACTTTGTTTTTACACTGTGGGTTTTGCGCTTTTTGTGCCAGAGGGGCACAAAATCGGCTATGGCCGATACAGCGCAATTCCCCAGCGTGTAGGGGAATGTTTGATTACGCTTTAGGAGAATGATGAATGAACAGGGGAATTGCCTTTGCGGGGAACCTGATAGTCGACCAGCTGAAAAAGATTGAAGCCTATCCCGCCCTCAGCGCCCTGACCCACATCACGGGGGTGGAGCAGTCCATGGGCGGTCTCGCCTGCAACTGCACAGTGGATTTGTGCAAGCTGGCCCCGGAGCTGCCTGTGAAGGTGGTGGGCATCGTGGGGAACGACGGCCCAGGGGATTACATCCTGGGCGAATTCGCCAAGTACCCCAATCTGGACACCTCCGGCGTGCTGCGGGATGGCATCACGGCCTTCACCGACGTGATGACCCAGGCCGACGGCAGGAGAACCTTCTTCACCTACAACGGGGCTAACGCTCTGCTGGGGCCGGAGCATTTCGACTTCGACGCCCTGGAGGCGGACATCCTCCACATCGGCTACATCCTGCTGCTGGAAAAGCTGGACGGCCCCGACCCCGACTACCCCACCGCCCTCTGCCGCGTGCTGGACGAGGCGAGAAAGCGGGGGATACAGACCTCCATCGACGTGGTGACCGAGCAGGGGGAGCGCTTCGGCAGACTGGTGCCCCCGGCGCTCCGCTATGCAGACTACTGCATCATCAACGAGACTGAGGCCTCTGGCGTGACCGGCATCCCCCTGCGGGAGGAAGCTGGGGAGACTGTACTGGCCGACAACTTCCGGCCCTGCCTGGAAAAGCTGGCCGAAATGGGTGTCTCCCGCTGGGTGGTCATCCACATGCCGGAATCTTCCTGCGGGTGGGATGTGCAGACGCGCCGCTACCACTGTGAGGCCTCCTGGAGGATTCCTGAGGGCTTCATCAAGTCCTCGGTGGGGGCGGGGGATGCTTTCGCCGCCGGGATTTTGCTGGCGGCCTATCGCGGTCAAACCCTGGAGGAGGCGATCCACATGGCAGGCGCGGCGGCGGCCTACAGCCTTTCAGGTGCAGGGGCCAGCGACGCGCTGAAACCCATGGAGGAAATTCTGGCGGAGATGGAGTCGTTTCAGTAGAAGAAGGGTGTTTGCGCAGTGAAGCTGGGAAATCGCATTATGGTAATGGGGCCCTCAGGCAGCGGCAAAAGCACAATGGCGATGCGCCTGGGTGAAATAACCGGCGTACCTGTCGTGCACATTGATCGGTTTATTTGGAATCCCGGATGGATTGCTACTCCAGAGAAAGAAGTATGCGAAAAGGTATTGAAAGCAGCGGATGAGCCGAAATGGATCATGGATGGCAATAATTCCAAAACGCGTGATTACCGCTTAGAACGGGCGGACACGGTTATATTTTTGGATTTCAACCGCTTTTTTTGCTTGTTTCGGAATCTCAAGCGCTTCAAAGAGAATTACGGACAAACGCGCCATGATCTGGGAGAGGCCTGCCCTGAACGGCTAAATCTTGCTCATCTCAAATTTATTCTTTGGACTTTTCCTCGAGCACGAAACGGAATCCTTGCGTGGCTTTCAAAAATTGAACCTCCCAAACAAGTATTCTATTTGAAGGGAACCAAAGCGGTAATGGAGTTCTTGACCGAAGTGTGTAAAAGCAGTTCAACACAAACCTGTGAAATCAAATAATTGACCGTTGAAAGGAATGAACCGATATGAAGCGTTCGGCGATTAACAGCGCCATCCGGCGGGCCATGCGGCTGCTGGACGCGAACAATATCAAGCTCCCGGCCTTCGGCTACTGGGAGCTAGACGAGTGGAAGGAAAACAAAGACCGGCTGGACGCCATCAAGGAGACCATGCTGGGCTGGGACGTCACGGATTTCGGCAGCGGCGACTTCGAGCGGGTCGGCTCGGTGCTGTTCACGGTGAGAAATGGCAGCTTATCCGGTGCGGGAACACCCTATGCGGAGAAGCTGATTTTCCAGCGCCACGAGACAGAGCAGGAAATTCCCTTTCACTTTCACCGCACCAAGACAGAGGACATTATCAACCGGGGGGGCGGTGTCCTCATGCTGGAGCTGTACGGCTCCACCCCCGACGGCTCGCTGGATGAGAAAAACAACTTCACCGCCGACATGGACGGCATCCGCCACAGCATGCCCGCCGGGACGATTGTAGAGGTGCCGAAAGGCGGCAGCATCACGCTGCGGCCCGGGCTGTATCACCGCTTCTGGGCCAAAAAGGGAGCGGGGGATTTGATCGTGGGGGAGGTCTCCTCCATCAACGACGACCGCACAGACAACCGCTTTTTGCTGGAGAGGCCCCGCTTCGCCGCCATCGAGGAGGACGAGGCTGTCCGGTATCCCCTCTGCAACGAGTACGACGCGCTGTAAAGGAATGGTCATACCTATGAATAACCGGGAACTGCTCAAGCACTATGTGGTGCACGGTGGGGACAAGGCCATCTGCTCCCCGCAGATCGGCGCGGGGGCGGGCTTTGACACCATGCTGGCGGGAAAGCGGTGGATCAGCGAGACCACCCTGGAAGACCTCGCCGCCGCCTGGAAGCGTTTCGATGTTGTACCGCTGTACAACCTTGGCTTGCCCGACTTAACCCAGCTTGTACCGGACGTGGAAACCTCCGCGGAGCGCCACTTCGAGGCGGATAAGAACCGCTATGTCACCGACTGCCGCTTTTGCACGCCGCTCGGCACGCTGACCTCCCTGCTGGTCGAGCACGAGATCGACGGCGTCTCCCAGACGAAGTATCTCATCGTCGACGAAGATGAGCTGGAGATTCTGGAAATCTATCTGGATCGCCTGCTGGAGGTGGAGGGTTTTAGCCCCATCACCCGGGGCGTCAGGGAGCAGCGGGAGGCTGTGGGCGAGGATGTAGCCATGGACATCCAGTGGGCCATGCAGCCCTACGAGTTGCTCTGCTTCCCCAACACGGTGGACACCGCCGTCTTCGCCATGACCTGCCCCGAAATTTTCACCCGGCTGATGGAGAAGATTCTGCGCCTGAACGAGAAGCTGATTCCCGCTGTGGCGGCGGGGGGTTCCGACTTCGTTTTCCTAGGGGGCCCCGGCTCCGAGATGATTTCGCCGGACTACTACGAGCGCTTCCTGGTACCCTATTCAAAGATACTCTCCGAGATGGCCCACCAAAACGGATTGCTGATCTACTCCCACATCTGCTCCCCTATCGAGCCGATGCTCACCATGGGCTACTACAACCAAATGGGAATCGACCTGTTCGAGACCCTCTCCCAGGCACCGGTGGGCAATGTGGCCAGCATCGGGGACGCCTTTGGCAAACTGGATGAGCGCATCTGCACCAGGGGCAACATCGGCCTGGACAGGCTGCTGAACGCCACGCCGGAGGAGATCCGGGAGGAGTCTCTCGCCATTCTGGAGACCGCTAAGCGGATGGGGCGCAAGCACATTCTGGCGGCCAGCGACTACATGTTTTACCAGACGAAGGTGGAAAACGTACAGGCGATGGTGGATGCCTGTGCGGAGTTTAACGCGCGCTGAAGCCGCGCCAGATGGAGGTAGCTTGAAAGTTATGACTTTCAAACTATCGTTTTGTGCCTTTTCGGCGTAGGCCCGAAACATTGCTTCGCAATGACAGCACAATTCCGATGAAAGGAATGGTCATTAACATGCACTATCTTGACTATGTGGACGTGCGGCAGGGATCAAAATCCTCCGACCGCTTTTCCCGCGGCAACACCCTGCCCCTCACCCAGCTGCCCTTTGCCTCCCACGGCTACATCCCCCAGACCAGGTCGAACTGCGGCAACTGGCGCTACCACCCCGACGACACCGCGCTGGAGGGGGTGCGCCTGACCCACCAGCCCAGCCCCTGGATCGGCGACTACGCCAGCCTGATCCTGATGCCCCAGGCGGGGACGCCCCGTTTTGACGTCGACGCCCGCTGGTCGGGCTTTCGCAGGGAAGACGCCACCCTGCGCCCTGACTGTATGAAGCTGCGGTTTTTGCGCAGCCAGTGCGATTTCGAGCTGGTTCCCACCCTGCGGGGCGCTACCATAGCGCTGTCCTTCGACGGGCCGGAGCAGCCGCTGTTTACAATACACAGCGGAAAGCTGGAGCCCGGTGGGGCGTTTTTCTGCGAGCTGGCCGACAGCCGCACGCTGACCGGCTTTGCGGCGGACAGCAGCTTTCCCACTGCCGCCGAGTTCCGCATGTATTTTGTGCTGCGCTTCGACTGCGATATCACTTTAGCCGGGGAGGAAAACGGCGCGCTGGCGGTCTCCCTCTCCGGGCGGCAGGTGGCGGTGCAGTTGGGCTGCTCCTACATCAGCCCCGAGCAGGCGGAGCGGAACCTGGACAGCGAGACGGTCAAGAGCCTGGAGGCGCTCCGCTGGGAGGCCGCCGACATCTGGGAGGGCTACCTCCGCAGAATTGAGATTGAGACGGACGACGAGGGTGTGCTGCGCACCTTTTATTCCTGCATGTACCGCAGCTTCCTGTACCCCCACCGCATGCACGAATACGACGGGGAGGGCAAACGCATTCACCGCAGCCCCGACACCGGGAAGGTCTCAGAGGGTCGCTACTACACTGACAATGGCTTTTGGGACACCTGCCGCACGGTGTACCCCCTCTACTCCCTGATTGCACCGGACAAGTACCGGGAGATTTTGGAGGGCTATCTGAACACCTATCGGGACTGCGGTTGGCTGCCCAAATGGCCCTCCCCCTCCGAGACGGGGACGATGCCCGGCACCCTGATCGACGCTGTCATCGCAGATGCTGCCGCCAAAGGAATCATCACCGGCGAGCTGCTGGAGACCGCCTGCGAGGGGATGCTGAAGCACACAAACGAGGAGTCTCCCGAGCGCCGTTATGGACGCCACGGCACGGACGACTACAACAAATACGGCTACATCCCCTGCGACAAACATGGCGAGAGTGTCAACCACACCCTGGACTATGTCTACGGCGATTTCTGCCTGGGACAGGTGCTGCAACTGCTGGGCAGGGAGGAGGAAGCCAAAGCGGCCTTCCGCCGCGCCGAAAACTACAGGCTCCTCTTTGATGGGGAGACCGGCTTCATGCGGGCAAAGGACAGCGGCGGGCAGTTTGCCGAACCCTTTGACCCCTATGCCTGGGGCGGGGCGTACTGCGAGGGCTCCGCATGGCAGAACTCCTTCGCCGTATACCACGACATGGAGGGGCTTGCGGCGCTGTACGGCGGCCCAGAACGGCTCATCGCGAAGATCGACGAGTTGGTGGCAGCTCCGCCCATATACCGCACAGGCGGCTACGGCCGGGAGATTCACGAGATGACCGAGATGGCCGCGGTGGATTTCGGCCAGTGCGCGATCTCCAATCAGCCCAGCTTTCATATCCCCTATATCTACGCCCAACTGGGACAGCCGGCTAAGACGGAGGCACTTGTGGAGCGGCTCCTGCGGCTGTTCGACTCCGGGCCCGAGGGCTTTCCCGGCGACGAGGACAACGGCAGCACGGCTGGGTGGTATATTTTCAGCCTGCTGGGCTTCTACCCCTTCTGCCCCGGCAAGCCGGAGTTCCTGCGGGTGAAGCCCCATGTGAAGCGCGCGGTCATCCACATCCCCGGCAAGGATTTTGTGGTGGAACAGGGGCAGGCGACAGGGACAGTTGCATTTGATGAAATCGTCCGTTGAGTTGCCGCCGATAGTTAATCAGATGAGTAGATTTACGCATATCCAAATAATATACATTATTTATAAATAATATTGACATTAATGCAGGAACATATTATATTTATCTTATAAAATGCAAAGAGGTAATTAAATACTATACAATATGTCTATTGCGTGTCGTTAATGCCAGATGGATGGAAGTCGGGAAATATGGCACAGGCTCAGATTCCCAGGGTCAACAAAAATTGACCTCGAAAGGAAGAAGCAAAATGACAAAGACTACCAGCAAGGGAGCTGCCGGAAAAAGCAGGCTTCTCAAAAGCCTGCAAAACCACTGGCAGTACTATATTCTCCTGCTGCCCGCACTGGCCTATTTCCTGATTTTCTGCTACGGCCCCATGTACGGCGCGCAGATCGCCTTTCGCGACTATGTTGCCACCAAAGGTATATGGGGGAGCAACTGGGTGGGAGTGAAGCATTTTCTCCGCTTCTTTCAGTCCCCCTACTTTGGCGAGCTGATTAAAAACACCTTGGTGATCAGCCTATACAGCCTGATTGCGGGGTTTCCCCTCCCCATCATTCTGGCACTGTCCCTGAATGAGCTGAAAAACGGCCCGCTCAAAAAGGCGGCTCAGACAATTACCTATGCTCCCTACTTCATCTCGGTGGTCGTCATGTGCGGCATGATCATCGCCTTTTTGAATCCGACCAGCGGCATGATCAACAAATTCCTGAACCTGATTGGGGTGGAATCCATTCCCTTCCTCAGCAAGGAGAAGATGTTCCCCTCCATCTATGTCTGGAGCGGTGTCTGGCAGGGGACAGGATGGGGGAGCGTCATCTACTTTGCGGCGCTTTCCGGCGTTGACCCCGAGCTGCTGGAGGCCGCCACCCTGGACGGCGCTTCACGGTTTCAAAAGATTCTGTACATCAACTTCCCCGTGCTGATTCCGACCATGGTGGTCATGCTGATTCTCAACAGCGGCAACCTGCTGTCGGTGGGCCACGAAAAGATACTGCTGCTGCAAAATCCTCTCAACACCGCGACCAGCGAGGTGATTTCCACCTACGTCTACAAGTCCGGTATGATCAACGCGCAGTACAGTTTTTCCACTGCGGTGGGACTGTTCAACTCGGTTGTCAACCTGGTGCTGCTGTTTCTTGTCAACACCTTCGCCCGCAAGGTGAGCGAGACATCACTTTGGTAAGAGGAAAAATGAATTTGCCTTTGGTAAATCACATGAAACTCTATGACGAAAGGGGTTGACCCTCCTATGAAAAGCAGCAGAACCGATATTGTCTTTCAGGTGATAAACGGCGTTTTTATTGCGTTGTTTCTGATCATCACGCTCTATCCTCTCATCTATGTGCTCAGCGCCTCTATCAGCGACCCCAATAAGGTGCTCATAGGCGAGATGTGGCTGTGGCCGGTGGGAATTACCTTTGAAGGTTACAAGCGGGTGTTCCAGAATATGGACATCTGGATCGGCTACCGCAACACCATTTTCTATACGGTTGGGGGCACGCTCCTCAGCCTGGCGATCACCCTTCCCGGCGCCTACGCCCTTGCCTGCAACACCTTGCCGGGCAGAAAAGGATTTTCCATGCTGTTCCTGTTCACCATGTTTTTCAGCGGCGGGCTCATCCCGCTTTACCTCATGCTGAAGGGGATGGGCTTGACCGACACCATATGGGCGGTGCTGCTGCCGCCCGCGGCGTCGATCTGGAATATCGTCATTACGCGAACCTTTTTCCAGTCCACGATTCCCCCCGGCCTGGAAGAGGCGGCCGTCATAGACGGCTGCAGCGTGTTCCAGCGCTTTTTCCGGATCATCCTGCCCCTCTCCGCGCCCATTATCGCGGTTATGGCCCTTTTCTACGGCGTGGGCCGCTGGAACAGCTACTTCAACGAGATGATCTTTCTCAACAACCGCAGCCTCTTTCCGCTGCAGGTCTTTCTGCGGGAGCTGCTGGTCGTCACCCAGATGAATACTACCACCATGGTGTCGGGCGACATGGCCGTTTCACTGGCGGAGCAGACCAGGCTTGCGGCGATTATCAAGTACGCCATTATGATTGTGTCCACGCTCCCCATCATCGTAGTCTACCCCTTCCTGCAGAAGTATTTTGTAAAAGGTGTTATGGTGGGATCTATAAAGGGATGAAGCCTGAAGGAACCAGAAAGAAATGCATAGCATTTCTTCATTGGCATAACGGAAAAGCTCTGTATAGAACGGAATATTGCCCTTATGCCTTATGGTGGGGTCGATAAAGGGGTAGTGAAGCATGTTTCGTGCCCAATCAACCGATTGGTGCAAATAAATGGAAAAGAGAACGGAGTGTAGAAAAATGCGCAGATTCTGGTCCCTGTTTTTGGTATTGGTACTGCTCGCAACCGTCTTTGCCGGATGTGCAGGAGACACAACTACCAGCAGTGCTGCCGAGCCCAGCACAGCGCCTTCGGAGAGCGGCAGCGAAGTTGCAAGCACCGAGGAGTCGGCCAGCACTGAGGAGCCCGTGAGCTCCGAAGCCGGAGCGACAGCAGACGGCATCAACCTGGAGGGCTATCCCATCGCAATCGAGCCCATGACCTTCACCATGATGGGCATGAAGCACCCCATCCACGGCGATTGGGAAAACCTCGCCTTCTTCAAGGAGATGGAGAAGCTGACCAACATCTCCTTCACCTACGACACCCCCATGGCTGAGGTGTTCACCGAGAAGAAAAACCTCGCCTTCAACACCGGTAGCTACGGCGAAGTTCTCTTCGGCATGCAGCTGACCCAGGCGGAGCAGGTGAAATACGGCACACAGGGTATCCTGGTTCCCCTGGAGGACTACATTGAGCAGTATTGCCCCAACCTGATGGAGATGCTGGACACCTACCCCCACGTGCGCGCCTCCATCACAGCGCCCGACGGCCACATCTATGCGCTGCCCAGCTACACCACGGCCCCCATCGCCATGGTGGGCTCCGCCTGGGCGAACGCGAAGTTCCTGGAAGCTCTTGAGATGACTGAGGCTGACCTGCCCAACACCACCGACGGATTTGCAGAGTACCTCACCCGCGTTCTCACTGAAGACCCCAACGGCAATGGCCAGGCGGACGAAATCCCCTGGACTTCTGGTGACGATAACGCGGTTGAAAAGGGCGACAACATCTACATCCGCATGATGCCCGCCTTCGGTATTCTCTACCGCAAAGAGCAAGTCATGATCGACGGCGACACTGCCATCCACCCCTTCGCACACGAGAACGCCAAGGCATTCTTCACCTACGCCAACAAGCTGTGGAGCGAAAACCTGCTCGACCACGACGCTTTCATTCAGGGCATGGCGGAAATCGCCGCCAAGGGCGCCAACAACCAGGTGGGCATCGCCTGGCACGCAATTCCCTCGCTGATTTACGGCGACATGACCAATGAGGAAATGGTTTCCTATCCGCTGCTGCCGGCCCTGACCAGTCCTGAGAACACAAGCGCTCTTGTTCTGCAGGAGAACAGCGGCATCGCTCACGGCACCTTCGCTCTCACCGACAAGTGCACGAACATTCCCGCCATGCTCCGCTGGGTGGACTACCTCTACTCCGAGGAGGGCTCCCTGCTCATCCACTACGGCCCCAAGGGCATGTTCTACGAGGATGCCGAGAATGGGCTGTGGAAGCATGTAGAGCGCCCCGGTGACACCCGCAACAACGAGGAGTTCCGCGGCGGCGAAGTCACCCCCGACTGCGGCCTGCCCCTGCCCAAGTATGTCCGCCCCACCACAGAGGGCAACTGGGACGATCCCTTCCAGCAGTTCCGCATCAAGTCCGTCGACGAAAAGCTCGCCCCCTACATGCAGATGGCCTTCCCCGACATGTACTTCACCGAGGAAGAGCAGCAGGTTTTGGACGAAGTTGCCACCGATATCCAGAAGTACGCCCGTGAAAACGGCGCGAAGCTGATCACTGGCGAGATGAGTATTGACAACTACGACCAGATGATGGAGGGCCTGAACGCCCTGGGCCTGGACAGATATCTTACTGCCTACCAGACCGCCTATGACCGCTGGAAGACAAATCAATAATAGTGTATACTGGTTTCGACTAGAGGCACAGACTTCGCCCTAGAGAAAAGAGGGGAACATGCTGAAACCGTTTGAGCCGGATTACAGGCACATCCTGAACGCTGCGTACAAAGTGGAAGCCGCAAGACTGCCGCTGTACGAGCACAACGTGGACTTCGGCAAGATAGACGAGATCAACGGAACGGTGAAGGCCCCCCTGTTTGGCGGGGACAACAGGGAGCTGGACGAGTTCTTTCAGAACTACAGCAGCTTCTTTTCCCGACACGGCTACGACGTTGTCACCTTCGAGGCCTGTGTGGGCGGCATCATGCCGGGCAGCGGCTGTTTGGGCAACCCGAACACGCCGCCCGCCATCGAGGATATGGCGGATTTTGAGCGCTACCCCTGGGATGAGCTGGAGGGCTTCTACTTTGCGGAGTACTCCAAATACTTCCAGGCACTGCGCCGGAATATGCCCGCCGGGATGCGGGCAATTGGCGGTGTCGGCAACGGGGTGTTCGAGTGCGTCCAGGATATCACGGGCTTCGAGAACCTGTGCTACCTGAAAGCGGACGACCCGGAGCTGTATGCGCTGCTTTTTGAAAGGGTGGGGGAGGTTCTGCTCCGTGTGTGGAGGCGCTTTCTGGCCGAGTTCGGCGATGTCTACTGCGTTCTCCGCTTTGGCGACGACTTGGGCTACAAGTCCAACACCATGCTGTCCGCCGACGATATCCGCCGGCACATCCTGCCCCAGTACAAGAGGATTGTCGCGGAGGTGCACTCCTACCGCAAGCCCTTCCTCCTGCACAGCTGCGGCGAAATCAACAGCGTGATGAAGGCCATCATCACCGATGTCGGCATCGACGCGAAGCACTCCAACGAGGATCAGATCGAGCCCTTCTCCTTTTGGGTAGAGACATACGGCGACCGGATCGGCAACTTCGGCGGGATCGACATGGACGCCGTTTGCCGCCTGTCGCGTCCCGAGATGAAGGAGTACATCGAGGAAGTGGTTGCCAAATGCGCCGGGCACGGTGGAATCGCCTTCGGAACCGGCAACTCAATCCCTGGCTACGTGCCTGCGGAGGACTATCTCAACATGATTGAGATCGTGCGCGAAATTCGCAGCGAATAGTACTAATCTCAAATAAAAACAGCTAATCAGCTATTGCTCAGAACACGTTCTTTCTCAAAAGAACGTATCGCTCTGCTTCTTAGGTTTTTAAGTTGAAATTAGTACAACCTTTCCATTATCACGGCAAAAAAAGAAGGCCCGGACAATTTGTCCGGGCCCTCTTTTTGAGGAGGGGAAAGGGTATGAAATAGGGAAGGAGAAAAAGTATGAGAAGAAAGTTGGTTTAGAAAGAACAGTGGAGTCAGGCTCGTAACAATAAATAAATAATAATGAAGGTTGAAGGCTTGTCCCTGTCGTCTTTCTATGTCCATAGTATAGCATTCCGGCCGGGATGTGAACAGAACTGCTCTTGCTTTTTCTTGACTGATTGTGCCTAGGTAAGTGCTGATTAATTGTCCTTCAGCGGCTACAGCCCTTGAGAATCCATCACCGAAAGGGCGCTTAGCTGCTTTAATCAGCGCTTACCTTTGGAACAGCGGGAGGAGATCAGCCCTCCGCAGGAAGACGGGAATCCGCTCGATAGGCGCATCCACCGAGGCGACGGTACGACCGTGATACCGTTCCCCTGTCCAGGCGTCAAACCACTCGCCCTCTGGCAGATAGACTTCCGCCGTCGTCTTGCCGGCGTGCATGACCGGGGCCACCAGCATGTCGGGGCCGAACAGGTAGGAGGTCTCGTTCTCCCAGGCCCTTTCGTCGTCGGGGAAATCGTAGAACAGCGGTCGCATGACCGGCGTGCCCTTCTCGTGGGCGGCCGTCATCTGCTCCTTCACATAGGGGCGCAGCCGCTCCCGCAGGAAGAGGTAGTCGCTGAGGATTTCGTAGGCATCCTCGCCGTAGCTCCACACCTCGTTGGGCGCGCCGGAATGGCAGGTCGCCCCGCCGGTGGTGCCGACCTGGGGCTGCTTGGGCTCCCGGTCGCCGTGAAGGCGCATGACCGGGCTGAATGTCCCGTACTGGAACCAGCGCACCAGCAGCTCCCGGAAGGCGGGGTCTTCCGGATTGCCGCCGTGGAAGCCGCCGATATCGGTGGTGAACCAGGGTATTCCAGAAAGGCCCATGTTGAGCCCGGCGGCGAACTGGTTCCGTAGGCTCTCGAAGCTGGAGTGGATATCCCCCGACCACACGAGGGCGCCGTAACGCTGGGAGCCCGCCCATGCGCAGCGCAGCAGGTTGACCACCTGTTCCTGGCCCTCGGCCCGCATGCCGTCAAAGAAAGTCTTGGCATACATGGCGGGGTAGCAGTTGCCCACCTGGACATTGGGGCCAAGGTAGTAGCGGTAGTTGTCGAAGTCGTAGGCGGCGTACTCCGGCTCCGCCTCATCCAGCCAGAAGATGCGCACACCCTTGTCGTAGTAGCTCTCCTTGCAGGCCTGCCAGACATATTCCCTGGCGGCTGGATTGGTGGCGTCGTAGTGCACGGTGTTGCCCTGGAAGTCCATGGCAATGCGGATGCCCCGCTCGGTGCGGATCAGATAGCCGTTCTCCAGCATCTCCTCGTAGCGTGGGGTGTTGCGCTCCACGGTGGGCCAGATGGAGACCATCAGCTCGATGCCCATGCCCTCCAGCTCCCTGATCATGGCGTCCGGGTCAGGCCAGTAGACGGGGTCGAAGCGCCACTGCCCCTGTTTCTCCCAGTGGAAAAAGTCCACCACGATGACCGAGATGGGCAGGTTCCGCCGCTTGTACTCCCTGGCCACCTCTAGCAGCTCCTCCTGGGTCTGGTAGCGCAGCTTGCACTGCCAGAAGCCCATGGCATAGTCGGGCATCATGGGCACCTTGCCGGTCACGGCGGCGTAGGCCTCCTCGATCTGGGCCGGGGTGTCCCCGGCGGTGACCCAGTAGTCCAGCGCCTTGGTGGAGGCCGCCTCAAAGGTCATGATGTTGCGGCCGAACACCGCCCTGCCCACAGCCGGGTTGTTCCAGAGGAAGCCGTAGCCCCGGGAGGAGAGGAAGAAGGGCACGCTGGCCTGGGAGTTGCGGTGTGCGAGCTCCAGGTCGGAGCCCTTCAGGTTCAGGTTGGGCTGCTGGTACTGCCCCATGCCGTAGATGCGCTCCTCCGCGTCCAGGGACTCAAAGCGGGCGGTGAGGGTGTAGTCGCCGCCAATGATGGGCTTGAACTCCCTCGCCTCCACCTCCAGGGCGCTGCTGGTGTAGGCAAAGATGTCCCGCCGGGTGCGGGCGTACTCCCGCAGCAGCTCCTTCCCCTGCGCGTTGTAGAAGCGCAGCCAGCCGTTCTTGGTGACGGTAGCGGTGAGATCGCCGTTGGTGATCTTCGCCTCCTCTTCACCGATGACAATGTCAGCGGTTCCCCCGGCGGGCTCGGTCAGGGCCCAGTCCGCTTCCGGGAAGTTGCTCTGCTTGATGCTGCGCACCCGCAGGCTGTTTGCCCCCCAGGGCTCGATCTTCATGGTCTCGGCGTCGAAGCGGTAGTACAGGGCGCTGTCTTTCTGGTAGATCACGGTTCATCTCTCCTTTTCCATCTTTTTTATCAGCTGGCCGGGGAAAGCGGTGCGGGCGGCCTTTCCCCTTCCAGGCGGTAGGCAGAGGGTGTGCAGCCGATTGTGGTGCGGAAGGTTCGGTTAAAGTAGCTGACGCTGTTGAAGCCGGTGCGGTTGGCGATCTCGGTGATGGAGCTGTCCGTCTCGCCCAGGAAGCGGCAGCTCTGCAAGATGCGGTGGCGGATGATGTAGGCGAAGGGAGTCATCTGCAGCTGCTCTTTGAACACCTTGCAGAATCTTCCCGGGCTGAGAGAGGCCAGCTCCGCCAGCTGGGCGAGACTGATGTCCTCCATGTAGTGGCTGTGGATGTATTCGATTACAGGGGTGAGATGATCCGCTGACCGGGCCGAGAAGCTCTGCTCCGGCACGGCCTCCCCGTGGGAGAAGAGCTGCTGCCAGATTTCCAGCAGCTTGCCCCGGAGGAAGAGCTCCTGCTCCGCCAGATGGTTCTGGGGAATCGCCGCTATCTCCCGCAGGCCCGCCAGCGCTCTCTTCTGCCAGGGGATATCAGGGTGCAGGCGCTCCGGCAACAGCAGGCGGCCCTCCTGCACGGGCGCGACATAGGCCTTGTAGGCCCCACTCTCCCTGTTTTCGCAGATCATGGTGTCGTAGAACACCACCGCCTGAAAGGTGCAGCCCACGCCCTCCAGGCCATGGCAGCTGTGAAGCGCGCCGGGCAGGAGAAAGACACCTTCCCCCTCCGACAGCAGGTATTCCCGCTCGTCGACAGAAAACAGCGCGCCGCCCTCCAGCACATAGAACAACTCAAATTCCCTGTGCCAGTGGGGGTAGAAGATAATTTCGCTGCCTGGGGGAAAGGTGAGCCTGTGCACCCGTACAGGATGCAGAAGGTGGTAGGGCTCGCTTTTTTCCTCAAATTTGGGAATTCTTCGCATCTCCGTGGCCTTTCCTTTGCGATTTTCACGCGAAAGAGCAATATAGTTCAATAATTATGGCGATATTCTTGTAGTATTTTATCGTTTATAGTAATATAGTATCAGTATAGCAGGATGTGTCGAAGAATCAACAGTTTTATATATTTTCTGGAGAGGATTGGTCGCATGAAGTTTATCAACGGGTACTGGCTGGACGGCATCGGCTACAAAAATGGCTACGCCGCCCAGGCGTACGAGGTGGAGGTGCGGGGAAACAAGCTGGTTGTCCTGGCCACCTCCCAGGTGATCAAGCACCGGGGGCAGACTTTGGGCGGGCCCAACCTGGAGATCACCTACTCCTCCACGGCGAAGGACATCATCAAGGTGCACATCGCCCACTACAAGGGCGGGCTGGACAACGCCCCCAAATTTGAACTGAACGAGGAGCAGGGCTTTGTCCCCCAGATCACCGACGCGCAGGACTTCGCCGAGCTGGTCAGCGGCAACACCAGGGTTCGCATTGAAAAAGGGGAGAAGTGGGAGGTTGGCTTCTTCCGCGGGGAGGAGCGGCTCACCGGCTGTTCCTGGCGCTCCTCCGCCTATGTGGAGGAGGCCGCGGGCAAGGCAAGACAGCGCGTCCTCGCCCAGGAGGAGGACTATTTCTTCGACTACCCCGCCGATCCCCGCAGCACCTACATCGTGGAGCGCCTTGATCTTGGCGTGGGCGAGTGTATCTACGGCTTTGGCGAAAAGTTCACCACCTTTGTGAAAAACGGCCAGACTGTGGAGGTCTGGAATGCCGACGGCGGCACCTGCACCGAGCAGAGCTACAAGACCGTGCCCTTCTACATCTCCTCCTCCGGCTACGGCATCCTGGTCAACAGCTCGGATAAGGTCTCCTTTGAGGTTGGCTCCGAGATCGTCTCCCGGGTGTCCTTCTCCCAGCCCGGCGAGGAGATGGAGTACTTCATCATCGGGGGGGAGAATCCCAAGGCGGTGCTGGAAAACTACACCGGTCTCACCGGGCGCCCCGGCCTGCCGCCCGCCTACTCCTTCGGCCTATGGCTCTCCACCTCCTTCACCACCGACTACAACGAGGAGACAGTCAATTCCTTTATCGACGGAATGTTCCAGCGTGACATCCCCCTCCAGGTTTTCCACTTCGACTGCTTCTGGATGAAGGAGCACGAGTGGTGCAACTTCGAGTGGGACATCCGCCAGTTCCCCGACCCCCAGGCCATGCTGGACAGGCTGCGGGAAAAGGGGCTGGAAATCTGCGTCTGGATCAACCCCTACATCGGCCAGCGCTCCAAGCTGTTTGAGGAGGGCAAGGAGAAGGGCTACTTCCTCAAAAAGCAGGACGGCGGCGTGTTCCAGACCGACTTCTGGCAGCCCGGCATGGCCATTGTGGACTTTACCAACCCCGAGGCCTGCCGCTGGTATGCGGGCCTGTTGAAGAATCTGATGAAGATGGGCATCCGCAACCTGAAAACTGATTTTGGCGAGCGAATCCCCTCCGATGTGGTCTACCACAGCGGCAAAGACCCCATCGCCATGCACAACTACTTCACCTACCTCTACAACAAGACGGTGGCCGAGGCGCTGGCGGAGGTCTACGGTGAGAACAACACCTGCCTCTTCTCCCGCAGCGCCACGGTGGGCGGGCAGAAGTATCCCGTTCACTGGGGCGGCGACTGCTTCGCCTCCTACTCCGCCATGGCGGAGACGCTGCGGGCGGGGCTCAGCCTCTGCTCCTCCGGCTTCGGCTTTTTCAGCCACGACATCGGCGGCTTTGAGGCCACCGCATCCCCCGACCTCTACAAGCGCTGGTGCGCCTTCGGACTCATGTCCACCCACAGCCGCCTCCATGGCTCCTCCTCCTACCGGGTGCCCTGGCTGTTCGACGACGAGGCCAGCGAGGTGCTCAGCTTCTACACCAAGCTCAAGGGCCGCCTGATGCCCTATCTCTACACCCAGGCGGTGAAAACTCACCAAACAGGGATTCCCATGATGCGGTCTATGGTGGTGGAATTCCCCGGCGATCCCGTCTGCAAGCACCTGGACACCCAGTACATGCTGGGCGACTCCCTGCTGATTGCCCCCGTCATGAACGAGAGGGGCATCGCGGAGTTCTACCTGCCGAAAGGCCGGTGGACGGACATTGTCACAGGGGATGTGTACGAGGGGGAGCGCTATGTCACACGGGAGTGCTCCTACACCGAGATGCCGATTCTTGCCCGGGAGGGCGCAATCATAGGCTTCGGGCATTTTGACAAGAGCGTGGTCTACGATTATGTGGAGGGCGCGGAGTTCGTGCTCTACGGCATGGCGGACGGCGTGACCGCCACAGCCGTCGTCTATGACAGCGAAGCCAACAAGGTGCTGACGCTGACCGCTGCCTGCGGGGGCGGCGAGGTCAAGGTGACCGGGGACGCGGCCGGGAAGAGCTACAAGGTTCGCCTGGCGGGCAATACGGACACTGCCGCCATGGACGGCGGTAGCGCGGTGATTGCGCTGTAGAACTAAATGTGCGACAAAAGATGCAGCCCTCTGGGAAAGCTGCATCTTTTCTTTTTGGCAATTCGGATTGACAGGGCGTGCGCCATTTGATATAGTCAATTGGTTTGAAATGAAACGGGAGGTAAAAAAATGGCGGAAAAAGCACATGTAGACCCATCGGCGCTGGGATTGTTCGGTCTCGCAATGGTAACCCTGGTGGCGTCCAGCCAGAAGCTGGGGCTCACGGAAGGGGTGGCATACGTTCTGCCCTGGGCAGTCTTTTTGGGCGCGGCGGCCCAGATTGTGGCCGGATTGTTGGATTATAAAAAGAGGAATGTCTTCGGCGCAACCGCTTTCTGCGCCTATGGATTTTTCTGGTTCGGTATGGCGGCGTCCTGGCTCATCAACCTCGGCGTGTGGGGCACGGCGCTGCAGCAAAACGTGGACACGCGCCAGATGGGCTTTGCGTTCATAGGGTATCTGATTTTGACCATCTTCCTCACAATAGGCGCTATGCGGACGAACAAGGTTTTATTCCTGATTTTTGTGTTCATCGACTTTCTATTCATTGGCCTGGCGGTGAGCACTTTTGTGGTTGAGGGGCCCATACACACGGGCTTTCACCTGCTGGCGGCGTGGTCGGAACTGATTATCGCCCTGCTGTCCTTCTACGGCAGCGGCGCAAACGTGCTGAACAACCATTTCGGGCGGCCGTTCCTGCCGATAGGAAAACCCTTTGGGCCCGCGCAAAAGCAGTAGAATATGGACTGTAAATAAAAAGGAGGGGCAATTGCCGCTCCTTTTTTTGTGATTCATCTGCTACATGATTTCGCTCGTCAGCACCTCTGCAATCTTTTCCTTTCGCTGCTTGTTTGCGGAAAAGCTCATTGTAATCAGGGTGATGAGCAGTACGGCCACAACGCTGATCACGATGCTGTCCAGCGGCCAGATGTACTCAAAGGTCATGGAGCCGCCCAAGGTGAAATACATGAGAATGCTGACGGCGATACCCAGGGGAATGCCGATTACAAGGGATTTGATGCCGTAGATCAGGCTCTCGTACCGCAGGGATTTCAAAATATCCTTTCCAGTCATTCCCATAGAGCGGAGCATGGCCAGCTCCCTTTTTCGCAGCGCAATACCGGTGGAGATAGTAGTGATGACATTGGTGACGCTGATCAGGGACAGCATGGCGATGAAGCCGTAGACAAAGATCATGATGAGCAGCCAGATGTTCCGGCTGTTTTCCACCATCGCCTCGTAGTTGGTGATAAAGTATTGCGTGTTCAAGAGCTCGGCGGAAAGCAGCTCCTTGGCCAGTATCTCGTAGCCGTCCGGGTCGGCGGTCATCGCCGTCATGGAGAGCATGGAGGGTGTGTTTTCAGGCTGCCAGGCGACGCGCACCGATTCGGGGATCAGCAGGTTGACGGCGTTTGCCGTGTAGAACAGGTTGATCTCGGTGGGGATATCCTTGATTTCGCCCATCACTGACAGTGTCCGGTCGGTGCCGTCCAGCGAGAAGGTCATGCTTTCCCCCGTGAGGGAGCGGTAGGGGGAGAAGTTGTACCGCCGCCCCTGCCGGATGTATGTCCCGCTGGTGTTGACCAGGATTGCCCCTGGGTGTTCGGGGTCGGACAGGTTGGAGGGGGAGAGGCGCAGGGATTTGCAGATGGCCTCGAAGGAGCTGTCCGACAGGCTGTAGAGGTAGACGTTCTTTTCCGTCTCTCCCAGCATTTCCGCCCCCATGTCGGTCATCCACTCTGTGGGAACGGCAATGCTTGCCCGGATATCCCGGTAGGGATAAGTCGTGACGCCCTCCACAGCGGAAAGCTCCGCCGCAAGCCTGTTCTGCTGCGCCTCGTCGATCTCGGTGATCTGGATCAGCATGTTGGTGCCGTAGTCCTCGTACACCATGGAGGAGGCCTTGAACATCATCTGCCCAAAGCTGGACACTCCGATAAACAGCACAATGCTGACCACCAGCGAGGTCACGGTGGTTCGGTACCGCCTGCGGTTGCGCCGCATGGTTTTTGCGGCAAGCAGACCCTCGAAGCCGAACAGCTTGCCGGTCAGGGGGGAGACCCGCACATCCCGGGGGCGGATGCGCACCTCCGCCGTTTGGCGGATGGCGTCAATCGCGCTCTGGCGGGAGGCCCGCCGCGCTGGAATCCATGCGGCGAGAAAGATAGTGACAAAGGTAACAACAACCGCCAGGAGAAGCACCCAGGGGGACAGCACCACCCGGAACTCCGCCATGAAGTTGACGGCATCCATGGAGCCCAAGATGAGGTTGGCGGCGCTCAGTGCGATCCACTGCACAAGAAGTCCCAGCAGAAGGCCCAATGGAACCGCGCAAACGCCCAGTATAACGCCCTCCCACAGAACAATGCCCCGTATCTGTTTTCCGGTGGCGCCCACGCTTTTCAGCAGCCCGAACTGGCGGCTCCGCTCGCCCGCCGAGATGGAAAAGGCGTTGGAAATCACCATCACAGAGGCGATTGCCACCAGGCTGAGCAAGATGGCGGCCAGACCGTACAGGGTCTCGTAGTAGCCCCCCGGGATAACCCCCTCGGCGATGAGCAGGTTGTTGTGGTAGCGCACCTGATCCTGGCCGATGCCGTGGCGAAAGCAGACCTCCTCCGACCTGTCGTAGATGCCCCTGTCAAGCTTTGCAAACAGCAGGGAGACGGTGACGCCGTTTTCATCCTCGGTTATTTCCGCCTCGGAGAAGGTGGGCTCTGCCGCCACAGACTCGGCGGTGAGCTGATCCAGACCGGAGTAGCGCACATGCCACAGGCCCTCCCGGGCGACTGCGTCGTTGAAGAGCAAATCCTGAAAGCTGACGATAAAGCCGGAAATTGCCGTCACCATGGCGATGGAGAGGGCGATGCCGACAATGGTGATCATCGTCCTCTTTCGGTTGAGCTTCAGGTGCCGGGCCGAAAGTCGCATGAGAATGTTCATCGACGGATCACCTCATCCTTGACGATGAGGCCGTCTTCGATTGCGATGACCCGGTCGGCGGAGAGGGCGATGCGCTCGTCGTGGGTGATGAGCAGCACAGTTTGATTGTACTTGAGGTTGGAGATGCGCAGCATGTCCAGAATCTCGGCGGAGTTTTTGCTGTCCAGATTGCCGGTGGGCTCGTCCGCCAGCAGGATGGCGGGGCGGCCCATCAGCGCCCGGCCGATGGAGACCCGCTGCTGCTGCCCGCCCGAAAGCTGGTTGGGCAGGTGGCGCAGCCGATTTTCCAGACCCAGGGTTTCGACGATGTCCTCCACCTGCGCCTTGTCCGGCTTGCGGCCGTCCAGCAGCAGGGGAAGGGTGATGTTTTCCTCCACATTGAGAACGGGGATCAAATTGTAGAACTGGTAGATCAGCCCGATGTTCCGCCGCCGGAAGATAGCCAGGGCGTCCTCGTCCAGATCGTAGATGTCGCTGCCCTCCACCACCACCCTGCCGGAGGAGGGGCGGTCGACGCCGCCGACCAGGTGGAGCAGGGTGGACTTTCCCGAGCCGGAGGAGCCGATGATGGCGACAAACTGCCCCGCCTCCACCGAAAAGCTGACGTCGTCCAGCGCTGTGACGGCGGTGTCGCCCCAGCCGTATATCTTGGTGAGGTGATTGACTTCAAGAATTGGCATAAAAATCTTCCCTTCCCGTCTTTCTTTACACCAAGTATACGGCGCTGTGCTGACAGCCCGGTGACAGCCCGGGTGACAATTTTGTCATCTAAATAGTCATCTTATAGAATTTCAGGGTAAACCGGGTGCCCTCCCCCGGCGCGCTTTGCACCTCTACGGCCCCGCCGTGGCGATTGATGATGCTCTTGCTGAGGGCCAGGCCGATCCCGGCGCTGTCGGACGTGGCGTTCTTCCCCCGGTAGAACCGCTCGAAGATATGGGGGAGCTCCTCCTGTGGGATTCCCGCGCCGTTATCGCTGATTTCCAGCAGGGTATAGAGGGGATTGTCCACTCCGTGCACCGTGATGCGCCCGCCCTGCGTGGAGTGCTCCATGGCGTTTTTCAGCAAGTTGCCCACCGCCTCGCTGAGCCAGGAGAGGTCGCCGGAAATCGTGCTGTCCTCCAGCTTCAGCTCCAGGGTCTGCCCCCGGTGCTCCATGGCCACCAGAAGGGGCTCGGCGGCCCGCTCCAGCAGCAGGGCGGCGGGGATGTCCTCACGTCTGAAGACAACTGCGTCGGCGTCCAGCCGGGAGAGCTTGAGCAGTGAGAGCACCAGCCAGCGGATGCGCTCCGCCCCGGATTCGATGCCCGCAAGGAACTCCCTGCGCCGCTCCTCCGGCAGATTTCCGTCGGCCAGCAGCTCCGTGAACATGGTCACGGAGGTCAGCGGCGTCTTGAGCTGGTGGGAGATGTCGGCCATGGTGTCCGCCAGCCACTCTTTGTCTCTCTGCAGCTGCTCCGCCTGGTGGGAGAGGGTGCGGGTCACCTTGTGCAGCTCGTCGTAGAGGATGCTCAGCTCCCCCTCGCCGTACTCCCGCAAATCCACGCTGTAATCACCCCCGGCAATGCGGGTGAGGCAGTCGGACAGCCGGGCGATCTCCCGGTATCGCGCCCCCGTGAAGCGGAGGGTGACGGCGAAGACCAGACCCATGGCGGCCAGCACCAACAGCCCTGTCCAGATGCCGCCCCAGAGCAGGGAGATGACCGTCGCAGCGCAGCCCAAGGCCGCAAGAATCCCCATCTGGAGGCGAACCTCCCGGTTGCGAAACAGATTAATCAAGGCGATACCCCATTCCCCGCACAGTCTTGATCAGCTGTGGGTTCTGGCTGTCGTCCCCCAGCTTTTCCCGCAGCCGCCGGATGCACACTGTCAGGGTGTTGTCCTCCACGAAGCTGCCCGACTCGTCCCAGATGCGCTCCAGCAGCTGGGTGCGGCTCAGCATCTGCCCCCTGTGCTCCGCAAAGGCCAACAACAGGCGGTATTCCAGCGCGGTCAGCGCCAACTCTTTCCCGTTTTGCAGCACCCTTGCCTGCTGTGGATTGACCTCCACGCCGTGGCCGAGGGACAGCACCGAGGTGGCCTCGCCCCCCTGCCGCCGCAGCACGGCCTTGACCCTGGCCAGCAGCTCCTGAAGGCGGAAGGGCTTCGTGATGTAGTCGTCTGCCCCCATCTCCAGCCCCCGCACCGTGTTGGCCTCATCGTCCACCGCCGTGAGGATGATCACGGGGATATTTTTACGGGAAAGCTCCTCGCAGAGGGTGAATCCGCTGCCGTCGGGCAGGCCGAGGTCGAGAATTCCCAGGGAGAAACGATTGGAGGCGATTGCCTCCGACGCGGAGGCCACATCCCCGCGGCAGGTGACCCCGTACCCCTGCTGCCCCAGGGCATATTCCAGCCCGGAGACAATCATCTTGTCGTCTTCCACCAGAAGTATTTGCACACAAGTCATGTATTTCTTCTCCTTAATCGGGGAATTGCATTTGCTGCAAGTATATCATATCCAAGCTTTTGCCAGAATAAAGGGTTCATTAATATTTGAAAAACGCCCTCCGCACCTGTTTCCAGGTACGGAGGGCGTTTTATTTATGGAACTAATTCCGGGTTATTTTCCGCTTCCTCCTGCGGACAAAGAACAGCAGGAGCGCCAGCCCGGTGAGGAGGAGAACCAGCAGGGTGATGTGCCCCACCGTGACGGTCAGCGAGCCGCCGCCGGTAAGTGGCAGCGTTCCCAGAGGCTTGTTCATCAGCTCTGTGACATTGGTAACAACATCCGACGGAGCACCAAACACGAAGGGAACACTGTCGGGCAGGGCGCTGGTGGGGAGCTCGACTTCACCCGCAATGTCCGGTGAATCGGGGTCGCCGTCCGGCGTGCCGCTGCCATTGTAGTCGGGAACAGTGCCGACCACCGCAAACAGCTCCAGGTCGTAATCGGGCATCATATCCTTGGAAAAATCCCAGTAGTAGCCGTCGGCGGTTTTCCAGGCCACAATGACGTCGCGGTCTTTCTTAAGCAGCAGGGCGTTGAAGGGCTCCAGGTCGGGGATGGGGAGGGCGCTTCCATACAGCACGACAAAGGATTCGCTGTGCCGCCGCGCATTGCTGTCGAGGAAGGTCACGGTGTAGGGGTTCGGCGTCCAGTTGGCGTAGAGGTGGAGGGTTTCGGCGGGCATGCGGTCGGATGCGAAATCCCAGCGGTCTGCCGCGCCAAAGCTCTCGGAGGTGTACCAGCCGTCAAAGCTGTGGCCCTTTTTCGTCATACCGCCCGGTTCGGTGACCAGCTCGTCGTACAGGACGGTGAGGTCATCCGGCGCGGGGGCGCCGCCGTTGGCGTGGAATACCACTGTGAAGGGCTTTTTGACCCAGTTGGCGTACAGGTCGATGTCGTAGTCGGGCATGCGATCCCGCTCTACATCCCAGCGGCTGGTGAGGGTGCTGTCAAGATACCAGCCCTCCACCTCGTAACCAGTTCGGGAGAAGCCGTCGTAGCCGCCGACGATCTTGTCGTACTGCACCGTCTTGGTGAAGGTGCCGTTGCCGCCGTCGTTGGCGTGGTAGGTGACCTGATAGCTGTTGATGCTCCACTCCGCCTGCAAAGTCAGCGGCCTGTCCGGCATGGTGTCCGCGCTGTAGTTCCAGCTGTTGCCGGTGGCGGTGTCCTTCCAGGAGAGGAAGGTGTGGCCGGTTCGCGCCATTGCAGCGGGCTCCGGCACAGCAGTGCCGAAGGTCTGGGCGGCGATGTCGGCGGGAGCGGGTGTGCCCCCCTCCGCCAGAAAGGTGACGGGGTGGCTGTTGATGCTCCACACGGCCTTGAGGTCGAGGTTCCGGTCGGGCATCCGGTTGGCCGCAAAGCTCCAAATGCTGTTGTCGGAAACATCAATCCAGTGCAGGAGGGTGTAACCGACCCTGCTCACTGCGGCGGGAGTGGGGACAAAGCTGTTGTACTCCTGGCCGGGAATCGTCGCGGGGGCGGGAGTACCGCCGTCGGCGTCAAAGGTGACCTGATACTTCCGGATATTCCAGACGGCCCGCAGCACCAGGGAATGGTCGGGCATGGTGCCGGTGGCGAAGTTCCAGACAGAACCCTTTGTCACGCCGGTGCCGGGGGTGCTGTCGTCCACAACCCAGTTGACGAAATCGTAGCCGGTGCGGGTCATGGCGGCGGGTGAGGGGATCACCGTTCCATAATTCTGGGCGGTGATGTTTGCGGGTGTAGGTGTGCCGCCATCGGCGAGAAACACCACGCTGTTCTGGTTGAGTACATACTCCGCCTTCAAATTGAGGTTCCTGGCGGGCATGGTGCCGGTGGCGAAGTTCCAGATGGCGTTTCCGTTGTCAATATCGACCCAGTACAGGAAGGTGTAGCCTGTTTTGACGGGACTTGTCGGTTCGGTGATCTTCGTGTTGTAGAGCTGTGCCGGGATGTTGGCGGGCACGGGAGCGCCGCTGTCCACATCGAAGGTCACGGAATAGCTCTTGGTGCTCCACACAGCGCGCAGGGTGAGGTTCCGGGCGGGCATGGTAGCGGAGGCGAAATTCCACACACTGTTGTCGGAGGCGTCCACCCAGTGGAGGAAGTCGTGGCCCTCCTTTGTCATGGCGCCGGGCGCGGAAATCAGCGAGCCGTAGGCCTGGGTGGGGATGTTGGCGGGGGAAGGGGAGCCACCGGCGGGGTCAAAGGTGACGGAATAGCTGTTGATAGTCCAGACCGCTTTCAGCTCCAAGTCACGGTCAGGCATGGTGTTGGAGGTGAAATTCCAGGTGCTGCTGTCGGATGCGTCAACCCAGTGGGAGAAGCTGTAGCCCTCCCTGTTCATCGCCGCAGGCGCGGTGATCTGCGTGCCGTAGGCCTGGCTTGCGATGGTTGCGGGAGCGGGGGTTCCGCCCACAGCGTCAAAGGTGACCTTGTGCCTGTTGACAGTCCAGACCGCCTTCAGTGAGAGGCTTCTTGCGGGCATGGTGTCGGAGGCGAAATTCCAGGTGCTGCCGTCCGAAATGTCGACCCAGTGGGAGAAGGTATGCCCCGCACGGGTCATGGCGGCGGGCGCGGGAACCAGGGTGCCGTAGATCTGGCTGGGAATATTGGTGGGCGCGGGGGTTCCACTGTCGGGGTCAAAGGTGACGGTGTAGTTGTTGACAGTCCAGACCGCCTCCAATGTCAAGTTGCGGTCGGGCATGGTGCTTGTGGCGAAATTCCAGGTGCTGTTATCGGAGGCATCCTCCCAGTGGGAGAAGCTGTGGCCCTCTTTTAGCATGGCGGCGGGCTCGGTGATTTTGGAGCCGTAGGCCTGGCTGGGGATGTTGCTGGGGGCGGGGGAGCCGCCCTTGGCGTCAAAGGTTACACCGTAGCTGTCGGTTGTCCAGACTGCCTCCAGCACAAGATCTCTGGCGGGCATCTTGTTTGAGGCAAAATTCCAGGTGCTGTTGTCAGAGGCGTCCTTCCAGTGGGAGAAGGTGTGGCCTGCCCTGCTCATGGTTCCGGGCGCCGGAATCAGAGTATCGTAAGCCTGGGCCGCAATGTTGCTGGGGGCGGGAGAGCCGCCCTTTGCGTCGAAGGTCACCTTGTAGGTCTGAACCTTCCAGACCGCGTACAAATCTACATTGGCGGTGCCGGTCATCTGGAAGGCCGCGCCGTCAGTGTATGCGACCGCCCCTGTGGGGCTGGCAGCCCAGCCCTGAAAGTCGTAGCCCGTTCTGCCAAAGGTGTTGGCGGAAAGGGCCTTGCTCTCCTCGTAGGCGTAGGTCTGTGAGGACATGCTGCCGCTGTCCGCGCCGTTGCCGTGGAAATTGACCTGGTAGCTGTTGCGGGAATAGATGTACTCGACATAGGTTGGCGTATCGGCAAACGAGCCGTCTACGTTGTCGGGAAGAATGGCAAGAGAAAAGCCGGGGAAGTCTTTGGGGCGGGTGGAATAGGGGTCGTCGACAAAGCCGTCTACCGTTTCAGTGCCAAGCGTTACTGGTGGGAGCTCGTCGGTGACATGCGTCACGTAGACGACGGCAGCTGTGCGGGAGTATTCGTAGAGGACAGTCTGCGGGGCGTCTATATGGCTTCCCATGGCATTGTCGGGTACGAGGACCAGGGTGTAGCCGTAAATGGATGCCGGTGACGTGGAATAAGGATCATCAAAAGCGCCGTCAATCACCAAATCCGGAGAGATTATCGTAGAGGTGTCGGTGTCGATAAAGCGGACAGTGACCGGGTAGCCGGGCATCAGATAGAGCTCGGTGGCGACAAGGGTGATCTCCATATCGGTCACCGTGTTGTCGGGGAGCACATTGTTGCCGGTCAGCCTGCCGCGCAGGGTGGAGCTCGTCAGCGGGGCCGTGGTGTTTATGGAATAGCTGATGCCGACCCCCGAGATGTCGCCGGTGGTGAAGGGGACAGTCAGCGTGCGGGTGAGGGGGTCGTAGCTGTAGCTGCTGGAGGTGACGCCGGTCACGGTCACCGAGGAGGTGTCCAGGGAGGTGTTCTCGGGGAGAACGACGCTGAACTTCATGCCGTCGAGGGAAAAGCCGTTGGTTGCCTTGTCGAAGGTGGTGTCGATGTCCACCTTGCTGCCGATTGCAAACTCCGCCGAGCTGTCGGTGGTTCCGCCGATGTAGTTGTTGACACCGATATCCGGAACGCCGATGTCGACCGCTGCGCCGATGGCGTAGAGGTAGATTCTGTCGGTGCTGGTGGCAACACCCACGGCGATATCGGAGAGCCCGGCGGGCAGGTAGCTGTCGGTGGTGTAGATTTCGGACACTGCAAGGTCGATGTTGGCGGGTACCCTGGTGGGGTTGCGGTTGAGGTTGGGCTGCCGGTTTTTGGAGATAATCCCCCTGAAAAAGTTGCTGCTGGGTCTGTTCGCCGTGGTTTCCTGAATCTGCACGGTCGACATGGTTGCCCCAAGGGAGTTGAAAGCTCTGATATGGGCTGTGTCACCGGCGTAGGTATTGTTTCCGCCGCCCACGCTGATCAGATACTGGCCGGTGATGCCGCTGGCGGGGGGATAGAGGGCGGAGCCGGAGTATCCGTCACTCGCCTTCACATAGCGGTTGGTATTCTGCATGACCAGGTTGTAGCCCCGCAGGGACATCTGGCGGTAGTTGAAGTCCTCGTCTTCTTCGATGACGATAATGTGCCAGCCGGCGTCGATATCATAGTTGGAGGCGGAAGAGGACTGGCAGTCGATGTTGATGCCCCAGTATTCGCCGGAGCCCTCCTGCTTAATGAAGTCGGTGATGTCAAAGTAGACATCCCGGTAGCCGTCGTCAAACAGAATACGGCCGCCCTTTGGCCCCTCGATGAAGGTGCTGGAGCGGTCTGTCTTTGCCCCAGACCAGTTGTAGTAGGTGTCGGTCATGTAGAGGATGGCTTTTTTGATTTTTACACCCTCCTGCACGTAGGTCATGGAGGTGCTGTTGTAGTAGCCGAGGGCGGTGCGGTCCGGGTGGACGTTGATGTACTCGTGCTTGTTGCTGTAGTCAAAGCCCCAGACATTGGAGTTGCCGAAAATCTGGAAGCGGTACTGTCCCACGCCGGAAAACAGCTGACTCCCCGTGCCGCCGTTGGCATTGTACTGCGCAAAGGAGGAGGAGAGAAAATCCTGGGACGTTGCGGGCGGGCGGGTAAAAGCCATGGGCATAATCATGATGCTCTCGCCCAAAGCGGGGGAGATATCGGGAACTTCTTCGCTTTCCCCGAGGCTGACGCCCAAAGCGCCCGAGTCGCCCAGCCCTGTCTCAACCTCGCCAAATACATTGAGGTTGATCAGAACCAGTGTGACGGCGACAAGAAAGAATAAGCACCTGAGTGCGGAAGGGACGACTTTTTTCTTGTTAATCATAGAGGCCTCCCGGGCGTCAGAAGTGTGAGTGCGACATAAGTGCACCGCAGTGTGCGGGCAGCTGCGGAATATATATCAATCTAGTAGTATACGTCAACTAAAAGATATGATATAATCAACACCGAAAGGTGGTGATTATAGTGCGGGCAAAGAAGTGGAAAGTTAATCTGAGCTCGAGCGAACAAATCAGGTTGTTGGGCATAGTAAACAAAGGGAATTGTTCAGCCAAAATAATCAAGCGCGCCAATATTCTGCTGGCATTGGACGAAAAGCAGGGCAAGGTGGCTACACAAGAAGAGATTGCAGATAGATTTAATGCAACAACCACGCTGGTTCACACGATATCAAAGCAGTTTGTGGAACAGGGACTGGAGGCCGTTATAACCCGGAAGAAGCGTGAAACTCCACCCACTCCCCCGAAAGCCA
>JBKEBS010000099.1:0-1739 GCA_047973265.1 Oscillospiraceae bacterium
GGTGTTGACGGTGCCGGAGAAACTGGTGCTGCCGGCGCGGTCGGGATGCAAAGGGTCGAGCCGATCTGCAGGTTGTCGGCGTTGACGCCTGGGTTGGCGTCGGCAATGCTTTGGACGCTGACTCCATAAGTCCGCGAGAGCCTCCAAAAGGTATCGCCTGCCGTAACAACATGTTTCGTTGAATTGGGAGGGCATATTTCATTGTACATATATTAACACCTGTCCCTGTCAAAGTTGATAGGATGAACAATTCTTTCTGTTCATCATTCCATTTTATGCGGGGCAAATATTTTGTTGCAGTGAACAAAATAACACCGCAAGGGCAAGTACGGCCAATCACTGGATAAGGGGGGGCGCAGTCTTATGACTGCGCCCCCCCTTGCGATGCGGTTTCCTGCAGTGCCTGCCGCCTACTCGATGAGTCTATGCGCCCGGGCGCGAAGCACCGCATCCACAGAGCTGGTCACATCAAGCTTCTGATAGACAATTTTCGTATCATAACGGATGGTGTTAAGGGAAAGACCGGTCAACGCTACGATTTCGGCGTTTTTATACCCCTTTGCCAACAGCTCCAGCACGTACTTTTGCCGCCTTGAGAGCTTCACGGGCTTTTGTCCGGCCGCCACCGTGATGCCCCCATGTCGTTTGGCCTGCTCGTATGCGGCCAAATAAATCTCCCTTAGAAAGGCCCGCTTCGCTACATCCGGCACAGGCTCCTGATCAAGTGCTTTAGCCACCTGCTTGAGAAGCGGCAAAAGTGCTTTCCCTTCGTCCGCAAATACCCGGATATACCCATAGGGCTGCATTTCCCAAAGGGTCCTTTGCAAAAGGGCAAGGGCATCCTCTTTTCTGCCTGTCAACCATAGGAGGATGGATAGCAGCACATCGGCCTCGGCAACGTCCAGCACCCGCCGATACCCCGCGCAGAGTCCCCTCAGCTTGTCGCACAGAGTCGCTGCCTTTTCGTACTCGCCCAAGACAATGTGGGCCCGCACCGTTGTGGCGTGCATAAAAAGCTTATAAAACTGCGGCTGCGGGTCTACAAAGTAGAAGCCGAACCACTCCTTCGCCGCCGCGCGGTCCCCATTGTACAGTTTTAACTTTGTGTCATATGCGATGAGAATCGGCTGCAGATGCAGCAGCCGTTCCGATTGAATGAGGGACGCAAGCTCCCGCCTGCAGCGGTCAGCTTCCTCCTCCCGTCCTGCGGCATACAGGCAGATGGCGATCTGAAGTCTGGATAAAAAGGTAAGCGCTAAGGAATCGGGAGCCGGATCCCTTGTCACGAGGGAAAGGGCGTCCCGGATGCGGTTTTGGTTGTATAGCAGCGAGGAGCGCATGCCCGACTCCAAAATCGCGTAATGCTCTTTAAACAGCGGAGAAAACACCGCGCGGAACTCCGCGAAGCTCTCCTCCATGCGCAGGGCGTAATGGGTGAAATCCCGATAAATACGGAGGAAATACGGCAGCTTATGATTCAGGATTTTCAGGGCGTTCTCTCTGTCAGCACCGGGAGGGATGCACGCCGCCCGAAGCCGGTCAAGCTGCTCCCCGAAGGGGTACCTGGGGTCGTTGATATACAGCAGCAGCACCGGCTGCAAAAGGGCTTTGTTCGCGCCGAGCACATCGCCGATCCGTTCATACGCCCGGTCGAGGTGGTAAAAAACCTCCTCTGATTCCCCAAAGAAAAACGCACACCAGGCGCAGCTGATATGGAGGCAGGGGTTTTGCTCCAGCAC
>JBKEBS010000100.1:0-10653 GCA_047973265.1 Oscillospiraceae bacterium
AATCGAGATAGCTCAAAAAAGTGGTGTGGAGCTCCTGCTGAAAGAGAATACAGATATAGCTTGACGTGATGTGGAACCGCTCGGCCAAAAGGTTCAGGGATAAATCTATAGTGAAGTGCTTGTCGATGTATTCCAGTATTTTTCCCAGCTTTTCCGTGCAGTTCTCCCTGCCAGCGGCGATATCAAATATGGGGAGGGAGGGAAGAGCGACAGGGTGGCTTTTCTCTCCCAGCCCCATAGATGCAGCGTGCTGGCACACCAGCCTGCGGAGCTCCTGCTTATCCACCGGCTTTAGGAGATAATCGCTGACCTGGTAGCGCATCGCTTGGCGGGCCAGCTCAAAATCCGCGTGTGCCGTCAAGATGATAAAGCTGCCTGTGTAACTGTGCTCCCTGGCCTGCTTGACCAGCTCAAGGCCCGATATGCCGGGCATCTCCAAGTCGGTGATGACCAGATCAATGGGGATCGACGACAGGAGCTCTAGAGCGTCCAGTCCGTTGTCGCTGGTGTAAATCTTGCATTGCTCCGCCATCTCGAATTTCCGTATGATGATTGACAGACCCTTTAGAATGCTCAGGTCGTCATCCACAATCAGTATTTTCATCGTCTTTCCTTTCAGTCATCGGAGAATTGACGCGGAATGAGAATCCGACAGACCACTCCGCCCCCCGCCGCCGGTTCAATGCGAAACAGGCATTTGCCGCCGTAGTAATTTCGCAGCCGCTGGTAGATATTTGTGAGCCCGATTCCATGGCCGCTCTGGGTGAGCAGCGTTGTGGGGGCTTCCCCTTCCAAAATGGAGGAGATGAGGGCAAGCCGCTCCTCCGGAATCCCCTCGCCATTGTCCTCCACGGCGACGTTGACATACTCCCCGTCATTCCAGGCGGATATCTTGATCCACAGCGCCCTCGTCTTGCTGGAGAGACCGTGGTGAATGCTGTTTTCCACCAGTGGCTGCAAAATAAAGGCAGGGCATTTGACCCCCTCAATATCACAGCGGATGTCCTCAGTGTGGGCAAGCTTTTCCCCCAGGCTGACATGGTATATTTGCAGGTAGTTGTTCACGTTTTCAATTTCCCGCGCCAGAGTGGAATCGTCGCTGCCCACGGACATGTTGTAGCGGATAAACCTGCCCAGGCTGTAGGTCAGGTCAGCGGCATCATCGTCGTCGTTGCTCACGGCGGTCATCCGAATCGTCTCCAGGGCATTGTAGATAAAGTGGGGCTTGATTTGGGCCTGGAGGGCGTAGAAATCGGCCTCCTTCTTCTTGAGCTCGGCAATGTTCAGGTCACTGAGCAAATCCCGCACCCGCAAAATCATCTTGTTGAAGGCCCGGATGACGTCGCCGATTTCATCTGAATAGCCGACATCGTCGTGAGGGATCATGTGGTCAAAGTCGGTTTTCTTGATGTGGTAGCGCAAATTGATCAGCCTGCGGCTGAGAGAATTCACAATCATGTAGTACAACACAGACAGTATCACGAGTATGAAAAGGAGAAGTAGCAGGGGGAGCAGCTTGCTGAACAGGTCTGTCGCGTTGGAGACCGGCGCCGCCGTCGCGATATAGCCGTCCAGCTCCGGCAGAAGGATAAAGTTCACCAGGTGATTGTCGTACACCCCCGAGGTAAAGTCCGCAGCGTTCAGCTCCTGTTCGCTCAAGGCACTTTCGTCGGACAGCTGCGAAATGGAGTCGCCCTCCAGGGAGTGCCATTTCCCCTCTCTGAAAAAGAAGACATCCTCCGGTGTATTCAGCAGCAGGGGGGACAGCACCTCCATGGTGTCCAGCTCGATGCGGAAGTAGCCGACAGTCCAGCTGTAGTCGGAGCTCAGTAGCTTTTCCGTATAGTAGATTTTGCTGTAATCGGGGCGAAATTCCCACTTGCCGCTGTCCGCTTCCAGCTCCGCCTGGGAGGGCGTCGTGCTGTCGATATAGAAAACGTCGTTGGAGAGGCTCACCTCCACATCCCGGGTGTGGTAGACTGTGGCGCGGCTGTGGGGGAGGCTGGAATGGAGAAAAGAAAACAGCGGCCGGATGTCGGTCAGGTAGCTGTATATCTCCTCCGAGGGGGTGCGGCAATATCCCTGCAGGTATTCCAGCAGGGGCTTGTTGTTCTGGAAAAGTTGGAAATGGTACTGTATTTGAACAATGCGGGAGGTGTAGTTGCTGTATGCTTCCTCCAGCAGCTGCTGGCGGCCGAACTGGTAGTCGCGAACCAGGCTCGCGGTGGATTGTCGTATATACAGAAGGCCGAAAACCAGAACCGGCAGCAAAATAATGACAATATAACCCGAAATCGTTTTTTTGAGCAGGGACAAGTTCATGAACCTCGTGAACAGGCTGCGAAACAGGCGCATGTCATTCTCTCCATTTGGTAACGGTTTCACACATGGATTTTGTTCTGTTCAGTATAGCAAATTTCAGGCAGTTTATCAAACAAAACATCATTTCACACTATATTTCCCCCTTGATTGTCTGTTTGTTTTGGTATAAAATCCTATAAACGCGGTGCTGATCAGCATTTTTGGAAACGGTACCAAATTGAAAATGTAGATATATTGTCTAAAAAGTAGGGCAAAAACAAGGATATACTAAATTATTTGACAGAACAGTTAAATTATGGACAGTTCCCTTTTTCCCCGACAGCCTATATCATGCGGGTAGACGAATAGACAAGGGGGAACAATTGTGTCTGGAAAAGCTGTTGGAAAAGGGCAGCTGTGGCGCCAGCTGAAACGGGAAAAAATGCTGCACGTTTTCGCGTTGCTGGGCGTTGCCTACCTTCTGGTGTTCAATTATGTGCCCATGGCCGGCATCGTCATGGCATTCAAAAACTACACCATCACACAGGGCTTCTGGGGAATCTTCACAAGCGAGTGGGTGGGCTTCAAGCACTTCATCGCCTTCTTTAACGATTTTCAGTTCTGGCAGCTGATCCGCAACACCGTGGCGCTGAGCCTGCTGAAGCTCCTCTTCTCCTTCCCCATGCCGATTCTGTTTGCCATCATGCTCAACGAGGTGCGCCACAGCTGGTTCAAGCGCTCCATCCAAACTATCAGCTACCTCCCCCACTTCATCTCCTGGGTTATCGTTTCAGGGATCGCGATCAACTTCCTGGGCACGAACAACGGCGTCATCAACGACATGCTGCTGTCCCTCGGCTGGATCAGCGAACCGATCGCGTTTTTGACAAGCGCAAAGAATTTCTGGCCTGTCGCTGTCGTGCTGGATGTCTGGAAGGACATGGGCTGGTGGACAATCGTGTTCCTGGCGGCGATCACGGGAATCGATCCCTCACTGTACGAGGCCGCCGATATGGACGGCGCAACCCGGCTGAAAAAGATATGGCACATCACGCTGCCCTGCATACAGGGGACAGTTGCCGTGGTGCTGATACTCTCCCTGGGCAACCTCTTTGGCGGCGGTTTGAGCGGCTCCAACTTTGAGCAGGCCTACCTGCTGGGCAATCCCAGCAACAAGGAGACCTCGGAGATCATCCAGACCTATGTCTTCACCACAGGACTACAGAACGCCCGCTATGCCTACGCCACCGCTGTGGGCCTGATCCAGTCTGTGATTTCGCTCATCCTAATTTTCGCCAGCAACTCTGTATCAAAAAAACTGTCAGGCTCCAGCCTGTTTTAGAGAGGTGAAATATCAATGCGCAGGACTGCCGGCGACAAGACCTTTGACATCGTCAACTACTTTCTCCTCATTGTAATCGCCTTTATCACCCTGTACCCCTTTTACTACGTCATCATCCAGTCTTTTTCAGAAGGGCTATCCGCCATGACGGACAAGGCGTACTTCTGGCCGAAGAGCTTCACCCTTGAAAATTACCAGGCGTTCTTCCGGGATGCAAAGTGGATGAAGGGCCTCTTTGTATCGGTTGCCCGCACCGTGATCGGCACCGTCGTGGGGGTGATGTTCACCTGTATCGTCGCATACGCCCTCTCCTTTCCCACCATCGCCTTCCGCAAGGTGTACATGACCATTTTGCTCATCGCTATGTATTTTTCCGGCGGCATCATCCCCACCTACATGCTGCTCAAGGGACTACGCCTGTTGGACAGCTTCTGGGTTTACATCGTCCCCGGCGCGCTGAATATTTTCTTTGTGATGATCGCCATCTCCTTCTTCCAGGAAATACCGCGGGACATCTTCGAGTCGGCGCAGATTGACGGCGCAAGCGAGGCCACCGTATTCTGGAAAATCGCACTGCCCGTGTCGAAGCCAATCCTCGCCACAATCGCCCTGTTTGTGGGGGTAAATCACTGGAACGCCTGGTTCGACGCCGCCTTCTACATCCAGAACAAGGACCTCAAGACCATGGCCTTTCTGATGATGGAGGTCATCAACAAAAACCAGGTCTCCGGCGCACTGGCAGGCGCCGCGGCGGGCCGGGCAAGCAACACCATCACCTCCTTCGCGCTGCAGTCCGCAGCAATGGTTGTCGCTGTGGTTCCCATAATCTGTGTCTACCCCTTCCTCCAGCGCTACTTCGTAAAGGGTATGATGATCGGTTCAGTAAAAGGATAATGCCAGCCATGGCAGAATCCCTCTTGTGATAATATAAGGAGGCAAACAATGACCATGACATCAAGAAAAAGACTGATATCCATTGCTCTGGTTCTGGCGCTGCTGTTTACGGCTTTTGCCGGATGCACACCATCCACAACCACCTCTTCCTCCACCGCCGAATCGTCGGCAGCGGCTTCTTCCGCTGAGAGCAGCGAGGCCGCGGAATCTTCCGTCGCTGAAAGCGGGGAATCCTCCGCAGCAGAGCCATCGGCACTGGAGCCCATCATCTTGGACATCTACGTCAACTTCACCTGGTTCTGGACAGACAAATATGAGGGGATCATCCCCGAGGCGCTCACAGAGGCGACAGGCGTGACCCTGAACCCCACTCGCGCCTCCGACGACAGGCAGCTGGGCGTCATGATCGCCTCCGGCGATCTGCCCGACCTGATCTACACCGACGACATGCACGAGCGGCTGTCAAACGACCAGTTCTGCTACCCCTGGGAGGAGCTGATCAGCGAGCACGCGCCCTCCTTCCAGCCCTCTGATATGGCGAAGGAAATTGCCATTGCAAATTCGCTGGATGGCAAATACTACACCATCCTCAACGCATTCTCCACCGAAGCGGAGTGGAAGGCCGCCCCTGCCGGCGCACCCACAACCGCATCCCTCATGTACCGTGCCGACATTCTGGAGGAGCTCGGCAATCCCTCGATGAACACACTGGAGGAGTACGCCGCGGTTCTCGACACCGTCAAGGAAAAGTACCCGGATATGGCGGGGCTTGCTTTGGATCACACTTTCATGTTTAATGTGTTCAAGGGCTGGATGATCGACGGCTGGAACAGCTCCCTGTTCATCGAGTACCCCGACAAGATGGTCTACTACACCTCCGCGCCGGAGTACAGGGATTTCCTTGTCTTCGCCAACGACCTGTACCGCAGGGGCCACATCCTGGCCGACAACTTCGCCTACAACGACGGCTCCCAGGCCACACAGCTGGTCATCAACAACAAGGCCTTCTCCTACTCCTGGTACGCGGGGAACACCAGCGACCAGATTACCGGAATGACCCGCGCCAACGGCTACGAGAACGCCCTGTGGCTCCAGTCCGAGCCAATGGTGGCGGGTGCAAAATACTACAACCCCGCCGCTGGCTGGGCAGGCACCTACATCTCCAAGAGCTGCAAAGACCCCGGCCGCGCAATTCAGTACATGGAGTACATGTTCAGCGAAGAGGGCCAGCGCCTCTCCCAGTGGGGACGCGAAGGGACAGAGTACACGCTGGACGAGCAGGGTATCCCCGTTTTCTCTGACGAGTGGATCGCCGCCCGCGACGACGAGGAGCTCTTCTACAGCAAGTACACCCCCGCCTACTACATGGGCATCTCCGGCGTCACAGAGGCCGTGGGGCGCGCAAGCGGCTGCTCCGACAACGCGCTGGATGTCATGGACATCATCCGGGAGCAGTTGGTCACAGTTCCCCAGTGCACTCTTCTGCAGCCTCTCGCCGATACAGACGAGCGAATCATTCAGGATCAGCTGAAGGACTTTGTCAAGAACAGCGAGGCAAAGGTGATTCTTTCCCAGAATGACGAGGAGTTTGAGGCAAACTACACCCAGTACATGGCAGACCTGGAAAAGGTCGGCGTCCAGCAGCTGAACGATTACATGACAGCCCGGCTGCTCGAGAGCAAACAGTAACCGATATGCCAAAACCATCCGCCGCCCGGCAGGGCTGCGGATGGTTTTGCGGCGTTCCACCCCAGATAACAGAACCCGAAAGGAAGCGGTCACAATGTTCCTGCCCGACCACTTGCTAAAAGACCTGGAAACACCCTGCATCGTCATTGATGTGGAGAAGGCAAAGCGGAACATCGCGGCCATGCAGGCCGCGGCAGACCGGGCCGGAGTGGCGCTCCGCCCGCATATCAAGACACACAAGATGCCTTTCTTTGCCCGGCTTCAGGTCGCCGCCGGCGCGAAAGGGATCACCTGCGCAAAAATCAGCGAGGCTGAGGTGATGGCCGAGGATGGCTTGCGCGACATCTTTGTCGCCTACCCCATGGTGGGTGCTTTCCGCATCCGGCGGGCCGTCGCCCTGGCCCAAAGGCTGGATCGCCTGATTCTGGCAGTCGACAACCTCGAAGGCGCCACTGCGCTCAGCGATGCGGTTGTAGAGGCCGGGGCATCGTTGGAGATACGCCTCGAAGTCGACACCGGGGCAATGCGCACCGGCATCTCCATGGAGAGCGCGTTGGAAGAGGCGCTGCGGATATCCGCGCTTCCCGGCCTGACCCTCACCGGCATCTACACCTTCAAGGGACTGGTTCTCCACGGCCAGCCCACCCAAGACAGGGAGGCCGCCGCCCTGGAGGAGGGGCAGCTGATGGATGCCCTGGCCCAGCACATCCGGGCGGAGGGCATCCCACTCGCCGACGTGAGCGCGGGCTCCACCCCCACTGGAATCCCGCTGGCAAAGACAGGGCTTGTAAACGAAATTCGCCCCGGCACCTATATCTTTAACGACTACATGCTCTACAAGGAAGGCGCGGCAACACTGGATGAAATTGCCGCCCGGATTTACGCAACGGTTGTCAGCACGCCCAAAAGCAGTTATGCTGTAATTGACGGGGGCACCAAGACCTTCCCCATGGATATCTTCCCGGGACAGCCTCCCTTCTATTATCCCGGCTACGCTGTCTGCGAGGATTTTGAGGAGCTGCGCCTTACGAGAATGAACGAGGAGCACGGCATGCTCACCAGCGCGGCAGGAGCAACCGGGCTGACCGCGGGACAGGTGCTGTCCCTGCTGCCGATCCATATCTGCACCGCCATCAATTTGCAGAATCAGGTCTACCTGTACGAGAACGGAGTGCTCCGTCTGGAAAAGGTGGCCGCACGGGGGATGCTTATATGAAAACCTTGATCAAAAATGGACTGGTGTACGACGGGCTGGGCAATCCCCCCCGGCGGCATGATCTGCTTATAGAGGGGGATCGGATTGCGGATGTTGCCCCCATGCTCCAAGTGGAGGGCGCGGCAATCGTGGATGCCGCCGGGATGGCCGTCACCCCGGGTTTTGTGGACATCCACCGCCACTGCGACCTTGCCGCTCTGCGGGATGCCGATTTCGGCGCCCTGGAGCTTGCCCAGGGCATCACAACTGCAATCTGCGGCAACTGCGGGCTGGCGCCGGTGCCCAGCACAGATGAGGTGCGGGGCCAGCTCATGAGCTACATCGAACCCTGCCTGGGGCCGCCGCCCGAACATTTTTCCGTCGCCAGCTTCGAGAGTTATTTGACCGCCCTGGAAAGCGCGGACGTTCCCATCAATCTGGGTGCTTTCACCGCAGCCGGGGCGGTAAAGGCGGCTGTCCGGGGATATTGGGGCGGCGAGATGTCCGCAGCAGAGAGGGATCGCGCCGCAGCGCTGATCGGGGAGGCACTGGGCGCAGGTGCATTTGGGCTCTCTATGGGGATCCTATACAGCCCCGAATGCTACTCCAACCGGGAGGAACTGGTGGCGATGGCATCCGCCGCCAAAGGCAGCCTGCTGGTCACCCACATTCGCGGAGAGGGCGACAGCCTTGTGGAGTCCGTGGAGGAGGTCATTCAGGTGGCGGAGCGCGGGGAAATCCCTCTCCACATCAGCCACTTCAAATCTACGGGAGTGAAAAACTGGCGGAACAAAATATTTCGGGCCATCGACAAAATCGAGAGGGCCCGAAGTCGGGGCCAGGATGTGACGGTGGATTTTTACCCCTACACTGCGGGCTCCACCACCCTGATGAGCCTGCTGCCACCCGAAATCCTGGCCGAGGGGCAGACAAAAGCATTGGAAAAGCTTGTGGCAAAAGAGGGGCGCGATGCCCTGAAAGCCGCCTTTCAGGCGGGCCGTCCGGGCTGGGACAACCTGGCGGCAGAGATCGGCTGGGAGCGCATTGTGGTCAGCGGGGTCTCTCTTACCGTGCATCGGGAATACAGTGGCCGGTCTGTGGCGGATTTGGCCCATTCAGCCGGAACAGACCCCGTCGACTTCATCTGTGACCTGCTTGTCAAAGAGCAGGGAAAAGTCTCTATTATCCTGATGAGCATGGCGCAGGAGGATGTGGACACTGTGGTGGCGCTCCCCTATTCCCTGCTGATCTCGGATGCCCTCTACGGGGTGTCCTCCTCACCGCATCCCCGCCTGTACGGCGCTTTTCCGGAATTTATCCAGAAGTATGCTTTGGAGCGGGGTCTTCTCCCGCTGGAACAGGCGCTCTGCAAAATGGCCTCGATGCCCGCCAAAAGACTCGGTCTTACGGACAGGGGGATCATTGCGCCGGGCGCATATGCCGACCTTGCAATCTTTGACCCCGGCGAGATAGCGTGCCCTGCCGATTACTCCGCACCCAAGCAGCTGGCCACTGGGATATCCCATGTATTCGTCAACGGAAGAACTGCCGAAAAGCGCGGTCTTATACTGCGCCGACAGGCAAGATCAAAATAGAAAGGATTTGTTATTATAATGGATGTTTATGCAAATATGAAGGAGCACGATATCACTCTCCCCGAGCCTCCCCCCAGAGGCGGTACGTACACACCCGCGAAGGAATTCGGTGACCGGCTCGTCTATATCTCGGGCTGCGGCCCCGTGATCGACACGCCAATTGAGGGCAAGCTGGGGGAAACCTATAGCGTGGAGGAAGGGCAGGTCTTCGCGGGAAACTGCATACGAAATGCACTGGCCGTGCTGGAAGCTCAGATCGGCGACCTCAACCGGGTGAAAAGTATCGTCAAGATTCTCACGCTGGTTGCCAGCGCCGACGACTTTTATCAGCAGCCCGCTGTGGCAAATGGCGGGAGCGGACTGCTTGTGAAAATATTCGACGAGGAGGTGGGCCTTCCCGCACGTTCCGCCATCGGGGTGAATGTGCTCCCCGGCAACATCCCCGTGGAGACGGAGCTGTTGGTGGAACTGAAATAGGTGGCTGTTGCGGGAAAATTATTATTTATGAATATCTGGGAAACTTGGCAGTAAATACAAAGGATAAATATCTCTTTCCATACAAAAAGTGGTTAGAACCCACTACCTCGACCTTGGCAAGCACAAATTGTAGGATAAATACATCCTTTCGATTCCATTATTCCCAGCGAAAAAACCGAATGGCAACCACTGTGCAAATAATTGCCAATCCCACCATTACGATAGTCGGCAGCAGAACGCTTTCCACCGGCAGGCCAAGTGACGTGGCCTTGATCAGCTTGATTCCCTGCGTCAAGGGCATAATGTCTGCAATGCGCTGTAGTATGGGCGGCATCACCTCATAGGGCAGTGTGGCCCCGGAAAAAATCAGCATTGGAAAGTAGAGCAGACTGGCCAAAATACCGGCAATCTTGCTGTTGGGGGCCACACCGCCAACCATTATGCCAATGCTGAACATGGACGCCATGACTAAAAAGTACGCACCTATAAACGGCAGCAACGCGCCGGAGAAACGATAGCCAAAAAATAGGGCTGCGGTGGTGTAAACGGCGAAGAAAGATACAATCGCGTAGATCGCATAAATGACAACCTGTACCACCAGAATCATGATGGGGCTGACCGGTGTCACCCGAAACCGCTTGAGTATCTTTTTTTGCCGATAATTTGACACCACCAGCGGCAAGCCCATCACTCCGCCTGCACAGATGCCGATGCAGGCCACTGCACCGAAGGATTGTGCCACAAAGGAATAACCTACACCGGGGGCGGCAGGCTCCCGCCCATAGATAATGCCGAGTATCACCATCATAACAACCGGTAAGCAGATGGCGAAAATAATCATATCCATCCCGCGGATGGACAGCTTCAGCTCTGTCTTCAGCATGGTACTAAATGTTTTCATATATGACCATACCTTTCTGCGAAAGGCACCAACGAGGAATGAAACAGGGCCGGTGCCTTCGCTGTAAATTGTAGTTTGGTGTTAAAATAAAGATGAGAGCAGCAATACTACAGAACACGAGGAGGTAGGTGCGGTGCAGCATGCTGTAGCCGCGCTCATATATAAGTTGTCGGACATCCATTCAAGCACCAATGAGTAGGACATAGAGCCTGTAAACTTATCTTTGTAAAGACGCAACTCGTTTTTAGCTGGATGTCCA
>JBKEBS010000101.1:0-120000 GCA_047973265.1 Oscillospiraceae bacterium
CCACTTACTCCTGAATAGTACATTTTTATTGCTAATTTTCGTGTTTCCTCTGGATATTCTCGTTTCTTGGGATTTATTGTATAGACAACTTTGCAGTCCTTACATATGCAACGTTGTGTTCCTGAACGATTTTTTCCTTTTTTTATTTGGTTTTCTATATTGCCACATTTTGGGCATATTTTTCCTTCTTCTATTTTAGCTACTCTCATAGTCCTATTATATCATAAAGTTTGCTATAAGGACACTCCCTTTACAATTATCTGCGTCCTCGCCGGGCATTGACTGTACTCATGTCAAAGTCGTTTTCGGGCAGCGGCACTACGCGCTGGAACACCGCCATTGCATTGGGGGGAATCGCCTTGTCAATATGGTAGCTGCCGAAGAACCAAGCTTTGAAAGTGCAGGTCTGCTGGAGATGGTCAAAGAAGGTATCCAGCACATTTGCTTCGTTCTCCCTCATGGTGAGAAACTTCTTTAGCCTCCGACTGCACTGGTGGGTGATGATATAGTCCACCTTGTCCCCGACAGACTTCAAGTTATCCTGTGCAACTGCAATCTCTTCACTCGAGGGAAGCATCTTATCCCACCACTTGGCCTGCACATCGGAGCCCTCGGACTCGCTGTCCTCGCCGCCGCCAAAGACAAAAATGCGCCTGCGCTCTATAGTAAACACACCGCCGCGGCCCAAGTGGCGCAGCTTGCCGGAAATCTCCCGCACCTTTCCGCCGTTCCATTCCGCTTCCGGATACGCCTCTACCAGGCTAAGGTTGTCGTGAACTCCTTCCACAAACAGAACAGTATATTTGCGCTTTCCAATCCAGTGCAGCAGCTTTTTCTCCCTTTCGGTGCCTTCCCAGAGAAAACCGAAGTCGCCGCAGACAATGAGGGTGTCTTTTCGTTTCAGCTTGCGAAATTCCCTTGACCGGAAACGGGAGAGATCCCCGTGAAGATCGCCAGTCACATATACCACTAAAGTCCATTCCTTCCCAGTGCCGATGGCAGAACATTCCGTGCTGGTGTAAAGTATTATACTGCGGCGTTAATAGCCTGCTCCAGATCCGCAAGAATATCCTCGATATTTTCAATGCCGATGGACAGGCGAACCGTGCCGCCTGAGATTCCGCTGTCGCGCAGCTGCTCCTCGGAGAGCTGGCTGTGGGTGGTGGAGGCGGGATGGATGACCTGGCTGCGGGAATCGCCCACATTGGCCACTTGGCGCAGCAGCTTTACGTTGTCAAGAAAGCGCACTCCGGCCTCCTTGCCACCCTTCAGCTCGAAGGTGAACACGGAGCCGACGCCCTTGGGCAGCTGTTTCTTGGCCAGAGCATAATATTTGTCACCCTGCAACAGGGGGAAGTTGACCGTCTCCACCTTGGGGTTGGCCGCGAGAAACTCCGCGACAGCAAGGGCGTTCTCGCAGTGGCGGCTCATTCTCAGGCTCAGGGTTTCGATGCCTGTCAGGATCATGAACGCGTTGAAAGGGGAGAGGCAGGCGCCTGTATCCCGGAGCAGCAGCGCGCGCAGTCTGGTAATAAAGCCCGCTTTCCCGCAGTCGGTGCCGAAGTTGATGCCGTGGTAGCTGCGGTCAGGCTGATTGTACAGGGAAAAGCGGAGATTGCCCGCCCACTGGAAGTTGCCGCTGTCCACAATCACGCCGGCCATGGAGTTGCCGTGACCGCCCAAAAACTTTGTGGCGGAATGGATGATGAGATCAGCGCCCAGCTCGATGGGCTTGATCAGGGCAGGGGTTGTAAAGGTGGAGTCTACAATCAGCGGAATGCCGTGCTTGTGGGCGACCTCTGCAATGGCAGCGATATCCGCGACATTGGCGTTGGGATTGCCCACAACTTCCACAAAGAAGGCCCTTGTCTTGTCATTGACCGCACTCTCCCAGGCGGAAAGATCATCGGCATCCACAAAGTGCGTCTTGATGCCGATGTTGCCCAGAGTCACCCCCAAAAGATTCACCGCACCGCCGTAAATGTAGCGGGAGGAGACAATCTCGTCCCCCGCGCAAGCAAGGTTGAGGATGGCGTTAAAGATAATGGCGTGGCCGGAGGCCATTGCCAGCGCGCCCACACCACCCTCCATGGCGTTGATCCGATCCTCCAGCACAGCCACAGTGGGGTTGTTCAGGCGGGTATAGATATTGCCCGGCTCCGCCAGCTTGAACAGCTGGGTGGCGTGCTCTGCAGTGCCGAAATCGTAGGCGTTTGTCTGGTAGATGGGCACAGAGATGGAGTGCTGGGTGCTGTCGGGCTCATAACCGGCATGCAGGGCCAGGGTGTCAAGTCCATATTGTTTATCCATATCTATCGATCCTTTCCCATGTTCGGAAGCGGCGGGGCTTCACGCTTTGTTTACAAGCCGGTTGTTGGCTTTACGCTGCAATTCTGGTATAATGCTCCTGTTATACCTTGCGCTATCGTCTCAAAATGGAATGTATCTATATTACAGCAATGAAGGAAGATTGTCCAGATGAAACGAACATCTTTCCTGTCCGTACTCCTGGCCCTGCTGCTGGTTTGCGGCCTCTGTTTACCTGCGTCTGCCGCCACGGAAAGCGGCTATACCCCCAAGACCAGCACAGAGATTTCCGCCAAGGCAATCTATCTCTACAACCTGGACACCGGCAGGGTGATATACGAAAAAGACGCCGACGTGCCCATGCCGCCCGCCTCCCTTACCAAAGTCATGACTGCGATTCTGGCGTTGGAAAACACACCTAACCTGGACACTGAGATGGTGACTTACCCCATGTCGGTGCAGGATTTCCTTTACACCTACCAGCTGGAAAACGGCATGGTCTCCAGCGGCAACCTCATGGCGGGGGAGGAGATGAGCATGCGGGATTACCTCTACGCCATGATGCTGCCCAGCGCCAACGAGGCCGCCATGTCCGTTGCCAACCATATCAGCGGATCACAGGAGGGCTTTGCCGATCTGATGAACACCCGGGCGGCGGAGCTCGGCTGCACGGGTACAACCTTTGTCAACGCAAACGGTCTCTACGATCCCGGTCACCTCACCACCGCCAGGGATTTGGCGACGATGACGCTTCACGCCATGGAGCTGCCCGGCTTTATGGAGATCGTGACCACGACCTCCTACACGGCGGGGCCAACCAACAAGCACGACAGTCTTCTGTGGGAGACCACCAACCAGATGCAGGTGCGGGAGAGCTCCTACTATTACCCCGGCCTGGAGGGCATCAAGACAGGGACGCTGGAGGAGGCGGGGCGATGCTTCATCTCCACCGCTTCCCAGAACGGCTTCAACTATCTTCTGGTGCTCATGGGCTGCGACTACCTGGACGATGAGGGCAATCTTCTGCCAACCCAGAAAGCCTTTGATGAGACCGCAGCCATCTACAACTGGGTGTTTGACCAGTTCCGAACCCGCAAGCTGGTGGAAAAGGGCACGATTGTCGACGAGGTGCCGGTCAACTTTTCCCTGGATAAGGAATATGTGCACGCTGTCACCGACGACTATTTTGCCGACCTGCTGCCAGAGGATTTGCTGGAGAGCGACGTCAAAAAGGAAATCATCATCCCCGAGAGTCTGGATGCACCCGTGACCAAAGGGCAGCTGCTGGGCGAGATGATTCTGATCTACAACGACACCGAGCTGGGCCGGGTGCCGCTGGTCACGTCGGAGGCGGTGGAGGCTTCAAAAATCCTGCTCGCACTGGAAACAGCAAAGGAAATTGCGGGCTCCCTGTGGTTTAAGTTCGCGCTAGTTTTTCTGGCGCTGTTAATCGTATTTTTTGTTGTGCTGGCCGCTGTCCGCCGCAGGAACAAGCGCCGCAGGCAGGGATACCTGTCCGGCGACAGGGCGGGTTCAAAGCGGAAAGGGAAGCGAAGATAGTCGCTGAACGCCCCACACCTCGGAAACTGCGATTACAGGCCGCTCGATAGCCTTGTTGAAAGGGACTCTCCACAGTATGGGCAAGTACAAGAAGCTTGTAACCAATACCTTTGTCTTTGGGATCGCCTCCTTCAGCTCCAAACTGCTGCCCTTTCTCTTCCTGCCAATCTATATTTCGGTGCTCAGCGACGATGTGTATGGCAACGCAAACCTGATTGTCGACATCTGTAACTTCATTCTGCCCATCATGTACCTGAGCATCTCCGAGGCGATTATCCGCTTTGGAATGGACAAGGCGGTGCGCAAGCAGGATGTCTACACCACCGGCATCCTCGTGCTGTTGGGCGGTTATTTGGTGCTGTGGGCGCTCTACCCGCTGCTCACCATGTATGAGCTGATCGGCCAATACAGCGGTATCATCTACGCCTACATCTTTGCCTCCGCCTTCCGCACCATCACGACCCATTTTGTGCGGGCCAGAGGATATGTCCGGCTGTTTGCCATCGACGGCATCTTTACAACGGTCACCACCGCGGGCTTTAACCTCCTCTTTATTCTTGTGTTCAAAGCGGGCGTGGTGTCCATTGCTATGGCGACGCTGTGCGGCGATTTGCTGTCGGCTGTGTTGCTCACCATTATCACCAAGTCATGGCGCTATTTTTCCCTGCGCGATTACAATACCGGGATTGCGAAGGCAATGCTGCGCTACTCCATTCCGCTGGTTCCCAACGGGGTGTTCTGGTGGGTAATCAATCTCTCCGACCGCTTTTTTATCAAGGAAATGATAGGGGACGGCGCTGTCGGCGTCTATACCTTTGCCAGCAAGATTCCCAACTTGCTCACAATCGTTTCCGCTATTTTCATCCAGGCGTGGCAGATGTCCGCCTTTTCCGACTTTAAGCAGGGAGACAGGGAACGGACGAGCTTCTTCTCCACCATTTTCAAAAGCTACTACACACTGCTATTTCTCGCAGTGTCCGCCATTGTCCTGCTGGTGCGGCCTATCATCGGGCTGATGACCAGTGCGGAGAGCGCCGCCGCATACGCCAACGCATGGCGACTTGTTCCGTTTTTGCTTCTGAGCACTGCGTTTTCCTGTCTGGTCACATTCCTGGGAACAATATATAACACCGTGAAGAAAAACATGATGGTTGTGCTGACCACGATGCTGGGAGCTATCATCAACCTGGTGCTCAACTACCTGCTTATCCGAATTCCGTCGCTGGGTTCTATGGGTGCGGCAATTGCCACCATGATCAGCTACTTTGTTGTGCTCATAGTTCGCCTGGTCGATACCCGGCGCTATATCCCCATAAATGCGGATGCGGGCCGTATTACCGCCAGCGTGGTTCTGCTTCTGGGGCAGATTTTGATGTGCCTCTTCCAGCCGCCCCTGGGGGTGCTGTGGCAGGTGCTTATCTTTGCGGCGCTGCTCGCCTGCAACTTCAAGTATCTGATCTTTCTGGTGCGCAAGGCGATGGGCTTCCTCTACCAGATGCTGCACAAGCGCAGAGCATAATAAGCAGAGCAGAATAAAAGAAAAGGAGCCACACTAGCGGCTCCTTTTTGGTATGCGCGAATCGTTATCTATGCCATTGTCTCCAGCATCTTGAGGTCCACCTCGTAGAGGCCCTTTTCCCCGGCTGCAAACCGCCGGTACTCCTCCAGCATGTAGAAGCCCATCCGGGCAACCTCGTTGCCCATGCTGCCCGCAATGTGGGGGGTGAGAAAGACATTGTCCATGGTGAGGAAAGGGTTGCCCTCCTCCACCGGCTCCGGCCAGGTCACGTCCAGCACAGCGGTGCGGGTGGGAACCTCGGTCAGTGCTCTTGCCAGATCGGCTTCCACCACCTGCGCCCCCCGCCCGGTGTTGAGGAAGGTGGCCGTGGGCCGCATCTTGGAAAAGAGGCTGTAGTCCAGCATGCCCTGGGTCTGGGCGTTGTTGGCCAAGTGGTTGGAGACAACCTGGCAGCTCTCGAACAGCTCTTCCAATCCGCAGAGGGTGACACCCAGCGCGTCGGCAGCCTCCCGGGGGAGGAAGGGATCGAAGACCAGAACCTCCAGCTTGTAGGCGCGGAGCCGTTCGATAACCATTCTGCCGATGGCTCCCGCGCCGATGATGCCTACCTTTTCATTGTAGTTGCAGGGCAGGGGATTCGTATAGCCCCGGGATGCGGCGTGCCCCTTTTGCTTGTAGAGCCCCATAGCCTGGAACATGCCCTTGCCGGCCAGAATGATTTGGGCCACAGTGTATTCTGCCACAGGCACCGCGTTTGCCGCAAAGGCGGAAAACACCCGCACACCGCTGTTCAGAAAGGGCCGGGCAAAGTCCTGGACACTGCCGGCGCCGTAGAAGACAGCCTTCAGCTTGGGCAGGTATTCGGCGATTTCCCCTTCGGTGAGATCAAACATCCCCCAGGTTGAAAAAATCACCTCCACTTCCCGCAGATCGTCCCGGCGGGATTCCAGCTCGTTTCTGTTATAGAGGCCCGGCGCAAATTCCAGCGTTTCCCGGAGCATTGCCTGGGTCTCGGGATCATAAACCCGGTCGATCATCTCCTGGCCGGAGGATGTGGAAAAAATAGAGTTCACTGTCTATTCCCCCTCTGTAAAAATACACCAGCGAACGCCAAAGCGGTCGATCACATCGGCCATCAGGGGGCTGAACATGCACTCCCCCAAAGGGTACAGCACCTCGCCGCCCTCTTTCAGCTCCCCGTAAGCGGTGCGAACAATCTCGGACTGGTCTTTGGCATAGTGGAGGCAAAACTGCATGGTGTTGCCGGTTAAGGATACTTCCTCGACGTCGCACACCGCCAGCACCTGTCCCTCGATATCCAATTCACTGTGTATGACCTTCCCATCGGGGCTGCGGGCAATATTGAGCAGCTTTGCGCCGAATGCCGCCTGGTACAGCGCAATCGCTTCGTCCGCCTGCCTAACATAGGTCTGCATCATGCTTCGTATCATTGAACAGTCTCCCTTTCCCGTTTTTTGAAAGTATATCACACACCAGTCAAAAAAACACAGGTTCGAGAACATTTTTGGGGGATTGAACAGACTGTGCGGCTGTGATATAGTCAATCCGTGTGAGTAAAAAGAAGAGTTTGGGGAGAACCTCTCCGAACTGGGAAAGGACGGTCACGGTTATGACCCCAAAGGAGCGCGCCACACTGGCATTGCAGCGGAAAATTCCCGATCAGGTTCCCACCTTTGAGCTGGAGTTCCAGCTGGAGGAGGAGCTGTTCGGCCGCAAGTTTATCACGCCCGATTTGAGCAGCGAGGAGTTGCAAAAGGCCTCGCAAAAAGAGCGGGAGCGCCGGATTTACGGCCTTGCGGAATATATGGCGGAGGTCTACACCGCCCTGGAATACAGCATCATCCCCTCTTACGGCGAGTGGAGCTGGAATCCCCAGTGGAACGAGGGCATCATCGGGGAAAACACCCTGCTGCTCATCCGCTACCTGAACGAGCTGATGGGGGACAGGGCGCTGCTGGGCTACCACGGGGACGGAACCTTCGCCATTCCCGACGGCAACGACATGTACGAGTTCGCCTACCGCACCGACGACGACCCCGAGGGGCTGATGGCGGAGGCGGAGCACAATGCGGAGATGGCGATTAAGCGCAACCGACAGCTGCGGGAGGCGGGCATTTCCGTCTCCCTGCTGTGCAGCGACTACTGCTACAACAGCGGGCCATTCCTCTCCCCGGAGATGTTCTCCCAGTTCATCCAGCCCTACCTTGCGAAGATAATCGCCGCGAACCGTGCCGCAGGGCTGTTTTCTATCAAGCACACCGACGGAAACATCATGCCCATCATCGACCAGATGGTGGATGCGGAGCCGGACGCCCTTCACTCCATCGACCCCATGGCGGGGGTGGATATCCGCGAGGTGAAGGAGAAGTATGGCGACCGGATTTGCCTAGTGGGCAATGTGCACTGCGCGGCGCTCCAGACCGGCACGGACGAAGAGGTGCGGGAGAGCGCGGAGTACTGCCTGACCTGGGCCAAGCCCGGTGGCGGCTATATCTTCTCCACCAGCAACGTGCCCTTCAAGGGGATGCCCCCCGAGCGCTACCGCATGATTCTGGACATCTGGAAGGAAATGCGGGCGTACTGAGACAGTGCCCCAGAACGTGAATTTATTGGAGAGTGGTACTGGTGCTGGATAATCTGCTCTTTACCATGGCCCGGGTATTCCCGTTTTTTTTGCTCATCCTGCTGGGCGCAATCCTGGTCAACCTGAAAGTGCTCAGCCGGGACTTTCTCAACGGCTGCAACAAGTTTGTCTACAAGATTGCCCTGCCCGTCAACCTGTTTCTCAGCGCGGCTTCCATCGACTGGTCGGTGGAGGTGAGCGGCAGCTTCCTGTTGTTTTGCCTGATCGCTACGCTGGCCAACTTTGCCGTCATTTGGACGGTGACAGAACTGCTCTGGCGGAAGAAGCGCTCCATGATTTCCTGTCTTGTGCAGGGCGGCTTTCGGGGCAATTACGCCCTGCTGGGTGTGCCGCTGGCCGTGGCTGTGCTGGGGGACGCCGCGATTGCCCCTGCGACAGTGACAGCCGCTATCATCATTCCCGCTTACAACGCGCTTTCCGTCGTGGTGATGCTGGCAAGGGGGAAGGACACCGATGGGGCCAACGTAAAGAAGCTGGTGAAGGGCATCGTCACCAACCCGCTGATCATCGGCATTGCCTTGGGGCTCTGCGTCAGCGCCCTGGGCTGGAAGTTGCCCTATGTGCTGGACACCACCGCCGGGTATATCTCGGCCACGGCAACTCCTCTGGGTTTGCTGTCCATCGGCGGCATCTTCAATCTGAAAGCCGCCACTGCACGGCTGAAGCCGACGCTGTACGCCTCCGCCATCAAGCTGCTCATTGCCCCCGCCGTGATGGTGACCATCGCTTACCTGCTGGGCTTCCGCTCCGCCGAGCTTCTGGTGGTGTTTATCGCCTTCGGCGCGCCGGTGGCGGTGTCCTCTTATCCCATGGCGGTGCAGCTGGGCGCGGATGCGCCCCTCGCGGCCAACATCCTTATTGTCACAACCTTCTTCTCTGCCTTCACCCTGGCGGGAGGAATATGGTTGCTGCGGGGGTTGGGGCTCATCTGACCGCTGTTGACAATAGCCCTGGCAATAAGTATACTGATCCCATATTGAAGCGAGGAGGTTGCAAGGTGATTCGATAACCAGTCTTTGCATACGAATGCCTATTTTGTGGGCTTGTTCGTTGTCGGATTGGGATATGGAAACACCTGCAGCTATGAAGGTCAAATCTGATGATTTGGCCGGCTTACTTGTGGTGCGATCCCTTTTCCGGCAACGGAAAAGGGATTTTTTAATTGTGAAAGGAATAGATATTTATGAAAACAACTTTTCGCACCTACCGCCACCAGTGGCCGCTTGCGGGCGACTACGATATCATTCGGAACTTCCTGATCGAGCGGGACAGCAGCAATTACGCCTTTGGCCGCTGGGACTGGATGGCCACCCACTCCTATTTGGAGGAGGAGGGGCTTTCCCGCATCGGTATGTGGGAGCGCGACGGGGAAATGGTGGCTTTAGCCACCTACGACACTGGATTGGGCAAGGCCTACCTGTTGACCCTGCCGGGGGCGGAAGACCTCTACCCCGAGATGCTGGATTATGCAGCGAAAAACCTGGGAAAAGACGGGGAATTCGCGGTGCTTGTCCCCGACAGGGATGAGGCCCTCCAGGAGGCTGCGACAGCCGCGGGCTACCGGGCCACGGATGACCGGGAGTTTGATGCGGTTTATCCCATCGACGACCTTTCCAAGATAACCTATAGCCTGCCCGAGGGCTTTTCCGTCGTCAGTATGGAGGAGGAGCTGGACTTTTACAAGTACGGCCAGGTGTTGTGGAAGGGTTTCAACCACGAGGCCAACGGGGAGGGGCCCTTCCAATTTCCGTCTGAGCACCAGCCCGTTTACGAGCGTGAGTGGAATCGTCCCAACCTCAACCGCAGCATCAAGATTGCGGTGAAGGCGCCGAATGGCGATTTCGTCTCCTATTGCGGCATGTGGCAGGATGCAGCCTCTCCCAGCGCGCTGGTGGAGCCGGTTGCCACCGACCCCGCCTACCGCAAAATGGGGCTGGGCAAGGCGGCGGTGCTGGAGGGCGTTCGCCGCTGCGGAGCTCTTGGGGCAAAACGCGCCTTCGTGGGTTCCTCTCAGCTATTTTACTACAGTATCGGCTTTCGGCCCTATGCAGTGAGTACCTTTTGGGCCAAGCCATAAAAAGGAAGATACGCAATGCCACTTGAAAAAATGGACGAGTTTTTTAACATACGGGCGGACACCTACGACAGCCACATGCTGGACGAGCTTCAGCTGGAGGAATTCTACAGGGAGATCACAGCCTGTTTTGCCGGGCGAAAGGTGAAACGACTGCTCGATCTTGGCGTCGGCACCGGCTTGGAGCTGGAGGGCCTGTTCCGGCGCTTTCCGGATATGGAGGTGACGGGGATCGACCTGTCGCCCGGCATGCTGGAAAAGCTGCGGGAGAAGTTTTCGGGGAAAAGCCTCTGCACGGTTTGCGGCTCCTACCTGGAGGTGCCGCTGGAGCCGGAGGGGTATGACCACATCCTCTCCACCTACTCCCTCCACCACTTTGTGGAGGCGGACAAGCTGGCCCTCTATCGCAAAACCTACGCGGCACTCCAGCCGGGCGGCCTCTTTGTGTACGGGGATTATACCGTTCCCACCGCCGAAATCCAGCGGGAGCTGCTGGAGGAACAGCGGAAGATGACCGCCAGAGACACAGCTATGGGGGCCTACCACCAGGACATTCCCTTCACCGCGGAGGCGGAAAAGGAGATGCTGGAGAAAGCGGGCTTTTCCCGGGTGGAGATGGGCCGCGGGTGGGAGAGCGCATCCATACTGCTGGCGCACAAATAAAGAAAGAGCGATCCGGTTGCCGGATCGCTCTTTCTTTATTCTTACTGGTTGTCGGAATCCGTGGAAGGAAGGGGCCCCTCCACCTCGCGGAGCAGCTCCATAAAGCGCTCGCCCGTGATGTTTTCCTTTTCGTTCAAATCCTCCGAAATGCGGTTGAGAGCTTCTCTGTGCTGCTCCAAAAGGGAGATGGCGTCCTTTTGGCAGTTTGCCAGAATTTCTCTGACCTCCCGGTCGATTTCGGTGCCGGTTTCAGCCGAGCAGTTCTGCACATTGCGGCCATCCATATACTGGGTTTCGGCGCTCTCCAGGCCCATGGGGCCGAAGGTGTCGCTCATGCCGTACTGGGCGACCATGCTGCGGGCAATCTTGGTGGCCCGCTCGATGTCGTTGGAGGCGCCGGTGGATATCTCGCCAAAGACGACCTCCTCCGCCGCGCGGCCGCCCAGCAGGGTGGTGATCTCCGCCAGCAGCTCGGGCTTGGTCATGAGGTAGCGCTCCTCCTCGGGCACGTTCATGGTGTAGCCGAGAGAGCCCATGGTGCGGGGGACAATGGTGATTTTCTGCACGGGCTGGGCATTTTTCTGCAGCGCTGTGACAAGGGCGTGGCCCACCTCGTGGTAAGAGACGATCTTCCGCTCCTTGGGGTTGAGCACGCGGTCTTTCTTCTCTTTGCCCGCAATGACCACCTCGACGGACTCCATCAGGTCTTCCTGAAGCACCTTGTCCCGGCCCATCTTAACAGCCCGGAGAGCCGCCTCGTTGATCATGTTGGCAAGGTCTGCGCCGGTGGCGCCGCTGGTGGCAAGGGCCATGGCGTGCAGATCGACGTCGTCGCCCATCATGACCTTTTTGGCATGAACGGCGAGAATCGCCTCGCGGCCGGGCAGGTCGGGCTTGTCCACGATGACGCGGCGGTCAAAGCGGCCGGGGCGCAGCAGTGCCTGGTCGAGGATTTCGGGGCGGTTGGTGGCTGCCAGCACCACAATGCCCTTGGAGGAGTCGAAGCCGTCCATTTCGGCCAGCAGCTGGTTGAGAGTCTGCTCCCGCTCGTCGTTTCCACCCAACTGGTTGTCCCGCTTTTTGCCGATGGCGTCGATCTCGTCGATGAAGATGATGCAGGGGGCGTTCTTGTTGGCCTGCTCAAACAGGTCGCGGACACGGCTGGCGCCCACGCCGACGAACATCTCTACAAACTCCGAGCCGGAGAGGGAGTAGAAGGGCACCTTGGCCTCTCCCGCCACGGCCTTTGCCAGCAATGTCTTACCGGTGCCGGGAGGGCCCACCAGCAGCGCGCCACGGGGCTGCTTTGCACCGATAGCCTGGTACTTGCCTGGGTTGTGGAGGTAGTCCACCATTTCAACAAGACTCTCCTTGGCCTCGTCCTGGCCCGCCACATCGGCGAAAGTGATGCCGGTGCTGGTCTCCACGTCGTACACTTTTGCCTTGGATTTGCCGACGCTGCCCATCATGCCGCCGCCGAAGAGACCGCCGCCTCCTTCGCCGCTGCTCATCTTTTTGGTCAGCCAGCGCATGAGGAGGAAGTAGATGCCGTAAATGAGCAGGAAGGGCAGAATCCAGCTGGTGATGAAGGAGAGGATGGGGGAATTCTGGGTGACGGGCGCAGTGGTGAAGGTGATGCCCTGAGCCTCGAGGCGGGGAATCAGGCCGTCATCCTGCATGTTTCCGGTGTAATAAATTTCCTTCTGGGGCTCCTCGGGCATCGACCAGAAGATGCTATCTTCCTTGGGCTCGGGGAAGAGGATGCCGTTGACGGTGTCGGTGCTGGCGTCCTCCTTGAGCTTGAAGGTGATCTGCTCGGTCTCCACCTGGACAGTGGACACCTGTCCGGCATCGACAAGCTCTAAAAAGCTGCTGTAGGGGACAGACATCTGGTTGCGGCTTGTCAGGCTGCTGAACAGCAGGTTCATGACCACCGTGATAACAAATATGGCGATGATGACGCCCAGAAAGTTGGGGCCCCGCCGTGGGGGAGCGTTTGGGCCGTTCTGGTTGTTGCCGTTTCCGCCCGGCGGCAGGCCCGGCCCTCCGGAGTTGTTCTGGTCGGAGCTGTATTTTTCGTTTTTGTGATCGTTATTGTCCATAGTTTGGTGTTTCCTTTCAAAAGAGCGATTCGATTGTCCGCTGAACGGGGGTGAAAGCCGGTTTATTTGATTCGCCGGATTCTGTCCTCACAGTCGGTGGGGAGGGGTAGATCGGACGATTCCCCCAGCTCGTTTCCGCAGGCCCGGCAGTAGCGGGAGTCCGACTCGCCCAGCACGCCGCAGTGCTCGCAGCGGCGCAGCCCCCGCAGCCGGGCCAGCTTCTGCTTGGCGAGGACGATCTCGTCCACAAGGCGGCCGGCTTCCCGGCCCTCGGTCTCCGCCAGTTCCAGCAGCTTCATACCCACTTTGCGGTAGTGCTCTCGCAGCTGCCTCTCCAACATTATCACTTGGCGCTCCAGGGCCTCCTGCTCCAAGTATCTGTCTTCCTTTTGCATCGCCGGATATTCCTTCCAGTGTGAATTTGCATTCTGTGCAACTTCATTGTAGGACAGCAGCAGGGGGAAAACAACCTGCAATCTGTCGAAATTGTAGGTTAACGGACATAATTAACGTTTTGTCAACTATTTGGCTATGAACTGTCATTGAATCCGCACCGCAAAACGGATAGAATAAGAGCAGAAAAGCAGGGAAGGAGTATGACAGTGCATATGTCGGAAACCAGGCAGGATATCCGGGTGACCAAAACGCAGCGGGCACTCACCTCCGCGCTCATGGCACTGCTGTCCAGGCAGGATTTTCAAAAAATTTCAGTGGGCGACATCTGCCAGGAGGCGCTTGTGAGCCGCTCCACCTTCTATGCCCATTTTCAGGACAAGTACGATCTGCTCCGCTTCAGCCTCGGTGTTTTTCGGGAGCAGATGGAGGCGGACTGTGCGGAAAAGAGCCCTCTCAGCTGCTTTGCGTCGGTTCTGCACCACATAAAGGATAATTCGAGGATTTTCCGTAACCTTTTTGGCGGGGAGCCGGAGCGGGAGCTGCTGGAAATGCTGGAGAGCTTCTTCGGTGAGCGGTTCCGCGCCATGCTGCCCGCGGACACATCGGATGCGCTGCGGGAGTTGACCGCCAGCTTCTACACCCACGGCATCGCGGGAACAATTGCCTGGTGGGTGAGGGGCGGATTCTCCCTTTCCCCGGAGGAGATGGCGGACGCCCAGTTCCGGCTTCTTGCCGGAAACACTGCGCTGGAGCGCCTGCGGGAAGCTTAAATAAACGATAAAGCCCTGTCTCAAGCGATTGCCGTTTGAGACAGGGCTTTTCTGTTGGTCGAATCAACCGGGCAGGAAGGCTCCCATTTTACCCAGCACAGAGCGGATTTCACCAATATTCGCCTGCCCGGGGTCAGTGCCGCTCCGCACCGCAACCGCAGCACCCACACCGGCAGCCTGGCCGGTGATGAAGCAGCCAGGCATCACCCGCACTGACGACTGCATGAGCTTGTCGGTGCTGATGCACCGCCCCGCCACCAGCACATTCTCTAGCCCCTTGGGCAGGAGTGATCGGTAGGGGATGCCATAGAATTCCCCGGGGCCGTAGCGCATGGAGACAAATTTGCGGTGGTACTCCTCATATGCCTCCTTGCTGGGATTGGCAATGTGGATGTCCACCGGATAGGAGAAAACGCCGATCTCGTCCGCAAAGCGGGCACGGCTGTGAAAGTCCTCTCCGGTCATGACATAATCTCCCTGTATTCTGCGGGAGGCGCGGATGCCCAGTTGGGAGCCCGTGACCGCCAGACTGGTGTTCCGGTAGCCCCGGCCCAGGTACTTCCGGTAGTAGCGCTCGTATTCGGGCAGAATCCTGCGTCCGGCGAGCATCGCCTGGGTGAGGGAAACCTCGTCGGTGGCGTCCACGCCGAAACTGTGGCCGATGTTGCCGCCGCCCTGGTGCTCCCCTGTGCGCCACATGCCGGGGAGGTGCCGATCCTCCTGGGTGAAGACGCCGTCGGCGATGGCCTGCTCCAGCTTTTCGTCGTCGGAGAAGGACTTGTCGTTCCAGTCAATGTCTCCCCAGACGGAGCAGAGTGTCGCGGGCATGGGAGGCCCGGAGGAATCACCAAGCTCAAAGGGCGCTCCCGCCCAGGCGCAGAGGTCGCCGTCGCCGGTGCAGTCGATAAACACCTTGGCCGACACCGCGAACAGGCCGCTCTTGGCCGCGAAAATACAGTGGCTTACCCGGTCGTCCTCCTGCTCAACCCCGATGAGGCTGGTGAAAAAGGAAAAGGTGATGTTCTCCTCCCCGCAGACAAGGCTGTCCATAAGGCGCTTGTACTTCTCCGGATGGATGCCCATGCCGCCGCCCGGGGGAAAGACGGTCTTTTCACACCGATCGTAGATTTCACGACCGAGTCCTCCGGCGAGAAAATCCTTGCCGTTGTCAAAGGGCATGAATGCGGGAACCAGTGCGGTGACAGCCGCGCCGCCGAAGCAGCCTGCGCCCTCGGCCAGAAAGACTTTGCAGCCCTGACGGGCGGCGGCAACCGCCGCCGTGACCCCTGCGGGCCCTCCGCCTACGATACAGATGTCGGCGCTGTACTTCTCGGGAATCTCCCGCTGGTATGAGATTTTCTTCATTTTTTGATCATTCCTTTGTCTATCCGACGATGTTGCCGTCGTCATCCGTCTGCGGCTTCCAAAGGTGCGTTTTCAGGTCGATGTGGCCGTCGGGCAAAAAGGTGATCCCCTCCGCCTCCAGCATGGCCCTCTGAACCTCCTGGCCGCCAAATGCGTGGGAGGGGGCCATCTCGCCCAAACGGTTGACCACTCTGTGGCAAGGCAGACCGCGGTCAGTCACGCCGCTCATGGCATAACCCACCTGGCGGGCGGCGAGGGGGCTGCCCGTGAGCAGCGCAACCTGCCCGTATGTCGCCACCGACCCCGCCGGAATCTTTGCCACAATCCTGTAGACCCGCTGGTAGTAGCTCTCTTTTTTTACCATAAGACTAATCTTTCAGTATACGAACGCCGTAGGCGGGTAGCTCCAGCTTGTCCACCTTTTCCTCTGTCTCCGCGTCGGTGAGGGGCGTGTTCAGGGCGAAGGCGATGGGCGCATTGTTGTAGTTCTGCACAATGCGGTAGCGCTCCGTCACGCCCAGCCGCAGTCCGGCGGTTACGCCGAAGGGGAGGTCTGCGTCCAGCGCCCGCTCCAGCATCAGGTCATTCGCGAGCTGACCGTAGAAGTCACTGTAGAAGGAATCCTCTGCCCGGGCGCAAAGGTAATAGGCTTTTCCGGCGCCGAATTCGTTGCAGGTGAGTGCGGGCATTCCGGCGTAGAAGTCTTCGCCGTAGAGGGAGAGAATACGGGCGGAAGAGGGCTTGACCAGCTCGCAGAGCTCTTTCAGGGCATAGCGTTTGCCCTCCCACTGCATGAAGTTTTCACGGCCGTCCTCCAAAGCGTCGATCTCCTCGCTGCGCAGGCCGAACACATCCATCATGCCGCCGCCCGGGGTGCCGCCCAGGAAGCAGAGGTCGCTTTCATCCACCTGGCCGCTCCAATAGGTGCCTACCAGAGTGCCGCCCTGCTCCACAAAGCGACGCAGCTTGTCCTGAATGCCGCCCCGGTAGAGGTAGAGCATGGGGGCGACAATGAGCTTGTAGCCAGCGAGGTCACTGTCCATATCCTGAATATCCACGGGGATGCCCCTCTCCCAGAAGGCACGGTAGTGGGAGCGAAGGGTCTCCACATAGTTCATCGCGTTTCTGCGGCCTGCCCAGGCGTCGTCCAGGGCCCAGCGGTTCTCCCAGTCAAAGAGCAGGCAGACCTCCGGCTTGATTTCGGTGTCCGCCAGGAAGGAGAGCTTTTCCAACCGCTCGCCAAGCTCCTTCACGTCTCCAAAGACGCGGGTGTCCTCCTTGCCGTAGTGATCCACCACTGCGCCGTGGAATTTCTCGCTGCTGCCCCGGCTCTTCCGCCATTGGAAGTACTGGACGGAATTCGCGCCGTGGGCAACCGCCTGCAGGGAGGAAAGCATGTGCATCCCCGGGCGCTTGAGCATATTTACGGGCTGCCAGTTGACGACGCTGGGAGTGCTCTCCATGAGGAGGAAGGGCTCCCGTTTGACGCCGCGCATCAGGTCATGGGCCAGCGCCGCGCTGACAGCAATCTCCTCGTTGTCCTTCTTCTGGCCGTGCCAGGCAGGGTAGCTGTCCCAGGAGACAATGTCGATTGCATCGCCGAATTTGAAGTAGTCCACGTCGTAGCAGAAGCTCATCAGGTTGGCGGTGGTGGGCAGAGCAGAGCCCGCGGCCCGCAGTGCGGCGGTTTCGGCTTTTATAAAGTCGATGGTCATGTGGTTGGTGAAGCGCCGCCAGTCCAGGTTGAGGCCGTGGACATTCCGCTCGCCGTTCCGCATAGGTGGTTCCACTTGGCTCCAGTCGGTGTAGGTGTGGCTCCAGAAGGTGTTCCACCAAGCCTTGTTGAGTGCCTCCAGGCTGCCGTAGCGGTCTTGGAGCCATCCCCGGAAGTTTTCCTGGCAGATAGGGCAGTAGCAGGTGCCGCTGTACTCGTTGGAGAGGTGCCACAGCACCACGCCGGGGTGCCCCGCGAATTCCTCGGCCAGCTTGGTGTTCATGAGGCGCATCTTTTCCCGGTAGACGGGGGAGGAGTAGCAGTGGTTGTGGCGGCCACCCATGAGGTTCCGCACGCCGTTGTCGGCAACGCGGAGCACTTCGGGGTATTTGTGGGCCATCCAGGCGGGGCGAGCGCCGGTGGGGGTGGCGAGAAAGGTGTAGATGCCGTTTTCGTAGAGCTTGTCGACGATGCCCCGCAGCCACTCCATGCGGTAGACGCCCTCCTCGGGCTCCAGCGTCGCCCAGGCGAAGATGCCCACCGACATGCAGGTGGCCTTAGCCAGCTTCATAAGGCGGATGTCCTCCTCAAGGATGTCCGGCCTGTCCAGCCATTGATCGGGGTTGTAGTCCGCGCCGTGCAGCAGCCCCTTTCGGAAAAAGTCCAGATTCTGTTTGCCTCTCCAGTCTGACATGATACAATCATTCCTTTCAGGCCGGAAATTCCGGCGCAATAGTTACCGCATTGTGAGCCGTTCAGTGAAATAACGCGTCATATTTTGTAAGGGAAAGAACTTGAGTTGAGTATCGGGAGTTTGAACAGCGCCTCACCTATAATCAACATTTCGGGTTCAGTGTACCATTTTCCCCAAGGGGGCGCAACGGGTCTGCTTGACAAAATTAAAGGGCCTTGTTATACTTTGCAGGAAATATAGAGATCATTCTCTGGAAAAATGAGGTACGTTTGTGTCGGTATTATCTGAAATGGAGTCGGTTCGCCAGTAGCGAACCGAAGGACGGTCACCACAGCGAAGGCTGTGTGCTTTGCATTACCGTCTGTATTGATGCCATTACAGATAGCTCCGGCCGACGTTCTGTCTCTGAACAGTGCGGCGCGGCGAAGGCTGCGCTTTTTTTGCGCCCTCGCGCGCAATTGGCCCAGGCCCGTGGGAGCTCTCTGCCGTTTCATCGAAACATGGCGAAGCTTCCACGGGCTTTTATTTTGAAAGGATTTGTCACAATTGAACCAACAGCATCATTCAGAAACAACACTTGAATTCAATATCATCAAGGAAAAGCTGGCCGAGCACGCACTGTCCGAGCAGGCCAGAGCAAGAATAGCGGCGCTGGAACCGGGTCTCAGCGAGTCGGAGTGCCTGAACCGCCTGCGGGACACGACCTCTGCCCGGAAAATCTTCGACTCCCAGGGCAGTCCCCCTCTCCCCCTCATGAAGGAGATGGAGAAGGTGCTGGAGCTCTGCAAGGTGGATGCCATGCTGCTCCCGGAGCAGCTGCACAGCGTGGCCCAGTTCGCCCTCTCCTGCCGCCGGATGCAGATGTACCTGGAAAAGGCGGAGACAGTGGACGATCGCATCGCATTCTACGGCGGGAGTGTCCAGGACTTGCGCGCCCTCCGGGAGGAGATTGAGCGCTGCATTCGGGGCGACCAGGTGGACAGCGATGCATCCCCCAAGCTGCGGGACATCCGCCGCAAGATCGATCAGGCCCAGGCCGGGGTGAAGGAGAAGCTGAACAGCATCCTACAGAGCCGCAAAAACTGGTTTTCCGACGGCTATGTGGCCAAGAAGAACGGCCGCTATGTCCTGCCGGTCAAGCGGGAGTTTCGCAGCCAGTTTGCGGGCTCTGTGGTGGAGATCTCCGGCTCCGGCGGCACCTGCTTCATGGAGCCGGACTCTGTCGCCAAGTTGCAGTCCGCCATCGCGGGGCTGGAGGTGGAGGAGGACAGCGAAATTCGCCGGGTGCTCTACGATCTGACCGCCCAGGTGGCTGAACATAGCCCCATGATCAAGATCAACATGGAGGCCATGGAGGAGCTGGATTTTGTCTTTGCAAAGGCGAAGCTCAGCTCTGAGATGGATGCTGTCTGCCCCGCATTGACGACGGACAGGCATATATTCCTCCACGGCGCACGGCACCCCCTGCTGGACAGGGCGGCCTGCGTGCCGCTGAACATTGAGTTCGGCGGCGACACCAGGGGCGTGGTCATCACCGGCCCCAACACCGGCGGCAAGACGGTGGCGCTCAAAACGGTGGGCCTACTCTCCATGATGGCCCAGAGCGGCCTGCACATCCCCGCCGCGCAGGACAGTAGCCTTTGCATGCACGGCGGCTATTTCTGCGACATCGGCGACGGCCAGAGCATCTCCCAGAACCTCTCCACCTTCTCGGGCCACATCACCAACATCATCGGCATTCTGTCTCACACGGGGCAGGAGAGCCTTGTGATACTGGACGAGCTGGGCTCGGGCACCGACCCCGCCGAGGGCATGGGCATTGCGGTGGCGGTGCTGGAGGAGCTGCGGCGCATCGGTTGCCTTTTCCTGGTTACCACCCACTACCCCCAGGTGAAGGAGTACGCTGAATCCACCGAAAACGTGGTCAGCGCCCGCATGGCCTTCGACCGGGAGACGCTCTCGCCCCTCTACCGCCTGGAGCTGGGCAGAACAGGGGAGAGCTGCGCTTTGTATATCGCCCAGCGGCTGGGGCTACCCGGCCACATTCTGAAGCGGGCTTACGATGAGGCCTATCGCACGGATCGGGCCGTCTCCACTTCCGATATGGCCTTCGATCCCGAGGGCATTCCCGAAGAAGGGGAGACACCGAAAAAAGCGTTTGACACACCTCAGATCAAGCGGCGGCAGGAGCCGAAGACGGCACCCGTTCACGCCGCGAAGTTCCAGGTGGGAGACAGTGTCACGGTCTATCCCGAAAAGGAGGTCGGCATTGTTTTCGGCACGACCGACAGGGACGGCAACATCGGCGTGCAGGTGAAGGGCAAGAAAAAGCTGATCAATCATCGGCGCATCAAGCTCAAGGTGGCCGCGGCCGAGCTCTATCCGGAAGGATATGACCTCGCGGTTGTGCTGGACAGCGTGGCGAACCGCAAGGCGCGCCATCAGATGACAAAGCGGCACCGCCCCGACCTGGAGATTGTCCACGACGAAATCGAAGGTGCAAATCAATAAAAGAAGGAGCATCCCGCGGGATGCTCCTTCTTTTATTGTGATTCAGATAAAAATGTCGGGACATCCTCGAAGCGAATATCGATTTGCCTGTCGCCCGGCCCATCGACAAGATAGATGTACATGGGGTCGTCCGCAGGGCCAAACCCGCCGATCCACAGGTGGTACCGTTCGTCGATAGGGTAGGAGAGGATAGACATCCCGGAACCGACATCCATGCAGGGATACCCCTCGAAATCCTTCCAGTTCAGCTCGCTTCCCTTTTGGGCCAGCTTTTGCACGATCTCCAATGTGAGCTGGTCGCTCTCCGGCAATGCAAAGCCGCCTTCCCAGCGGTAGTGGCCTGTAATGCCCCGGGTCATGGCCAGCTTGAGCAGGGAGTTTTCCTCCCGGTTGGGCTGCCCGCCGTTATGGATGAGCCAGGGGTAGCCGTCCTTGTTGCGCAGGTCGGAGAGAATCGCGATATGGGCGCTGTCTCCCCCGAAGGTGACGATATCCCCGGCCTGCCAGTCCTCGGGGTTGTCAAAGTCCAGGGTGAGGACGATGGCGTGACGGTCGAAGAATACCCGCAGGTTGCGCACCCGGCGAAAGTCGATGTTGGGGTCGGGCGTGCCGTTGTCCAAGCCGGGATACAGCTCCGGATTCTGTGCGATGTCGTAGTCCACCAGTGCCTTGAGGTCGTAGCCCGCGTGGCGGAAGGCCCTCCACACCACATCGGTGCAGACGCCGACGTCGTCGGGGGGATAGCCGCCCTCGTGGTAGCTGTCGTCATAGCGGGGGGCGTTTTCCGCGTCCACACGGGCGCCCAGCATGATGTCGGTGTAGTCGTCCACACCGTCTTCGTCCGCATCAAGGGGGCTGGTGAGAACGGCAATGCCCAATTCCTCAGCGGTGTAGGGCCGCTGGGGAATGAGATTGAGGTACCAGACGACCCACGCAGCCAGCAGCCCGGCGATGATGAGCAGAAAGATCAATACGGCGATGAGACGGCGCGCTTTCAGAGATTTCTTTTTTTCAGCTGACATGAATGCCCTCCAGCTTCCAGGTGGTGTTTTCATCGATGGCGGCCCGGTAGAGGTAGAGGCTGAAATCCGTCGTTTCTCCCGCCTTGAAGTTGGAAATGTAGGTGGAGGGGCTGTCGATCTTTACCCCATCCTTGTCGTAGAGGCCGAAAATAAGATACACGGAGCGAATGCTCTCGCCGCTCACATTGCGCAACTGCCCTTCCAGCTTCGTGGTGGAGTAGTTGATGTTGCCGTAATTGTCCTTGCTAAAGCCCATATCCACCACTTCAACCAGTTTCGCGCCGTTGTTGTAGGACGGCTTGGACCATTCGGAGGCGGTCAGCTTTGCATAGCTGAGCTCCCAGCGCACCGACCGTTCCTCCTCCGTGCCGTAGCGGTCGGGCCGCACAGTGAGGCGGTAACGCTCTCCCGGCATCAGGTTGTCGAGTCTGACAGATTCCTGTTTCACCTGGATTCCCTCGCTGTTAAAGCCCGAGACATAGACTGTGAGGGCGGCGGATTCCTCCAGTGTGTTTTCCAGCACGCACTCCACAGTGGCGGAGTCATCCAGTGCACCGTGGCGGGCCAGGGGCTCCACAATTTCCAGGGCTTCCCGCCAGGTGCTCTCTTTGGCGGAGGTGACCTTAAAGTCGTTGAGTTCCAGTGTAAATCCCTTTTTCAGTTCCTCGCGGATGTGAATGTCGTTGAGAAGGGTGACATCCTGCCCGATGTAATCCATATAGTTGGAGCCGCTGGCCACCTGTGAGCCGCCGCGGTTGCGCAGAACAGCGTAGAAGGAGAAGGATTCCGCCGCGGTGTTCGAGTTGTTGGTGAGGTGATAGTTGATATCAAAGCCGGAGTAGCTGCCCTCCACAATGCTCACGTTGGAGATCGCCCAACCGGCGGGCAGCTGGGTGTTGGCTTCAAGGTCGGCGGCGAGCTGGTTGTAGTAATCCAGGCGCTCCGACTGGGAGGCGAAGTTGCTCACCTGCCGCTGGCCGATCACGTAGGATACCGTGAATACAACAGCCGCAACCCAGGCCGCCAGAACCAGCAGCATGAGAATCCGGGAGACAAGCCCCGGCTTCTTTTTGGGATTTTCCATTGTGGGGGTGGTTGCCGCCATTTGGCCGATCCGCCTTTCCGGAAATAGTTGGGAGGAACTGTTTGCAAAACAAAGAATAGCATATGTGGTGAAAAAATTCCAGCCTCGCGGATGCGAAGCTGGAAAGAAACAGATGACATTTATTGTTTTTCGTGGCCGAAGAAGCGGTTGGCGATGGCGACGCTTTCCATGGCGTCCCTGGCGTAGAAATCCGCGCCGACAAGCTGGGCGTATTCCTCGTTGAGCACCGCGCCGCCCACCCAGAAGGTGCAGGCAAGGCCTGCCTCCCGGACGGCAGCGATGGTCTCCTGCATGCTCTTGACGGTGGTGGTCATCAGGGCGCTGAGGCCCGCCAGCTTGATGTTCTGGCTGCGGATGGTCTCCACCACCTCCTCGACGGGGACATCCTTGCCCAGGTCGACAATGCGGTAGCCATAGTTTTCCAATATCATCTTGACAATGTTTTTGCCGATGTCGTGAATGTCCCCCTGAACGGTGGCCAGCAGGATGGCGCCCTTGTCCTGGGCGGCGGAGCCGGAGGCCTCCATCCGCTCCTTGAGCACGGTGAAGCCTGACTTCACGGCCTCCGCCGACTGCATGAGCTGGGGGAGGAACAGGCGGCCGGACTCGTAGCCTGCACCGACCTCGTCCAGCGCGGGGACAAAGTAGCCGTTCACGATGTCGAGGGGGGCGAGCCCGGAGGCCAGCAGCTCCTCCACCTTGGGGGCGGCTTCCTCCCGGCGGCCCTGAAGAATGATCGTGCGCAGATCGTCGGTGGAAGCGGCCTTTGCTGTGGGGACAGTATCTCCGCCGTAATTCTCAATATATTGCGCTGCGTCCCTGTCCTGACTGTTCAGCACCCGGAAGGCGGAGACAGTGCGCATGTAGGCCTCGGACAGCGGGTTGAGGATGGGCGCATCCAGGCCCGCCCCGAAGGCGGCGGCCAAAAAGGTGGCGTTGAGCGCCTCTCTGGCGGGCAGCCCGAAGGAGACATTGCTCACCCCCAGCACAGTTTTGAGGCCGAGGCGGCTCTTGACCAGCTGGATGGCGCGCAGAGTCTCCAGCACCTGCTTCTGCTGGGCGGAAGCGGTGAGCACAAGGCAGTCGATGAGGACATCCTCTCGGGGGATGCCGTAGGAGAGGGCGGTTTCCAGCAGTTTTTCCGCGATGGCAAAGCGGCCCTCGGCGGTGGGAGGAATGCCGTCTTCATCCAACGTGAGGCAGACAACGGCAGCGCCGTACTTTTTGGCGATGGGGAAGACTGCCTCCATGCTCTCCTGCTTGCCGTTGGCGGAGTTGATGAGGGGCTTGCCGTTGTAGCAGCGCACCCCCGCCTCGATGGCGGCGGGGTCGGAGCTGTCGATTTGCAGCGGCAGGGAGGAGACGCTCTGTATCTCCTTGACCACCGCCCGCATCATGGCGGGCTCGTCTAGCTCGGGCAGACCCACGTTGACGTCCAACAGGTCGGCCCCGGCATCGCCCTGGTCGATGGCCTCGCCGATGATGTAGTCCAGGTCATTTTCCCGCAGGGCGGCCTTAAGCTTCTTCTTGCCGGTGGGGTTGATGCGCTCGCCGATGACCGACACGCCCCTGTCCAGCACCACAGCCTTGGTGGAGGAGGTGACGGCTGTGACCCGCTTTGGAATCACCGGCACGGGCTTTCTGTCCTTGGTCAGCGCCGCCAGCTGGCGGATGAACTCCGGCGTCGTGCCGCAGCAGCCGCCCACCATGGATACGCCCAAATCCAGCATCTGCCCCACATGGGCGCAGAATTCCTCCGGGGTGATGTTGTAGACAGTCTCGCCGTCCACGATTTCGGGCAGCCCCGCGTTGGCCTGCACCAGCACCGGCAGCCTGCTGTAGCGGAGGATTCGGTCGACGATGGGCAGGAGCTCCTTGGGGCCCAGAGAGCAGTTCACCCCCAGGGCGTCCACACCCAGCCCCTGAATGGTGAGGGTGGTAGTGAGGGGGTCGCAGCCCATGAAGGTGCGCCCGTCCGCCTGGTAGCTCATAGAGCAGAGGACAGGCAGGGAGGTGTTCTCCTTTGCGGCGAGGATGGCGGCTTTGACCTCCAGCAGGTCAGAGAAAGTCTCCAGCAGGATGCAGTCAGCGCCGGATTTCTCCCCCTGCACCATCTGGCGGCGGAACAGCTCGTAGGCCCGGTCAAAGGTGAGGGGGCCCATGGGATCCATCAGCTGGCCCAGAGGGCCTACATCCAGGGCCACATAGGGAGCGCCGGAGCGGCGCGCCAGCCGGACTCCGGCATCGACGACATCCTCCACCGAATATTCCCCGGTGAGTTTGAGCTCGCTGGACTGGAAGGTGTTGGAGGAGACGACTTGAGAGCCGGCCTCGGCGTATTCCTTGTGCACCCCGGCCACAACGTCGCCGTGGGTCATATTGTACAGCTCGGGCAGCTCGCCTACCGGGAGACCCCGGGCCTGGAGCATGGTGCCCAGGCCGCCGTCAAACAGCAGGATGCCCTCACCGGTCAGCTTCTTGATATCCATCGCCACAGCTCAACCCTTTCCTTCTATAGCTACAGGTTTCTTTGAGATTGCATTGTTCGCAGGACGGCTTCTTCTCGTGCCTTGCCCCACCGGCAAACAGCCCGATCACTGCTGTCACCGATTTGCGCGGTATCATCAGCAGACGCTCGGTGCAGGTGATGCCCAGCAGCTTCTCCGCATTCAGCGCCCCCAATAACGCGGGCTGCACCTCCAGCGGGAGGTCGCCGTAGCCGGGACTGAACCGGAAGTTGGGGACAAGCCCGCTCTGCGCCGCCTTTTCCCGTATCTCCTCCTCTGCTTTGTCGCAGAGCTTTTCCAGGTATTCGGTGGCGGCGGCGTCCGCGATGAGCCCCTTGGTCACCGCGGTGCGACTGAGGGTGGAGAGCAGGCGCTCCATGCCTGCCCCCAGCGTACAGGCCAGCAGGGCGGCGCTTTCGGCGCCTGTAAGGTGCTCCCGGATGCTTTCGCCCGTCAGGGTGAGCACCGTGCCGGGGACGGAAATGCCGTAGGGAGCTTCGGTAATCGGGTAGATTTGCCACTGGCAGCGGGGGTCGGCATTCTGAAAGATGAGCTCGATCACTTCTTCCAGTTGGGCTTCCAGCCGCTCGTCCAGTGCCTGGCCCCGCCAGCCCAGGTAGCGGAGGATTTCGCTCCGATCCAAATCCCGGGGGGAAAGGGCAGTCACAGCGCTTCCCGGAGGCGCGGCACAACCTGCTCCGCAATGTCCGGCTGGTTCATGGTGTAGAGGTGCACGCCGTCCACGCCGTGGCGAAGGAGGAATTCCCCCTGGGCGGCGGCGTGTTCAATGCCCGCCTTGCGCAGGTCAGAGGGGTTATCCCCGTAGCGGTGGAGCAGCTTGATGATGGCCGAGGGGAGGGAGACGCCGCACATGAAGATCATGCGTTCCACCTGGCTGCGGCTGAGGATGGGCATGACCCCCGCCGAGATGGGGGATTCGATGCCCTCCCTGCGGGCAAGCTCCACAAAGCGGTAGAAGTAGTCATTGTCGAAAAAAAGCTGGGTGATGAAGAAATCCGCCCCGGCGGCTTCCTTCGCTTTCATGTGGTCAAAGTTGTGGGAGAGGATGTCGCACTCGATGTGGCCCTCCGGGTAGCAGGCGGCCCCCACGCAGAAGCCGTTCAGCCCTTTGATTTCGGCGACCAGCTCCGAGGCGTAGCGGTAGTCCCGGGAAACCGGGCCCTGGTGGTTGGCCGGAATATCCCCCCGCAGTGCCAGGATGTTCTCCACGCCGGATTCGTGCAGTGCGCCCACAACCGACCTGATCTTGTCCCGGTCGGCCCCCACACAGGTGAGGTGGGAGAGGGCGGGAATGCCGTGCGACTGGATGGCCACGGCAATCTCCCGGGTGCGGGTGACTGTCTGGGGGCTTCCCCCGGCGCCGTAGGTGACGCTGATATAGTCGGGGGAGAGCTTTGCCAGGGCCGCGAGAATATCGCCGATGTTCTCCATCTCCGCCTCCTTCTTGGGCGGAAAGACCTCGAAGGACAGGAGGGGGCGGCGGGAAGCGTAGAGCTGTGCTATCTGCAAGGGGGGAGCTCCTCTCGTTGAAAAGACTTGGAAAAGGCCGAAAAACCGCATGAAAAAGGGATTGTCTATCGAATTAGTGTAGCAAAAAAGAGGGATATTGTCAATGATAGGGCGGTCGGAATCCCCACTGTATGATATTTGCCAAACTTCTCGCGATAAATTGTTATAATCTGTCGAAAATGAGGGGGTAAGTATTGACTTTTCGTGGCGCGGCACGTTATAATAACACAAGTATAACAATATTAAAATGGCGGAAAATTGGCTTTTCCGTTCTATGCCGGTTGGACAGGCCGACGTCTACAGGCCTGTTTTCAAGTAATTGTACTTTCAGGGGGGGAAGTGCCATGCCCAAACTATGTGTTTGCGCATGCACTTCCGCCCCCTTTTTTTCGCGAAATCGCCTGTCAAATTGTCTGTAATTATTCTATCTATAAATATGCACAAAAATGGAAAGGAGCGCAACCATCCATGAAAGTGAACTTTACCGAAACCGTGCTGCGGGACGCTCAACAGTCCCTCATCGCAACCCGTATGCCCTTCTCCGATTTTGAGGGAATCCTCGAAACGCTGGATCAGGCGGGCTACTATTCCCTGGAATGCTGGGGAGGCGCAACCTTCGACTCCGCTCTCCGTTACCTGGACGAAGACCCCTGGGAGAGGCTGCGCAGAATCAAGGCAAAGGTGAAAAAGACACCCCTTCAGATGCTGCTTCGCGGCCAGAATATCCTCGGTTACAAGCACTACGCCGATGATGCTGTCCGTCTGTTTGTCTCCCATGCCGCTCAAAACGGGATGGATATCTTCCGCATATTTGATGCGCTCAACGACTTCCGCAACATCGAGACCGCTGTGGATGAGACCCTCAAGCAGGGCAAGCACGCCCAGGGCTGTATCTGCTACACCACCAGCCCTATCCACAACCTGGAAAAGTATGCCCAGATGGGCAAAGACCTGGAGAAGATGGGCGTCAACTCCCTCTGCATCAAGGATATGGCGGGTATCATGGGCCCCGAGGAAGCCTACGACCTGGTGAGCGCCCTCAAGGACAGCACCAGCCTGCCGGTTTTCCTGCACACCCACTCCACCACCGGCCTCGGCCCCATCACCTACACCAAGGCTGTGGAGGCCGGATGCAGCGGCATCGACACCGCAATCTCCTCCTTCTCGGGCGGAACGTCTCAGCCCGCCACCGAGAGCATGAACTACGCCCTCAAGCAGCTGGGCTACGAGACCACTCTCGATGACAAGGTGCTCCAGAAAATCAACAACTTCTTCAAGCCTCTCAAGACCAAGTATGTGGAGAGCGGCCTGATGGATCCCTTCGTTATGGGAACCGAGACCGACGCGCTCAACTACCAGGTGCCGGGCGGAATGCTCTCCAACCTCATCGCCCAGCTCAAGGCGCAGAACTCCATCGACCGGCTGGAGGAGGTTCTCGCCGAGGTGCCCAATGTCCGCAAGGATCTGGGCTATCCGCCGCTGGTCACCCCCATGAGCCAGATGGTGGGCGTGCAGGCCGCCAACAATGTGCTGGCGGGCGAGCGCTACAAGAACGTCTCAAAGGAGATCAAATCTTATCTGGCGGGCGAGTACGGCCAGGCCCCCGGCGAGGTCGATCCCGCGCTGCAGAAGAAGGTGCTGGGCGACGAAAAGCCCTATACAGGCCGCTTTGCCGACACCCTTTCCCCGGCCTTTGACACCGCAAAGAAGGAGATCGGCAGCCTGGCAAGGAACGACGAAGATGTCCTCTCCTACATCGCTTTCCCCCAAATAGCCGAGAAGTTCTTCCAGAACCGGGAGGAGAAGGAGAACCGCACCGTCAGCTACACCATTACCAAAATGGCATAGCGCAAGAGTGAAAGGATGACCAGGATGTTAAAAGTACCAATTACCGAACTGACAGTGGGGGAGAGCGTCATCAACGCGCTCTTTCTCATGCTGTTTGTCTTTATCCTGCTGGGTGCACTCATGCTGCTGGTGCGGCTGATGTCGGCGGTTGTGATCCCCATCAACAACGCCGTCCAGGCACGCAAGCAGGGCAAAACGGCTGATGCTGCCCCTGCGACAGTTGCCGTTTCCACTGTCACACCCGCAACCACTTCTGTGGCTGAGCTGCCCCAGGAGGGCCTTGTCTATACCGGCACGCTGACGCTCCGGAATGTGGATGAGCCCACCGCCGCAATGGTCATGGCGATTGTCAGCGACCAGTCCGGCATTCCGCTCTCACAATTGGAGTTCAAGGCAATCCGAAAATTAGAGGATTAGTGCCAACGTATCTCTGACTTAACAACAGACGAAAGGTTTGATTGAGATGACATACATCGTGGAAATCAGCGGCACCCGGTACGAGGTCGAGGTTGAGAAGGGCAAGGCGGAGATTCTGTCTACTGCTGCCGTTGCGGCTGCACCCGCACCCGTTGTGGCGGCTCCGGCCGCGGCTCCCGCGCCTGTGGCGGCACCCGCTGCCGCGCCGACAGCGGTATCCGGCACACCTGTCAACGCCCCGCTGCCCGGTACCATTCTGGATATCAAGGTGCAGCCCGGCATGGCGGTCAAGTCCGGCCAGCTTCTGCTGCTGATCGAGGCTATGAAAATGGAGAATGAGATATTGGCGCCCCAGGATGGCACTGTGGGCGACATCGTGGTGAGCAAGGGCTCCTCGGTCAACACCGACGACCTGCTGCTGACCCTGCGCTAGGGGGAAAAGGGAGGAGGATTCTGTACTATGTTTTTTGAGATGCTAAGTGGTATCTGGCAGGATTCCGGCTTCTACGCCCTCTTTGGCGGAGATGCGGAGTTTGCAATCAAGTCTGTCATCATGATTTTGTTGTCCTGCGTGCTGATTTATCTCGCCATTGGCAAACAGTTCGAGCCTCTGCTGCTGCTTCCCATCGCCTTCGGCATGCTTCTGGTGAACCTGCCCCTCAACGGTTTGATGGACGCGCCAATTGGCGATGCCAACGGCGGCCTGTTCTACTACCTGTACCAGGGCGTCAAGCTGCAAATTTATCCATCACTGATCTTTTTGGGCATTGGGGCCATGACCGACTTCGGCCCGCTGATCGCCCGGCCCAGCAGCCTGCTCTTGGGCGCAGCCGCCCAGCTGGGCATCGGGGCAGCATTTATCATTGCCACCATACTGGGGTTCAGTCCTCAGGAGGCCGCCTCCATCGGCATTATTGGCGGCGCAGACGGCCCCACCGCCATCTACCTGACCTCCAAGCTGGCAGAGCACATCCTGCCCGCAATCGCAATCGCGGCGTACTCCTATATGGCGTTGATTCCGCTGATTCAGCCGCCGATTATGCGGTTGATGACAACCAAAAAAGAGCGGGAAGTGGAGATGAAGCAGCTCCGCCCTGTCTCCAAACTGGAGAAGATTTGCTTCCCGGTTATGGTCACGGCCATCGCCGTATTCCTTCTGCCCTCCGTCGCGCCCCTTCTGGGCATGCTGATGCTGGGCAACCTGCTGAAGGAATCGCTGGTGACCGACCGCCTCTCCGACACGGCGCAGAACGCGCTGATGAACATTGTCACCATCTTCCTGGGCGTTACGGTTGGTGCCACCGCAAAGGCTGATATCTTCCTGCGCTGGGATACACTCAAAATTATCGGCCTTGGTCTGGTCGCCTTCTCCATCAGCACCGTGGGCGGTTTGCTGCTAGGCAAGCTGATGTATGTGCTGTCAAAGGGGAAAATCAACCCTCTCATCGGTTCCGCGGGCGTGTCCGCAGTACCGATGGCGGCCCGCATGTCCCAGAAGGTGGGCCAGGAGGCCAATCCCAAGAACTTCCTGCTCATGCACGCCATGGGCCCCAATGTGGCGGGCGTCATAGGCTCGGCAGTAGCGGCGGGTATCTTCCTCTCCCGCTTTAGCCTGGGCTAAGCAGTATTGTATTATTAAAATGAAAACACCGGATTCATTTGAATCCGGTGTTTTTTGCGCTTATACAATGGGCTTGTATTCGATGTCGTAGCCAAAATGCTTGGGGCCGAAGACCTCCAGCCCTCTGGACGTCGTCCACTCCTTAGGGGCGGGCAGGGCAAAGACCGTGACATCCATTCCCACCTCGGCCCTGGGATTCTGCACCGGCTCGCCGGTCTTGTCGTCGATGACGCAGATCAGGTCGGGCACGGTGGCGTGTATCTGGCCGTCCAGCCAGCTGATGATGTTCTCGTTCTTGTACCAGATGCGGTAGTCGTGTCCGGCGTACTCGCTGTCGGCCTCGCCATCCACATAGATGTCGCCGAAAGTGAAGCCCTCACGGGATTCCCACTCCGCTTTGCCGATGGTTCCCTTAAAGAGGATTTTGCCTTTACCTGCTGCGGTGACCTTGTCCGCCGCGTTCTTTCCGGCCTCCAGCGCCAAGCGGCGGGCCTTGCCGATTTCCAGAGCGTAGGAGATTGCCCCGTCGATCAGCTTGCCCCGCATGGTTCCGGCGGTGCCGGGGTGGTCGATGACGCCCACGGAGTTGTTGCTGGCCACCGCCAGGGCGCGCACCCAGTCTTCGGCGCGGAAGTCGTCCGCCGCCTTGGGCAGGATGGCGGTGTCGCCGTAGGCGTCGGCCACAGCCATGGGGGTGATGGGGATGTCGTAGACAAAGAAGGTGGAGTGCTGGAGCTCCGGCACGGAGCGCCCCGCCGGGTCGGCGTCCACAATGACCCGATCCTTCATGGCGGCCACGTAGAAGGCCTCGGCGGTGTTGCCGCCGCCCAGCGCGGTGGAGAGCACCCCTTCGAACCTGACTCCCAGGTACTCCTCCATGGCCTCAAATGCCAGCAGGGGGGCGGGTTCATCCATCTTTTTCAGCCTCGCCAGCGGGTCTTCCCCGTCGCCATAGGTGAGCGCACCGCAGAAGTAGGGGACGCAGAGCCAGTCGTCGTCCTTCATCTCGTCCATGGAGCAGAGCTTGAACTCCTTGCCCGCCGCCAGGGCAGCCTCCACGCGGGAGAGGCCGGACTCAATGGTTCCGCCGCCGCCCGTGCCGAGAATCGTACAGCCGTAGAGAATGTCGTGCAAATCCTGCTTAGATAAGATCTTCATAATGTACGTCTCCTCATAGGTTGTTTATGTGGTATATATCACTTGCCCAGTGCCTGTACCATTTTCAGAAGGTCGGCATCCACAAAGCGGCCCTCGTCCATGATTTGTTTGCCGTCCAGCCAGACAGAGGAGTTCAGGCACACACCGTCACAGTGGGAGGGTGCGTCGAAGTGCTCCTTGGGGGAGTCCGCCGCGCTGAGGTAGCCAATGCCCCACTCGGTTGCTCCCCAGACCCGCTCGTCCTCCAGCACGTTGCCGGTGAGCTTTGCGCCAGGGTTCAGGCCGTAGCAGCCATGGGCAATCTTGAACATACCGGGGTGGTCGAAGCTTTTTAGCCAACCCTCAAACTGGGCCGCCTGTGTCCCGCCCCGAATGTCACTGACGATACCGTCCTTCACGGTCAGGGTGACGTTTTCCCGCAGGAAGCCGGGATAGGGGCAGAGGGTGCCGTCAAAAACCATGGTTCCGTTGATGCTGGAGAGACGGGGGATGAAGGCGATCTGGCCGCCCAGCATGAAGATACCCGGCTCTTTGGCCTGGCCGTCGTCACAGGAGAGCTTGTTTTCGGGGTTGATCTCGAACGCCAAATCGCAGCCCGCTGGGGTCGTGATGCGCATGGTCTTAGCGGCGCCCGTGCGGCTTGCCACCTCGTTCAGGAAGGCGGAGAGCAGTTTCTGATCCACCCGGCCGATGAGCCGCACCATCATGTCGGCGTCCATGCCGACCAGGCACATGTAGCGCAGCTTCTTGTTTTTGGCGACGGCGGTCTCAAAGGGGGAGGAGTAGAGCAGCCACTGATTGTTGAACTCCACCCAGGCGTCCGCCTCGCAGAGGGCCCCGGTAAGGGCTGCCACCGGCAGCATGGGGTCTGCCGCCTTGCCGACGCCCAGAGGGGCGGGCAGGGCGATCACCATAGGGCGCGCGCCAACGGCAAAAGCCGCGGAGGCCACCGCCTGAACGACCTTCATGTCCGACTCGGTGTCGGCGGTGATGACGAAGTTTTCCCCCTCCCGCAGGTCAAACATATCGGTGACCAGGGTGTGGGCCGCTCCGGCCAGCTCGTAAAAGTATTTTCCCATGTAAATCTTTCCTTTGCGTATCATATTTTCTCAGACTACATCGTCAAACAGATGGCAGGCCACCTGGCGGCCATCGGGCATAGCACGCAGTGGGGGCTCCTCGTTTTTGCAGCAGTCCATCGCCCGTTCGCAGCGGGTGTGAAAGCGGCAGCCGGAGGGGATGTCGATGGCGCTGGGCACATTGCCCTGCAAAATCGCCAGATCGTCCAGGCTGTTCATCTCGTTGGTGGGGATGGCCCCCATCAGTGCCACAGTGTAGGGGTGGCTAGGGTTCTCGAAGAGCAGGTCGGCGTCGCCGAACTCCACCACCTTGCCCAGGTACATGACCATGATGCGGGTGGACATATAATGCACGACGCTGAGGTCGTGGGAGATGAGCACGTAGGTGAGCCCCAGCTCCTGCTTGAGCTTTTCCAGCAGCTGGAGAATTTGTGCCTGGGAGACCACGTCAATAGAGGAGGTGGGCTCGTCCAGCACCACAAAGCGGGCGTTGAGAGCGAGAGCCCTCGCGATGGCGATGCGCTGGCGCTGGCCGCCGGACATCTCGTGGGGGAAGCGGTAAGCGGCCTCCGGCGGCAGGCCAACCATCTCCAGCAGACCGCCCACTCGCTTGTCGTACTGGGTGGCGTTCAGCTTCTCGTGTACCTTGAGGGGTTCGCCCACCACGTCCCGGATGAGCATGCGGGGGTCGAGCGACCAGAAGGGGTCTTGAAAGACCACCTGGATATCCTTGCGGATGGCCCGCTCGTCGCTCTTGGACAGCGCGGAGATATTGGTGCCCTCGAAGAGCACCCCGCCCTCGGTGGGCTTCTCCAAATTGAGGATGGTGTTGACAAAGGTGGTCTTGCCGCAGCCGGATTCCCCCACAATGCCGAGGGTTTCCCCCTTACGGATATCCAAATCCACGCCGTCAACCGCCTTGATGTTGATGACCTTGCCGCCAAAGAAGCCGGTGCGCAGGGGGTAATGTTTCTTCAAGTCCCGCACCTCCATGATCGGCTCCGCATCCTCGGGCAGGGGCGGGGCGGGGTCCCTGTCGGGCAGGGATTTGAGCAGCAGCTTGGTGTAGGCGTGCTCGGGGTGGGAGACTACCTGGCGCATGGGGCCTGTCTCGATGATGGAGCCGTTTTGCAGCACTGCCACTCTGTCGCAGGTGACCGAGAGCAGCCCCATGTTGTTGGCGATGTAGAGCACCGTGATACCCAGCTCCTCCTTGAGGTCGGCGATGATCTTGAGGATGCCCGCCTGGATGGTGACGTCCAGGTTGCGGGTGGGCTCGTCGGCGATGAGGAACTCCGCGCCGCAGCTGAGGGCGGTGGCGATGATGACCCGCTGGCGCTGCCCGCCGGAAAGCTCGTGGGGGTACTTCTTCATCAGCCGGGCGGAATCCGCCATCTTGACCTTTTCCAGCATCTCGACAGCCAGCTTTTCCGCCTGCTCCCGGTTGACCCCGTGGTTCTGGCGGATGACGTCGGAAATCTGCCTGCCCACTGTGAATACCGGGTTGAGGGTGGACATGGGGTCCTGGAAGATCATGGCGATGCGGCGGCCCCTGTAGCTTTCCCGCATCTCCCGCTCGGATTTTTTCAGCAGATCCTGGCCGTCAAACCAGATGTGGCTGTCCTTGCCCAGGATGCAGGGCGGGGAGGGGAGCAGACGCAGAATGGTCTGGGCCAACACGGTCTTGCCGGCACCGCTCTCCCCCACCAGGCCGAAGGCCTCGCCCTTCTGGATCGCCAGGTGGCCGATGTCCAGCACCGGCTTGTCCCCCTCGAAGGCGCGAAAGCCCACCTGGAGGTTCTGTAGTTCAAAATATGCTTTATCCATCAGCGGATTCATTCCTTTTTAGAATTTGCGGGTTTTCGGGTCGAGTATCTCCCGAATGCCATCTCCTAAAAGATTAAAGGTTAACACGGCAATAAATATCGCCACGCCGGGGAAGATGCTGTACCACCAGGCGTTGAGAAAGTAGTTGCGGCTGGTGCTGATCATGAGGCCCCACTCCGGGGTGGGGGCCTGCGCCCCGAGGCCCAGAAAGCTGAGGGAGGAGATAGTGAGGATGACGCCGCCGATATCCATGGAGGCCTGCACGATGATTGGGGAGATGCAGTTGGGTACGATGTGCCGGAAGATGGTGGAGACAGGATGCGCGCCGATGGCGTTGGCTGCCCGCACGAACTGCCGCTCCTTGATGGATACCGCCTGCCCCCGGATCAGTCGGGTGTACCAGGGCCACCAGGACAGGGCGATGGCCAGCATGGCGTTTTGCAGGTTGGGCCCCAGCAGAGCGGCGATAGCGATGGACAGAAGAAGCGGGGGGAAGCTGAGGAAAATGTCGGTGATGCGCATGATTACCTCGTCCACCACGCCGCCGATTGCCCCGGCAAAGGCGCCAAGGGGAATGCCGATCAGCAGGGAGAGGCCCACCGACAGCAGCGCGGTCTGCAGCGAGATGCGCGTGCCGTAGAGCACGCGGCTGAACACATCCCGGCCGGCCTCATCGGTGCCGAATATGTGGCTGAGGCTGGGGGCCATCAGGCTTTCTGAGGGGTTGGTCTCGGTGCCCACATGGCCCTTGTAGGGAACAATCAGCGGGGAAAAGATGGCGATGAGCAGCAGCAATATCGCCGCAATGAGGGCGATAAGGGTTAGCTTGTTGCGGCAGAGCAGGAAGAAGGACAGCTTCCATTCCCGAAGGCGCGGCCGCATTGCGTTGCGAATATTTTCCATAGCGGTTACTCCTTCTGTTTAGACTCTAACGCGCGGATCCATTGCCACAATGACGTCCGCAATCAGGTTTAGGAAGACATAGGCAACGGCGGAGAAGATGGTGACACCCATGATGGCGGGATAGTCCAAAGTGACCACCGCGGTGGAGATATAGGAGCCGATGCCCGGCCAACTGAAGATGGCCTCCACCAAAAAGGTGTTGACCAGCGTGTAGCCGATGGACAGAGTCACCACCGTTGCTGTCGGGCCCAGGGAGTTTTTCAGCGCGTAGCTCCACAGCACCTTTTTTTCGGGGATGGCGTAGGAGCGGGCGGCGCTGATGTAGTCCTCGCCCAGAATTTCCAGCAGAGCAGAGCGGGTCATGCGCGCGACCAGGCCGATGGGGTATAGGGCGATGGTGATGCCCGGCAGGATAATGTGGAGAAAGGCGTCCCACGCGATGGCGAAATTGCCGGTGATCAGCGAGTCAAAGATGAGAAAGCCCGTGATGTCGGGTACCTGGTTGAACAGCGCCACCTCGAAGGACAGCCGCTCTCCCAGCGGCAAGAGTCCCAGCATGCTGTAGAAAAAGAGTTGGAGAAACATCCCCACCCAAAAGGTGGGCAGCGACACCGCCCCCACCGAGAAAAAGCGGGAGATGTGATCGGGCAGCTTGTCCTTGAACTTGGCGGACAGCACCCCCAGCGGGATTCCCGCGAAGATGGCGAAAAGGGTTGCAAGCAGCACCAGCTCGATGGTGGCGGGCAGGTAGCTCTTGAGCTCCTCGGTGACGGGCTGGTGGGAGCGCAGGGAGCGCCCCAGGTTGCCCTGGAGAAGATCGCGGATGTATTGCCCGTACTGCACAATGAGGGGTTGATCCAGTCCCAACTCAATGCGGGTTGCGGCGATCTGCTCCCGGGTGGCCCTGGCTCCCACCCACTTTGCGGCGGGGTCGGAGGGGATGACCCGGGTGAGCAGGAAGGTGATGGTGACGACGCCGAAGAGCACCAGAATGCCCAGCAGCAGCCGCTTTAGTATAAATTTACCCATGGAATCTCATTCCTTTATAGATAATGCGCAATACAAAAAACCGGAGGCGTCGACTGAAATCAGGACGCCGCCGGTTTTTTCAGCGGCTTATTACTCGATGTAGGTGTCGTAGAAGAAGATCACGTTGGGATAGGCCGGGTTGTCCTCGTGCCCCTTGAAGTTGCTGCGATAGATGGTGGTGTTCATGGTGTCGAATACAGGGATGGCGGGAAGGTCTTCCATGAGCAGCTTCTGGGCTTCGATGTACATCTTCTCGCTCTCGGAGCGGTCGATGCCCGACATCACGTTGGCCTCCTGAATGGCGGTGTCGAAAGCGGGATTGCTGTAGTAGGCCAGGTTGAAGAGGATGTCGTCCTCGCTGTGGAAGAGGCTGAACAGCCAGGAGTAGGGGGTGATCAGGTCGGGCCACCAGTACATGGTGAGCATATCCTGCCTGTCGTCAGGATTGGGGCTCTTGGAGAGTTCCCACTGGGAATCCCAGGGCATGGCGCGGATTTCCAGCTTGATGTTCAGCTTGGCCAGCTCGGACTGGTACAGCTCCAGGGAGCGCTTCTCGCCCTCCTCGCCGGACATGTAGGTCATCACAAGGTCGAGGCCGCCGTCGGGGTAGCCCGCCTCTGTGAGCAGCTCTCTGGCTTTTTCCAGGTCATAGGTGTAGGTGAAGATATCGTCGCTGTAGCCCCACATGCCCTTGGGGATGATGGCCTTGGACTGGCTGGCCTCGCCGCCCATTGCATGGGTCACAGCGTCCTCGTAGGGGAAGGCGTAGGCCAGGGCTTTTCGCACAAGGGGATTGTCCAAGGGAGCCTTCTGGGTGTTGAAGAAGATCAGCATGTTCTGGAAGCTGGGAATCGCCTCCACCACCAAATTGTCGCTGCCCTTGAGGGCTACGTTGTCCTCGGGGGAGATTTTGGAGATGACGGTGGCGTCGCCCTTTTCAATCATCTGGCGGCGGGAGGCGTTCTCCGGCACCTTTTTGATGTAGACGTTCTCGACATGCTGGCCCTCCCAGCCGCCCCAGTAGTCGCTGAAAGCTGTGAGGACAACCTCATCGCCCATCTTAAAGGATTTGAGGGTGTAGGGCCCTGTGCCCGCCTCGTTGCCGGAGGAGAGCCAGTCGTCGGGGTTGTTCTGCACCGCGGTGGGGGACATGACAAAGGCGGCGTAGCCCGCGCTGACAATGATATCCATGGGGGCCTGATACTTGAGGTTGAACTGCAGGGTGTATTTGTCCACCGCCTCAATGGAGTCCACAGCGTCCCAGATGTAGTAGGCGCCCTGCTGCATGGAGATGGTGCGCTCAAAGGAGAACTTCACGGCCTCGGCATCCATCTCGGTGCCGTCGTGGAACTTGACGCCCTCCCGCAGGGTGAATGTCCAGGTGAGGCCGTCCTCACTGTGGGAGTAGTCGGTGGCGAGAAGGTTCTGGAAGCTGTCGGTATTGGGGTTGTAGCGCAGCAGGGTCTCGTAGATATTGTGCATGACCACAATGCCGTTGGAAAACTCCACGCTGGGATCCCAGTCCAGGATGGGTTCGCTGAAATAGGCGTAATAGGCGATCTTGCCGCTATTGCCGCCGCTCCCACTTCCACCCTGCTGTCCGCAGCCGCCTGCGGCGACCAGCAGGACGACCGTCAGCAGCAGCGCAATCAGTCTGGTCATTCGGTTCTTCAAAACACACACTCCATTCTCTCTCTCGAATCTCCCTCAAATCAACAGTGTAGCGGTCAAATGGCGGATTGCTATACCGCGCCTGCAGGTTTTGTCCCTTTGCACCGCTACCACAATAATGAATAAAAGATGAATATTGTGATAAATTATAGCACAGTCAACCGGAGCAGGCAAGGCGGAATCGACATTTTTTGCTATTTTTGCATCTCTCTGTTTTCATTCCTTCATAGTTGATAAGGAGATGCGCGCCATGCCGTCCCTGTGGTATGATGAGGGAGTAACATTTCGTGGAATTCAAGATGGGAGATGAGGGCATGCTGAAAAGCCAGGAAGTACGCGGCTTAGCGCCGGAGATGGATCCCCTGCGCATGGGAATGGGCTGGAAGATGGAGGATTTGGAGAAGCCACAGGTGCTGATTGAGAGCACCTTCGGCGACAGCCACCCCGGCAGTGCGGGACTCTTTGAGCTGGTGGAGCAGGCCCGGAGGGGCGTGGATGAATCCGGCGGCAAGGGGGCCCGCTACTTTGCCACCGACATCTGCGACGGCATGGCCCAGGGCCACGACGGCATCAACTACTCCCTTGCCAGCCGGGACACCATCGCGAACATGATCGAAATTCACGCCAACGCCACCACCTTTGACAGCGGTGTGTTCATTTGCAGCTGCGACAAGGGGGTGCCCGCCCACCTCATGGCAATCGGGAGGCTGAACATCCCCAGCATTGTGGTCACAGGCGGCGTGATGGATGCGGGCCCCGACCTGCTGACGCTGGAACAGATCGGCATGTACAGCGCCATGAAGGAGCGGGGAGAAATCACCGACGAGCAGCTCACCTGGTACAAGCATCACGCCTGCCCCTCCTGCGGGGCGTGCAGCTTTATGGGAACCGCCTCCACCATGCAGATTATGGCGGAGGCCCTGGGCCTCATGCTGCCCGGCACGGCCCTCATGCCTGCCACCAGCAAGGAGCTGCCCGAGATGGCCTATCTGGCGGGAAAGCAGGCGGTGGAGCTGGCGAAAAAGGGCCTCAAAGCCCGGGATATCGTCACGAGGGAGAGCTTTGAAAACGCCATCATGGTGCACGCGGCCATCTCCGGCTCCTCCAACAGCCTCATCCACATCCCCGCCATCGCCCGGGAGTTTGGGATAGAGCTGGACGCAGCGGACTTTGACCGCCTGCACAGGGGCGCACACTACCTGCTGGACATCCGCCCCGCCGGCCGCTGGCCCGCCCAGTTCTTCTACTATGCCGGAGGGGTGCCCGCCGTCATGGAGGAGATCGGCAGCATGCTCCATCTGGACGCCATGACCGTCACGGGCAGAACGCTGGGCGAAAACCTGGAGGAGCTTCGGAAAAGCGGCTTCTACGAAAAATGCGAGAGCTACCTCGCCCCCTGGAACCTGAAGCGTGCGGACATTATCCGGCCCTTTGGCGACCCCATCGGGGCGGACGGCACCATGGCCATCCTTTACGGCAACCTGGCCCCCGAGGGCGCGGTGGTCAAGCACTCCGCCGTGCCGGAGGAGATGTTCCGAGCCATCCTGCGGGCCAGGCCCTTCGACTGTGAGGAGGACGCCCTCCACGCCGTGCTCCATGGAGAGATCAACCCCGGGGACGCCGTGTTCATCCGCTACGAGGGGCCCAGGGGCAGCGGCATGCCGGAAATGTTCTACACCACCGAGGCCATCGCCTCCGACCCGGCGCTGGGTAGGAGCATCGCGCTGATCACCGACGGGCGGTTCTCGGGGGCAACCAAGGGCCCGGCAATCGGTCATGTCTCCCCCGAGGCGGCCTCCGGCGGCCCCATCGCCCTGGTGGAGGAGGGGGATTTGATCGAGCTGGACATCCCGAACCGGGCGCTGCGCATTGTGGGCGTTGCGGGGGAGGCCAGGACGGGGGCGGAGATGGAGCGGATTCTAGCCCAGCGGAAGGCGAACTGGAAGCCTCATCCGCCCAAGTACACCCACGGGGTGCTGAAGCTGTACACAGAGAAGGCGGCATCCCCCATGAAGGGTGGATATATGGAATAAGTTGGGATATAATAGGGGTATCTTTATTAAGTAGAGGTGTGCTATGGGAAACGGGAAAGAATTTGCGGCGCTGGGCTTCGGCGAGGTCATGATGCGTCTGTCCCCCTCCGGCAAGGAGCGGATCGGCCAGAGCGAATCCTTTGTGAAGCACGCAGGAGGCTCCGAGCTCAATGTGGTCAGCGGCATCTCCCGGCTGGGGCTGCGCTGCGGGCAGATATCCAAGCTGCCGGACAACGCCCTTGGCAGATATATCCGCAACCGCATCCGTTATTACGGCGTCAGCGACGATCACGTGGTCACCGACAGGGGAAAGGATGCCCGCCTGGGGGTGTACTACTATGAGAGCGCGGTCTATCCCCGCAAGCCCCAGGTGGTCTACGACCGGAAATATTCCTCCTTTACTACCATTGACAGGGAGGAGTTCTCGGATGAAATCTACGGCACCACCGAGCTGTTCCACACCAGCGGCATCTCCCTGGCGCTGGGGAGGAATGCCCGGGAGACGGCGCTGCATATGATGCACCGATTCAAGGCGGCGGGGGCGAAGATCAGCTTTGATGTAAACTACCGCGCCAGCCTGTGGGGGGAGGAAGAGGCCAGAGGAGTGATCCTGGACATCCTGCCGCTGCTGGACGTCCTCTTTATTTCGGAGGAGACCTGCCGCCGCATGATGGGCCGCACCGGCGCGCTGGAAGATATCCTGCGCGGCTTCGCCCGGGAGTATGACATTTCGGTGGTCGCCTCCACCCAGCGCAAGGCGATTACCCCCAGCCGCCACAACTTTGGGTCACTGCTGTACTGGGCGGAGGACGACAGTTTTCACACCGAAGCGCCCTATGAGAACATCGAGGTGGTTGACCGCATCGGCAGTGGGGACGCATACGTCTCAGGCGTGCTGTACAGCTTGCTTAGCGGGCTGGGCCCCGACGAGGCGGTGGCCTTTGGCGACGCCATGGCTGCGGTGAAGAATACCATTCCGGGTGACCGACTCACCACCGACCTGGACGAGATCACGGACATCATAAACGACCACAAAAACGGCTCCACAAGCGAAATGAAGCGATAATAGCGATAAATATAGAAAAGGAGTGTTAATTATGACGCAGAGCCCGATTTACGACCAGACTGTGACGATTGACTGCGGTGACGCCAACGTCCTGGCGACCTTTTATTCCAAGCTGCTGGGCTGGAAGAAGTACGACCACCCGGAGTGGCCCTGCGTGGGGCCGGAGGGGGACCACCCCCGCATTCTTTTTCAGAAGATTGAGGATTACATCCCGCCGGTCTGGCCGGAGGAGCCGGGCAAAATGCGCCAGATGATGCATTTTGACTTCGCTGTCCGCGATTTGGAAGAGGGCGGCAAGCATGCGATTGCTTGCGGGGCAACCCTGTCCCCCAGACAGTATTCAGACCGCTGGACAGTCTATTTTGACCCGGAGGGACATCCCTTTTGCCTGATCGTGATTGACGAATAACAAAAAGCGCGCAATATGCTTGGCTCACAGCCAGACACATTGCGCGTTTCTTTTGTGTTTATCTATACATTGAACCGGAACAGGATCACGTCGCCGTCCTGCACCACATACTCCTTGCCCTCCAGCCGGACGAGACCCTTTTCCTTGGCGGCGGCCATATTGCCGGAGTCGTGGAGGTCGGTGTAGGAAACCACCTCCGCCCGGATGAAGCCTTTCTCGAAGTCGGTGTGAATTTTCCCCGCAGCCTGGGGAGCCTTTGTGCCGCGGGTGATCGTCCAGGCCCGCACCTCCTGCTTGCCCGCGGTGAGGTAGGAGATCAATCCCAGCAGGCGGTAGCCTGTCTGGATGATGCGGTCGAGGCCAGAGCTTTCCAGCCCCATTTCCTGGAGGAAGAACAGCTTCTCCTCCGGCTCCATTCCGGCGATGTCCTCCTCCACTTTGGCGCAGATGGGCAGAACCTCGCTGCCTTCGGCGGCGGCGATCTCCTTCACCTGCCGGTAGTAGTCATTTTGGTCGTAGCCGCCCATGAAGTCGTTTTCACCCAGGTTGGCGGCGTAGATGATGGGCTTTTTGGAGAGGAGTGGAATGGTGGAGAGGATTTTCTCCTCCTCCTCGGTCATCTCCATGCCACGGGCGCTCTTGCCCTCCTCCAGCCAGGCTTTCAGGCGGGTCAGTAAGTCCAGCTCCCCTGCCAAGGATTTATCCCCCTTGAGGGCCTTGCTGGTGCGGTCGAGACGCCTGTCCAGCAAATCCAGATCGGCAAAGACTAGCTCGAGGTTGATGGTCTCAATGTCCCGGGCGGGGCCCACCTGGCCGTCCACATGGACAATCTCGCCATTTTCAAAGCAGCGCACCACGTGGACGATGGCGTCCACCTCGCGGATATCGGCCAGGAACTTGTTGCCAAGGCCCTCCCCCTTGGAGGCGCCCTTAACCAGCCCGGCGATGTCCACAAACTCCAGAATCGCAGGGGTGACCTTGTCGCTGTCGTAAAGCTCGTCCAGCCAGTCCAGCCGGGGGTCTGCAACCGACACCACGCCCACATTGGGCTCAATGGTGCAGAAGGGGTAGTTTGCCGAGGCCGCCCCCGCGTTGGTCAGGGCGTTGAACAGTGTGCTTTTTCCCACATTGGGAAGACCTACCATGCCGAGTTTCATATATAGTCCATTCCTCTCAATAACATAATTATGGTTTATTGTTTCCAAACTTTGAATAGCATCATTGATGTCGCTCAAGTTATTATACGCGGAAAATCACCTTCCAGCAAGGGAATGTTAATGCGAAAAAAGCAAAAGAGTTAAAAAAAGTTCACTATTCGGGGGGAATATACAGTATAATAGAAGCTAGATTGCCATGTAAGACGAAACACTGATAAAATAACATAGAAATTGCGAGATACTTTTATTCGAGTTTAGTATCAGCTGTAAGTGGAAAGGATGAGCGGCACAATGTCAATGGGAAAAATTCTCGTCTGTGACGACGACAAAAACATCGCGGAACTGATCAGGCTTTATCTGGAAAAGGAGGGCTACGCCGTGGCCATCGCCTTTGACGGGGAGGAGGCCATCGCAAAATTCAACCAGGAATCCCCCGACCTTGTCCTGCTGGACATCATGATGCCCAAGCTGGACGGCTGGCAGGTCTGCCGGGAGATACGCAAAAAGTCCGACGTGCCCATCATCATGATCACCGCCAAGGGCGAAACCTTCGACAAGGTGTTGGGCCTGGAGCTGGGCGCCGACGACTACGTGGTCAAGCCCTTTGACTCCAAGGAGATTGTCGCCCGCATCAAGGCCGTGCTGCGCCGCACCGGCAAGTCCAGCGAGCAGAGCGACGTCAAGGAGGTCAGCTACGACAAGCTGACGGTCAACATGACCCGCTACGAGCTCAAGGTGGACGGCAAGGTTGTGGACACTCCACCCAAAGAGCTGGAGCTGCTTTTCCACCTGGCCAGCAACCCCAACCGGGTATACACCCGCGACCAGCTGCTGGACGAGGTCTGGGGCTTTGAATACTACGGCGACAGCCGCACGGTAGACGTCCACGTCAAGCGCCTTCGGGAAAAGCTGGAGGGCGTTTCGGACAAGTGGTCGCTGAAAACCGTGTGGGGCGTCGGCTATAAGTTTGAAGTGAAAGAATAAGGAATGATCCCATAGAATGATAAAACGCAGCCTTTCCCGCAAATATTTCCTGGTTTGCTTTCTCAGCATCATAACCAGTGTATTGATTCTTGCGCTGCTGATGTTCGCCATTGCCACGCAGTTCTTCGAGCAGGACAAGTACAGCATGATCCGCCGCAACGCCAATGTGGCCGCAGCCCTTACCGCCAGCGACTACGCCACCGGCGAGGAGGGCACCATAGAGCTGCGCAACATTGCGACTCCATATACCCTGCTCTCCAGCACCATCGAGGCGGATTTCATGCTGGTGGACATGGAGGGCAGGCTGATTTACCGCAGCACTGACCCGGAGCAAATCGCCCTGCCTGTGGAGATTCCCCAGGAGATCATGGTGAAGGCCGCTAAGGGAAACTACCAGAATACCGGCGTTTTCCCTGGCATCTACCAGGAGCCCCACTACATTGTGGGTGTACCGGTGCTCTATGACGGCCAGCCGGTTGCAGTGCTGTTCGCAGCGGCATCGGCAAACAGCCTTGTCGAGTTCCTGCGCCGCATGGCAAAGATGTTTGTCATCGCGACACTGATTGTGCTTGTAGTGGCGGGGCTGTTGGTGTCCTACCTCACGTCCCGCATGGTCAAGCCGCTCCGCCAGATGCTGGACGCCACCAACAGTTTTTCCAAGGGCGACTTTTCCAAGAGGGTGCCGGTGTCCGGTTACGACAAGGTGGGTCAGCTGGCGATGGCCTTTAACAACATGGCCTCCGCCCTGGCAGCCAACGAAAAGACAAGCCGCTCCTTTATCGCCAATGTCTCCCACGAGCTGCGCACTCCCATGACCACCATCGGCGGCTATGTGGACGGCCTGCTGGACGGCACTATCCCCGACGAAAAGCGCAACCAGTATCTTCAGGTGGTCTCCCAGGAGGTCAAGCGGCTGACGCGCCTTGTGCGCTCCATGCTGGACACCGCCCGCATTGAGGCGGGGGAGATGCATACGAACCCCACTGTATTTGATATCAGCGAGGTGATTCGCCAGACTGTATTCACCTTTGAGGCCAGAATTGAGGAAAAGCGGCTGGAGATCAGAGGTCTGGAGGAGGATCGGGTCATGGTTCTCGCCGACAAAGACCTTATGCATCAGGTGGTGTACAACCTTCTGGAAAACGCGGTGAAGTTTGTGAATGAGGATGGCTACCTCCAGGTTTCCTACCGCACAGAGGGTACAATGACGCACGTGATTATCCGAAACAGCGGCGAGGGAATCAGCAAAATTGATACCGACCAGATATTCGAGCGGTTCTACAAATCAGACCGCTCCCACACCAGCCCTTCCACCGGGGTGGGGCTTGGGCTCCACATCGTTCGCACCATCATCCACCACCACGGCGGCACAATTGAGGCCCGCAGCACCGAGGGTGAATACGCAGAGTTCGACTTCACAATCCCCACAGCCTCAAAGCAGCAGGGCGGCAAGTAGGCCGCCGAAAGGCTGGCATTCACGGCGAAAATCTGCTATAGTAAAAGGTGCAACAACGTTAACGACATTGGCTCGAAATGTTTTTATTTTTCCGAAAGGAGGGACGGCTGCACAGGCCATGACGGCAGAATGGATGGATTCCATTTTTGCCTGCGCGCCTCAAAGGCAGTCGGCTTCTGGATGAACGATCATTATGACGGATATCGCAGAGGAGGGGATGAAATCCCCCGGGACGACATTCCCAGGGACGACCTCTCCAAAGATGGCTCCACTCAGGGGAATCATTCCGGCGAAGGGACTTCACAGGAGGCTGCCCTGTCCGGGGATAACAGCCAGGAGAGGGGAATCTCTTTTGAGGGCACAGACAACGGCATGAGCACCTCCTTTTCCGCGGAGCCGGAGCAGGCTCCTTCACAGGAGAGGCAGGTCTACGGACAGCCTGGCCCACAGCCAAATACGCCTGCCCAAGCGCCTCCGGGGCAACAGGCTGTGCCGCCTGCCGCTCCCCAGCAGCCTTATAACGGTGCGGGCTGGCAGCAGGTGCCCACCTCCCCCGCAGCAATGCCCTGGCCGCCCCAGCAACCCCAGCCACAGCAGCCTCCCTACTATCAGGGAGGGCAACAACCTCCCAATAACGCGCCCTATCCGCCCTACCAGCAGTCAAATTATCACTATTCCGGCGGGCCTGCGCCGGGACAGCCTACCCAGCCACAGCAGTCGCCCTATTGGAGCGACCAACAGGCAGGCCCCGCCTGGCAGACACCTGCCCAATCTTCTCCTAAACAGGACAAGAAAGCGGAGATAGAAGCCAAGCGGATGAGCGGCGAAGGGTATCAATGGGATTACAACCAGTTTGAGACCTTTGGCTCGGAGCCCCGCAAGACCAAGACAAAAAACAAGGGTGTGCTGCCCTTTCTGCTCATTCTGTTTCTCTGCCTGATTCTTGTGGGCGGCGGATTTGCGGGACTCTACTACTCGATTCCCCCTTCCACCGGAGCATCCATCCCGGAGGCGTCGAGCCTTCCCGATGAGCAGGCTCCCCCCGCCGATTCCGGCACACCCAGCGAGGCTGCCAACCCCGGCGACAGCGCGGGCGGGGAGGACATGCCCCCGCTGACCACCGGCGTCAAGCCAGAAACAGGGGAGGCGCGGGAGCCACTGGTGGGAGAGCTCATGACCATACCCCAGGTGGCAAAGACGGTCACGCCCTCCGTCGTGGGAATTATGCGCTACGAGGGCAACCGCTATCAGGCCACAGGACTTGGTTCCGGCGTCATCATCAGCGCCGACGAAACCCAGGGCTACATCATCACAAATGCCCATGTGGTGACCTCCGGCACCGATTTTCTTGTGCAGCTGTACGACAACACCCAGTACGACGCAGAGCTGGTGGGCATGGACACGCAGAGTGATCTTGCTGTGCTGCGCATTGATGCCGAGGGGCTTGTCGCAGCGGTGCTGGGCGATTCCGACGAGCTGGAAGTGGGAGAGACGGTCATTGCCATCGGCAACCCTGTCAGCCTTGAACTGTCCGGTTCTGTGACCCAGGGGATTGTCTCGGCGGTCAACCGCAAAATCCCAGCCTCCGGCGCGACGATGAATTTTATCCAGACCGACGCGGCCATCAACCCCGGCAACTCCGGCGGCGCACTGGCCAATCAGTACGGCCAGCTGGTGGGCATCAACACCATGAAGGTCACCGCTACCGGGTATGAGGGAATCGGCTTTGCCATTCCGATTACTGAGGCGATTCCCATCGTGACTGACCTAGTCGAAAACGGCAAGGTGACGACCCGTCCCATGCTGGGCATCACGGGAGAAATTATTGACGAATCAAGGGCCAGAGATCTGGGCAGCCCCATGGGTATTTTGGTGCAGTCGGTGGCGGAAAACGCTATAATTGAACCTGAACTGCTGCCCAACGACATCATCACCCACATCGGGGAGGAGCGAATTTACACGCTGACCGACCTGCGGGATCAGCTTGCTGAATACCAGATCGGCGACACGGTGGAGCTGACGGTCTACCGCAAGGTGACCACCGTGCGGGATGAAGAACTCACAGTTACCGTGACGCTGATCGGCGGATAGTTTCATACAACAGGCGTTTGCCTGTGGGTTCCACGGCAATCGGATCAAAGCGCCCTTGGGGTTCTTTTGTCCGATTGCTGTATCTTTTGTGGAGGAGTTTTGACTGTGGTTGTTTTGACTTTTGGCGATGTAGTGGGTGCGGCCGGATGCGACTATTTCCGCCTCCAGCTGCCCGCCCTGAAAAAGCGGTATGGCGCGGATGTGGTGGTGGTAAACGGGGAAAATTCCGCAGAGGGGAACGGCATTTTGCCCGGCAGTGCAAAGCACCTGCGGGATAGCGGGGCGGATGTGATCACAACCGGCAACCACGCGCTGCGTCGCCGGGAGGTGTGGGAGTTGCTGGACAAAAAGGATGGCATCATCCGCCCGGCCAACTACCATCCCGACGCTCCCGGGTGCGGGGTATATACATACGACGCGGGGCGGATCCGGCTCTGTGTGGTCAACATTCAGGGCAGGGTTTACATGGACACTCACGAGAGCCCCTTTGACTGCATCGACAGACTGCTGCCGGATATCGATACCCCGAACATCCTGGTGGATTTTCACGCCGAGGCCACCTCTGAAAAGGAGTGCATGGGCTTTTACCTGGACGGCAAGGTCTCCGCTGTAGTGGGTACCCACACCCACGTGCCCACCGCTGACGCCAGGGTGCTGGCGAACGGGACAGGCTACATCACCGATTTGGGCATGTGCGGCGGCCTGAATTCAGTCTTGGGGGTGACGGTGGACAAGGCCCTCTACCGGATGCGAACAGGCTTGCCGGTGCGTTTTGAGACGGCGAGGGAGGAGCTGCGGCTCTCCGGCGCGGCGATTGAGATAGATGAAAAGAGCGGGCGCTGCCTGAGTATGGAGAGCTTCGCGTTGCTTTGAGAGAAGGGTATGTTAGAAATATGAAAAAAGCGGAATTTACTGTTATTGAAGCCTATATGAAGGAGAAAATGAACGACTCCTCACACGATTTCCTGCACATCTACCGCGTTCTGTACGCCGCTCTGGAAATCGCGCAGGCGCACGACGACATTGACTACGATATCCTGATCGCCGCCTGCCTGCTGCACGATGTGGGGCGCGCGGCACAGACGGAGAATCTGGAGTTGGATCACGCTGAGATCGGCGCCGAAATGTCGGTGGAATTCTTGACCGGCGTCGGCTGGAGCAAAGAGCGGGCGGAGGCTGTCAGCGACTGCGTCTATACCCACAGGCACAGAAAAAACAGGGAGCCGGGCAGCATGGAGGCCAAGATATTGTTCGACGCCGACAAGCTGGATGCGGCGGGCGCTCTGGGAGTCGCTAGGACGCTGGTGTACGAGGGCACAATATCAGAGCCCACCTACATTTTGGACAACGACGGTATGGTGCGAGTGGATGCCAGCAATGCGGAAATCAGCTCATTCTTCCAGGAATTCAACTACAAGCTGCGGGGTGTCTACTCCAAGTTTCACACAGAGGAGGCGAAGCGGATGGCAAGTGGGCGGAAAGCGATTGCGCTGGAGTTCTATGACCGCCTGTTGGACGAGGTGACCCAGCTTCACACCAGCGGCCCCAAATTGGTGGAAGAGATCATCGAAGACTGACAAGGAGAGGTAGCGCATGATAGATTCTATTGGACGGGTTATGCTGTATGTCGGCGACCCGAGAGCAGTCGCGGATTTTTGGACACAGAAGGTAGGCTTTGTGGAGATTGGCCAGCAGCCCGGCCCTGACGGCACCGTGCAGGTGGAGGTCGCCCCGACAGCGCAGGCTGACACCACCTTTGTGCTGTACAGCCGCGAGATGATTTCGAAATATGAGCCCGAAATGTCTCTCGGCATTCCCTCTATCCTGTTCAGCAGCCGCAACTTGGATGACACGCACAGAGGGCTGCAGGAAAAGGGTGTTCCTGTAGGGGAGATTACCGAGACCGGAGGGATGAGGAGTTTCAACTTTTCTGACATTGAGGGCAACTATTTTGCCGTTCGAGAGGTGCGATAGGGCGGGAACTGCCCAAAAGTCTTGACAACTGTTCGAAATAGGATTACTATACATATGCAATTGTTTCAGGGCGAGGTGCAATTCCTCACCGGCGGTGAAGAGACCCAAAAATGAATTCATTCATTATTTGGCTCTACAAGTCCGCGAGCCGTACACAGCGGCCGACCGGGTTGGAATCCCGGACCGACGGTTACTGCCGATGATGGCTTTTGAGCTGTGGTTGGCACAAGTCCGGATGGAAGAAACAAAGGCTTTGCCGCATTGTTTCGCCCTCGATTTATTCGGGGGCGCTTTCTTTTTGTGGTGGGTCTTTGTCTCATGACAAAGGAAGGAATGATGATCAGATGACAGAGTCCCGAAAACCCTTTATGAGCGTGAGGCAGATGGTGACGATGGGATTGTTGGCGGCCATGGGCATTGTGCTGGTGGCCTTCATTGAGATTCCAATATTCCCCGCGGCCCCCTACCTCAAGTATGATCCGGCAGACCTGCCCATTCTCGTCGGTGCGATGATCTACGGCCCGATCCCCGGCCTGCTGCTCTCGGTGGTGGTCAGCTATGAACAGGCTGTTGTGGTGCGGGGCGCGGGCGGGGTGGGGGGCTTTCTCGTGCGCGTGACGGCTCCCGGCGCGATGAGCAGTGTGGTGGGCATCATTGACCGCCGGGGCAGTAAAAGCATTGTACGGCTTGCTCTCGCACTGGTTGCAGGGGTCATCACAATGACGGCAGTGATGGTCGGCATGAATTTGCTGGTCACGCCCATCTACACTGGGGTTTCGGTGGATAAGGTAAAGCAGATGCTGCTGCCGATTATCATCCCCTTCAATCTTTTGAAGGCGGGTATTAACAGCGTGCTGGCGGGAATAGTGGCTGGAATTTTGGAAAGGCGAAAACTTCTTCCCTCAGAAGAAAACTGAGTGATGAATCATCAAATTTAGAGTTGACAAACACCGTTCATTGCGCTATAGTAATTATCACAATTGAATAGACCCTTATCAAGAGTGGCGGAGGGAACAGGCCCTGTGATGCCCGGCAACCTACGGTTTCGTAAGGTGCTACTTCCTGCGGGTAAAACCGGAAGATGAGGAATGGATATGGAATCCGGTTCTCACCGGATTCCTTTTTTGTTTTTGTGGCGCCGCAAAAACAAAAAGCATTGTCTTTGGGAACCCCGAATCAAGGAAAGGATAATTATTATGGCAAAGTATCTCTTCACCTCGGAGTCCGTCACCGAGGGACATCCCGACAAAATCTGCGATCAGATTTCCGATGCAGTGCTGGACACGATCCTGGCCAGCGACCCTACTGCCCGAGTTGCCTGCGAGACAGCTGTGACAACCGGCATGGTGCTGATCATGGGTGAAATCACAACCAGCACCTACGTGGATATTCCAAAGCTGGCCCGCTCCGTCATCAACGAGATCGGCTACAACAACGCGGACTACGGCTTCGACGGCGACAGCTGCGCGGTGCTGTCCAGCATCGACGAACAGTCCCCCGACATCGCCATGGGTGTGGACTCCTCCTTGGAGGAGAAAGCGGCCGGCAATGCGGGCGAGGGTGCGGGCGACCAAGGCATGATGTTTGGCTATGCCTGCGACGAAACGTCGGAAAAAATGCCTCTGGCAATTTCCCTTGCCCACAGGCTGGCCAAGCGGCTGACCCAGGTACGCAAGGAGGGAATCCTGCCCTACCTGCGGCCCGACGGCAAGACCCAGGTGACGGTGGAATACGAGGACGACCGCCCTGTGCGGATCGACACGGTGGTCATTTCCAACCAACATGCTCCTGAAATTGAACTGGAGCAGATTCGTGCAGACATCGTCGAGCAGGTGATCAAGCCCGTTGTGCCCTCCGAGCTGCTCCAGAACACCCGCTTTCTGGTCAACCCTACCGGGCGTTTTGTGGTGGGCGGCCCCCACGGGGACAGTGGCCTGACGGGACGCAAAATCATTGTGGACAGCTACGGCGGCTACGGCCGCCATGGAGGCGGGGCCTTCTCCGGCAAAGACCCGACCAAGGTAGACCGCTCCGCAGCCTATGCCGCCCGCTATGTGGCGAAGAACATCGTTGCTGCGGGGCTGGCGAAGCGCTGTGAGGTGCAGCTGGCCTACGCCATCGGCGTGGCCTGCCCGGTTTCTGTCAATGTCAACAGCTTCGGTACGGGGACAGTCTCGGACGAGCGACTGGATGAGGCGGTGAATAAGGTGTTCAACCTCACACCGGATGCGATCATAAAAGAGCTGGATTTGCGCAAGCCCATTTATCGCCAGTTGGCTGCCTACGGCCATATGGGAAGGGAAGAGCTGGGTGTGCGGTGGGAGAACACCGACAAGGTGGATGCTCTGTTAGAGGCAGTGAAGTAGGATCAGAGTGAAAGATTCGCAATAAAAAAGGTGGAGCCGAGAGGCTCCACCTTTTTTGCTACAGCGTCTTATATAGTATGTGCATATCGGAGTAGCTGTCGTCCTTTAGCCGGAATCCGCCCGGAATGGTGCCGATCTGCCGAAACCCCAGCGAGACGTAAAGACCCAGCGCCGCAGTGTTCCCTGCCACGACGGCGTTGAACTGCATTCCCCGAAAGCCGCATTCCCTGGCGGTCTTGAGTGAGTGTTCTACCAGAAGGCGGCCGATGCCGTGCCCCCGGAAGGCCTTTGCCACCCCGAAGGAAGCGTTGCCCACATGGGAGCACCGGCCGATGTTGTTGGGGTGTAGAACGTAGAGCCCGGCGACCTTGCCGTCCACTTCGGCGACAATTGTTTTGGACTGTGCAGCGATCAGTTTCCGGATATCGTCATCGTCAAGAAGTTCCTCTCCGGGAAAGGCCATGCCGTCCTCTACGATATCGTTCCAGATGTTCCGGAACGCCTCCAAATCGCCGGGGACGTATTCACGCATTGTGATATTGCCGCTCATTGTTACTTCCTCCTCATCGCATCGGAATACAGTATACCCGGTGCGCAAAAAAACCGCAAGCACATGCTTGCGGTTTTTGACGAATGTTGATCAAATCAGACAAGAAAGCGGAAGAGAGAGGAGAAAATAGAGGTCAGCCACAGCAGTGCCCCTTTAATGGGGGAGAGGCGTTGGGGCGAAATGTCTCCCTGCCGATATTTACCGGCTGTTTCCAGTTCCAGGGACTGGTCGGTAAAGCTGTCGATTGCCCCCTGCAAAGTTTCGTAAAACTCCGGGCTATCTATTACCAGCATGGTTTCGGTGTCGATATACATGCTGCGCTCATCCAGGTTAAAGGAGCCCACGGCGGAGAGCCTTCTGTCCATCAGTACGGACTTTCCGTGGATGGAATCCCTGCTCTGATACTCCAGTATTCGCGTGCCGGTGGAGAGAATCCGCCCACGGCTGACCATGTAGTTGGAGAAAGCCACAGGATTGGGAGAGGAAGCGGGGGAGTTGGTGAGCATTGCCAGCTTTCCGGGAAGGTTGCGGCCAACGGTGCGAAGGGCATTCAGGATATACCGGTTGCCCGTGCAATAAGGGGTTTGCACCAGAACTTCCTCCTGGGCGTCACCGGCCAGCTGGGCCAGGGAATATCCAACCCAGGGCTCCTTTTTCGAGGCGTTCAAGGGGTTTCGCAGCAGCTGGACAGAGGCGCAGGGTACTGTGACGGCGGCGTAGTTCTCCACGATTTCCAATACCTGGGGGTAGTCCTCTTCCAAAGCGATGTCATTTTCCAGCAGAGTGGAGGCGGTCATCTGGCCGATGGCCCGTTTGGGGGCGGACATCACACAGCAGGTTTGCTTTGTATCGGGATGTGCCCATAACTCCTCCATGTATGCCTGCACCTGGAACAGCACACTGTCCCTTTTGTCCGTGCCATAGGCGGTATTGAAGATGATCACGTCCCGGTCGTGTGTAACTCTGCCCGTATAGCCCGGCGGCGCGAAATACTCGTCGCCGATATTCCTTCCCCCCAGCATCAGCAGGCGGTCGTCCGCTATCATGAACTTGTCGTGGAGCAGCGTGTTCCACTTCCAGGGGGTGAGGATGCCCACCGGGTTGTAGATGCGGTAGGAGATGTTGGGGTGCACAGCCAGAGCGTACGCAATCTGGGCGTGGGGGCCGACCATGCCGCCCACCTTGCCGTCCAGAACCAGGCGAATCTTGACGCCGCGGTCGGCTGCCCGGAGCAGCTCGCCGAAGAAATATTCGGTGGTGCGGCCGATCTTGACGCAATGATAGACCACATCCAAGGTTTCGGAAGCCTCCCGGATCAGCTGAACCCGCTGAACAAAGGCGTCAGAAGGCGTTTCCACAATGGCGGCCCGGTCGACGGAACCCTCCCCATAAAAGCGGCGGGCCTTGTGAGCGTCGTGATAGGCCTTTCCCGTTTTCTTTGGCAGGGCGTAGGGAACCAGAGCTGCCACCAGAGCGTAGATCAGGTAGATGCCTGCTGCGGACAGCAGTAATTTAATGAAAAAGAGCAGAAGGTTCTGCACGTCGGGACCATTCCTTTCCAGTTTCCCACAGGGAGAAGAAGGACATACAAGCGCAAACTTCTCCAAGATAATTCTAGTATAGACAGTTTTCGTGACCAGACTGTGAAGATTGTTTGAAACAATTTAACCTTGTCGGATTTTGTCGCGTAAAGAGGAGAGACAGTCGCCGTTCACAATGTGGCAACAGGTTGGTCACGAAACAGGGCATTGCATTCTCTACCCGTTGTTGCTAAAATGAAAAGGGAAGAAAATACTACATATATAACGACCTGTCTGCGCCCCGAAACGGTGCAGATGGAGCAAGATGAGAATGATTTGCCGCGCTCTGTTTGGCGCTGTCTTTTGCTCCGGGCCGCTAAAATCCCAACAAGGGGGAACGGATATGGCTTGGCTGGAATCGCTTCAAAATGACTTTTGGAGCCGATTGGTTGGCGTGCTGGGAACAATAGGGCTTGCCGACATCGTCGACATCCTGCTCATGTCCGTCGTGGTCTATTACGCCATTCGCCTGGTGCGGGAGACAAGGGCCATGCAGCTTGTGCGCAGCATCGCCTTTATCATGGTCATATATCTCATTGCGGAGATTTTCTCCCTTATCACGCTGCGGTTTGTGCTGAGCACGCTGCTGGACTACGGCCTTGTGGTGCTGGTAGTGCTGTTCCAACCGGAGCTGCGCAGGGCGATGGAGCACATCGGCCGGAACACTATCACAGACTTTGTCAAGCTGGGTGGCTCCGGGCTCACCTTGGAGCAGGAGACGATGGACACCGTCGAGGAGATATGCGACGCCTGCGACAACCTCTCTGCCCGCATGGAAGGGGCGCTCATCGTCATCGAACGGGAGACAAAGCTGGGCGACATCATCACCACTGGCACCATGGTGGATGCGCACCCGTCCTCCGAGTTGATCTGTAATCTCTTTTTCAAGAATTCTCCCCTCCATGACGGTGCAATGATCATACGGGACAACCGCGTCTACGCGGCGGGTTGCTTCCTGCCGCTTTCCGGCAACGACGAGTTGAGCAAAGAGCTGGGCACCCGCCACCGGGCGGCCTTGGGCGTCAGCGAGGTTTCGGACGCCATCACGATTGTGGTGTCGGAGGAGCGAGGCAGCATCTCAGTGGCCATGGAATCCCGGCTGCAGAGGGATTTGTCGGTACAGAACCTGCGGCGGCTGCTGCAGGGCAAGTTGGTGCCCTCCATGATGGAAAATAAAAAACGACGCTTTTTGCCCTTTGGCAAGAAGAAAGCGGTGAAACCCGTGGATTCCAAGGCGGAGGGGGGGGAACCGGACAAAAGATGAATAATGACAAGCAAAAACCGAAAAAAGTGCGCTGGTACAATAAAAAGCTGCTGCTGAAAATAGCATCGGTTTTGGTCGCTGCGGTTTGCTGGATACTCGTCGCCATGAATGGCAAGGGGACAGACTATTCTGAGACAATCGAGCATGTACCGGTAAATGTGGATCTCCAGACGGATATTTTTAACCAGCTGGAGCTCAGCATCATCGAGGTGAGCACTGACGAGGTGTCGGTGCAGGTGAGGGGTGACCGTGTGGCGATCAGCCAGCTGCAGCCCTACAACCTGATGGCCACTGTCCAGGTACCGGGCACCCTGACAGAGCCGGGCACCTATGAACTGACTGTCATCTCTGCACCTGCCGGCTCCAATGTCAACCTGCTCAGCAGCCAGTACAATGCCTATGAGGTGGTGACCTATGAGCCGGAGAAGATCAGCGTGAAGGTTGACCGCATCGTCACGGAGAGCTTCCCGGTGGAGTCGGTGATCACAGGGCTCAGCGTGGCCGATGGCTTCATTCAGGAGAAAGACCCTGTGGTGACGGTCAACCAGGTGAATGTGACGGGCCCGCAGACCGAGGTTTCAAAGGTCGCCAGCTGTATTGTGCAGACAAGCCTGGACAGCCCGTTGCAGGGCAGTTACAAGGAAATGCTGGATATTGTTCTTCTGGATGATGCAGGCAATCAAATAGACCCTGCGGAGCAGCACTTGGAGCTCGATCATGACAACGCACAGCTGGAGATATCGGTGCTCAAGACAGTGAATGTCCCCCTGCGCATCGGCCTGATGGGAGTGCCCTCCCATGTGCCGGAGGCGGAGATACAATACGTGATGTCCAATGCCGAGGTCTACATAGCGGGCCCGGTGGAGAATGTGGAGAATCTCAGTGAGCTGATGCTCGGCTACGTGAACCTCAAAGATATCTCCAAGCGGAGCAACATCTTCTACTTTGATGTGGAGCTGCCCAGCGGCTTTATCACCCTGGACAACATACGCACCGTCACCATAACATTCAGCAGCGATGAGTGGGAGGAAGCCGACTTTGTTGTGGATGATATCCGCACGATAAACGACCCCGTTCGCTATGACGTGACGCTGGTCACCCAGATGATCACAGGCGTTAAGATGGTGGGCGATGCTGACATCATGCTGGAGCTGACCTCTGACGATATTGTGGCCGAGCTGGATCTGTCGGAGCGGGATCTCACACCCGGGCAGTACCAGTACCCAGTGAAGATCAGCGTGCCCTCCCGCGGACTCGTGTGGGCCTCTGGGGACTACAATGTAGTCATACAGGTAACGGAGAAGATCCCTTCTGATCCGGAAGCAGAGGCCGATAATTAGCTTTACGCAAAAAGAAAGGCTCCGGCATCAAATGCCGGAGCCTTTTTCAGTCTATTCGCTTTTCTTCTCTTTTCGGAAGACGATCAGCTTGCTGAGCAGGTAGTTGAGCAGAATGACAATCACGTTGGAGAGCAGCTTCATCACCGATTCATTGCCGCCCAGCACCCGCACGGTGAGCAATATGAAGCCGTAATCAACCAGACCGCTGAACAATCTGGCGGCAAAAAAGGAGAGGAGCTCCTTCGCCACCGGGCCGGGGCCGACAGCCTTGCTCTGAAAAACCCAGCGACGGTTGGTGAAGTAGGCGAACAGCACCGATAGGAACCAGGCCAGCCAGGTGGAGATATCCAGCGCGGCTCCACCCGGCAACACGGCCATAAAAAGCAGGAAGGACAGGTAGTTGACGGCGGTGGTGAGCACACCGAAAAACAGGTAGCTGATCTGCTCCCGGTATTTGATGAACAGCCTTTTGATCGTGGCGCACACCTCCATTTATTCTGATTGATCCAAGTATATAGAGTGCTTTCCAACCTGTCAACAAAATGGGGAGGGCTTTGTGACAAGGTTTTCCCATCTTTCAACAGAATGGCTGTTGAAAGATGGGAAAAGCAGGGTGAATCTTCAACGTTTCCACAGAGTTATAAACAATTTCGGGGAAAAACCGGGATTTTCCGGTAAGTCAGCCCTTTTTCCGGGGGAAAAGCTGTTGAATCCGGGGAATGTTTCACCGATGCGAAAAACGGTTCCATGGAACGGCGGAATTCGACAGTCCGTTAATTGACAATGGCAGAAGAAAAGGTGTAATATAAGATGTGGAAATTTGCCGCAATATAATAAAGGATTGGTTTATATATGCGAAAAACAAAAATCGTGTGCACCCTGGGCCTCGTTTCCCAAACGGCGGATGTCATCGGGCAGCTGATGGACGCCGGAATGAACGTGGCCCGCTTCAACTTCTCCCACGGCACCCACGAGAGCCACAAGAAAATGCTGGACATCGTCAAGAAACTGCGAAAGAAAAAGAATATCCCCGTGGCCGCGCTGCTCGACACAAAGGGCCCGGAGATTCGGCTGGGGCTGTTCAAAGACGGCAAGGCGCTCCTCACTGCCGGTTCCATTTTCACGCTCTACCCCAATGAGCGGGAGGGCGACTCCACCGGCGCATCCATCTCCTTTCCCGGATTGGCGGACGACCTGGAGCCCGGAAATACTATCCTACTGGACGATGGCCTCATTGAGCTGCGGGTGAAGTCCATCGAAAACGGCGTAATCGCCTGCGAGGTGATCAATGGCGGCGAGATATCCAACCGCAAGGGGGTCAATATCCCGGGAGTGAGCACCTCGCTTCCCTATATCAGCGACCGGGACAGGGAGGATATCCTCTTTGGCATTGAGCAGGACTTCGACTTTGTGGCAGCCTCCTTTGTGCGGAGTGCGGCGGATGTCATCGAGCTGCGGGAGCTGCTTGGGGCGAACGGAGGCAAGTCTATCCGCATCATCTCCAAGATTGAAAACGCCGACGGAGTGCAGAACATCGATGAGATTCTCCGGGCTAGCGACGGCATCATGGTGGCCCGCGGCGATATGGGAGTGGAAATTCCCTTTGAGGAGCTGCCTCCGCTGCAGAAGATGCTCATAGAGAAGGCCTATAAAGCGGGCAAAATGGTGATCACAGCCACGCAGATGCTGGAGAGCATGATCAAGAACCCCCGCCCCACCCGCGCCGAGGTCACTGATGTCGCCAACGCTGTCTACGACGGCACCAGCGCCATCATGCTTTCCGGCGAGACCGCTGCGGGCCTCTACCCCGTCAAGGCGGTTGAGGCCATGGCCAGGGTGGCGGAAAAGGCGGAAAACGACATCAACTACCTCAAGCGCTTCCACAACACCGAATCCGGCCTGGACAACACAAATGTTACCAACGCCATCAGCCACGCCACCTGTACCACAGCCTATGATTTGAGCGCCGCAGCCATTATCGCGGTCACCCTTTCGGGGCGAAGTGCCCGCAACGTGAGCAAGTTCCGCCCGGACATTCCAATTATCGGCTGCACGACCTCCGAAAAGGCTTACCGCCAGATGGTGCTGTCCTGGGGTGTCACCCCCGTGATGATTCCCATGCAGGAGGATCTCAACGAGCTGTTCAACCTTGCTGTGGGCAGTGCAATGGAGCAGGGATACGTCAAGGATGGCGACCTGGTGGTCATCACCACCGGTGTGCCCCTGGGCGTGGCGGGAACGACAAATCTGCTCAAGGTGCACATCGCGGGCAATGTTCTGGTCAACGGCCATGGCATCGGAGACCTCAAGGTGCGCGGCCGGCTCTGCGTGGTGAAGTCGGAGGAAGAGGCGCTGGAGAAGTTCCACGACGGGGATATTTTAGTGATTCCCCATACTACAAACGCGCTGTTATCGATACTGAAAAGGGCCAGCGGCATTGTCTGCGAAGAGGACGGCACCCAGTCACACGCCGCAATTGTGGGCCTGACATTGGATATTCCCGTTCTTGTGGGGGCCGCCAACGCCACAAATGTACTGAAAACCGGCACCTTTGTCCTGCTGGATGCACAGAGGGGCGTTGTGTGCAGCGCTTCGTACTGATGAGTTCATCCGAAGCTGACTGATACCATCCCGTTTGGAGGATCGCACTTGAAAGAACGACGAGCCCATGCTCTTTTGAGCTTGCTGATGGCCCTTCTGTTGATGCTGGGCCTCTGTTCCTGTACGTCCGGCGGGGCGGCGGAGCAGCCCATTGGGGAGAGCGGTGAGCCCACCCTGGGAGAGAGCGCCGAGCCCGAGAGTAAACTGATCAATGATGGCGGCTTCCTCAACGCTCTGCCCTTTCCCGAAGGGCCGGAGGAGCGCCCGAACAGTCATTACAACGGCCTCTCTGAAAAGGCGCAGGAGAAGTACCGCCTCAACAACGACACCATCGGCTGGGTGGAGGCGCCGGGCACCGGAATCAGCGAACAGGTGATGTTCTATCCCGACAAAAATGACAAGTTCTATTACCTGCGCAAGGATTTTAACGAGGAATACTCCTTTGAGGGCAGTTACTTCGCCGACTACCGCTCCAGCTTTGAGGGCGGGCGGGAGGGCCTCAGCTGGAACACCATCATCTACGGCCACAGCATGGAGGACAACCCCGACGGCCCCCTCTTTTCCCAGCTGAAAAAGTACCGGGATCCGGATTTTGCCAGGGAAAATCCCTATATCTACTTCTCAACGCTGGATGAGGACATGGCGTGGGAGGTGTTCGCAATTTTTGTCAGCACCACCACGCTGCCCTACAATCAGCCCGATCCCAGCCCCGAGCTTCCTCCGGTCAAGGACAAGAATACCGGTGAAATCCGCTATTTGCAGGATATGGACAGCATTTTGGAGGAGGTGCGGGGGCGATCCATCTACCATTACAACATCGAGGTCGGGGAGGAGGATCGGATTCTGACTCTCTCCACCTGCATCTACCAGGCGGAGGGAAGGAGCCTTTCTTACCCGAACAACTACCGCTATGTCGTGATGGCCAAGCTGGTGCCGGCAGAAGAGGAGCTCAAGGAGACAACTACATTTGTGGAAAACGACGACATTTGGGCTCCCTGACCGTTTTGTCCCCAAACCGTAACATATTCTGACACGGTTTCGTGCTATACTTAGGTAAACAAGAAGTATTTGTAGCAACCCATTTATACAAGAGAAAGACTGGTCGTCCTCATGAAGAAAAACAGCTATCATTACGAAAAGCCGCGGCGCTCCAAGGCGCCGCTGTTCCTGCTGGCGATTGTGGTGCTGGCGGGCCTTTCCTTCGGGGTCGCCCTGTTGTGGCAGGGTGCGGAGGACTCCGCAAAGATGGGACTGGAGAGCGCATCGATCCCCTCTGTGCCGGTAACAGAGAGCAGTTCCACCCCGGAAGAAACAGAACCGCTGGTGGAGAGTTCTGCTTCTGAGCCGTCCTCCCAGCCGGTTGCCTCCTCCGAACCCGAGGAATCGGAGGAAAGCAGCGGCCCGGAAGGGGACGCCTCCACCGGTGAGAGCGGCGTGGAGGTCTCCCCGGTGGCGACGAGCGGCACAGTGGAGTATACCCGCCGGGAGGATTTCTCCTATGCGCTGCAGCCCAGCGGCAAGGTGGTGGATATCAGCTACTTTGACGACGCCATTTTCTTCGGCGATTCCCTCACCTCCGGCTTTCCCCTCTATATGGGGTCGGTGCTGCCAAACGTTAAATTCATTGCGATACAGGGCATCAATACGCTGAATGTGAACACCAAGGCGGCGTTCCCCATCGGCAACGAATACTACACTTTTATCGACGCCGCCAAGCAGTACGGCAAAAAATCCAAGGTATACATCATGCTGGGAGGAAATTCCCTCTCGCTGGAGAAGGATCAGTTTGTCGAGGGCTACCGTACCTTTCTTAAATCCGTGAAGGAGCTCTACCCCGATGCGGCTATCTACCTTCAGTCCATGATGCCGGTCACAATAAATGCCCACCAGGTTTATCCGTCCGTGTCCAACGAGATCATCAACGAGTACAACCTGGCCATCATGGAGCTCGCCAAGGAGGAAAAGGTTTACTTTGTGGATGTGGCGGTGTCGGTGATGGACAGCGAGGGTAGGCTTCCCCTGGAGGCGAGCCCCGCAGACGGCATGCACTTCGGCTCGGTGTACTATGAAAAGTGGCTGGAGTACCTGCGCAGGCATACTGTCGATTAAAATCACACATTTTGGCCGGCCGCGGGCCATACGGATGCGGCACAGTCCGGCAAAAACCCGGACTGAGTGAAAGGGTACCCCAATGAAAACGAAGTTTCTGACTGTCTGCATGGCCGCGCTGCTGCTCTTCACCACCGCCTGCTCCGGTTCCTCTGAGCCCGCAGTGGATGTCAATATCAACGATGCGACCCAGACGATCATCGACAAGGTGGAGTTTGTGGACGGAAGTGCGGGCTTTGCCGAGGTGGGCGAGGCCATGGTGGAAAACTACTATTCCGGGATCAGCGATGTCGCGGAAGAGTACCGCATTCTCATCAACGGCACTGGCGCACAGACCGATGAAATCGCGGTCATCAAGGCAAAGTCGGGCAAGGCCTCTGATGTGAAAAAGCTGATAGAGGAGCGTATTGAGCGCCAGAAGACAGCCTTCACCGACTACGGCCCCGCCGACGCCCGCCCCAAGCTGGACAGCCCTGTGATCGAGACCAGCGGCGACTACGTGATCTTCATTATCGCCCCGGATTCCGCAAATGCAAAGCAAGTGGCAAAGGATATCCTGGCTGGAAAGTAAGCAGTAACCTTTGTTGACATAAAACGCTGGATGAAGCGTCTGGTTCGTCTCATCAAAAGGGGGATCGGCCGTGCTCACCGAAAGTCTGGCCATTTTTATAGTGCTTCTCGTTGCGGTATTCATGATGGTGAGGGCAGGGAGAAAGCCCGTGGCTGTCTTGGCGCTGCCCTTTCTCGGGGTGCCGCTGTTCTACCTTCTGGGCTACGCCGCGGAAAAGCTGTTCCGATTGCGTCCAAACACCGCCTATGGCGTCAGCCTGTGGATGACGGTGCTGGGCGGGATCGCGGGAGTGGTCGCGGCAGTGCTGCTGGTGCGGAATGTGCCGTCCAAGCGGGTAGTGACAGGCTACACTATTCTCTGCGCGGCATTCCAGATTGCCCTGGTGGCGGCATACCTACTCAAGCTGGTCCGAATTACCCGCATTATTTGATTGTAAGTAAAAGAATGGCGCAGATGCTTTAGCATCTGCGCCATTCTTTAGGGGTGTCAGTGTTGCTGACACCCTGCGACCAAGCATGTAAGCCGAGTTCTGTATTGGACAACGATCTGTCTGCACCCGGTGTCGCCACCGGATGTCAAGCCGCCTTTCGGAACACGGCGGGCAGCCGTATTGTTCCAGCTGGCGTTGCACCGGATAGGGTTTACACAGCAGAGCGGTCTCCCGCCCTCTGGTGAGCTCTTACCTCGCCTTTTCATCCTTACCATGCAGGCATGGCGGTAATTTTCTGTTGCACTGGCCCTAGAGTCGCCTCCGGCTGCCGTTAGCAGCTATCCCGCCCTGTGGTGCTCGGACTTTCCTCCCAAGACCAGGCGCAGCTTGGCCCTGAGCCGCTGTCTTGCTTACTCGCAATGGCAAGTATAGCATTTCCCAGAAAAAAAGTACAGTGCGTACTTGTACACATTCCAGGATAACAGTATACTATACATTATATATAGTACAAGAGAAGGGCAGGAAAATTGAATGGAAAAGAAATGGGTTGCGCCGGGAGGTGACCTGACCGACGCCTGGTGGGTGCGGGATCAGGTGTTCACCATCGAGCAGGAGTTTTCTCCTGAAATTGAGGTGGACGACATGGATGTTCTGGCCCACCATGTTGTGTTTTACGAGGATGGAAAGCCAATCGCGACGGCGAGAACCTTCCCGGAGACCGGGGGAAACGGCGGGGAGACCTACATCATCGGCAGGGTGGCCGTTCTGAAGGAGCACCGGGGCGGCGGAATGGGCAAGCGGCTGATGGACGCGATGGAGGAAAAGGCCCGGGAGCTGGGGGCAAAGGCTGTTCTGCTGGGCGCCCAGTGCAGGGCAAAGGGCTTTTACGAGCGCTGCGGCTACACGGATACTGGCGAGCCCACCTATTTTGAGGAGTACTGCGAACACGTCGACATGCGCAAAAAACTGGACTAAAAGAGAGTATCATGCGCCGGGAGGAAAGTTTGCTTTTCCCGGCGCGTTGGTATATAATATGCCCTACACCAAAGGGATATATTCGATTTTATCCCATGAAAGGAATGGTCAACATGAACCCCAAGTACTACATCACCACGCCAATCTATTATCCGTCGGCCAACCCGCATGTCGGGCACTGCTACACGACGGTGGTCTGCGACATGATAGCGCGGTACAAGCGAATGCAGGGGTTCGATGTGATGTACCTGACCGGCACTGACGAGCACGGCCAAAAAATTGAATCCTCCGCCAAGGCCGCGGGCAAAACGCCCAAGGAGTATGTGGATGAGATTGTCGCAAACTTCAAGCGCCTCTGGAAGCGGATGGACATCACCTATGACCGGTATATCCGCACCACCGACGACTACCATAAGGAATCGGTGCAGAAAATATTCCGTACGCTGTACGACAAGGGGGAAATCTACAAGGGCACCTATGAGGGCAACTACTGCAAGCCCTGCGAATCCTTCTGGACGGACAGCCAGCTGATCGACGGCAAGTGTCCTGACTGCGGGCGGCCTGTGGAGAGGGCGTCGGAGGAAGCATATTTCTTCCGTCTTTCCAACTACACCGACCGTATTATAAAGCTTTTCGAGGAGCAGCCGGACTTTCTTCAGCCCAAGGCCCGGGTCAACGAGATGATGAACAACTTCCTCAAACCCGGCTTGGAGGACCTCTGCGTCTCCCGCACCTCTTTCACATGGGGAATTCCGGTGGACTTTGACCCTGGCCATGTAGTCTATGTATGGGTGGATGCGCTGTCCAACTATATTACGGCCCTGGGATACGACAATGAGCGCTACAACGACTTCGACCGCTTCTGGCCCGCAGACCTCCACATGATGTCCAAGGAGATTGTCCGCTTCCACTCCATCATATGGCCCGCGCTGCTGATGGCGCTGGATCTGCCGTTGCCAAAACGTGTCTTTTCCCACGGCTGGCTGATGTTCGACGGCGACAAGATGAGCAAGTCCAAGGGGAATGTGGTCGATCCCTATGTCCTCTGTGACCGCTACGGGGTGGATGCAATCCGGTATTTTCTTCTGCGGGACATTCCCTTCGGCCAGGACGGCAACTTCACAAACGAAGCGCTCATCAGCCGCATCAACTCCGATCTGGCCAACGATTTGGGCAATTTGGTTTCCCGCACGGTGGCCATGGTGGAGAAGTATTTTGGCGGAACCCTGCCGGATGAGCGCCAGAGCGGCGAATTTGACGATGACCTGATCGCCATGGCTTCCGGCTTGCTTGCAAAGGTCGAGCCGCTGATGGACGATCTTCAGTTCCCGACCGCACTGACTGAAATTTTCCAGTTTATTTCCCGCACCAACAAATATATCGACGAGACAGCCCCCTGGATTCTGGCGAGGGACGATGCCAACCGGGCAAGGCTTGCCTCTGTGATGTACAACCTGCTGGAGAGCATTCGCATCGCTGCGGTACTGCTCTCTCCCTTCCTGCCCCACACCTCTCCGGTCATTTTCGAGCAGATCGGCGCGCTCGTCGAGGTGACCGGCTGGGCGGATGCTGGGACATTCGAACTTCTGCCTGCAAATGTGACCGTGAAGAAGGGCGAGGCGCTTTTCCCCCGCATCGATGTGGAAAAGGAGCTTGCGGAGCTGGAGGCGCTGAAAGCACCTGTGGCCGACGAGAAGCAGCATCCCGGCCCCATTTCCCAGGATGCAGCGGATGGTGAGGGCACAGGACTCATTGCCATCGACGAGTTTGCCAAGGTGGAGCTCCGGGTGGCGGAGATCATCGCCTGTGAGCCCGTGCCGAAGGCGGACAAGCTGCTGAAGCTCCAGCTGGACGACGGCAGTGGAGTTCCCCGGCAGGTGGTCTCCGGCATTCACCAGTGGTATGAGCCCGCTGATCTGGTGGGCAAAAAAATCGCTGTGGTGGCCAATCTCAAACCCGCCAAGCTGCGGGGCGTGGAGAGCCAGGGAATGATTCTGGCCGCCGATATTGGGGATGCTGCGCGGGTGCTGTTTATGGACAGCGATCTTCCGAACGGGGCGAAAATCCGGTAGGGAGATTCTTTTGAATGATATTTTGCGGCATATGGAGGTTGAGGATGTGTTAATTCCAATTTTCTACGGAACCAGAGCCAGCACCAGCATCAAGGGACGGGTGGAGCGGATCACTTGTCCCCGCTGTCAGAATCACACGCAGTGGACACTGATCCGGGTGATCCGGTGGGCCTATTGTTTTCCAATCCCGCCGGTTATCTTCCCCTTTTCCTGGAAGTATTTTTGCACCTGTCCCGCCTGCGAGAGCGCCATTGAGATGAAGAAAGCGGATTTCAAGGCGCTGGTGGCGCAGAATGGAGAGGGACGGCATCCGCTTGCTCTCCAACAGGAGAGGGCTGGAGCCTGGGCAGTGCGGCCGACCGACCAGATACAGTAGAAAACATCAAAAAGATACCGCGGATGCGGTATCTTTTTGCAGTCACAAGGAGAATAGAATGCGCAATATTTTTGACAGCCACGCCCACTATGATGATGAGAAGTTTGACGCCGACCGGGATGAACTGCTGTCGGCGCTGCCAGACAGGGGCGTCCGGGCTGTCATGTGTGCTGCAGTCACGTTGGATTCCTCCCGGCAGTGCAGAGAACTCGCCGGGCGCTATGATTACATTTTCTGCTCTGCGGGAGTCCATCCCCACGAGGCTGCGGATGCGCCGGAGGATATGGAGGAGCAAATTCGCGAATTGACGAAGACAACTCCCAAGCTAAAAGCCCTGGGGGAGATGGGCTTGGACTACCACTACGACTTTTCCCCACGGGAAAAGCAGCGGGAGGTCTTTGAGCGGCAGCTGATTTTGGCCAAAGAGTTGGATTTGCCCGTCATCATACATGACCGGGAGGCGCATCAGGACACGATGGAGCTGCTGCGAAAGCACCGACCAAAGGGGATTGTTCACTGCTATTCCGGCTCGACGGAAATGGCGCGGGAGCTGCTCTCTTTGGGACTATACATCGGATTTACCGGAATGCTCACCTTTCCAAACTCCAAGAAGGCGGCGGAGGCGGTGAAGGCGATTCCCACAGACCGGCTGCTGGTGGAGACGGACTGCCCCTACATGGCGCCTGTGCCCTTCCGGGGCAAGCGCAGCGACTCCTCCATGATCGCGGAGACAGTGGTGGCAATGGCCCTTCTCAAAGAGGTATCCCCTCAGGAGATGTTGGACATCACCTTTGAAAACGCCTGCCGGGTGTATCAAATTGACAGTGCATCGCTGTGATGGAAGCCGCGTGAAATTTAATGAAATGAGTTGCAGTAATCCATAAAAATTGCGGCACTTATATAGTAAGCGAACTTCAAAACCCATATTGGTTTTGAATCAGCAAGCATTTGCTTGCTGGCACATATCATGTGCTTCGCTTTCTATGTACGGGGCGAAGGCCGTTGCGCGGCCTCATTCACGTATCACGTGAATGCTTCAAAAACGCTTTTTTGAAGTTCGCTGAGTATAAGATGAAGAGGGAATGGCAGTTGCTGGAGTCTCATTTTTCGGTCGCATTTCCGCTCAGCTGTAAAAGTTACAGAAATGTCACAAAAAAAAGATGGATTTTTACCAATCATCCGATTCAGCTGTGTTATAGTCAAAGAGCATGGAGCATTGGGGCGATTCTCCCTTTCTCCAAATTGATACGGTTGATCTCAAGAAAGGAATGAATATTTCATCATGAAACGCTTTGTATCGCTGCTGGCTGCTGCCAGCCTTGTCGCGGGAACAGCCGCAATGGGCTTTGCAGCGCCAAAGGTAACGACTGTAGGCGAGGGGGTGTTTGTCTCAAGTATCGCTTACACCTCGGGGGATAACTACGATGTGGGGTCCACCCTGGGGGACGTCTATGAGGATTTCAGCCCCGGTGAAACAGTCAATATTTATCTGGACCCCACAAAATTCACGGGAAGCGAGCTGGACTTCACTCCCGCCAACGGCATGTCAACCAAGGAGTTCGCCAACGCCGGTGTTGAGCTGCGGGTGGGCGAGGGCAAGAATTCCAACCTGATTCAAAACGTCTCCTTTAAGGATCAGGGAATTAACGACAAAAATGTTGCCTACATCCAGGTGAAGCTGACAGACAACTTCACGAGCACATCTTCCAGGGATTTTGAGACCACAATATATATCTACGCGGACAAAAAGCGCACCCAGTCCATCAAAGTGGGAGGGACGCTGTCCAATTCCTCGGTAGAAGTGAGCAGCTCCGATAAGTATATCTTTCTCAGCCCCGGCGAGGTGCTTGAGGCTACGGATTCCATCTCGGAGATTGAGGTGGAGCTGAGCAACGATATCTCTATCTTCACTAAGATGTACAAGGGGAAGCAGTATTATGCTTCCAGCAGCATTGATCCTTCCAATGCGGACATCGACCTGATGAACCAGCATCCCGATATCGAAATGGTCTACCACCTGAGCAGTGCGGGCTTTGAAGCGGCGGCATCCAAGGTGAAGTTTAATATCAGCGATAAGCTGTATGTCTACGACGGCTCCGGCAACTATCTTGGCACTACGGACAGCGGAGAGCGCCTTGCTTTTGCCGACACCTACTATCTGGCTTCTAAGGAAGTGTCCTTCCAGGCGAACAGCAGCAGCTCGGACGGTGACAGCAGTGTCGATGAGCCGCTGCCCCCCATTGACGGCGACTCCGATATCGATGAGCCCAGCGGTTCCGGTGGCTCTGACAGCGACATTCCCGACACAGGTGTAAAACCCACTGTTGGGCTGGCGGCAATAGCCGGAGTGCTGGCGCTGGCGGTTATAGGAGGAATTGCACTAACCTCGAGGAAGAAATAGGTGCAATAAGACTGTAAAAACTGCGAAACGATTACAGCAGATACCCAAAAGATTACAGAAGAATTACAAAAATCTTCAAAAAGGTGTTGCAATCCGAAAGGACTTGTGATATAGTATGGTCAAAAGCAGGGGAGTTAATCGGAGAGTACCCCTGTCTGACCCAAATTTTAAGGAGGAATTTCCAATGAAAAAAGTACTTTCCCTTGTACTGGCAGTAGTACTTGTTCTTGGTGTTGCTAGCGTCGCTTTTGGCGGCCCTGCTGTTACCAAATCGAACATTGTGCTTGGCCGTTCCGTTACCGGCGGTCTGGTTGACTCCGGCGATTATTACATGCCCAACGACGTTCGCCCTGGCGACGACGGTATCATTTTCTACATCTTCACAGAAGACGGCTCTGGCAACCTGACACACGTTGTCAAGGGAGACACAGATGCAAAGAAGCTCGGTGCTCAGGTCCGCGCCACTGAGGGCGGTTCTGTCATCAACCGTGATGTCTCCGTCAAATACGAGAGCGCTGCTAAGGGCGGCTTTGCCTATGTAGAGTTCACGTTCGTTGACGAGTTTGTTTCCACTAAGGATCAGGACTTCAGCGCTAAGCTGTACCTTACCTTTGACAAGAGCCGCGTAGCCGAGACCGAGATCGAGATCTCCGGTACTTTTGGCAACGAAGTGGAAAATGTTGACGAGTATGACGACTATGTCTACCTTGGCGACACCCATGTTGTTGAGGCTGATGCCTACATCCGCAGCATCCAGGTTGACCTTGGACAGAACGTTTCCATCTGGACTCGTATGTTCGAAGGCAAGAAGTACTACGGCGCTGTTTCTCAGGAAGTTAAGGCTGAGGACGAGGCTGTCCTTGCTAAGTATCCTGACATCGACACCGTTTACTACCTCAAGACCATCAACCTGAACGCTACTGGCGACACTGTTGCTTTTGACATGGACACCAACATGTATGTCTATGTTCAGGATGCTGACGGCAATCTGGTCTTCCTTGGCCGCTCTGCCGACAAACTCCCCTACTACACCAAGTATTTCCTTTCCGCTAAGGAGCTGGATGTTGAGGCTGTCACCACTGAGCCTGGCGACACCACTGAGCCTGGCGAGTCCCCTGAGGAGCCCCCGATCACCGGTGGTGACGATGCTCCCGCTGAGAACGTTAACGACAACCCCGGCACAGGCCGCTAAATAGCTGCTTTGCTACGGATTTAAGTTAACTGAAGTGCACCCGGTTTCTCTCCAACCGGGTGTGCTTTTTTTTTCATAACTAAGACAAAAAGTTCCGGCTTCCATTCAGATATGGAAGCCGGAACTTTTTGTCGATATCTTTCGCTTTGCAAGAAGATGTCATCGTGAAGAGATTCAATCCAACATCTCCAGTTCTGTCAACCAGGCTGTGCTGACAGCATCACTTGGCATGCGCCAATCCCCTCGGGGTGAAAGGGTAACTGAGCCGATTTTAGGGCCATCGGGGAGACAGCTCCTCTTGAATTGCTGTGAAAAAAAGCGTCTGTAAAATACACGGAGCCAGGTTAGGATAACAGTGGGATCAAACCTATCAGCAAAGGCATTGACGGCCAAGCGATATACCTGACTCGGCGACCTGCCCCAGCGCATGACATGATAGAGAAAGAAGTCGTGCAAATCATACGGGCCTACCAACTCTTCCGTTTGCTGGCTGATCTCATCACCAGTAGGGGGGAGAAGCTCTGGGCTGACCGGAGTGGCAAGAATATCGGAGAGAATGTTCGCCAATTCAGGAGAAGAAATCGAGGCGATATACTCCACAATATGGCGAATCAGTGTTTTAGGGACACCGGCATTGACTGCGTACATACTCATGTGGTCACCGTTGTATGTTGCCCAGCCAAGTGCAAGCTCCGAAAGGTCACCAGTGCCCACCACAATCCCGTTCAGCTGATTGGCCATGTCCATCAGCACCATGGTGCGCATGCGTGCCTGGGCATTCTCAAACACCACATCATGCTGGTCTTCGCTGTGGCCGATTTCCCTGAAATGCTGTTGCACGGATTTGGTAATGGAAATCTCCCGGAAATCTACATTCAGCGCTTCGCTGAGCTTCCCGGCATTTCCTTTCGTACGGCTGGTTGTGCCGAAGCTGGGCATTGTGACTGCTACAATGGAGTCAGAAGGAAGGGAAAGGCGCTTAGCGGCTCTATCCATAACCAGCAGTGCAAGGCAGCTATCCAATCCGCCGGAAATGCCCACCAGCATCTTCGCAGCGCCAATATGCTCCAATCGTTTGGCGAGCCCGCTGCCCTGCATGGCCAGGATAGACTCACAGCGGAGTCCGCGCTCCTGATCATTTGCGGGGACAAACGGAGCGGGATCAATAAACCGGGTCAAAGTGATAGGCTTTGCACTCAGCGAGAAGGGTATCACGCGATGATGTGATTCAATATGAAAGGTGTTCAGCCGCCGCCGGTCATGTGTCAGGAGATGCAAATCCAGTTCATTGACAGCCCAACCGGGGCCAAAAGGAAGAGATTCGTCAAGGATCGCGCCGTTTTCGCAGATAAGGTTGTGTCCGGAAAAGACCAAGTCGGTGCTGCTTTCCCCATAACCCGCATCAGCGTAGACATAGCCGCTGATCAACCGAGCAGATTGCCCGGAAACCAAACTCCGGCGGTAGCTTGCTTTTCCGACAGTCTCGTCACTTGCGGACAGATTGGCAATAACAGTTGCACCGGCCTGGGCATGGCGGCCGCTTGGGGGGGAGGGAGTCCACAAGTCCTCGCAGATTTCCACTGCAAGGCGGAACCGTTCCTCCTCCGACCATTGAAAGATCAGGTCGGTACCAAAGGGCACTTCCTCGCCGTCGAACAGTACTGTGCCTGTTTCCTTCGGGGCGGGGGCGAAGTGGCGCAGCTCGTAAAACTCGCTATAATTCGGTATATGCGTCTTGGGGACGAAGCCCAATACCTTTCCCTTTGAGAGGACTGCGGCTACATTGTAGAGCTTGTCCTGACGGATAAGAGGAAGCCCAATCACAGTCACAAGCTCCAGTTCAGCCGATTCCGCAGCCAGCCAGGAGAGGGAATCCTTCGCGCCGGTTAGCAGTGTGCTCTGCAGAAAAAGGTCGCCGCAGGTGTAGGCGGTGAGGCACAGCTCCGGCAGCACCAGGAGTCTGATATTCTCAGCTGCTGCGCGCTTCATGAGCAATAAAATCTGTTCGGCATTGTGGCGGCAGTCCGCCACCCGGATGGTCGGAGTTCCAGCGGCTACCCGGACGAAATCAGTTGTTTTCATCTGCACCATTCCTCTGAACATTAGTTATACAGAATGGCGGAGAAGCCTCTGGTGAAGCTTCTCCGCCATTATATTCATTTTATTGCTTTCCCAAAGGGATGTCAACCTGTGGCGGTTGCCTAACGCTGTACCCGTCCGGAGCCGTCGCCGCCAGCCAGCTTGGCAACCTCGTCCACTGTCACGTGATTGAAGTCGCCCTCGATGGAGTGCTTGAGTGCACTGGCCGCCACCGCGAACTCAATGGCTTGCTGAGGAGCAGCGCCGTTGAGGAAGGAATAGATGAGGCCTGCGCCGAAGCTGTCGCCCCCGCCCACACGGTCGACGATGCGCACCGCGTACTTCTTGGAGAAGTAATACTCGCTGCCGTCGTAGAGCATGGCGGCCCAGTTGTTGTCGTTGGCGGAGATGGACTCCCGCAGGGTGATTGCGACCTTCTTAAAGCCGAAGCGGTCAACCAGCTGTTTGGCGACATCCTTGTAGCCGTCGTGGTTCACCTGGCCGGTGGTGACATCGGTGCCGGAGGCGTGGATGCCAAAAACGTCGGCGGCATCCTCCTCGTTGGCGATACAGACATCCACATACTGCATGAGTCCCGCCATCACCTGGCCAGCCTTCTCCTTGCTCCACAGGTTTTTGCGGTAGTTGAGGTCGCAGGAGACAGTGATTCCCTTCGCTTTGGCCGCTTTGCAGGCCTCTTCGCAGATGGCCGCGACATTGTCGCCCAGAGCGGGAGTGATACCGGTGAAGTGGAACCAATCCACGCCCTCGAAGATGCTGTTCCAATCAAAGTCGGAGGACTCCGCCAACGCGATGGAGGAGCCTGCGCGGTCATAGATGACCTTGGAGGGCCGCTGTGATGCGCCCTTCTCTACAAAGTAAATGCCCACACGGGGGCCGCCGCGGGTGATTTTGGACACATCCACTCCAAACTCCCGCAGATTGTTGACACAGCGCTGGCCGACTTCGTTTTTGGGCAGCTTGGTGACAAAGGCTGCATCCAGGCCGAAGTTGGCCAGGGAGACAGCCACATTGGCCTCTCCGCCGCCATAGGTGGCCAGATAGGAGGTGGTCTGGACGATGCGGTAGTAGCTGGGAGGGGCCAGGCGGAGCATGATCTCGCCAAAGGTGACAATTTTCTTTGCCATAACAATCAAATCCTCTTTCTTTGGTTTATTTTGATTGGACAAGGTGGACAGCGAAACCTGCGATCTCCTCTTTCAAATAGATGGCGATCATCTTGCCCTTTGCGTCAGTTTTCGCGGTGCTGGGGTCAAAGACAAAGCCCATTCGCTCCAGGTATGCCACCGCCCTTGCGATGTGCAGGGTGGAGATCGCGATGTGGCCGTTCTTGCCCAGATAGGGGGATTTCATCAGCTCCACATAGGAACCGGCGAAGATGGAGCTGTTCCCCTCCTTGGCCGCAAAGCCAAACATCGCCTGGAACATTTTCGCGGCGCTGCGGGCCTCCTCCTCATTTTGGGCGTTGATGCCCACGTGTGCCAGTTGGAAGCCCAGCATGGCCTGGACGGCCTGCTTGCAGATGGCGGTGATCTCGTCAAAACGGCCCTCGTCGATGAGGTCGGCCTTGACCATCCAGGAGCCGCCACAGGCAAGAATTTTCTCAAAGGAGAGATACTTATTCAGGTTTTGGGCGCTGATGCCGCCGGTGGGCATGAACTTCATATTGACATAGGGGGCGGCAATGGCCTTGATGTAATCAAGCCCTCCGGCCTGCTCAGCGGGGAAGAACTTGACTACCTCCAGGCCAAGCTCAATGGCCTGCTCAATATCGGAGGGGTTAGCGCAGCCGGGGGTAATGGGAATGCCCTTGGACACGCAGTAGGCTACAACCTTGGGATTGAGCCCGGGGCTGACAATGAATTTCGCACCGGCGGCAACGGCCCGATCCACCTGGTCAGTGGTGAGGACAGTGCCGGCGCCCAGCAGGATGTCCACTCCCGCCTCGGCAATACGGCGGATCGCCTCCTCGCCTTGGGCAGTGCGGAATGTCACCTCCGCACAGGGAATACCGCCCTCCACAAGGGCTTTCGCCAGGGGAACGGCCTTCTCCACATCGTCGATCTTGATGACGGGCACAATGCCGATCTTGGAAATTTGCTCGAGAACCGGATTCATACAACACGCCTTCCTTTCCTGCTGTTTTCTGTGCATTCGCATAGTTTCACTATACGAAACCGGGTTCCGCATAGTAGATTTACAAGTACATTATGACAAATTTTGCCCCGATAAGCAAGAGAAAACAGGGCGGGAAGTGAAATTGTCCTTGCTTTTTTCCACGCTTTTGTTGTATTATGAAACTGCGTTTCGTATAATGGAACTTATGAATGAGGTTTTCGCATCTTTTGAAGGGTGGTTGCGGACATGGACACAGAGCGGCAGTCGGGGGTGCAGTCCCTGGACAGGGCGTTTGAACTGATTGAGCAGCTGGCGGGCAGTCCCGGCGGCCTACAGCTTAGCGAGCTGACACAGCGGACGGGGCTGCACAAGAGCACGGTTCACCGCCTGCTCTCCGCCCTCATCGCGCGGGGGTATGTGGCTCAGGAGGAGCAGTCCAAGCGATACCGCCTGACACTGCGGCTGTTCGAGCTGTCGGGGAGGGTGGTGGACGGTATCGATGTGCTGGATGCCTCCCGGGGCGTTCTGGAGCAGCTGCGGGACAGGGTGAAAGAGGCCGTCCACCTGGTGGTGCAGGAGGGCGCAGACATCGTCTACGTTTTTAAGGCGGAGAGCCGCCACGGGGCAATCCGCATGTTTTCCCGCATTGGAATGCGCAGGCCGATGTACTGCACGGCGGTGGGCAAGAGTATCCTCGCCGCTATGGAGGACGCCCAGGTGGAAAAGATTTGGAATGCCAGCGTCATCCGAGAGTACACTCCCCACACCATAGTCAGCCTGCCCGCCCTGATGGAGGAGCTTGCTGTGGTGCGGGAAAAGGGTTATGCCCTGGACAACGAGGAAAATGAGCTGGGCGTGCGCTGTATCGCGGCGGCGATTCCGGATTACCGGGGGAGAAGCCGCGCGGCATTTTCAATCTCCTCGCCGGCGAGCCGCATGACTGATCAGCACAGTGCGGAGCTTACACCCGAGATTCTGGACGCGCGCAGGCGGATTGCCGAGAGCGTGGGCTATTCAGGCAAAACGGAGGATATTTAGATCGCTCCAATAAAAAAGAAGCGCGCGGCGCTTCTTTTTTTGCTATAGAGAGTTCATCATTGTTGTGATGTCCACGCTTTCACCGCTGTTCAGTCGGGATTGCTCCGCCGCGAAGCAGGCGTAGTGGCTTGCCACCGACTGATCCACCGAGGTGAGGGCCGCTCCCTTGCGCTCGCCCGACACCAATCCGATGAGATCGGCCACCATTCTGTCATCCCCGCCGCCGTGACCGCCGAAGTCGTCGGCCAGTTTGGCAACGTCGATCACCTTAGGCTCGCCCACAAAGGGCAGTATCGTGATGGTGTTTTCCCCCATGTCGGCGATGATCTCGCCCATGGTGCCCATCACCTTGGTGTAGCGGCTTGTCTTGGAGGTGAAGGCGCACATGGTGAAGTTTACGGTCACACCGCCCTCAAGCTCCAGATTGATCACCTGGTGATCCACCACGTTGTTGTCGCAGTGATAGACGCAGCGCCCGTAGGGGCCGTCCTCCAGCGCCTCGCGGATGGAGGCCTCGGTGGGGTGCATAGTCAGCACATCCAGCGGCCAGCCGGTCTTGCCCGCGATCACGCCGTTTGCGCCTGTGATGTAGATTTTCTCCGCGTCGTAGGGACAAGAGTCCTTGACCTTGCAGCCATCCAGGCAGCGAAGGGCCGACCCGACCGGGGCCTTTTCTGGCCGGAAGAGATAGAGCCCGCCATAGGAGGAGACCTTTCGCAGTTCCTTGCCGGTGAGCCACAGCAGGATATCCATGTCGTGGCAGCATTTCTGCAAGATCATGGGGCTGGTTTCCTCGCTGTTGCGCCAATTGCCCCGCACAAAGCTGTGGGCTTGGTGGGCGTAGCCCACATTTTCAATGGCCTGAATGCTGACGATTTCCCCTACAGCGCCGTCGTCCAGCAGGCGCTTCAGTTCCTGATAGAAGGGGGTGTAGCGCAGCACGTGGCAGACAACCACCCGGCGGCCTGTCTCCTTTGCGGCGGCCAACATTTCAGCGCACTCCGCCGACAGGGGGGAAATGGGCTTTTCCAGCAGGATGTCGTAGCCCTTGTAGAGGGCGGGAACGGCGGGCTTCACATGCTCCCGGTCAGGCGTGCAGATGAAGAGCAGGTCAGCCAGCTTGTCCTGGGCCACCAGCTCCTCGGCTGTGGAAAAACAGCGCCCCGGCGGAATGCCGAAGGTCTCCGCCGCTTCCGCAACCCGCTCAGGGATGGGGTCGGCGACCGCCACTACCTTTAGCTGATCCGGGTACTTCTCCGCGTACTTTGCGTAGGTCTGGCGTCCCCGGCTGCCAAGTCCGGCGATTGCCACTGTCAGTTGTTTTGCCATTGGTTTCTCTCCTCTGTAGTTGCTATCCGCCGAAAGGCAGTTCCTCTAACTCGGTGTTTTTGACCTCCTCCAACGAAGGGATGGAGGGCGCAGCGCCCTTGCGGGAGACCGTGACCGCCGAAGCTTTTGATGCCAGCCGCATGGCTTCGGTTGGCGTCTTACCCGCCGCAACTGCGGCCAGAAAGTAGCCTGTGAAAGTGTCCCCGGCGGCGGTGGTGTCCACCGCGTTGGCCTGGAAAATGCCCTGCCGCACTTCCTCTGCGGAGTCCCGGTAGACCGCGCCGTTTCCGCCCAGGGTGAGGATGACGCGTGTATTGGGGTAACTGGCCAGAACTGCATCCAGAATCTCTTCCGGCTCCGTTTTGCCGGTGAGATCGTGCCCCTCCACCTCGTTGATGAAGAGGTAGTCCACCTTAGCCATGTCGCAAAGGGAGGCGGCATGGTTCATGGGGGAGGGATTGAAGGCGACAGTCATACCCTTTCCCGCGGCCAGCTCGATGATGCGGTGGGGCAGGGTGATCTCGCTTTGCAACACAATGTAGTCGCCGGAATCGAAGGGAGCCAGCACCCGGCGGATAAACTCCTCCGTGATCGCTCCATTTGCCCCCTGGTTGAAGACGATGCTGTTCTGGCCCAAGGCGCTCACCTGGATGATGGCCTTGCCGGTGGGCAGGGGGGAGACCTCCACCAGTCCGGCGTCTACTCCGGCACTCTCTGCCAGTTTGGTCAGGAAAAGACCGTCCCCGCCGATGAGACCGGCAAGAAAGGCGTTCCCGCCCGCCTGGGCGAGGGCCACCGATTGGTTGGTTCCCTTGCCGCCGGGAAAGACCTGCACGCCTGTGGACGCGAGGGTCTCGCCGGGCAGAACGATATGGTCGACCGAGTAGACCTCGTCGATATTCATGGAGCCGAAACAAAGCAGCTTGGCCACAGGGCGATCCCCTTTCGATGTCGAAACTTGCCAGTTAACCTCTCAGCTGGTCGACCAGGTCGTAGGCGAAGACCAGCTCCTCGATAGAGCAGTGATCCTGCACAAAGTGAGTGGTGCAAAAACACCAGCGCTTGCCTTTTAACAGCCCGAAAACCCGCCTGATCTCTCTTTTCAGCCGCTCATAATCCCCGAAGCCAAGGGTGGACTGGATGCAGAGGCCGCCAAGGATGCCGAATTTGTCGGAATAGCGATCCAGGTAGACGCCGTAATCCATCCCCGCCTCCTCCTGGAAGGGGTGGATGATGTCGTAGCCGATCTCCACGATGTCGTCCAGCACAGACATGACATTGCCGTCGGAGTGAAGGCTGAGGAAGCCGCCCATCTTCTTGACAGCCGCGCCAACCTCCGCGTGATAGGGCTTGATCAGCTCGCGGAACATGGTGGGGCTGAACATCAGGCTGTTTTGGGCGCCCCAGTCGTCGGAGACATGCACCATATCCGCGCCCAGCTCCAGGCAGTTTTTCGCAAATGCGATGTTCCACTTGGCCTGCCTCGCGTAGAGCTCGGCGATTTCATCGGGGTAGAGGGCCAGGTACATCAGGTGGTTTTCGATGCCGAAGGGGTCGTTGTAGCACTCGAAGAAGCCGTTAGTCTGCACATAGCAGAAGCGCTCCCGCTCTCCGCTGTAGAAGTCCAGCGACTTTTTCAGGTTCTGGTAATCCTCCATCCTGTCCACAGGGGCCAGGGGGATTTGCAGCAGAATCTCCGGGGTGATCTCCTCCCCGGCTTCCTTCAGCTTTTGCACCTCGGGGCCGAAGCAGCCGGGGCCGCCGAAAAGGTGGGCCATGTCAAAGCGGTAGTGATCCTCGAAGGCCTCCACCGAGCCGAAGGCTTCCGTGATGGGCTCTCTGAGATTCTCCCGCACCCATCCGTAGACGGGGGTGGGGCCGGGGTTTTCGCCCCGGATTGTTTTGGCGACCAGTTCGCGTGATGTCATGATGAATCCGCTCCTTTAGTATGCAGTATGGCATTGCCGTTACAACTATAGGCCCGATGCCGGGCGAGCGCAACATGATAGCGGGGATTCACCGGGACAGCGGCGAGAAAAGATCGGAAAAGTGACAATGTTATCTTCATGCCTAAGAGATATCAATCATTTTGAGAGCAGTTGGCGGCATCGATGGCGAGAACGATCATCAGTGCCCAGAGGGCGTTTCCGGGGTCGGCCACGTCAATTGTGTAGGTGTCGGTGAAATTGAGCAGCTCTTTGGAGACGCTGGCGACAATGCGGTTGCCGGCATCTGTCACCCGGTAGTCCCAGCCGAACAAATCCCCCTGTACATGCCAGCCGTGAAAGTCCAGTGCATAGGAGGGCCGAAGAAAGGTCAGCTCCTTGCGAATTTCCCCCACATATTCGTTCCCCACATAGAGCTCGAATTTTGGCAGGAAGGTGAGAACCCGTTCCTTCACACTGCCGAGGAGGGTTCCCGCGGTATCGTGTATTTCCAGCTTGTGTCCCCAGGCCAGCTTCCCCTCCACATTGTAGAGAGTGCCTCCGTTTTCGTCGTAGATATCATAGCTGTCGAACCATGAAAAAAAGCGCTGTTTGAACAGCATTCGCATAGTTATCCCTCCCTTTGCCTTGTTCCTGTAATTTTACCACAGAGAGAGGGGCAAGGCAAACAGCGGGATTATTTTTCTGCAAATTGTTCATAATTTCATTACATCCTTCATCTTGACAACATTTTTTAATCGATCTATACTATGCAAGTGTGTAGATTGTAAGGGAACTAACAAATTATTTCAGCAACGAGAGGAAGCGCAAAGTGAAGGAACACCGGATGGTTGGTAAAACCATCAAAGTTTTGTCCAACCGAATTATGCGGGAGATGGAAAACGGCCCCCTGCGGGAGGAACACAGAAGGATTACCGGTATGCAGCGGTGGATGCTCGGCTACCTCAACCACCAACCCGAGGGTGCCGAAATCTTCCAGCGGGATGTGGAAAAGGAATTCAACATCCGCCGTTCCACAGCCTCGGGCATCCTGCGACTGATGGAAAAAAACGGCCTGATTGAGCGCCTCAGTGTGGACAGCGACGCCAGACTCAAGCGCATTGTGGTCACCGAAAGGGCCAGAGACTTTCACCGAATGGTGGAGGATGAGAATGTCCGCATGGAGGATATTCTCACCCGGGGTTTTTCCGACGGGGAACTCGCCGAATTCTTCCGCATCACCGACAGGATATCGAAGAATCTGGACGAGGCCGCCCTGCTAACGGAAAAAGCGAAATCCGAAAAAAATGAAGACTGACAGCAGCATCAATTCATCGAAAGGAATGACTTGCGAAATATGATAAAGCAACTGGCAAAAAGCATCAGGGAATACAAGAAAGCCAGTATCCTGACCCCCATCTTTGTGGTTTTCGAGGTGGCGTTGGAGGTAATTATCCCCTTCCTGATGGCCATGATCATCGATGATGGCATCAACAACAACGGCGACATCGGATTTATCGCCAAAATCGGCATTGCGCTGGTGGGAGCCGCCATGCTGGCGCTGTTCTTCGGCGCCATATCGGGAAAATACGGAGCGATTGCTTCGGCAGGATTCGCCAAGAACCTCCGAAAGGATATGTATTACAATATCCAGAACTTTTCCTTCTCCAACATCGATAAGTTCTCCACCTCCAGCCTTGTCACAAGGCTGACCACCGACGTGACCAACGTGCAGAACTCCTACCAGATGATGCTGCGCATCATGGTGCGCGCACCCATTATGATTGTTCTGTCCCTGATCATGGCTTTTATGGTCAACCCCGAGCTGCCTCTGGTGATGGTTGTCGCCGTGCCCGTTATGGGCGCAGGGCTGTTCCTCATCATCAAAAAGGCGTTCCCCTACTTCAACAAGGTGTTCAAGACCTACGACAAGCTCAACAATGTTGTGCAGGAAAACCTCCGGGGCATCCGTGTCGTCAAGTCCTATGTCCGGGAGGATCATGAGGTCGAGAAATTTGAGGGTGTCTCCGAGGATATTTACAACCAGTTTGCATCCGCGGAACGCATCATATCCTTCAACGGCCCGTTACTGCAATTCACGCTGTACAGCTGCATTATCGTCATCTGTTGGTTGGGCGCTCAGCTCATTGTGGGCGGCTCGATGGCCACCGGCCAGCTGATGAGCCTCATGACCTACATGACCCAGATTCTCATGAACCTCATGATGCTGTCCATGATTCTGGTGATGTTCACTATCTCCCGCGCCTCCGGCCAGCGCATTGTGGAGGTTTTGCAGGAGCAGAGCGATCTCACCGACAACGACCACCCCATATTCCAGATTCCCGACGGTTCGGTGAAGTTTGAGAATGTCAGCTTCAGCTACACCGGCAACGCCGACAAGCTCTGCCTCACCGGAGTGAACCTGGACATCAAGTCCGGGCAGACAGTGGGAATCCTTGGTGGAACGGGCAGCTCAAAAAGTACGCTTGTGCAGCTGATTCCCCGCCTGTACGATGTCACAAAGGGCAGCGTCAAGGTGGGCGGAAAGGACGTGCGGGATTACGATATCGAAGCGCTGCGCGACCAGGTTGCAATGGTGCTGCAAAAGAATGTGCTGTTCGCCGGCACTGTCAAGGAAAACCTGCGTTGGGGTAACCCTAGCGCCACCGATGAGGAGCTTGTGCGCGCCTGCAAGCAGGCCCAGGCAGACGAGTTTATTCAGCAGATGCCCGACGGTTACGACAGTCATGTAGAGCAGGAGGGCGCCAACTTCTCCGGCGGCCAGCGCCAGCGGCTCTGCATTGCCAGGGCGCTGCTGAAAAAGCCGAAAATTCTGATTCTGGACGACTCCACCAGCGCGGTGGATACCCGCACCGACAAGCTGATCCGCCAGGCTTTTGCTGAGGAGATACCCAATACAACCAAGTTCATCATCGCCCAGCGGGTGGCCTCGGTGGAGGATGCCGACCAGATCATCATTATGGAGGACGGCGGCGTGAAGGATGTGGGCAGCCACAGCGAGCTGATGGCCCGCAGCCCCATCTACCGCGAGGTCTACGAATCCCAGACCAAGGGCAGTGCCGAAGCGGAAGAAACTCCCGGCCCAGATATTGCTACTACAGGGGAGGTGCCCGCATATGCAGAGTAAACAGGCAAATCCCATGAAGGCAAAGAATCCGGGCAAGACCTTGGGCCGCCTGATGGGCTACATTATAAGCGAATACAAGTGGCGGTTCCTGTTGGTGCTGGTCTGCATCCTGATCAGCTCCCTGGCGGGAGTGGCGGGTTCCCTGTTTATCAGAACCCTGATCGACGACTACATCACTCCCCTTATGGGGCAGCAGAACCCCAGCTTTGCGGGACTTATGGCCGCGATCATTCAGATGGCGATCATCTATCTTGCAGGAGTGCTGGCAGGGTTCCTCTACAACCGCATTATGATTACCATCAGCCAGGGCATACAGAAGAAGATCAGGGATGACATGTTCGCCCACATGCAGCGACTCCCCATCCGCTACTTCGACACCCACGCCTTTGGTGACCTGATGAGCCGCTACACAAACGACACCGACACCCTGCGTCAGATGCTCTCCCAGAGCATTCCGCAGCTGTTGTCCACGGCGGTGAGTGTGGTGAGCATCTTCATCACCATGCTGGTGCTCAGCATTCCCATGACGCTGGTCATCATTGTGATGCTGGTGTTGATGCTGCTGGTCATTCGCAAGGTGGGCGGCAACAGCGCGAAGTATTTCGGCAAGCAGCAGCAGTCCATCGGTCAGGTGAACGGTTACATTGAGGAAATGATGAACGGCCAGAAGGTTATCAAGGTATTCAACCACGAGGAAGCGGCCAAGGAGCAGTTCGACGAGCTCAACGAGGAGCTCTGCGACTCCGCCACCAAGGCCAACACGTTTGCCAATATCCTCATGCCCATCCTGGGCAATATCTCCAACCTGCAATACGCTCTGCTCGCAATTGTGGGCGGTATCCTGGCAGTGACAGGGGTGGGAGGCCTTACCATTGGTGTCATCGCCTCCTTTCTTCAGATGAGCAAATCCTTCTCCATGCCCATCGCCCAGGCTTCCCAGCAGTTCAACTCCATCATTATGGCGCTGGCGGGCGCGGGAAGAATCTTCGACTTCATGGATGAGCCTGTGGAAGTGGATGACGGCTACGTCACATTGGTCAACGCCAGGTATGTAGGCGACGACCTTGCCGAGGCGGACGGGCGCACCGGCCTGTGGGCCTGGAAGCATCCCCACGGGGATGGCACCATCACCTATACCAAGCTCAGCGGCGATGTCCGCTTCTTCGATGTGGACTTCGGGTACACCCCGGACAAACTTGTACTCCACGACGTCAGCCTTTACGCTCACCCCGGTGAGAAGCTGGCATTTGTGGGCGCAACCGGAGCGGGCAAGACCACCATCACCAACCTGATCAACCGCTTCTACGACATCGCCGACGGCAAAATCCGCTACGACGATATCAACATCAACAAGATCAAAAAGAGCGATCTGCGCCGCTCGCTGGGCATCGTGCTCCAGGACACGCACCTGTTTACGGGCAGCATCATGGAGAACATCCGCTACGGCAGACTGGAGGCCTCTGACGAGGAGGTCAAGGCAGCGGCGTTCCTTGCGGGCGCACACGGCTTCGTCGAGCGGTTCCCACAGGGTTACGACACGGTGCTCACCGGGGACGGCTCGGAGATATCCCAGGGGCAGCGGCAGCTGCTTGCCATCGCCAGAGCGGCTGTGGCAGACCCACCCGTCATGATTCTGGACGAGGCGACCTCCAGCATCGACACCCGCACCGAGGAGATCGTGCAGAAGGGCATGGACTCCCTGATGTACGGCAGGACGGTGTTTGTCATTGCTCACCGACTGTCCACAGTGCGCAACTCCGACGCCATCATGGTGCTGGAGCACGGCAGGATTATTGAACGGGGCAGCCACGACGAGCTCATCGCCCAGCATGGCAGGTACTACCAACTGTATACCGGCGCGTTCGAGCTGGAATAATACCCATTCACGTTAAAATGATCCAATCAGCTATCGCTCATGGACACGTTTTACATAAAACGCATTCACTCTGCTTCTTGGCATTTTATTCGTGAATGGGTATAAGAGCAAAAAGAAAAAGAGCCTCTATGGGCTCTTTTTCTTTTCCCTAAAAAATCAAATCCAGCATACTCATAAGCCCCTGGAACATTTGCGAAGCCGCCAGCACAAAGACCAACGACATCTGTAGTGCGACCGACACGGCCAGCGCCGCGATGCGGGAGATATCCCGGGGAATCGCCTGACGCAGGGATATTTCGGAGAGCAGAGTGGAGAAGGCGGCGGTAAAGGTGACGAGCAGGATGGAGAAGAAGATGGAGTAGGTGTTGGCAACGCCCGCGGTCAGCGCAAGAATCAGCAGCAGAATGTAGCAGGCGCTCCACGGAATGGAGGAGAAGGCGGTGAGGCGCAGCAGATCACCTGCGCGGATTCTGGAGCGGCACAGCTTGCACATGGCGAATAGCGCGGCGAAGAAAATGACTGCACTGAGTATCCCCCACAATAGCGGAAGGAAGAAGACGGAGGCGGAAAAGACGGGAGTGAAGCCGGTGGAGGCGCTGACGGTTTTGACGATGCTGCTGTAGATTGCCGTGCACAGAAAGGGGAAAAGCAGGAGCTGCAATGCCAGCAGGGAGAGGGCGGCGGGCAGCGAGAGCCGCTGGAAGTGGCTTGCAGCGGAGACGGGGTTCTTGGCGAGCCCAGCCACTGTGCCCGACATCTCGCGAAGGGTCTCGGTGACCTGATCGGGCTGTTTTGGGCCGGTAGGCACTGCCTTTGTCTTTTTCTCCTTCGGCTTTGGCGATGGCTGGTACTCCCGCGGTTTCTCCCATTTGGGGGCGGAAGTGGGGGTGGGGGACGGTGGAATATCTGCTTCCTGGCTTGGGACATGATCTGCTGCGGGAACAACCTCCGAAGAAGGGCGGGAAATCGCCGTCCACACAGCCTCCATTTCTTCCTCGGAGAGATCCGGCTCGGTATTTTCCGGCTCAAGCTCAGGCTCTTCCTCCGGTAGCGCGTCGGGCAGCATGTCCAGCAGCTCGGACAGGTCGCCGGACTCCACCGGGGATACTCCGGTGTCAATTGGCATCGGAGAGCTGCCCGGGACATAGGAAGTCCAGCTGCCGGGGGAAGTATTCTCCTCCCTGCGCCTTGCCCTTGCGTCGAAGCACTCGCAGGGCAATCCATCTTCAAGCGGCTTGCCGCAAAACTCGCAGAAGTATTCCATAATAGAATAGCGGGCGCGTGTGCAGCCCTTCCTTTCCTAAAGGTAGCTTTATACAACAACTCTACACTGGGATGGGGAGAAAAGCAATAGAATAGCGGCTATTTTGACAGCTTTATCTGTTTTGTACTATACTACAGTAAAACAATGAATCAATTCGGAAAGGATTGATCGGTTATGTCCCATATTATGGTGGTTCTGGACGGCATCCAGGATATTTCCTATGACATACTGGGCGGCAAGACGCCCTATGAAGCGGGGAAGGGAGAGGCCTTCCAGGCTTTGGAGGAGCAGTCAGCCCATGGCTTTCTGGACACGACGCCGAAAGGCTTTGAGCCTGACACCCAGACCTGTACCCTGACGCTGCTGGGGGTCGCACCGGACAAGATTCCCGGCGGCCGCTCCTACGTTGAAGCCCTCGCCCTGGGCCTGGATGTGGGGGAGGACGATATCATCATGCGCTGCAACTTCGTCAAGGTGGACGAGGACGGCAATCTGGAGGTGCCCTGCTGTGCGGCCCCGGAGGAGGTGGCTAAAGCGCTGCGGGCAGCTGTCGCGGCGCGGCCGGGCCACAGCGTCACCCCGGTGGGGGCCTACAAGAGCCTTCAGCGCATTGAGGGGGAGGCGCTCTCTCTGGAAACGCTGGTCACCAGCACCCCTCACCAGCATCAGGGGAAGAATTTTGAGAGCCTGCTGCCCAGGGGCAATGTGCTGGCAGAGGAGCTTGCAGCTTTTTCCCGGGAGCAGCTGGCGCTTCATAAGCCCTACACCGTTCTCAACTGGGGCGCGGCGGTCAGGGCGGAGCTGCCCTCTTTCGGGAGCCTGCATGGCGGGATGCGCGGGGGAATGATCAGTAAAACCGATGCCCCCATCGGCATATCGGTGGCAATGGGAATGGACTTCCTCCCGGTGGAGACTGCCACGGGGGACACCGACACCGACCTTGCCGCCAAGCTGGACGCCACCCTGGCGCTGGCGGAGAAGGACGACTTCGTGCTGCTCCACGTCGGCGGGCCGGACGAGGCCACCCACCGCCAGACCCCCCAGGAGAAAGCGGAGTTTATTGCCAGGCTGGACAGGGAACTGATCGGCCCGCTGATGGCGCGGGTGCCTGCGGGAACCCGTGTGATGGTTACAAGTGATCACGAGGCCCTCTGCTCTACGGCGGGGCACACCGACAAGCCGGTGGCTTTCTGGCTGTGGGAAAAGGGGAAGACATTGCAGGGGGAATACGGCGTGCGAAACGGGGGAGACGCAGTAGCTATCCTGACCGGAAAATAGTACATTGCCAAGAGCAGGCAATAAATGCCGGGAATCGGAAGAGAAATTCGATATTATCCTCTTGGCTTTCCCATCGAAACAGTGTATAATTGTCCTCAAACAGTCGGGTGCTTTTTGCTGCCGGCGAGATGAAAGGAGATATGTTATTATGAAATATGTTTGCACTGTCTGCGGTTATGTCTATGACCCCGCTAAGGGCGATCCGGATTCCGGCGTGGCTCCCGGCACCGAGTGGGCCGATGTCCCCGAGGATTTCGTCTGTCCCTCCTGCGGCGTGGGCAAGGATTTGTTCGACCCCGAGTAGAGAGACTTGCCGTCCTGCCCGCGCGTTCTGCGGACAGGACGGTTCTTACTGTGCAGACGATTCCCTGCTTTGGGATTTTTATATAAGGGAGAGTGAAGTTTGGGCGCCGAACAGGTCACCCGGACTTTTTGTACATTGGTGTGATGGCGAGAGGGACACCAATATATCGCGGAAAGGATTGATACAGCTATGAAGATGGGAATGAAGGAGATCACGCCTTCGGTTTATTTTGCCGGGGTGCTCAACCCCAATATGAGGGTGTTCGACGTCATTATGAGCACCGAAAACGGCACCAGCTACAACTCCTATGTGGTGACCGGCAGCGAGAAGGTGGCGGTGATCGAGGGCTCCCATAAGACCTTCTACGACTACTTTGAGGAGAACGTGGCCGAGGTGCTGGGTGAGCGCAAAATCGATTACCTAGTGCTCAACCATACCGAGCCGGATCACAGCGGCTGCGTGGCCGCCTTTGTGGAAAAGTACCCGGATATCACCGTTGTTGTGAGCCCGGCAGCCAACATCTACATCAAGAATATCACCAACATGCCTGACCTCAAGACCCAGGTGGTGAAGGATGGCGACAGCATCAGCCTGGGGGACAAGACCCTCCAGTTCATGAACGCCCCCTTCCTCCACTGGCCGGACACAATGTTCACCTGGTGCCCCGAGGAGAAGGTGCTCTTCTCCTGCGACTTCCTGGGTTGCCACTACTGCGAGCCCCAGCTCTATGACCACAGGGTCACTTTCCCAAATGACTATTGGTATGCGGTGAAGTATTACTTCGACTGCATCTTCGGCCCATTCAAGCCCTATGTGCAGAAGGGGCTTGAAAAGATCAGGGATTTGGACATTGAATATGTCTGCAACAGCCATGGGCCGATTCTCACCAAGGGCTGCTCCATGGAAAAGGTGATGGCGCTCTACGACGAGTGGTCGAAGCCGCAGGAGAGGGCGAACAAGTTGATTCCCATCTTCTACTGCACGGCCTACGGCAACACCGGCCAGCTGGCGGATAAGGCGCGGGAGGGCGTCCTGCGGGTGTTCCCCGACGCCGAGGTGAACACCTACAACATCATTGAGCATGATATGGGAGAGCTCCACGCCCTGCTGAATGAGTGCGACGCCTGCCTGCTGGGTACCATGACCATCAACAAGGATGCGGTTCCCCCCATGTACGGTCTGCTGGCGGGGGTGGAGGCCGTGAACTTCGCGAAGCGGCCGGTGGCGCTGTTCGGTACCTACGGCTGGAGCGGCGAGGCCTTCGCGAATGTGACGGCGCGCCTGCAGTCCCTGAAAGCCAATGTGGTCGAGAATCCTGTTAAAGTCACTTTTGTGCCCACAGAGGCCGATCTTGCGGGCATGGCCGACTACGCGGAGGGCTTCGCAAAATCAATCCAATAAGACAGCCTCAGGGAGCCGGTTGACATTCGTCAGCCGGCTCCTCAACTTTGTTTTGCATTTTGCATGGAAATACGCTAATATAAGGGATGCAGCCCACCCACAAACCCCTTTCAACCACAAGGACTGAACACGATTATGATTATCTCACTGGACAGCGTCGGCAAAAGCTTCGGCGTCAACCTTATTCTGGAAAACATCACAGCCAAGGTGGAGGACAACGACCGCATCGGCCTCATCGGGGTCAACGGCGCGGGGAAATCGACGCTGCTGAACCTCATTCACGGCGACCTTGAGCAGGACACCGGCGAAATTGCCCGGGGCTCCGGCAAGCAGCAGGGATTCCTCCGGCAGAACAGCGGCCTCTCCAATCAAAACACCATCCAGCAGGAAATGGACAGCGTCTTCGCGCACCTCCATCAAATGGAGGCGGACATGCGGGAGCTGGAGCAGAAAATCGCAGCCATCTCCCCCGACGGAGGGCTCTACAAGGAGTTGGCCGCCGACTACGCGGAGCTGCAAAACCGCTTCGAGACAGCGGACGGCTATCTGATTCAGGTGCGAATTTCGACTGTGCTAAACGGTATGGGCTTCGGCGATGTGGACAGACAGACACCCATCAATGTGCTCAGCGGCGGGGAAAAGACCCGCCTGGCCCTCTGCAAGCTGCTGCTGGAGACCCCCGACTTGTTGATTCTGGACGAGCCCACCAACCATCTGGACTTCAAGACGCTGCTCTGGCTGGAGGACTACCTGGCCGGGTACAGGGGCGCACTGCTCATCGTCTCCCATGACCGATATTTCCTGGACAGGCTGTGCACCTCCATCTGGGAGGTGCAGAACCACAATCTCAGCCAGTATAACGGCAACTACAGCCAGTATGTGCTGCTCAAAGAGGAGCGGGAGGTTCGCCAGCGAAAGGAGTACGAAGCTCAGCAGGCGGAAATCGCCGAGATGAAGGACTTCATCGCCCGCAACATCGTCCGGGCCAGCACCACCGCCCGGGCCCAGTCGCGGCAGAAGGCCCTTGACCGGATGGAAAAGGTGGAGGCTCCAAAGCTTCCGCCTAAGCCCCCCTTCATCCGCTTCCGGTACAGCCGGGAGCCGGTGAAGGATGTGCTCCACGTGGAGGGAATGGCTCTCAGCGTGGGGGAGAGAGAGGAGCGCAAGCAGCTCTTTGACCGTCTGGATTTTGACATGCTTCGGGGGGAGAAGATCGCCCTCATCGGCCAGAACGGCGTGGGCAAGAGCTCCTTTCTCAAATCCCTCATCGGCCAGCTGCCCCAGGACACGGGCTATATCGAGTGGGGGCGCAACACCGACATCTCCTATTTCGACCAGGGAGAGGGCGGCCTGGATGTGAGCAAGACCGCCATCAACCAGTTGTGGGATGAGTTTCCGCGGGAGAACGAGAACGGCATCCGCACGGTGCTGGGCCGGGCTGCCATCCGCGGAGAGGATGTCTACAAGCGGGTGGGGCAGCTCAGCGGAGGGGAGAGGGCAAGGCTCAAGTTCGCACGCCTGATGCTCTCCTGCGGTAATGTCCTCATCATGGACGAGCCCACCAACCATCTGGATTTGGCTACAAAAGAGGTGCTGGACGCGGCGCTGCAGGAGTACACCGGCACTCTGCTGGTGGTCTCCCACGACCGCTACCTCCTGAATAAATTCCCAACCAAAATCGCTGAGATGTACCCCGACGGCATGCACCTCTACAAGGGCCGCTACGACCAGTACATGGCTCAAAAGCAGCTGGAGAGCGCCTCCGCCCAGCCCCGAAAACCGGAGGCTGAGGAGGAGAAGAGTGAGAAGGAAAAGGCATCCTCCGGCTACCGCACCAAGAAGCAGCGCAGCGAGGATGCCGCCCGCAAGCAGCGCATCTCAGCACTGGAAAACCGTATCGAGGAGCTGGAGACGGAAATCTGGGAGTTGGAGCAGCTGATAACCGAGCCGGAAATCGCTTCGGACTATGTGCTGCTGCGGGAAAAGTGCGACCTGCTGGAGGAGCGGCGCACCGATCTGGAATGCGCGCTCGGCGAGTGGAGCCGGTTGGACGAAAATGAGAGTGAGTAGTTCTATTCCGGAATATCATCCGCGGCACCGCGGGAAAGAGAGATAACGCCCCATGAAGTTTGAGCGGAACCCCAAGTACAATACAATTGCCATTTACGCCTTTTTGGTGGCGGCGGCGATCATTTTGTTCGGCCTGCTGCTCGTTAATCTGGGCAATATGTTTGAGGGCGTCAAGAACATTCTTGGCTACATCACCACGGTGCTCTACGGCTTTGTATTCGCCTTTTTGCTCAACCCGATGGTGAAGTTTTACGACCGGCACATCTTCTCCAAAGTAGCGAAAGAAAAGGGTGGCCTTCGCAAAAAAGTTCGGAAGGGTCTCTCCATTCTGCTCACCTACATCACGACCCTGGCGCTGTTTTTCCTGTTCCTGTTGTTGGTGGTTCCTCAGTTGGGCAGGAGCTTGGTGGATGTGCGGGATCAGATTCCACTTTGGGGTGGCTATCTGCAAAACGCCTACGACAGTATTATTGCTTTTTTGGAGAACATGCCCTTTTCGGAAGATTCCGAATCTCAGGCCCTCCTTCGCAATATAACTGCCGGCATTCTGAATGCGCTGGAGGATTCGCTGAAAAATTTGAGCACATGGCTTGGCACCTGGCTGGAAGGATTTGTGCCAAAGGTTTGGACGGCTGCTGCCTCTATCACCACGACGCTGATCAATGCGGTTCTGGGTCTCATCATCTCGATATATTTCCTTCTCGACAAGGAAAAGCTCTTCGCACAGCTGCGCAAAATCACCGCTGCCGTATTCCCCAAGCGGGCGTCGGATTTCCTTTATGGTATTGCGGTAGATACCAACAAGGTATTCAGCGGCTTTATCATCGGCAAGCTGATCGACTCCTTTTTGGTGGGGCTGATCTGCTTTGCCTTCATGGCGTTCCTTCACTGGGATCTGGCTGTGCTCATCAGCGTCATCGTGGGGGTGTTCAACATGATCCCCTACTTCGGCCCCATCATCGGTGCGGTACCGGGAGTGGTGCTCCTGCTGCTGGTTGACCCCGTGAAGGGGTTGATTTTCCTGGTTTTCATCATCTTGCTCCAACAGTTTGACGGCAACATCATGGGGCCCAAAATCCTGGGCGAGAGCACGGGGCTGTCCCCCCTGATGGTCATCTTCGCGATTCTGTTCTTCAACGGCGTTTTCGGCCTTATCGGCATGTTTATCGGCGTGCCGCTCTTCTCAATGATCTATCTGATCATCAAGCGGGTGGTGTCCCGCCGCCTCAAGCAGAAGGAGCTGTCCACCGATACGAGGGATTACGCCTCGGAGGACAATCCGCTGATCCCGTAGAGGCGCGATGCAATATGGCAACTTGCACGAAACAGCTGCTGTGTTTTTGGCGGCGCCTGCCTTGCTTGAGAAAGGCGGAAAGGCTATAATAAGGGATAAGTATTTTATCCAACGAGGATGTGTGGGGAAAAGTGTCTGGATTTTTTGTGCTGCTGGTCGTCATGCTGCTGCTGGCGCTGCTCTGGCAGGTAAATAAAGTGCCGAAAAACGTCCTGCTGCTCGCGGATGAGGACGAGGATATCAAAATTGTGGGCAGCGGCTCCTTTAGTGAGCCGCCCAAAGACCCCGGCGAGGAAATGGCCGAGGAATATCGGCGGGAAAAAAGCTCGGGCAACATTGAGGTTGCCGTGAAAATCGGTGAGAACTATGCCGGGCTTCTGTGGGAAAAAGCTCAGGATCTCATCATGGAGGAAAACGGACTCTCCAACCAAGAGGTGCACCAGATTCTTTTGTTGTACAGCTATGTGGTGAACAAGGTGATCGCGGAGAGAGTGCCAAATCCGTTGTTGGCGCAGACCGCTCTCAGCCGGTTTTACGCCGGGATGGAGGAAAAGTCCAGCATCCTCTACGGCCATGTCAGCGACACTGCCGCCTTCTCGCTCTATATCCTCCTCGAGCGCTCCGGCGGTCGGGAGGAAGAAGCAGGGGAGATTTTTGCCCGGCTGTGTGGCGCCGAGGACGATGCCGCCGTGATTGCCCGGGGCAATAAGCTATATGGGGATTTTTGCCGCCAGTGCCAGGAGTGCTACGACGAGTGGGATAACTTTGTGAGCTGAACGGCATGCAACCGGGTTTAGCATGGTAAAATTTAGTTTGTACACGAAAAAGACACAGCATTCATGGAATGCTGTGTCTTTTCTTGAGTGCGTTAGATTTCTTCAAATTTGTTAACACTTTTGCAATGATCTTGTAGTATGATGGACATGTTTCGTGGTCGAATACTGTTATTTTCCGGCGTATACCTGAAATTCCTGGCGAGAAGGAAGGTTGAAGCTTCTTTTTTCGCGGGTTTTGCTTCGATTACCTTGCATTTCCAAACAATTTTGTGTAAAATGATAAAAAGTGGATTCCTGTGCGTTTATAGGGGCGGATTGGCCCCGAGCGGATCAAATAATTGTTTAGGAAGAAGGGACAAGCATGTCGAACAGGCTTTTTCAGGGAATCGTACATCAGATGCGCGAGTCAATTGATCGCGTGATCGGTGTAGTGGATGAAACCGCAACGGTGATTGCCTGCAGTGACCTGACCAAAATCGGGGAGACCTTTGAATACCTCATGTTGGCCACGGGCGAGAACACCGATATCTTTGTGCGGGACAACTACACCTTCAAGCCCTTCGGCAGCCTGCCCAAGCCGGAATACGCCGTCTTTGTAGAGGGCACCGACGATCTTGCGGCCAAGTTCACCAGCATTCTTGCGGTGACCTTTACCAGCATTAAGCAGTATTACGACGAAAAGTATGACCGCAACAACTTCATCAAGAACGTCATTTTGGACAACATCCTGCCCGGCGACATCTATGTCAAGGCCAGAGAGCTCCACTTCAACGCCGATGTCAGCCGTGCAGTCCTGCTGGTGCGCGTGCTGTCCACCAACGACATCTCTGCCTTTGACGTGATCCAGAATCTCTTTCCCGACAAGCAGAAGGACTTCGTCTTCAACATCAGCGAGACCGACATCGTCCTCGTCAAGGAGATCAAGTCCGGAATCGACACCAAGAACCTGGAGAAGCTGGCCCGCTCCATCGTGGATACCTTGGGCGGCGAGTTCTACACCAAGGTTGTGGTGGGCATCGGTACCCCTGTGGTGGGCGTCAAAGATTTGGCACGCTCCTTCAAGGAGTCCCAGGTGGCGCTGGAAGTGGGCAAGGTGTTCGACACCGAGAAGAGCATTGTAAGCTATGACAACCTGGGTATCGCCCGCCTGATCTACCAGCTGCCTACGACTCTATGCGAGATGTTCCTGCGGGAGGTCTTCAAGAAGGGCTCTATCGAAAGCCTGGATCAGGAGACGCTCTTCACCATTCAGAAGTTCTTCGAGAACAACCTGAACGTTTCTGAGACATCCCGGAAGCTGTTCGTGCACCGCAACACGCTAGTGTATCGTCTGGAGAAGATTCGTAAGCTCACAGGCCTTGACCTGCGCGAGTTCGACCACGCCATCATCTTTAAGGTGGCCCTGATGGTAAAGAAGTATCTCACCGCCAACCCGGTCAAGTATTAGACTCCACTGAAATTGCAGAAAATAACTCATGGTTATTTTCTGCAATTTCTTGAAAGCGTTTTCACCTTTTGCGCAGCAAGCTGCCGCAATACAACCCGCCCGGGGAGGGCGGAAGGAATGGTAATGCAATGATTGAATTTTCCAATGTGTCCAAGAAGTACAAGAGCGGCACAGTTGCTCTAAAGGACGTCAGTCTGAAGATCAACGCGGGAGAATTTGTTTTTGTGGTGGGATCTTCCGGTGCAGGAAAGAGCACATTGATGAAGGTGCTGATGGGGGAGGAGAAACCAACTGCGGGCTCGGTGTTTGTCAACGGTTACAATCTCAGTCGCATGCGGCGCAGAAATCTCCCCAAGTTCAGGCGCTCACTGGGAGTGGTCTTTCAGGACTTCCGCCTGATCCCGTCCATGAGTGTCTACGAGAATGTGGCATTTGCCCTGCGGGTGACCAATGTTACAGCAAGGGATATCCGTGCAAGAGTGCCCTACGTGCTCAAGCTGCTGGGATTGGCGGGCAAGGCTAAGAGCATGCCGGAGCAGCTTTCCGGCGGCGAGCAGCAGAGAGTGGCTCTGGCCAGGGCGCTGGTCAACAATCCGCCCATTATTATCGCCGACGAGCCGACCGGAAATATTGACCCCGAGCTCTCCTTTGAGATTTTGGATCTCCTCAGCGAGATTAACGAGAAATGCGGCACAACCATCGTCATGGTCACCCATGAGCACGAGCTGGTCTCCTACTTCAACAAAAGGGTAATCGCCATTGAGGACGGCCGTGTGGTGGCCGACAGTATCCAGAACGAGCCCTCCGAGCTGTTCACCGGCGAGAGCATGGAGGATTACGGGAGAAATTACGACGGTCGGCGAAAGGCCGACGACTTTATCGAAAAGACGTCGGACAAATCCAAATCGAAGAGTGCCTCCCAGGGAAGACGTCCTCCCAGCAACAGGGCGGGCCAAACAGATCAGGATTACAAGGGAATCTACTCCCTGGACGCTGATGGCGAGGATGGAATGATCCTTGGCCGGCGAGGCTAAATCCAAGAACATAAAAGTGACGGCGGGCTCCGCTTGCTGCTCCAAAGCCTATAAAGGGCTTTGGAGTTCGTTCACTATATCATAGAGATTAAAAGGAATGGTCACTGGGAATGAAACTCCACAACATGAGCTATCTGGTCAAGCAGGGTGTCAGAAGTGTTTTTCAGAACAAGCTGATGAGTTTTTCCTGTATTGGCGTGCTGGTGGCCTGTATGATGATGATCGGCGGCTCGGTGCTCATCACGGCTTCGGTCAACAACATTGTCACCGATGTGCAGGGCAACACCGAGATTGTCGTCTATCTGGAGCAGGGAACCACCAACCGTCAGCGGGAGGAGATCAACGCATCCCTGAACGGAATTGAAAATATCAGTGATATCAATTTCATCTCCAAGGAAGAACATTTGGAGATCATGAAGGCTCGGCTGGGCAACAACCTGCTATCTGGCCTGGAGGGAAGCGAAAACACCCTTCCCGACTACTATACCATGAAGATTGTGGATACCGATCTGATGGAACAGACCATTACAAGGCTGAGCTCCATTTCCGGTATCGAAAAAATAAACGCCGCCACCGAAGTTGCGAGCATTCTGTCCGGTATCAAGCAGGCGGTGTACTACGCTGGATCGGGAATCGTGATCATCCTGATTGTGGTTTCCCTGGCCATCATCACCAACACCATCAAGATCACGGTATTCAGCCGCCGCAAGGAAATCAACATTATGAAATATGTGGGGGCCACCGACTCCTTTATTCGGCTTCCATTCCTGGTAGAGGGGATGCTCATCGGCATTCTGGCCGCGATCATCGCCTTTTTGTTGCTGGGAGTGTCCTACAACTACCTGTTGGAGTGGGGCGCTGTCAACTATGGCAAATCCTTGAGCATTGTCTTTAACAACGCTGTCAGCTACCAGGACATGTCTCTCTACCTGTTGGCCGGATTTGGCGCTATCGGTATTGTCATCGGCATGCTGGCCAGCGGTGTCTTTGTTCGGAAGCACCTGAGAGTTTGATGAGAGCGGGAGCACTTTTCCTGATGAGAGGAATGATCATTATATGAGAAATCACAAGCAAAATGATAAAATGAAAAAGCGGTTTTATCGGGGCCGCGGCAAGGTGTGTACCGCGCTACTGCTCTGCTTTGTAATGACATTTTCTGTCATTCAGGTCGGTGCGGCAACCAAAGAGGAGCTGCAGAACAAGATCAGCGGCATTGAGGGAGACCTTGCGGTGCTGGCGGAGCAGCGCGCAGCGATTGAGGCTGACATCAAGAGCGTAAAGGACGATAAAGCTGAGACCGCGGCCAAGCAGGGTTATGTCAGCGAACAGGTGCAGATCACCCAGGCGGAAATCAACGGCTTGCAGGACAAGATTGCCGCGCTGGAGGAAAATATTGAAATCAAGCTGGAGGAGATTGAACTGAAGCAGGCGGACTACGACGCCAGCTTTGCCCTGTTCCAGCAGCGTGTTCGGGCTATGTCCATGTACGATGATACCACTACCCTGGGTCTTGTACTGGGCACCGACAACTTCGTGGATTTTCTTACCACTACCGACACCATCAACCGCATCGCGGAGCACGACAACGATCTGATGGACTCTTTAGAAGCGGAGCGCGTCGCCCTGGAGGAGGAAAAGGCCTCCCTGGAAGCGGACAAGGAGTCGCTGGAAGCGGACATGGCGACTGTCGCATCTAAGAAACAGGAGCTGGCTACCCAACAGGCGACCCTGAACGCCCAGATGGAGAATATCAGTGCGCTGGAGCAGCAGTACACCGCTGATCTCGCCGCGAATCAGGCCAAGTCCGCTGAAATGGAATCCAACATCCAGAGCATTTACTCCCAGATCAAGCTGATGGACAACCCCTATGTGGGTGGCACGATGCAGTGGCCGGTTCCGAACTATTATCAGATCACCTCTTACTATGGCTGGCGATTCAACAATTCCGATTACCACACCGGTATGGACATCTCTGGCGGTGGTGTGAACGGGAAGCCTGTGGTGGCGGCTAATGACGGCGTGATTGCCAAAACCAACTATGCTTTCACCCCCGGCAGAGGCTATGGCATCTATGTCATCATCGACCACGGCGGCAAGACCACCACGCTTTATGGTCATTTGTCCGCTATTTCAGTGAGCGAGGGACAGAGCGTCACCAAGGGCCAGCAGATTGGACTTGTCGGATCAACTGGCTGGTCGACAGGGCCGCACCTGCACTTTGAGGTGCGCGAAAACAACCAGCATGTCAATCCGCTGCCATACGTGCAGGGATAGCGATTTCGCATTTGTCGCAGCAGCGCGGCTAGAACACAAGGGGGGGAGAAGGGAACCCTTCCCTTTGTTCCTTAGTTGCGCTGTTGCTCTGTAAAGGGGCAGGAAAGGACGACAGGATGAACAAGAAGGTATCGCGTTAGGGGCGGCACTTGCCCTTTGCCTGAGGGCAAAACGATAGGCTTCAATTGACCCAAGCAAAAGCTCCAGGGAAAGAAAGGACGACAGGATGAACAAAAAGGTATCGTTAGGGGCGGCGCTTGCCTTTGCCCTTATGATTGCGGTGGTGGTATTTGTTGCGACCATGAGTTACTCGACCAGCGAGTACAACAGTCTATTCCCCGCACTTACCACCAGACAGAAAACCTATCAGAAGCTGTCGGACATTGAGCAGACGGTGCGGCAGAATTATTACGGCGCGGGCACTATCAACCAGACGGAGCTGGACAACAGCCTTGCCCGGGGATATGTGGCGGGCATCAACGACCCCCACGCCATATACTATACCGCGGAGGAATATGCCCGGATTGAACAGGAGTCACGCATTACCCCTGCGGGAATCGGCGCGGTGCTCTCGCCACAGTCCAACGGATTCTTGCTGGTGCAGGAGGTTTATCCCGACTCTCCTGCGCAGCTCAGCGGCATCACCGCCGGATCGGAGATTATCCGGGTGGATGACGTAGCCCTGAACACCTCTAACAACTACGAGATGCTGGCCTCTATTACGGGAACAAGCGGCAGCCAGGTCACACTGGTTGTGCGCAAAGACGGCGAGGAGCAGACACTGGAGCTGACTCGCCAGGAGGTCGTGGTACCCACCGTTCACGCCGAAATGCTCTCCAACAGTAAAATTGGCTATATCTGGATCAAGGATTTTGATGCAAACACCTCCAACCAGTTTAACCGGGAGCTGAAAACGCTACAGGATGCGGGAGCCCAGGCGCTGATCTTTGACCTGCGCGGTACATCGGGCGAGGATATGCGTTCCGCTGTCCGCATCATGGACCGCATTGTCCCGGAAGGCCCGCTGTTTGTCACCGAGTACAGTGACGGCTCGGTCATGGATATTGAGACCTCCGATGCCACAGAGCTGACGCTCCCCATGGTCACAATTACAAACAAGAACACATCCGGCGCCGCGGAGCTGTTTGTACAGGTGCTGAAGGATTACAACAAAGCGAAGTCGGTGGGTACTGTCACCGCCGGAATGGGCGTGCGGCAGGATATTGTAAAGCTGTCCGACGGTTCCGCCGTCAAGCTGTCAGTGGCCATGTACAAGACCAGCCGGGGCGGTGTGATATTTGATAAGATTGGTATTGTCCCCGACTTTGAAGTTGCGATGACCAGTGGCGTGGAGGATTGGACAGCTATTTCCAGGGAGCAGGACCCCCAGTTTGCCAAGGCCTACGAGTTGGTGGCCACGTCTGTCAGCGCGATAGAATCCCAGGTGTCCTCCCAGGAGGAGAGCAGCGAATCCTCCTCCGAACCGACTTCAAGCAGCGAGCAATCTGTTTCCTCCTCCCAGTCGCCTGTTGCCAGTGAGCAGCCTGTCGATTTATCCGGCGGGGAGGGAGAAGAGAGTTCCGATGAAAGCTCCGATAGTGGGGAATCCGGCAGCGAAGGGGATGAAAGCAGCTCCTCTTCGTCCGGAGAGAGCACTTCCCAGGAGGAAAGTTCCTCATCCTCTTCATCGGAAAGCAGTAGTCAGTCCCAGTCGGACGATACCTCGGCTGACGAATAGCATTTCATATGGCAGAAAAGCAGCGCGCCACGAGGGCGCGCTGCTCCTTTATCCGTATTTCCTGTGTACAAACTGAGAACGATTTGTAAATTGCACCATTTTTGTGGCAAAATGCCAAGAAAAATCATGCTAATCCGCTTGACAGCATAGTTCTCCTTCTATATAATACTCTTGTTGTCCAAAGAGGGCTTGCCTCTTGGGACTGTTTTTTCATGTAAGAGGATTTTTTGGTTCAAAGCGAGAAAGTTAGTTCCGTCTAAGAAAGGATGAATATACATGTCCGAGGCCATTCTTATGACTGCGGAGGGCTACAACGAAATCAAGAACGAATTGGAAAACCTGCGCACCGTCAAGAGGAAGGAGATATCCGATAAAATCCGGGTTGCCCGGGGATTTGGCGATCTTTCCGAGAACAGCGAATACGACGAAGCGAAAAATGAGCAGGCCATTGTGGAGGCGAAAATTGCCACCTTGGAGGAGCAGCTCAAAAAGGCCAAGCTCATTGACAAGTCGGCGATTTCCACCGATGCAGTGGGTATCGGCACCACAGTGACCATCGAGGATGTGGAGTTCGAGGAGACCATGTCTTACCGCATTGCCTCTTCCGTAGAGGCACACCACTCCTCTGTCGAGACCATCACGGACGAATCCCCTGTGGGCAAGGCTCTGATGGGCCACAAAGTGGGGGATCAGGTGGAGGTCACAGTACCCACCGGCGCAAAGGTGACCTTTAAGATAGTGAAAATAGAGCTGTAACATCAAACATATCATAGAAAAGTCGCCGCCCGGGATCCCGGGCGGCGGCTTTTGCATGTTGCAGAGAGCTAGTCGAACAGCATCGCGCCAAAAAAGGTCACTGTATCCTGTCCGTTGATGTATTTCAGGCCGCACAGAGCCGCCAACTCGGAGACAGCAATCCCATAGGATTCCAGCGATGCCTTTGCCTTTTCGGGAAAGCGGCAAGGCTCATTTTCGATTTTCGAGCAGGTATCACATACGCGGCAGCTGCCCGCAGCCAGGTGGAGGAAGCCCGTGAGTTCTGATCCGACCAGCTCGTCCAGCTGCCCTGCCAACTGGTTGTGCAGTCTGCCCGCTTCGGTCATCCCTTCAAAGTCGTAGGAATCCTCCAGCGGATGGATGGTCTGATAGACCAAGGCGCGGGAATAGCCCTTGGCGCGGTCTATCAGTATGTGAATGTCGCCGACATCCGGCGGGCACATCCAGCACCTGCCGTATTGACCGCAGCTGTTTACGGCGCATGCTTCCCGAAATTCAGGGCGAAAGGGGATATCCGTGACCGCAATTACTGCCGCATTCGAGGCGCCCGCCGCCTCGACTTCCGCTATCAGGTGTTTTTCGTCCGCCATTGTCATTTCTCTCCTCGGGTTAATGTTAGAATTCCTCGCGCTGACAGCATTATACTGTGTATCCATCATAAGCTCTTGTAATCGATAGTAAAATTTGGTAAAAATCAGTGATTCTCTCTTGTGTTTTGGGAACAAAGGGGTACAATAATGATGGAAGGCAAGAGAGTGAATTAATGCCAAAAGTGACAAAATTATACCAGTGCACGGCGAAGGGTCGTGCTATACTACTTGCAGGCAACCCGAGCAAGGGCTGATTCATGCGGTTTGGCACCCACATTGAGAGGCTTTGATCATCGTCTGCCCGGGAGCTTGTCCTGTGACTGGAGATTGCGATGGCAACCGATACAAAACAGCAGGACTTTGACATGCGCCTTGCAGTGGAATGTGCGGAGGCATTTGCCCTTTCCACTGGCGTTGGCTGTGCTGTTTCCGGCATGGATGGAGAGATTCTCCACAGGGCTGGCTACAGCTGCTCTGATTGTACCCTTTGTGATATTGCCAGAAGGGATCCGTTGAACTGCATTCAGTCCCACATCTACGGCACTATGGAGGCCGAGCGGTTTGGCGGCAAGTACATCTACCTCTGCACTATGGGCCTCACCTGCTTCGCTTCCCCGATATTGGGGCAGATGGGCAGCGCGGCCAAGCTGATTGCAGGGCCGATCCTCATGGTTGATCCGGAAGACTACATCGCTTTCGACTTGCAGCCCTACCTGGAAGGGGAGCTGCTCACCCAGGCGATCGAAACCCTTGACCGGGTGCCAAGAGTGACCACAGACCGGGTGACGGCGTTTTCTAACCTGCTGTTTATGTCTGTGGGCTTTCTCAACAATGTCTCCGCGTCTGCCAGGATGCTGGAAACCCAGAGCTCCGACCTGATTCAGGGCCAAATCACAGCTTACATTCAGCAGCTGAAGGGCGAGCCGGATGCCGGGGGATATCCCTTGGAGACGGAGCGCCAGTTGATGGAGAGCATCGCGGAGTCGGACACCATCCGTTCCCAGGCGCTGCTCAATGAATTGTTGGGTTATATCTTCTTTGCCTCGGGAGGCAACTTTCAACTGATCAAATCCAGGGTCTACGAGCTCCTGGTGCTCATTTCCCGGGCGGCGGTCAACGGCGGGGCAGACCCCGATGACACCTTGGCCTGGAACAACCATTACCTGCTCCAAATTCAGAATATTCACGACATCGAATCTCTCTGCTTCTGGCTCACCAAGGTGATGAACCGCTTCTCCGACAGCGTGCTGCGCCTGGAGGAGGTGCGCCATGTGGATGTGCTGCATAAGGCGATCCAGTACATGCGCACCCACTACACCGAAAAAATCACCCTGGAGGATGTCGCCAATCTGGTCTACCTCTCGCCCTCCTATTTCAGCAAGATTTTCAAGGCGGAGATGGGCTGCAACTTCAACACCTACCTGAACCGGCTGCGCATTGAGAAGAGCAAAGTGCTGCTTCGCAGGGACAACGCCCGGCTGGTGGATGTGGCCGCCATGGTTGGCTTTGAGGATCAGAGTTATTTCACCAAGGTGTTCAAGCGCATTACGGGAATTTCCCCCAACCGCTACAAGGATGGGGCTAAAACAAAGTGAACAAGGCGGAAGCCTTACATATTTTATGATGCAAGATGTGGAGGAAAGCAAGATGGGAAAAGAAATTTTAACCGAAATCTCCGAGCAGCTTCAAAAGGGTAAGGCAAAGGTCGTGTCTGAGCTGGTGCAGAAGGCCATTGACGAGGGCATCCCCGCCAAGGAAATTCTGGACGACGGCCTGTTGCAGGGCATGGGCGTCATCGGTGAAAAGTTCAAGAACAACGAGGTCTTTGTTCCCGAGGTGCTGGTGGCTGCAAGGGCCATGAACGCAGGCGCCGGCCTGCTCAAACCCCTCCTCGCCGATGAGGGCGTGGAGAGCGTCGGCAAAGTCTGTATCGGTACCGTCAAGGGCGATCTACACGACATCGGTAAGAACCTGGTCAAGATGATGATGGAGGGCAAGGGCATCGAGGTCATCGACCTTGGCACAGACGTCACCCCCGAGCAGTATGTGGAAGCCGCTATCAATGAGAACTGCCAGATCATCTGCTGCTCCGCTCTGCTGACCACCACCATGGGCGTCATGCAGGAGGTTGTCCAGGCTGCCGAGGCCAAGGGCATCCGGGATAAGGTGAAGATCATGATTGGCGGCGCGCCTGTCACCGACGCGTTCTGCCAGCAGATCGGCGCTGACCGCTACACCCCCGATGCAGCCACCGCAGCCGATGTCGCCGCGGAGATTTGCAGAGGCGCATAGGGTTAACCTTACAAAGAACAGATCAAAAGGCCGGATGGGAAACCATCCGGCCATTTTCATGTGCAATCCACCTCACAGCGGTGTATAATGAACACATATATCACGTGGAAAGGATTATGTGCCATGAAGGACTCACGCTATATTCCGCCCCAGAATCTCAGCTACGAAGACTTTCCCGCCTCTGCGGCGTCTGCCGAGGGCATGAAGACCCTGCCGTTGGAGGAGGGAGCTGTATCCTGCTGCACTTTCTACCAGCGCCGCTACGCTGTCCGTGCCCGAAAGGAGGCCCCGGCCCAGACCCTTGTGATGCACATGATCTTCCCCATGGAGGAGGGTAAACCGGACAAGCTTTGGCCGCTGGTGGTGTTCATGCAGGGCTCCGCCTGGAAGAAACAGAAGCTGGACGCAAATCTGGCGAATCTTTCCACCTTTGCCCGCAGGGGGTATGCGGTGGCCATTCCCGAGTACCGCACCAGTGCGGACGCGCCTTTCCCGGCCCAGGTACAGGACGCCAAAACCGCCATCCGGTTTATGCGGAAGAATGCGGAGCGGTACCACATTGATCCCGACCAGATTGCACTTTGGGGGGATTCCTCCGGCGGGCATACCGCGGTGATGGCGGGGCTGACCCCCGACGAGCCCTCATTGGACACCGACCTCTACGGCGAATACAGCTGCAAGGTGGGGGCGGTGGTGGACTACTACGGCCCGGTGGACATCAGTACAATGAATTTCTCCCCGTCTGTTCAGGATCACTGCGGCGCGGACAGCCCGGAGGGATTGCTCATTGGCGGTGTCAGCGTGTCCGATCACCCGGAGTTGGTTGCGCCCACGGTAACCTCCCGCTATGTTGGAGAGGACACGCCGCCTGTGCTGATGCTCCACGGGGACAAGGACAGGCTGGTGCCCTTCGAGCAGAGCATCCTTCTGTACAAGACTCTGCGGGAAAAGGGGCGGGAAGTGGAGTTTTACAAATTGGCGGGCGCAGACCACGGCGGTTCACTGTTTTGGACAGACCGCATTCTGGATATCGTGGATAGTTTTTTACAAAAGCACCTGGGATAATAAAAAGCCGATGGATAAACTCCATCGGCTTTTTATCATGGGGAAAATTATCCTTCCTTCGCCTGCTTTTGCACTTCGTCAAAGATGCGGGCACAAGTCAAAGTGTCCTCCAGCGGGATAAGGGGGCTTTCCTTCGCGCCGCTGCGGAACAGCTGGGCGCAGTGGTTGATCTCGTGGACAAAGCCTTCCTCCTCGCTGTCCTCGATGCTGTCCAGCAGATTGCCGTCGTTGTCGTATAGCTCCGCCTTGCGGGTGCCGACAAAGTTGCGCACCACGATCTTGCCATCACTGCCGCAGATAGCCGCGTCGTTTGTGGCCTTCACCGAGACCGCGCAGCCCAGGGTGGCCGTCGCCCCGGAGGGGAATTTGAGAAGGATCAAGTCCAAGTCGTCCACACCGGTGGCGGCCTCTGTGTGGATGCTCCGAACGATGGAGGGGGCCTCCCCGGCGATCCCCAAAGCGAACTCAATAGGATAAACGCCCGCATCCAGCAGCGCTCCGCCCGCAAGCTTCGGGTTGTACAGCCTTCCGTCGGGGTTGTAGGGGGCGTGGAAGCAGAAGAAGGCCTGAATCATGCGCAGCTTGCCGATCCGGCCGTCATTCAGCCAGCGCTTGGCCATCTGGTAGGCGGGGAGCATGCGCACCCACATGGCCTCCATGAGCAGCAGATTCCGCTCCTTTGCCAGTGCGATGAGCTCCTCTGTCTCGGCGGCGTTTACGCACATGCACTTCTCGCACAGCACTCCCTTGCCCGCCAGAAGGGCCTCTTTTGCGGTCTCGTAGTGAAAGTTGTGGGGCAGAGCGATGTAGATCACATCCACGTCGGGATCGGTCAGCATCAGGCTGTAGTCGCTGTAGGCCTGACCGCCTCCCGCCTCGTGCAGGTAATCCTCCGCTCTACTCAGCTCTCTGGAGCAGGCCGCTGTGATCTTCACATCCACCGCTTTTTTTGCCGCATTGGCGAACCGCTTTGCGATGCCGCCCGTACCCACCACGCCAAACCGAATTGTCTGCATCTTCTGTTCCTCCTCTATTCGTTTTCCAAACGCTCCCGCGCCTGATGAAGCTCCTCTGTTTTGCCCTCGAAAACCGGGTACTGGGGGTTCATCTTTTCCAGTGCCTTCACAATGAACTCCGACACCACATACCGGGCGAACCACTTGCGGTCGGCCGGGATCACATACCAGGGTGCAAATCGGGTGGAGGTGTTGTTGATGCAATCCTGGAAGGCCTTCATGTAGCTGTTCCAGTGCCCCCGCGTGTCCAAATCGCCCAGGGAAAACTTCCAGTTTTTCTCCGGCTCCTCCAACCGGGACAGAAAGCGCTGACGCTGTTCCTCCTTGGAGATATTCAGGAAAAATTTGAGGATTGTGTAGCCGTTTTCGTGGAGGTACTGCTCGTATTCCACCAGCTGCCGGTAGCGGTTCTTCCACAAATCCTTGCCGAGCGTGCGCGACGGGAGCTTCTGGTTTTCGGGAAGGTTAAGCACTTTCGAGATGAGCACTTCCTCATAGTGAGAGCGGTTGAAAACGCCGATGGTTCCCCTTGGGGGGAGGGCCCGGGAGATGCGCCAGAGATAGCCCTGTTCCAGCTCCTCCGCGGAGGGCTCCTTGAAGCTTGTGACCTTGATTCCCTGGGGGTTGATGCCGCTGAATACGTGCTTGATGGTGCTGTCCTTTCCCCCGGCGTCCATCGCCTGAAAGATCACAAGCAGCCCTTGTTTGCCTTCGGCGTAGAGTCTGTCCTGAAGACTCGCCATCTTTTCCACATTTTCGGCGAGAAGTTCCCGCCCCTTTTCCTTTTCATTTACCCGTGTAGTTGCACCAGTGTCGAAGGAGGAGATGTCGAAGGGCCTCTTGCCATCATAAATCAAATCAGTTAATTTCATCTCAAAGCAAATCCTTTCAGTCTTATCTGCCACAGCACGTTGCAGGTGATGTACTCTATTTTGTATTGTAGCAAAGTTATTGCCTGTTCACAAGGCCGACATTGTGATACAATTGTAACATCGATCGGCGGGAAAACTCCGTCTGATTTTGTCACTTTCTTTTGCGGTAATTGATGAAAGGTATAATCAAAAGATGAAAAAAAGCAATGTAAAGGTCGCGGCGGCCATCGATATCGGCTCCAGCGTTGTCCGCATGCAGATAGCCCAGTGGAATGGCAAGACCCTCTCCACGCTGGAAGAGCTGGAGCGGGGCATCCACATGGGGCAGGAGGTTTTTACCGCCGGGCGCATCTCCTTTGAGACGGTGCGCACCCTTTCCGGTATTCTGGAGGAGTTCACGGAGCTTGCCAAAGAATACGGCCCCACCCGCATTCAGGCGGTGGCGACAACAGCCCTTCGAGAGGCGGACAACCAGGCACTGGTGCTGGATCGAATCCGTATCCGGAACCGACTGGACATCTCCGTGCTGGACGAGGTGGAGGTCAACAGCCTCATCTTCGACGCCATGCTGCGGGAGAGGGCTCCAAAGGCGGGCAAGACACTCATCGTCTACGCGGGTACGGGCACCATCGGCCTTGCACTGCGAGAAGGGGAGCAGATCAGCTTTACCCACAGCATGGAGACGGGACTGCTGAAAATTATGGAGATGCTGCGCAGCGTCACTGAGCAGACCCGCCGCTTCGATCAGGTGACCAGGGAATACCTTGACCGCTACCTTGCCCCCCTGCTGGAGATGGCGGACTTTTCCGTAGTGGATGGCCTCATCTTCAACAACGGCTACATGGAGCCGCTGCTCAGTCTGTTCGGCGCTGCGGAGCAAGGGAGAGGTGTGACGCTGAAGGCGGAGGAGATCCGGGCTGTCTGGGCGGAGCACAGGGCCCTTTCCCTCCACCAGATCGCTTCCCGCTACAGCATGTCCAGCGAGGACGGCGGCATGCTCTACGCCACCCTGGCGCTGCTGGACGGCCTGCTGGAGATGACCGGGGCTTCCCGGGTGCTCTGCTCCCGGGCGCGTCTTACCGATGCGCTTGTGGGCATCGCCCTGCTGCCAAGGGCCCGACGCAGCTACCGGGAGAGCATGACGGAGGGCACAATCGCCACCACCTTTGCCATCTCGTCCCACTACCACAGCGACCGGAATCACATCCTGCACCAGCTGAACATCGCTTTCGCTCTGTTTGAAAGCCTGCGCAGGCTGCACGGCCTCTCCCCACGACAGCACATTTTGCTGCAGGTGGCCTGCATCCTCCATGAAATCGGCGAATACACCAACACCAAAAACCCTCAGCTCACCTCCGCCGATCTGGTGAAGAACATGCAGATATATGGCCTGTCCTCCCACGAGACGCGCCTGGTGGCTCATATGCTGCTGCCAGGCGGATTCCCCGACGAACTGCCGCTTTCCGGTGAGGATGAGCTGTTCGTCGCCAAGATGCACGCACTGCTCCAACTAGCGGATGCCCTGGACGCCTCTCATCTGCAAAAGGCGGCGGTGGAGCGCATCGAGCTCGTCGAAAACAGGCTGGAAATCCACCTGCGCAGCAACGCTGACTTCACATTGGAATGGTGGATGTTTCAGCAGGCCGCGCCGCTTTTGCGGGAGACCTTTGGCATCGACCCGGAGCTCTATGTGGAACTGACTCACAAGATAAACTGAAGGACTGATTTTATATGAATGCACCCTTTAACAGCCGGGAACTGAGCTGGCTGGACTTTAACCTCCGGGTATTCGAGGAGGCGGAGAAGGACAGCAATCCGCCCCTGGAGCAGCTGAAATTCCTGGCAATCACGGCCTCCAATTTGGACGAATTCTTTATGGTGCGAGTGGCCTATCTGCGGGAAAAAAGCCGAAGCGGCAAGGATATCCCCGACGACGCGGGTATCACGGCCGCTCAGCAGCTGGAGCAGGTGCTTGACCGCACACGCAGCTTTCAGCTGGAACAGCTCGCCTGCCTGGAGCGCATCCGGGGGGAGCTGAAGCAGCGGGGCATCCGCATTCTGGACGCCGAGGAGCTGCAGCTGGAGCAGCGGGCATATCTGGACGACCTCTTCCGGGACGAGATATTCCCGGTTCTCACTCCCCTTGCAATCGATCCCAGCCGCCCCTTTCCCTTCCTCAACAACAAAGCCCTCAACTTGGGCGTGCGGCTGAGAGGGGAGGAGGGGGAGGACATCCACGCCATCCTGCAGCTGCCCTCAATATTGCCCCGGTTTATCCGGCTTCCTTCTTCCTCGGACGGCAGGGAGTTCCTGCCGCTGGAGACGCTGATTGCCCACAATCTGCCGCTGCTGTTCGATGCGCTGGAGATTGTCTCCTGGGGGCTGTTCCGCGTCACAAGGGGCGCGGAGATGGAGGCGGACGACGATGCGGACGATTTGCTGGAGGAAATGATCCGCACTGTCAAAAAGCGCAAGCGCAGCCGCCCGGTGCGACTGGAGCTGGCCGAGCCCTTTGACGAGGGCCTGTATGAGTTTTTGCGAGATGTGCTGGGAATTTCAAAGCGGCATGTCTTTCATCTGCCGGGCCTGCTGGATTTGAATGCTTTGAGCAAGATTGCCTTCCTGCCGGGCGAGGACGCCCTCCGCCTGCCGCCCATCACCCCTGTGGAGGCCGCGGACTTTGTCGGGTACGACGACATCTTCGCCGCCATCCGGGAAAGGGATCGGATGGTGCACCACCCCTACCAGAGCTTTGACCACGTGCTGGACTTCATCAACGCGGCGGTAGACGACCCGGATGTGCTGGCTATCAAGCAGACGCTTTACCGGGTCAGCGGCCAGAGCCAGGTGATCGCCGCCCTGGAGCGGGCAGCCGAGGCGGGCAAGGCAGTCACGGTGCTGGTGGAGCTGAAAGCGCGGTTTGACGAAGAAAACAACATCCAGTGGGCCAAGCGGCTGGACAGGGCGGGCTGTCACGTCATCTACGGCCTCTCCGGTCTCAAGACACACTGCAAGATCACCCTGGTGGTGCGAAAGGAGCCCTCCGGCATCCGCCGCTACCTCCATTTGGGGACAGGCAACTACAACGACTCCACCGCCAGGCTGTACACCGATATTGGCATGTTCACCTGCCGCACCACCTTCGGCGCGGACGCCTCCAGCCTGTTTAACCATCTCACCGGCTTCTCCCGCATCGTGGACTATCACCGGCTGGTGGCCGCCCCCGAGGGCATGCGCAGCTTTCTTCTCCAGCGCATTGACCGGGAAATTGCAAACGCCGGGCGAGGGGAGCCCAGCGGCATCTACATTAAAATAAATTCCCTGCTGGACGGGCAGATGATCCGCAAGCTGTACGAGGCATCCAACGCCGGCGTTCCAATCCGCTTGCTGGTGCGGGGCATCTGCTGCCTGGTTCCCGGTGTGGAGGGCTACAGTGAAAACATTCAGGTGCACAGCATAGTGGGACAAATGTTGGAGCACTCCCGCGTCTTCCGGTTTGAAAATGGTGGAGATCCGCTGTACTACATGGGCAGCGCCGACCTCATGCCACGCAATCTCGACCGCCGGGTGGAGCTGCTTTTCCCTGTGGAGGAGCCGGTGCTGAAGGAGCGGCTGAACGGTGAGCTGGAGCTGCTCTGGGAGGACAACACCAACACCCGCGTGCAGGGGCCGGACAAGGTGTACCGCCCGGTGGAGCGCACAGGCAAAAAGCATACAGCCCAGGTGGAGCTGGCTAGGCTGGCCCGCCAGGAGCTCCAGGAGGCGAAGAAGGAGTTCAGCCAAAGGGAAACCCGAATAAAAGCAGATAGATGAGCGGCAATATAATAGAGGAGGAGTTTGAAAGAGAATCTTTCAAACAGTGTTTTTGTGGCTTTTCAATGTAGCGGAGGATTGAAATTTTGCTACGCAAAACCGCCACAAAATTCACAGAAAGGAATGATCATATAATGAAAATTGGAATGCTGACCAGCGGCGGGGACTGTCAGGGACTGAATGCGGCGCTGAGGGGAGTGGCGAAGACACTCTATAAGCACGGCAAGAACGTGGAAATCTACGGCATACAGGATGGCTACCGGGGACTGATTGAGGAGCTGTGGAAGCCCCTTTCCCCCGAGAACTTTTCCGGCATCCTCCGGGAGGGAGGTACGATTCTCGGCACCTCCCGCCAGCCTTTCAAAAAGATGCAAATTCCGGATGAAAACAACACCGACAAGCTCTCCCAGATGCTTCAAAACTACAATAAGGGCGGCTTTGATGCCTTGGTCATCCTGGGCGGCAACGGCACCCACAAGACAGCCAACCTCCTCAGCCAGAAGGGTGTCAACGTGGTTACCCTGCCCAAGACAATCGACAACGACCTCTACGGCACAGACTTCTCCTTCGGCTTCAACAGTGCGGTGGACAAAGCCACATCGGTAATCGACGCTATTCACACCACCGCGGCCTCTCACGGCCGGGTGTTCGTCATTGAGCTGATGGGCCACAAGGTGGGCTGGGTCACCCTCCATGCCGGGATTGCCGGGGGGGCGGACATCATCCTTCTGCCCGAGATTCCCTACGACATGGAGGAAGTTGTAGGCACCATTCAGGCCCGCAACAAGAACGGCAAGAACTTCTCCATTGTCGCCATTGCCGAGGGTGCCCTCTCCAAGGAGGAGGCTGCCCTGTCCAAAAAGGAGCTCAAAGCTGTCGTCAAAAGGGGCTCCGGCGACCGGCTGGCCGACCTGCTTACGGAAAAGCTGGGGCAGGAGGTTCGCTGCACGAATCCCGGTCATTTTCAGCGGGGAGGAGACCCCACCCCCTATGACCGCATGCTCTGCTCCCGTCTGGGGGCGACGGCGGGCGAACTGATTCTGGAGGGACGCTTTGGCCATATGGTGGCGCTGTTGGGCGATAAGATCGTCCCCATCCCGCTGGAAGAGGTTGCGGGCAAGCTGAAGTATGTGCCGCTGGACAGCGAAATCCTTCATCAGGCGGAGCTGCTGGGATTATCCCTTGGCATCAACAGCAAGGAGCTGCGAGAGCTGAAAAACACCTTGAAGCAAAGCTAGAGAAGAAAAAAAGAGAGCCGTCGATCAAAATCGGCGGCTCTCTTTTTACACTTTAGTATCAATAGATTTTGTCAATTTGCTTTAACGTAATAACCAGCCTGTACCAGACTTTCCTGACCCGCTTCTGAGAGAATCCATTCGGTGAACTGACCCGGAATGCCATCTTCCTCTCCCGCGCGATAGACCGCGTAGTAATAGTCCAAAAGGGGATATGTGCCGTTGTGGATATTGTCGTGGGACGGCTCCACGCCGTTGATTTTCAACTGCTTGATTGCATCGTCTTTATACAGCGTGTTGATAAAATATTGGCTGGTGTAGCCAAGGCTGCAGGTTTCGTTTTGGTATTCACTCACTACGTTGATAATGCCCGCACCCTTGCTGCTGACGATCTCAATTTGTGGGGCGGCAATCATTTCCGACCCCTGCATAACCATCGACTCTATGGCGGTTTGGCTGCCGGAGCCCTGTTCACGCTGGAAGGGAGTGATCTCCTCGTCCAGGCCGCCAACCTGGCTCCAATTGGTGATTTCACCGGCGTAAATCTTTCGGATTTCCTCTATGGTCAGGCTGTCCACCGGATTGTCTTTGTGGGTGAAAAAGACAAAGGCGTCATAACAGATAGGGGTGACCACAAGTTCCACGCCCGCTTTATCCGCGGAAGCAAGCACATCCGCGGAGGGCTTTGTGACCAGGATCAGGTCTACCGGCTGACTCTGGAGGGTGGTGTAGTCGCCAATGTAGCCGCCATGGTTTTCCCGCTTCTGAATGAGGGAATCGTAGGCATTAGCGGTGGTGTAGAAGTTGACCATAGTAAAGATATCGTCGTCGGAAAGACCAAGGTGTTGGCGGGCAAACTCCACCGCCATGGGCACGCAGATGACGGAACCGTCCAGCAGAGGATAGCTACCCATCTCCTGCTCATAATAGTTTACGACACCCTCATCAGTCTCCTCGCTGTCCACGTGCGAGGGGCTTTCGTCCAAATGAAAGGGGCTGTCGAAGACATATTGCTGCCAGTCGGATTTCTTGTGTAAGCCCTCTGTGACGTTCTGCCAGGAGGCAGTTCGGTCTGGCTCACCCTCACCGGAACAGAAAGAGGGATCAGCCGCAGTCTCCGCGGCAACAGGAAGCTGCTCACAGGCGCTGAGTCCGAGACATATGGCTAGAATAAACGATAGTAAAATTGTGAAACGGCGTGGCATGAAGGGCACTCCTGACTTAAATAGTAATGTAGATGGTCTCAGTTTGACAAGTATTGCTAACGAGTAAGACTCTGGCTCCGGCAAAAACAGGTCTTATTGCGCGCGTTCAATTTCGGCCAGGGTGCGGATAATCCTGCTGCTGCCGATGCGATCCGCACCAACCAGCAAAAAACGCTGGGCGTCGTCCAGCGTGCCGATGCCGCCGGAAGCCTTGATCCGGATGTCTGCGCCGATGTTGGCGGCCATCAGCATCACGTCGGGCACTGTGGCCCCGCCCCCACCAAAGCCGGTGGAGGTTTTGATGTAATCCGCGCCGGAGGCTGTGACAATACGGCAGGCCTCAACCTTTTCCCTCTCTGTGAGCTGTGCGGTCTCCACAATCACCTTGAGAATGCATCCGGCGGAAGCCGCCCGGACAGCCTCGATTTCATACTGAACCTTTTCAAAGCGCCCGGTCTTCATCCATCCCAGGTTGATGACCATGTCCACCTCATCGGCGCCGTTTTTCAGAGCGTCGGCGGTTTCGTAGACCTTTGCCGCAGTTGTGGAATAGCCGAAGGGAAAGCCTATGACGGTACAGATGGGCAGCGCGCCGCCCACATGGGACTTGGCTTTCGCCACAAAGCCGGGCGGAATACAGGCGCTGGCCGCTTTGAAGTGGATGGCCTGATCCAGCACCTCTTTCACCTGGGGCCAGGTGGCGGTTTGATCTAAAATTGTGTGGTCGATATGGGAGAGGATATCGGCGATTTCCATATTCGTCGCTCCTTTTCTATGACCTATTGCAGGATGTATTCGTCCAGTCCCAGCAGGTCGGCTCCACGGGCATCTTCCGCACCAACCCAGGCGATGATCTCTGTGCCGGAGGGGAGAGCGGATTTCGCGGTCTCCAGCAGGGCTTTGGCGGCGGGGTCGGCGCTGCCGGTATCCGCCTGGAGGGTGAAGTCCAGGAAGCCCAAGACCACTCCGCCATTTACCATTTTGAGGGGGTTCCCGCCGTAGCGCTCGGTGTTCCAGTCGCCGTCGGGAGCCTCCTGGAGGCGGATAGGCAGATATACGGCGGTGCGGACATCCCGTGGGAGGGCCTCCGCCATGGAGGCGACAAAGTCGGCCAAAATCTTGTCCTTGCTCTCCCCGGTTTCGGGGTGGACAGAGGAGTGGGTGGGGTCGCCGGGGAACTGCACGTGATCCATCACGATCAGTACCGCCCCCATTTCGGCCATCTCCTGGGCCAGTGCCTGATTGTAGCGCCATGCCTCCCGGGAGTAGGGGGAGGCCCAGGGCTTGCCGCCGTTGTCGACGGTATTGTCAATCCAGCGGACGCCGCTGGTGTGCTTGACCGAGATGTTGTCGTCCCCTCTCGCTGCTACGGGGTCGCTGAACACTGACATCTTGACCGCAAGGTAGAGGCCGCGGGCCTCCAGCTTTTCCGCCAGCGCGTCCAGGTCGACGGGATTCTCCATCCTGCCGCCCCAGGCGATGGCCTCCGCATTGGAGGTGCCGTAGGTGACCATTCCTTGGTCGGTCTTGGTCTCGAACAGCACGCCGTTGCAGTCGGCGGGAAGGGCGTCCAGAAAGCTGTCGAGGGCGGCCTCGTCGAGGGCGGTGTCCAGCGGGAGTACCTTCAGGTGAAAGCCGGAGACAGGTTCGGGCTCGGGCTCCGGTTCAGGCTCCGGCTCGACGACGGGTTCCGGCTCCGTCTGGGAGGGCTCGGGGGTGTCGGATGAATCCTCCGAAACCACATCGGGGACATTGTTCCCGGCCAGGTAATCCGTCACGGGCTGGTAAATGCTGATTCCAACGAAAACAAGAAGCCCGACAAGCAAAACAGCTCCGATAGCCTTCCAGGGGCCGCGGTTTGGCTTTCCAGAAAAGCTGTTGTGCCGTGAATATTTCTTTAGCTTGTAGGGTTTTTGTTTTGACACCGAGGAATCGCCTCCCGAGATTAAATTATATCAGATTTGCCGTGTAGCAAAAGGGGAAAATATGGGGTTTCTCAGCAAAAACAGCTAAGAGGCCAGACCGTATCCCAACAGGCCGTAAAGGGCCAGGGAGAGGATACCGATGTAGACCATCAAGATGGGCATTCCGCGAAAGCTCTTGGGCACCGCGCTGAAAGACAGCCTTCTCTTTGCCGCGTGGAGCAGCAGAATCGCCAGAGTATAGCCGATTCCCGCGCCAAGGGCATAAGCGATGCTGCCCGGCAGGGTGAGGTTTTGGTTGAGGGAGATGTAGAGGGTGCCGAACAAAGCGGTGTTAAAGGCATTGACCGGCAGAGCCCGGCGGTATTTGTGGTAGAAGTTGGGCAGCGTGCGCTGCAGCAGGAAGTGGGTGCCCAGGTAAATCAGGATGACCGAGGCCAGAAAGAGCAGCGCGCGGATGATGCGGGCATTTGCCATATCCTCCACCAGCCTGCGCACCAGATAGCTGGGGAAAACAGTGAAAAAGGTGATCCATGTGAAGAATGCGCCGTAGATCAGGGAGTCCCGAGCGGAGTTGAGGGACAGCACACGGCGGTTCAGCCCCAGCGCGCGGGTGAAAACCATGTTCTCCGCCGCGATGGCCGTAAGCATAATTGCAAAGAAAGCGGTGATCTGCGTCTGCATGGGGGCAGTCCTTTCCAATGTTTATTTACAGGTAGTCCCGCTTGTTTACAGGTAGTCCCGCTTGGATGCGCCGGATTCGCCGTAAATGGCATCGCGGCGAGCGGCCTCTACAATGCGGAAACCGGCAAGCCGCTTGTTGAAGTAGCGGAAGAATGCCAGCAAAAAGCCCACCATGATAAAGCCAAAGAAGGGGGCGCGGATACCGCTGAGGCGGAGCGCGGAGGGCACCGGAATGCCCCAGATCATGCCTGCGCCAAAGTATTCCCGGAACAGCGCGACCAATGCCATGATAAGGCTGAAGCCCAACACGCCTGCCAGTGCATTGCCCATCACATGGCCCAACTTGGCCTTTTTGTCCAGGAAATTTGCCTGGAACAGCGTCATGCCGTTGACCGAGAGCAGGTAAAGGTACATGCCCAGGGAGGTTGTGACCTCGGGAAAGAGGGAGATTACCATTTCCCTCGCAAGGAGCATCACGCAGGTGGAGACCACCACAGTGACCAGCGCCCGCAGCCACAGCCGCACGCGGGAGACAATCAGCCAGGCGACCAGCATGGTGACAAGATGGATGCAGGCCATGGCGATGCAGATAGCAGCCGCGTTTCGCAGGCTGGTGGCGGTGACGACCACAAAGGGAAGATCCATAAGGATAAAGAGGACAGGATTGCTGGACAGCATTGTGGAAATGCGGCTAGACCTTTTCCTGTACCTCCGAAGTGCGGAGAGTTTCAAATTTTTTCCTCCTTAGCAGTCCCACTGCGCGCTCGGCCAGCAGGTCGAAGAGCCAGACAAATGCGTTCATGAAGAGAAGGGAGAAGACGAAGCTTTCCTCCAGGCTGCTCACGCGGCGAAACACCATTACGATGATTGCCGCCACAACGCCGTAGAGCACCCGGGCCCAGTCCCGCTTTGGCAGGGTAACCGGATCGCCCAACAGGAACACTGCGCCGAAGAGAAGCATACCACTCATCAATTCGTAGAGCACGGAGAGGGTGCTGGAAACCGGGGCGCGGGGGAACCAAAAGGCGATCAAGGCAGCAGTGAGCAGGAAAAAGACAGGAGTTTCCCACTGTACGGTTCGCCGCGACATGAGAAAGATCAGTGCGGCCAGCAGTACGAGGATGTTGGTTGCGCCCATGGGGCCCGGCATGTTGCCAAGCGCCATGGTGACAATATCGTAGCCCGGCACGCCCCCGATGCTGAGAGAGAAGGCGGGGGAGGTGCCGAGCACCAGGCTGTCGGGGAAGAGGGGGAGGTACTCCATGGGGGAGGGGTAGAGGAACATCTGCTGGGGAAAACAGACCGCCACAAACGCAAAGCCGCCAGCCGCGGGATTAAACAGGTTGTGGCCCGTGCCCCCAAAGGGGTGCTTGACGATGAAGATGGCAAATACGGCGGCGATAACCGGGATGTGAAAGGGGATGGAGGCGGGCATCAGAAGGGGGAGGATGAGCCCTGTGACCATGGGGGAGAGATCCCGGTAGTTGAATCGCTTGCCGTAGATAAACAGGCAGATGAAATCGGTGAGGGTGGCGGCCAGCAGGCTGGCAAGACCCAGCGCCAGCGCCCGGGGGCCATAGTAAAAGGTGGCCATGACATAGAGCACGGCCAGTGCCAGAAGAACGTTGATCATCAGGGTGCGGGATGCCTCCGGAAAGCGGATGTGGGGGGCGTTCTTGCGCTCAAACCTCATTTGGATTCACCCTCCGTTTCCTTGTCCGTCGGCGGCGATTCGCCTGGCGACACTTCGCTTGGTGGCATTTCGACACTCTCTCGCCTGCGGGGACGGATGAACACCTCGATGACCTCCTCATCTTCGTCCTCTTCAAGGGGAGGGGGTGGCGCTTCTGGAGAGAATTCATCGGGTGGGGCAGGGCTGGCGTCATCCACCTGCGGCTCTGCCGGATCGGCTGTTTCCTCGTGCGGGACTTCCCCGCTCGGTACGGCTGAGGAGTCTGAATTTTCTTCGGCGCTGGCATCTGTAACCACAGCATCGTCGGGAACTGGCTCGCTGGTATCCGGGGAGTCGGTATCCACCACCGGTTCTTCCACAGGGGCTGGGTTTTCGGCAGCTTCGCCGGAGACTTCTCCGGTTGACGATTCTGCTGCGGCCTCGGCAGCAGCTGCTGCGACAGCTTCCTCCGCCTGTTTGCGCTCCAGCTCTTCCTTTTCCTTCTGGGCCTTTTCCTCCGCGATGCGTGCGGCCTCTTCCCGGCGGGCCTGCTCCTGCACAGCCCGGATGCGTGCCGCTTCTTCCCGTTGGAGACGGCGCTCCTCTGCCTTCTCCGCCCGGATTTTCGCCTGCTCGGCGCGCTTTTCGGCGGCCAGCTTGCGGCGCTCCGCCCGTTTTTCAGCAGCAACTGCGCGGTCTGCCGCCCGAACCTTGGCGCGCTCGTCGGCCAGCTCCATCAGGTGGTGTTCGTTGGCGTAATCCCTGGCAGAAAGGGTAGAGCCCACCAAATCCAGACGGGAGGGGCACACATAGGAACAGGTGCCGCAGCCGATGCAGAGGTGGGCGTCGAAATACTCCAGGGAGGCAAAGTTGTGAGATTGAACAAACCGGTGCAGGTACATGGGGTTGAGGCCGCTGGGACAGGCGCGCTCACAGCGCCCGCAGCCGATGCAGGAGTACATCCGCTCGTGGCGGCTCTCCTGAAAGGCCAGCACCGCGCGGGTGGTATGTGTGATAAGGGTCTTGTCGGTGTCCAGCAGGGAGAATCCGGTCATGGAGCCGCCGCTGACCACGCGGGTGGGAGTGCGGCTCAGGCCGCAGCGCTCCAGCACCTGGGTGATGTTCATGCCCAGGGAGACCTCCATGTTCATGGGATTGGCCACTGCATTTCCCGCGGCGGTGATGAAGGTTGTAGTCTGTCGCTTGCGGCGCATGACAGCGCGGTAGAAGTGGATGACGGCCCCCACGCCCACCGTGAGATAAGTGCCCCTGCCCATCCGCCGAATCTGGGAGATGGAGGGGATAGCGGGATAGCCGCCCCGCACCCGGTCGATTTTGTATTCATCCATCTTGCCGGGAAGGGTAAGCTCGGTGTCGGCAAGGTGCTTGTATACCATGATACGGACGTTCTCATTGGGAGCGACGGCTACCCTCTGACACAGGGCGATGCCGCCAAGAACCTCTTCCCGCAGCTTGAGCAGAGGGTTCAGCTTGCTGGAGACATAGGGCTCGTCGTCCACAGCGTCCACAACGATGCCCGCAGCGGGGCCCAGTGCCCTGCGCAGCTTGCGGTAGAGGGGCTTTCCGTCCTTTTCATCCACAATTTTTGCGGCTGCCGCAATGTCGATGAGATCCTCGGGGGTAAGAAGCTCCGGCTCCAGTGGGATTTCCCGCGTGAAGACGAGGCTGTCCGGCTGGGGATTGATAAACCGGACGAGATTATGAGAAAGGGCGGGCTCCTTGTGTTGCGGGAGCACAATGCCCTTGGAGAAGATGGACATGGGAAACCTCCAAAGTTTTAGAACTTACTTAAGTAACCGCAGATATTAACAGGATTTTAGCGGCTACAGCCCACGAAAATCCGTTGCTGAGTGGGCGCTTAGCCGCGTTAATCTGTGGTTACTTTACGAAGCGGCCTGCCGAAGGGCAGCCACCGCCGCCCCGTAGTCGGGTGCGGAGAAGAGGGAGGAGCCAGCGACCAGCACGTTTGCGCCGCTTTCCGTCACCAAGGGTGCGGTGGCTTCGTCGATGCCTCCATCTACCTGAATATCGAAGGAGAGGCCGTTCTGCTCCCGGAACGCTGCCAGGGTACGGATTTTGGGGCACATGTCCGCCATGAATTTCTGACCCCCGAAGCCGGGCTCCACCGTCATGACCAGCACCATGTCCAGCTTGTCCAGGTAGGGGAAGAGTTTTTCCGCCGGAGTGGCGGGGTTGAGGGACATGCCGACCCCAACCCCTGCATTTTTGATGCAGGCGATAGTCTCGCCAATATCTGAATCGCTCTCCAGATGGAAGGTGATGATATCGCTGCCCGCCTTGATAAAATCGGGGGCGTAGCGAAGGGGATCGGAGATCATCAGGTGGGTGTCGAAGGGGATTTTGCTCACCTTTCGGACAGCGGCGATCACTGGCGCGCCGAAGCTGATGTTGGGCACAAAGTGGCCGTCCATGACGTCCAGGTGGATCATATCGGCGCCAGCCTGTTCCATAGCGGCAATTTCTTCCCCAAGGCGGGAAAAGTCGCTTGCCAGAACAGAGGGCGAAATCTTGATCATCAATGTGATTCCTCCACAAGGTAAACGCTGATCAATGCAAATGAGCGCTTACCTGAAATACAGCAAATGGAAGGACGGGTATTTCAATCGGCTTCAACCGCATGGGAATACCTTTTGTTATTGTAAACCACCTGCCGAAAAAGGTCAACCGCAACGCTTTTTTTTCACTCATTTGTCACAATTGTTCATAAATGCCACCCCTTTTTCTACAGTGTGGCGGGCGATGAGAGATGGCCATTCACATTCTATTCACAGAGTGAACAACGTAAAATGATATAATGCTACATGGAAGCGCTTACATCTCGGTAACGCCTTCCTTTTTGAGATGAGATTTGAGTTGCACTTGGCAGAAGGGATGTTGCGAAATGGTAAAGAAAAATTATCTCTCGTCGCTGGATGCGGAGGTATCCCGTCTGGGATTCGGCTGCATGCGCTTTCCCACCACCGACGACGGCAAGATCGACCGTGCAAAATCCAACGAAATGCTCGGGTACGCCTACGACCACGGTGTCAACTACTACGACACCGCCTGGGGTTATCACAACGGGGAATCCCAGATCGTTACGGGCGAGTTCCTCTCCGGCAAGCCCAGGGAGAGCTTTTACCTTGCAACCAAGCTGCCCCTCTGGCTGTGCAAGGAGGAGAGCGACAACAAGCGAATCTTCGAGGAACAGCTGACCAATTGCCGGGTAGATTTTTTTGACTTCTACCTCGCCCATGCGTTCAATGCCGACCGCTACGAGGAGTACGTCAGGCTGAACACCCATGAATATCTGACCGAGATGAAGCGCCAGGGCAAGATCAAGCGTCTCGGTTTCTCCTACCACGGCGATCTGGAAACGCTCCGCAAGCTGCTGGACGAGTTCGAGTGGGATTTTGTGCAGCTTCAAGTCAACTATTTCGACTATGCCTATCCCAAATCCAACGCCCGTCAGGAGTATGAGATGGTCACCACCAAAGGGCTTCCCTGTGTCTGCATGGAGCCTGTCCGGGGTGGATTCCTGGCCAATCTGCCGGACAGTGTCCGGGTGGAGATGGATCAGTTTGAAGGCGCGAAGCTCAGCCCCGCGGCCTGGGCGCTGCGGTGGTGCATGGATCAGGAGAATATGCGCGTCATCCTCTCCGGTATGAGCACATTGGAGCAGGTGAAGGAAAACGTCGAGGTCTTTTCCGGCGACAATGACCGGCTGACCGATGCGGAGCGGGCGATGATCGGCAAGGTGACCGACACGCTGCTCGCCGCTGACACCGTTCCCTGCACGGCTTGCCGCTACTGCATGGACTGCCCCTTTGGGGTGGATATCCCCGGCGTGTTCGAGACCTACAACCAGTACCGCATTTTCCAGACGCCCAACGCTTTTGGGTGGCAGTGGGACAACATGGTAAAGGACGGCCACGGCCCGGAACAGTGCACCCGCTGCGGGGCCTGTGAGCCGATGTGCCCCCAGAACATTGCGATTCCCGATCAGCTGGAGCGCATTTGCGCCGAGGTTGCCGCGCTGAAAAAATAGCTTGGGAGCTGCTATTTTGGGTCTGGCCCTATTGACTATGCACTCGAAAGAGTGTATACTATCATAGTTGTCAACATTCCAAAGACAGCAGGCGGCTACATTGCGTAGCCTGAAATGGACACGTCAGTGTCCGGCCCGCCGAGGATGATGTTTTACAGGGCGCATTTTGTGTCATTTGTAAGGCTGCTTCTCGCGGGAGGCAGCCTTTTTTGTGTCCATATTTTGGATGCAGCAGGGTTTGGATGTTGGCCAAACTCAATTTGCAAGGAGGTGACATGAATGCCAAGCGATAAGATTCTGAGCCAAAAGCAGGAAATGGTGGAGGAGCTCACAGTCAAGCTGCAAAACGCTGTATCAGGCGTGCTGGTGGATTACAAGGGCATCAACGTAGATAATGACACAAAGATGCGCCGTGAGCTGCGCGCCGCAGGTGTGGAGTACGCCGTCATCAAGAATTCCCTTCTCAGGAGAGCCTGTGAAAAGGCCGGATACGACGAGCTGAAGGATGTGTTGACCGGCACAACCGCTCTGGCGATCTCCAACGAGGACGCCATTGCCCCTGCAAAGATTCTCGCCAAGTACGCGAAGGACTCCAAGGATTTCTTCAACCTCAAGGCGGGCTTCGTAGAGGGTCGTGCGATGGACGCAGCCGCTGTGGACGAGCTTTCCAAGCTGCCTAGCAAGGAAGAGCTGGTCGCCAAGATGCTGGGAAGCCTCAATTCCCCCATCAGCGGACTGGTCAATGTGCTCAACGGCAATATTCGCGGCCTGGTTATCGCTCTCAACCAGATTGCAGAGAAATCCGCTTAACCGAACTGAAAACAACTATCATTAACGACATTTATGGAGGTAAACTATCATGGCATCTGAGAAAGTTCTTAGCATGATCGAAGAGATCAAGGGTCTTACCGTTCTGGAGCTGGCCGACCTGGTCAAGGCTCTTGAAGAAGAGTTCGGCGTTTCCGCTGCCGCTCCCGTGGCTGTTGCCGCTGCTCCCGCTGCCGGCGGCGCTGCTGCTGCCGACGAGCAGAGCGAGTTCACCGTTATGCTGACCGATGCCGGCGCCAGCAAGATGGGCGTCATCAAGATCGTCAAGGAGATCACAGGCCTGGGCCTGAAGGAAGCCAAAGAGCTGGTCGACACCGCTCCCAAGCCCATCAAAGAAGGTATCTCCAAGGCCGATGCAGAGGCTCTTCAGAAGCAGCTTGAAGAGGCTGGCGCAAAGATCGAACTCAAGTAAGTATTGCCACAATAAAAAGAACCGTCCAGATTATTCTGGACGGTTCTTTTTGCTTGGAAGGAAATCAGATCGGGTCTACA
>JBKEBS010000102.1:0-15194 GCA_047973265.1 Oscillospiraceae bacterium
CCCTATGACAACGCTGTTGCGGAAAACTTCTTCTCCTGCCTCAAATGTGAATTGGTCCACCTAACCCATTACATTTCCAGACGCCAGGCACAACTTTCCATTTTTGAGTACATTGAGGCGTATTACAATTCTTTCCGCCCGCACTCTGCTATTGGATGGATTTCCCCGAATGAATTCGCCCGCGACTTTTATCTCGTTGCCTGTTGAGGTTGTTGTCTACTTTTTCGGGAAGGGCTCAATCGCCGCTGGAGGCAATTCCCCTGCGCCCGGTCTCGTCCCACTCGGTGAGCACCATCTTCTCGCACACCAGGGTCTTGGCGTTGCAGGAGGCTGGGCCGAGCAGCTCCATGAACTCCACGCCGTCCTCCTTGGCAAGCCGGATTTCCTCCGGTTCCGCGGGCATAAAGTCCATGGTGCGTCGGTAAACCACAACCACTTTCTCCACACCGGGGGCGCGCTTGGCCGCCCTGGCGCAGTCCATCGCGACGTCGCCGCCACCGATGACAGCCACACTGGCTCCCAGCTCTACCTTGCAGTCATTTTTCTTGGACTCCAGCAGGAATTCCAGCGCATCGCGCATGTTCTCATAGCCCTCTTTGACGGGGGACGCACCCTCTTTCCAGGCGCCCGTCGCCAGAATGACAAAGTCATATTCCTCTTTCAGCGCCTGGACGTCTATCTTTTCATCCACGCCAAAGACATACTCCACGCCCATGGCTCTGGACATCTGGTAGTCCCGCTCCATCTCCTCGCTGGAAATGCGGAAGCCGGGAATGACGTACTTGACAATGCCGAGGGGCTCCTCCCGCTTCTCCAGCACTGTCACGCCCACGCCGTTGCGCCGCAGAAAGAGCGCTACGGCAACACCCGCCGGGCCCGCGCCCACCACAACTGCGCGCTTCTTGGTGCGCAGGGGCGGAGGGGTCAAGCCGTCGATGTAGGCCTTCTGCGCGTGATTCGCCGCCATCCGCTTTGCGCCGCGGATTTCCAGAGAGGAGTCGTAGTCCAATCGGGTACACTTGGTCTGGCAGGGATGATTGCAGATTGCCCCCGTCAGGGAGGGCAGCGCGTTGTCGATGGCGATGATGTCAAACGCCCTGCCGTAGTTCCCGTCGCCCACTTCTTTCAGGTATTGGGGAATCTGTTGGTTGATGGGGCAACCGCCCTCGGAGCAGGGCGCCTTAAAGCAGTCAAAGAGCGGGAGAGCGCTGTCCGTTTTCCGGGAGGCCACCTCCCGCTTCTCCTTGCGGTGATTCTCATTTTCCGCCACATGGGCGGCAAGCTTCTCCAAAGCGGCGGCATCGATCTTTCCGGCGCTGCCGATGAGGGGCTCCAGCTCTGTTGCCAGCTGCTTCAAGCGCTCGTAGCCGCCGGGCTTGAGGATGGTGGTCGCCACCGTGATGGGCTGTACACCCAGCTGGAACAGCTCCCGGATATTGAATGCGTCCGCGCCGCCGGAATAGGAAATGGGTAGCTCGCCGTCAAAATCCTTGGAAAGCCTTGCCGCAACGCTGAGGCTGAGAGGATAAAGGGAGCGGCCGGACATGTACATCTCCTCGCCGGGCAGCTCGTTTCGCTTGATCTGCACCGGGAAGGTGTTGGTGATCTTGACGCCGAAGGCAAGGTTCTTTTCGGCGGCAAAGGCGCGCAGGCGGCGGAACATGGCCACCGCATCGCCGTACTGCAAATCGTTGTTGAAGTGGTGGTCGTCAAAGGTGATGTAGCCGTAGCCCATGCTGTCCAGCAGGTCGCGGGCAAATTGGTAGCCCAGCAGGGTGGGGTTGCACTTCACATAGGTGTGAACGCCCTTTTCCTCCAGCAGGTACCGGGCGATGCGCTCGATCTCCTCCGGGGGGCAGCCATGGAGGGTAGATAGGGTGATGGAGGAGCAGACACGGGACTCGTACGCCTCCACATCAGCCATGGTCACGTTCTGGAAGCGGTCGATATTTTCCCGCAACCAGCCCGTGCACTCTCCCCACACCTGGGTGGAGGAGGCGTCCTTCATTCCCTCAATGTAGCGGTCGATCTTCTCGCCCTTGATGCCCTCAAGGTCGTAGCCGACGCTCATGTTGTAGGCAAAGTCCTTGCGGTCGCTGATGCCCAGTTCCTTTGCCAGCACCCGGATGGCAAACCAGGCCTTCACATACTCGTCAAACGCCTGGGGAACGGTCAGCTCAGTGGACCACTCCACGTTGTAGCACTCGTCCTCCGCGTTGATGCAGGGGCGGGGCACGCAGGCGCTGAGCTCTGCTCCGTCCATCTTCTGGACAGTTTTCAGCTCGACGAACCGGCTGCCCGCCAGGTATGCGGCCAGAATGTTCTGCGCCAGCTGGGAGTTGGGGCCTGCCGCCGGGCCGACCGGGGAGGCAATTTTCTCGCCGAACAGTTCCATCATTTTGCCGGAAGTGTTTTTGTAAAATTTATCTTTCCGAACGCCAAAGATAGCGTTTTGGGATTCGTATTCTGCCAAGGCCCAGTCCATCATTTTGCCAAATGGAATCGGGCGCATAACCTCGCTCATCTGTCAGGCCTCCTTTGCAGAGGGCTTTGCGTCCCCCGCTTTTTCCTCTTTTGGTTGCTCCTTCTCTTTTGCCCTGCCGTTGAACAGAAGGTTGGATAAAATTGCCACGATGCAAACCAGCAGCACCGGCTCACCAAGAATAAAATGCACCGCAACCGGCATTGTCTTGACGCTGCTGAGCACCGTTCCCAGCCCATAGCCAACGCCGAAGGTCAGGGAAAGCACTTGGATGTTGTTGGGTGAAAAGCCCTCCCTCGCCAACAGCTTGACGCCGTTGAGGAAGATGACCGCAAACACCGAGATGACCGCGCCGCCCAGAACGCTGGAGGGCATTGCCTGGAAGAACGCCCCAATCTTGGGACAAAATGCCGCAATCAGCATGATGACAGCGCCAACGCCGATGGAGAAGCGGTTGACCACTTTGCTCACCGACACTAATCCCGCGTTCTGGCCGAAGGCCGAGGTCGGGAAGGTGCCGAACAGTGCGCCGATCTGGGAGGTCAGCGCATTGCCGATCAGCCCGCCGGATATCTCCTCCGGCTTTGCGTCCCGCTCCATGGTGGCGTTGGTGATGCCGGTCATGTTGCCCATCGTCTCCAGCCCCACGATGATATAGACCACCGCAAAGCGGAGGATGGCATCCAGGTGGAATTCGGGCTTGAAGTGCAGGAATCGGGGCAGCTCAAACCAGGCGGCCTCCACTACGGGGGTGAAGTCTACCCTGCCGCCTCCCATCAGGAAGGCCAGCAGGTAGCCCGCCGCTATGCCGATGAGTATGCCCAGGTTCTTGAGCATGCCCTTTCCAAATCGGTTGATCAGGGTGATGATCAGCAGCACGGTAAAGCCCAGCACCAGGTTCTGCCAGGAACCGAAGTCGGGGTTCACCGAGCCGTCGGGCAGGGTTGCGGAGCCCCCCGCAAAGTACCGCGCCCCGGTGGGCAGCAGGTTCAGGCCGATTGTCACCAGTACAGAACCCACCACGATGGGCGGGAACAGCTTGCGCAATGGCTTGATGAAAAGGCCCATCAGAATGCCCATCAGCCCGCCCACGAGGGAGCCGCCGAAGATGGCCAGGATGCCGTATTCCTGGGCCACCGTCGTCATAATGGGCACAAAGGCAAAGGAGGAGCCGATGACCAAGGGAAGGCCGGAGCCGATCCGGAACTTGCCGATGCGGATCGGCAGCACCTGCACCAGCGTGGCGATACCGCTCATCAGCATGGCGCACTGCAGCATGATCACCACATCCTGGTTGGACACCGGCACTGCCAGCCCGGCCAGGGAGGTAATGATGAGCAGCGGTGCAATGTTGCCCGCAAACATGGCGAAAACGTGCTGTAAGCCTATTGGGATTGCGTGTTTTAAGCTGGGCCTGCCGTCCAGCTGGTAAAGGATATCTGCTCCGGAGCCTTTTTTCTCGGTCATTTTCATCTTTATGACCATCCCTTTTCCTTATTGGGGAATTGTGCCGGTATCGGTGCAACCGATATTATGGCCCCAATGGCCATAAAGACACAAACCCAAGTTTGAAAGGTTTATCTTTCAAACTACACTCTCTTCCAGAAATCTGCCGCCTGGGCCCTGGATTCGGCGAGGATTTTCTCCTCGTCCACCGTCTGCATCTGCCTTTCCTTCATGACAAAGGTGCCGTTGATCATGGTGCTGTCCACGCTGCGGCCCATCAGGCCAAACATAGTATGGCCGCCGATGGTGTTCTCGTTCAGCGGCGTGTGGGGCACGTAGTCCACAACGATCAAATCCGCATACGCCCCGGCCTTGACGATGCCCAATGGGTGGCGGAAGAACCGGCCCGCGATGCTGCGGTTGTTTTCAAACAGCATTTGCAGGGACTGCCCGAAGCCCACGCTGGGGTTGCAGAGGTGGTGGCAGTGGATGAGATTCGCCACCTTCAGGGATTCAAACATATCCTGAGTGTAGGCGTCGGTGCCCATTCCCACTGTGAGGCCCTTCTCCATCATGCGGATCACCGCGGAACAGCCCACCGCGTTTCCCATGTTGGACTCGCTGTTGTGGATCACCGGGGTATTGGTGGAGGAGAGGATATCCATTTCCCCCTCATTGATGTGAATGCAATGCACCGCAAGGCTCTTTTCGCCCAGCACGCCGTGATCGAACAGCCGCTCCACCACGCGCTTGCCGTACTTCTCCAAGCTGTCATAGAGGTCGTCGATTCCCTCCGCCACATGGACGTGGCAGCCCGTCTCTGTCCCCTCCAACGCCTGTACTGCCCGATCCAGGGTGCTGTCGGAAAGGGTGAAAGAGGCATGCAGCCCCATCATCCCTTTAAGCATATCGTCCTCGAGGCCCTCTGCATAGCGGATAAACGCTGCGTTTTCCTCAATGCCCTGCTGCGCAATCTCGCTACCGTCCCGGTCGGAGACCTCGTAGCAGAGGGATGCGCGAATGCCCAGCTCCTTTGCCGTCTCTCCGATTGTGAACAGGCTGTCCTTGATGTGGAAGGGGCTGGCGTGGTGGTCAAATACGGTGGTCACGCCGTTGCGCACGCTTTCCAGCAGGGTGGCGTAGGCGCTGTAACGGGTGTCCGCCAACGTCAGCTTCTTGTCCATACGCCACCACATGTTTTCCAGAACCTCGAGAAAATTCCGGTTTGGTTCCGGCTGCTCCAGGCTCATTCCCCTGGCGAAGGAGCTGTAGATGTGGGTGTGGTTGTTGATGAGCCCCGGCATGATCAGCCTTCCGCCAACGTCCTCAAACTCCGCACTGGGGTAGGTCTCAATCATCTCCACCGTGGTGCCAAAGTCCTTGATAAAGGAGCCCTCCACCGCGACGCAGCCATCCTCGATAAACGGGCGCTTTGGGTTTTGCGTGATCAGCTTTCCGTTGCCAATTAAAAGCATTGAATCCTCATTCCTTTCAAAGGCCAACCGGACTACGATATGCCGATTGTGGTGCCTGTTTTGCCTTCGATGCCCTCCTGGGCCTTTTCCAATAGAGTGATCAGGGACTTTCTGCCCGGCTTAGATGTGGCAAACTGCACGGCGGCCTGCACCTTCGGCAGCATGGAGCCTGGGGCGAACTGCCCCTCGGCAATGTAGCGCTCCGCCTCCTCGGGGGTCAGGCTATCCAGCCACTTCTCATCCGGCTTCCGGAAATTGACCGCCACCTTTTCCACCGCTGTGAGGATGATGAGGTAGTCGGCATCGATTTCCTGAGCGAGGATGCTGGAGGCAAAGTCCTTATCCACCACTGCGCTGGCGCCCTTCAGGTGATTGCCCTCCCGCCGGACAGGGATTCCCCCGCCGCCCGCCGCAATGACAACCTGTCCGGCCTTCAGCATCGCCAGGACAGTCTCCTTCTCCACAATATCCACCGGCATTGGGGAGGCCACAACACGCCGCCAGCCCCGGCCGGAATCTTCCTTCATGACATAGCCGCGCTCCATCATTTCCCGAGCCTCTTCCTCGGTGCAAAAAGCGCCGATGGGCTTGCTGGGGTCTTTGAAGGCGGGATCATTGCCATCCACCACCGTCTGTGTGATGATGGAGGCCACAGGGATGTTCTTGCCCCTGTTCAAAAGCTCCTCCCGGAGCGCGTTTTGCAGGTCGTAGCCAATGTAGCCCTGGCTCATTGCCACGCAGACCGACATGGGAATGTAGGGGGTCTTCGCCTCTGTCTTGCCCGCCGCCTCCATGGCCAGGTTAATCATGCCCACCTGGGGGCCGTTTCCATGAGCCACCACAACCTCGTTGCCGGCCTCGATCAGGCCCGCTATCGCCTTTGCGGTGCTCTTTACCGCAATCATCTGTTCTGTCAACGTGCTGCCCAGCGCATTGCCGCCCAGGGCGAGGACTATTCTCTGGCCCATGTCAATGACCATCCCTCTCAATACGATATGATGCGTACAATCCGTAAAATTAGGGCATTTGCCGGAGCGGCACGATTGCTGTAAATTCTCACGATAGATGAGAAATGTTCGCACAATACTTGAGAAAAACGACAGGCTCCAGAGAGTGGTTTCAACTCCCTGAAGCCTGTTTCTTTTTGCATAATTATTCAGAAACGACTCAATAATAGCCTGCAATCAATGCCACTGTTTTATCCTAGGCAATGTATTGGTCATATGCTCGACGGACACTTGATTTGGAAAGCTCAGCATAAATCTGAGTCGTATTTACATTGGTATGTCCAAGCAGCTGCTGGATGACTACGATGTCGCAGCCCGAGTTGACCAGCTGTGTAGCAAAGGTGTGCCGGAGAATGTGTGGATGCACCTGCTTGCTCAACCTTGCCCGCTGTCCCAGCAGCTTCACAATGCGCTGGATGGCTGCGTTACTCAGATCGCCGTAGGGCTTCCTGATTCCGGAAAAGAGAGCCGTCCCACCCTTCCGCTCCTTCAGGTACTCCTGGATCATCAGCATCGCACGGACGGAGAAATAAAGTGTTCTCGGCTTGCTGCCCTTTCCGATGACATCCACAGAGCGGTGAACGAAATCGACCCGATCCGCCTGTATGGAAGTGAGTTCGGAGACGCGGCAGCCGGAGCTCACCATAAACTCCAGCAAAGCCTTCTCCCGATAGGTCTGGCAGGCATCCCGCAGCCGCTCCAGCTCCTCAGTAGTGAGAGCGTGACGGGAATCCTTCTTGTCGATCTGGTAGTTGCGGATTTTGTTCATGGGGTTCTTGGTGATTACCTCCTCCATGACGAGCCAGGAGAAGAAACTGCGGAGGATGTTGATCACCGTCTGGATACTAATCGTTTTGAGGTGCCGGGTCTCTGAAAGGTAGGCCAGAAAGTCCCGGATATCGTTTGTAGTTATGTCTTTGGCCATCTTGTTGGTGAAGCCTCCGAAAAGGTCAAGGTAGAGCCTGTAGTTGTCTGCAGAACGATCGGAGAACCCCTCTGCACGCTTGGCTCCGATGAAATGGGCCACGATCCGGGAGAACTCCATCTCCTCCAGACCGGAGCTGTACTCCACCTGATAGTCCTTCAGCACATCGATGACGCGCTGTGTATCGGGCCGGATTTCATCGTAGACCAGGGCCATAATGCGGCCTGTGAGCTCGGTTTTTGCGTTCATGGTAGCAACCTCCTTGTCAAGGGAGCTGCCGCACTGCTATAATGGATTCGCAGAGACGGCAACGTCCTGTGTGTTGGAGGGTCGCTACTTTCACTGCCAGGTGGGAAGCGGCCCTCCTCCTATTTGAAGAGGGCCGTACATCACCTCGATTTTGCCCTCATTTCATATATAACGAGAAGAGGGGCAAAGTGCAACCGGATATAAAGGTAGTTTAAGTGCTCTTAAACAGCGTTTTAAGGGGGCAAATTCAGACACGAATAAGGTCGGGCTTTTTCATTGCCGCAACAACCGCACCGTTGAACGTAATGACCGCACGGTTCTCCTTCAGCTGCTGCACCACGTGGTCGCGGGTGTAGACGAAGCTGGCCAGGCCGCCGCCATCGTAGGTCTTTGCGCCGGGCTTTACCTTCACGGTAGTGCCGACGATGATATCCTTCGCTGTTTCTGGCTGATACACCAGATTGCCGGAGGTGTCGTAGACGGAATAACCGGGATTTTTGTCCGCCAGGGCCTTGGCATTGCTCAGCACCTGGAATGCCTGAAGCTGGCTCGCTACGTCATTAGCACTCTTTCGGACTCGGTACCATAGAGTGGGAGTAGAGTTTTAGAGCCGAAAATCCTTTTAATTAAAGGATTTTCGGCTCTTTCTATCGTGTGTTGCAAACATTTTGCAAACAATCCATATTTACTCATACTGCTTTAGAAGTATAATTCTTCTCCTGTTTCAAGACATATAACCCCGAGTTGCCCCCCAAAACCCAAACCGCAATCTATCGCAATGCTATCATTTGATTTGAAAATCTCGTCTGCCTCTGCGCCAGAAATAAAACGGGTAGGCTGGTGACCGACAATTATTATTGTTTCATCAAAGTGGTTAATAGAAAAGTCATGCGGCCCAAAAAGCAACTCTTCTTCGCTATAAAAATCTATGTCCACGTCGCTAAAATCCGGCAAACCTCCATGGACTAATAAGTGTTTTTGGGAGTTTACAATTACTTCTTGATATAAAGGCAAGGACTTAAGATAGTCGATTATGTCTAATTGCTCTTTCCTGTTTAGCCGGCAGAAATCTGTTAGGGTATCTTCTTGGCCTATCGGCATCATAGCCAATTCATTTCTGATTATTTCTTTTTGAGATGATTTATCGCTGTATGAAAGTTCCTCCAATGTAGAAAGAAGCATATACTCATGGTTACCCATGATAGAAACAACATTTTTTCGCTTCATCACATCTTGCAAGAGTTGTATTCCGTCACTTCCTCTGTCAATAAGGTCACCGATAATATATAGCATATCTTTATCACAGAAATGGACGTAATGCAAAAAGTCTAAGTATTTATCATAGTAACCATGTATATCCGCCATCACGTAGGTCATAGGCCGCCCCCCTTTTCATTTAATCAATTGATTAGATTACATTGGATAATAAAACAAAGGGATACTGATTTCTCATTCGACACTTTGTTTAGAGATAGCAATTCTGGAACGGCAAGTTTTACCCTTTCAATCAGAATGTCAATAGAATTAGCCTCAAGAGCCAACCCCCGCACATCTTCGCTTGTTGCTATCCATACATCAGCTTCATTGTCCTGAAATATGTTTATCGTATATTCCACTTAATTTCCCCCATCAACGTTTTATAAATTGGTTTGAGGTAAAAGTTCGCCTTATCGTATCATCGGCTTTTACCAGTATCAGACTACTTAGTTTTTCAGCGACCGCCCTGTTGGTGTTTGGATATAAGTGCCCGTATGTGCCGAGGGTTGTTTCAATATCTTCATGACCCAGCCTGTCCCGCACGATAATGGCATTTTCACCCAAGGAAATCAGCAGGGAAGCATGGCTATGCCGTAAAGCGTGAGTTTTAATTCTGTGAACATCTGCTAACTTTGCGTGTTGCTCTATGATGTGTCTGGGAGCAGATTTGTTTGTCGGTAACCCATTATAAGATAAAACCCACTTAGACGGACAATTTTTTGTCTGCACTTCCTGCCATGCTTTCAAATACCCGACAGTATCATTATCCAAAGCAATGACCCTGTTTCCCGCCCTTGTCTTAGGCGCTTTTATGTAAAACTCATTTGCGCTTTTGTAGTACATGGATTTGCTGACCGCCAATGTCTTGTTTTCAAAATCAATATCGGTTTTCCATTCCAACGCCTGGGCTTCACCAAATCGCAGGCCAGTCATAAACAAAAGCCAAATCATGATGAAAGAATAATTCTCGTAATAGTCCTTAATGTTGAATGTCCCGATTACCTTTTCAAACTCTTCTTGCGTCCAGAAATCAATCCTTATCTTATCCTTTTTGACATTTCCGACCTGCTTCGCCACATTATTTTGGAGCAATCCGAGTTTTACGGCTAAATCGAGGGTCATTTGGAACATTCCAAAAATCAGTCTGATATATGCGCTTGAATATTGCTCTGCCAGTTTGTTTTGCCACTTCTTAATCATAGGAGCATTGATGTCTTTTAACTTCCGTTTATAGAAATATGAGAAATGCAACCTCATTGCAGACGCCCGATTGTCAAAGGTGCTTTGTCCTACAGACCGCTTATAATCTGGCTCAAAATATGTTTCGTAAAACTCCTGATAACTCATGGTGCTATTGGTTTTGACGGCGGTTTTTGAGTAATTGCTCATATACTCGTCATAAGCCGTTTTTGCGTCTTTTTGTGTTGTAAAACCACGCTCCCAATGCTGAATACGCTTGCCATGTTCATCATAGCCCAAGTTGGCAACGAAGTACCATTTTTTATTTTTCTTATCCTGATAGACATTTGCTACTTTAGGCACTTGCGAACACCCCTTGCTTGTCAAAAACTAATTCTGTACCAAGTATTTCTTCAACGGCTTCTACAGGCACACGCCCTAAACGCCGATTGTCGTAATACCCGAAGCCCTTATTTACCATGAGCCGTTTTGCTTTGCGAATTATATCGGAAGATTGGCTTGTCCCAAAGCCGAGCCGTTCCAATTCTATTTTTGTAATCATAATCATGCTGTTATTCCTTTCTAATTCTCGTATACCTGACGGTACTTGTCTTGAATGAAATATCCTCTTTCCCGATATTGAGGGGATTATAGAAATCGGGAACTTTGCGAGAATACACCTTGCTAAACACCACGTTTTCATTTGAGAAATCAGACAATTCGTATTGTGTCCAGCGTGTTGTTATCGGCATTATCAGGTTTTGAGATTTGAAAAAGGATTTTTGTTTATATGTTTTTTCTTCCACATCTTTAGAGAAATACTTGCTTACATAGCGCCCCCTGTTATCTTTGCTGTCAACATCAATCTTATTTATCTTTACAAACCCATGTCCCCATATTTCGGCCAGCGTCTTTGTCTGGATAAAGGGCAAATCAAAGAAGATGATATGATAGTGAACTGCCCCTCTTTTCTGCTTTTCCCAGACCGCCAGATACTTTAGGCATTGTTTTTTGACATGGTATAGGTAAAAGTTTAATCGTTTAATAAACTTGCTGAACTCATAATTTGTATGGCTTACATCTTGTATATTCTCTCTGAAAGTCAAAGTCATGAATTTTGTATTATCATCAAAATTGCAATCAACAATTCGTGCGATAACCCAACGCATTTCTTCATAGTGCTTTTGCTTGCGTTTCAAAGCGTCATAATGTTCACAGGCTGAAATATCACTTATATCGCCTGTTTCCTGCTCGTCAGCGGCACTTTCGTATTTACTGGACGCTTTATCTTCAGCACTAACCGAGTAGACAACCGCATCATCTATGTATTCCCAAACTTCAACCGTTGTAGGTGTTTCAATCGTCTTGACGTTGTAACTCCTAAACGCTTTTTTCACAGCGAATACTATCCTTTATTCACTTGTTTGGAAAGAGAAAAGTTCTCCAGATGTTGTCCTATATATCAAGTTCAGTACCGTTGAGCGGAGGCTCAACGGCCCGCCATCTCTACGCCATTCATTATCGCTCCGCTCGGCTGGCAGAGCCGCCGTAATGAATGGCGTAAAGATTGGCGGCTTTATATATACCGCTTAATTTCTTCAATGAAATTAAAGTTCTTATAATCCAAGAATGGGGCTTCAAAATATTTTGGCTTTTCCCATCCAAGGCCATCTAAATAGATATAGCCACCCCCTAACGTATTTACCGTTTGAAAATCGTCTGCTTCACCGAAAACCATTCTATATGCTTCTTTGCTCATAGAGCCCATTGCAAGCCGCACAGACAGGTTATCACGCAATTCCGTTGGGATATTGTTGGCATTGGGCTGCTGTGTGCTTAAAACGCAAAATACGCCCATCTCACGCCCTTTTAATATTACCTCTGTCAGATTGTCCATTGCCTCTACAAATACTTTCTTAGGGGCGCTTGCCCGGAATGCGCCCAGTTCATCAAATATCAAAAATACAGGCTTTAATTGATAATCTATAAAGGAGTATCCATATACAAAGTTTTTAGCGTTTTCCTTATATTCAATAAAGCGATTATTCATAATTTCTTTTACTATTCGTGTCATTTTGGCAATCATGTTCGTTTCGCTTGCAACGTACTCTTTGCCGAAAAAATATTGCAAGCTGGATAAATCAGAGCGTTTCGGGTCGCAAATATAGACATCACTTTTCATCTTTTTCATTTCGATTATCAGGTAATTCAAAAAGGTTGTTTTCCCCGAGCCAGTCACCCCGGCCAGTAGCAAGTGGGGCTGTTTTAGAATATTCCAACTCAAATTATTATTAAGCGGCAGATTTACACCGCTATTATATTCAATCTCACTTTTGCTTTTTACAATGATTCGCCTATCATGCGTTTTTCTGAAAACATAGTCACAATGTGTTACTGTATCAATTTTATTATCAATCGCTAAACCATATAAGGCACTTAGGCCAGCATCTAAACCATTCATTTTGTTGGTGAATAAATCACCTTGTTTATAGGCTCTTATAATCAGTTGTTTTTCATCTTCCCAACAGCCGAGCCAAGCGCTATTTACAATGATTTTTTCTTTTATTATTTTACCGTTTCTATCCTGTCTTTCTGTGTATCCCATTTCATACAGTTTGTTTGTTTCTAAAAAATATCGTAACTGCCCCGCCGAGGGGTAGGGGTAACGACAACGCCCATGCTTGAAATACCATTTCCACATTATGAAGAGTAAAAACAGATAGCCCAAGAATAAGAAGATATTGAGATTTCTTAATAAGCGGATAGCAACGGCCGCTTTACTAATTGATGAAAATAAAACAGCCGTTACTATCGTCAATACAATACAGAGCCAAAACTTAATATGGAACGGCTTTCTTTTTAGCAAGGACACAATGAAGTAATCATTTCTGTTCTTGCGTATCTTCATTTTCACTCAACCACGGACACGCTATCAGCCTTGGCATTCACATTAATTTGCCCATTTGAGAAGTATGTGCCAACTTCAAGGTTTTCAAAATCAACCTGCACGCCAACGGGGATTTCTTCTTTTTCAAGGTCAAACAGGGGAACTTTCTTCGCAACCCTCACCCCTATTTTTTCCATTTTCAATTTTGGCAAGACCACATGATAGCGCCAGCCATCAATATTTTTCGTGCGCTCCCCGTCCTTGTATTCAAAGACGGGGGTAATGTCAGCCAGCAAAAACGTATCGCCCAAAGAAGCTGGGTCAATTCTTAAATCTGTCACTTTAATAGCCATGAAAACCTTCCTTTCTGTTATAGAGAGAGGGCCATTACTCCACCAAATGTCTTTACAACAACAGGGGAATATGCACCCCTGAATGTGCGAGGATACGGATTGGCATAGTAATCACTTGAAAGAAACTCTTGATTATCAATTTGAGATTTTACCGCCTGATAAATAAGACTTCCTTTTTGGATTTTTGTTTTTAAATAATCCAATACTTCCTCCTGTTCGTCCATTGACAAATCATACTCGAAGCCTTTTCGGAATTTGAATGTATCAAATCCGCCTTTGAAATTCACAATGCTAATAGCAGAGCTAAAAGCATTGTCCAATTTCTTTGTGGTATACATTATTTTTCCTCCTCCTGTTCGTTCTCTACAAATTGTTTCAAGACATAGCCAATAACAAATCCTTGTGTTACACGACCTACCCCTAACTTGGCTGGCAGTATTTCTTGGGCTTTTTTAAGATTTTCCAATGCGTCTGCTGAAAGAGTAATTGTAAAACGTGCCATATTATCACCACCTTTACACCAAATATACACGCAATTTGCGTGAGTGTCAAGTGCCTATTTTATAATTCTTATTTTTATTTGCCGCAAACATTTTGCAAACCAACCATCAGCTATCAAGCATATTCAAACAAAAACAGGCTTTTCAAAAGCCTGCAAAAGCGTTATAATATACTCATACAATCCCAGCCGTGCTGGAGTGGGGGTTGTTTCTGGCTTTTTCGACTTGTCGAAAATAATCTGGTTTGCCTTCTGTGCGATGTGGGACAGCATGCTCATCATATAGGGGCCGGGGCAAAGGGTTGCGGCGTACATGCTGTGCCAGTTCAAGGATGTGCCCACCACAAGGGGGTACAAGTCATTCCGTTCCGCGATATCCGCAACCAGCTGGATCAGCGTCTCGATGGTGTCGTCCGCGATTTCCCAATTGGGAGATCCTCCGCTGTTGGCCACCTCTATGGTCACGTTGGTGCAGTTGGCCGCCCAGTTTCCATTTGTCCAGGCTATGTCGGCCTCATTGACATATTGTGCGATGTTTTTGAGCTGCACTCCGTAGTGGGAAGAACCGTAACGGCCCACAGTCTGCCATAGCCTTCCCAGAGCTTCGATAAGCATATTGGCAGCCATGTGGTGCAGAGTGATTCCGGTAATCTTGCCATAGCGGTACCGGCCCTTGGTGTAGTTGCCAGCATATGCGGCGATAAATTTCATTACAAGCGCGGAATCCGGGCTACTCATGTGTGTTTTCCTCCTGCCGTGCGGCAGTCGTCGATTCCTCTAATACTTCCGTGGGAATGTCTGCGCCTGGGCCAGCGTCCAGATCGGCGTCCTGTAACAGCTTGTCCCTTTCTTCCATTAGCTTTTGCCCTCCATTTCCAGTTTGTAGACCTGATTGAGGCCTGTCGCTGCCCATCCGCTCACAGCACCAATTGCAGCTGCTACCAATGGGTTTTCTGCCGGGATGAAACCGGGGAAGCACAGGGCGCAGATGATGCCCAAGATGCCGCCCAGCACACCGCATAAGGCGGGAATGTGCTTGTTGTCCAGCTGCGTCCAGCTCTTCACTGCCTGGGCTCCGAGCAGGCAGAGCACTGTGATCGCCGGGATAGCAGTGATGGTTTCCAGAATATTGATCATTTCAATAACCTCTTTTCAAATAATTGTTGTGTTGTTAGTCAGTCTTCGAGCCCTAATAATCACCCTTTTTGTAAGCTCTTCTTTGTAGGAGCCCTATTGTGCTGGAAAGCAGATGACTTCCGAACTAATGTAAATCGCGTCGGTTGTGCTGAACGATGTCACATAGATTCTTCCAGCAGCGCTTACGTGCAAATGTCCGGTTGCCGATATCCAAGAATTGCTACCGCTGATCGTCGCCTGTGTTGTCATTGGTGATCTAGGCCGGAATCCCTCTGGCAACTGCCCTATGGTGTCCCCA
>JBKEBS010000103.1:0-5547 GCA_047973265.1 Oscillospiraceae bacterium
AGCGCTATCTGAACCCCGATTGGGGAATCATTCGTTGTAGAGGTGGCAGGATACATGGTGTCCATCCCCCACATCCACAAGCTGCGGAGACTGCACCGAGCAGATTTCCATCGCCTTGGGACAGCGGGGGTGAAAGTGGCACCCGACAGGCGGGTTGATGGGGCTGGGCACTTCTCCCTCGATGCGCGCTCCGGTTTTCGTGCGCACCGTCTCGGGGTCGGGCACCGGAATCGCCTCCAAAAGCAGCTGGGTATAGGGGTGCAGAGGGCGGTTGTAGATTTCTTCACTGTCGCACACCTCCACCAAACGGCCCAGATACATGACCCCCACCCGATGGGAGACGTATCGCACCATGGAGAGGTCGTGGGCGATGAATAGATAAGTGAGGCCCAGGCTCTGCTGAAAATCGCTGAGCATGTTGACCACCTGTGCCTGAATGGACACATCCAGAGCCGAAATGGCCTCGTCACAGATCACAAGCTTTGGCTGCAGAATCAGTGCCCGTGCAATGCCGATGCGTTGGCGCTGGCCGCCGGAAAACTCGTGAGGGTACCGGTTCATGGTGTCTCTGGGAAGCCCCACCTGCTCCAGCGCCTTGACAACCAACTCCTGCTGCTCTGTAGAATTGTTGGCGACATGATTCGCCACAAGGGGCTCGGTCAGGATGTCCTTCACTGTCATGCGGGAATTGAGGGAGGAGTATGGGTCTTGAAAGATCATCTGCACCCTGCGGCGGAAGGGGTGAAGCTGCCGCTGGCTGAGGTGGGTGATGTCCTCCCCCTCCAGCAGGATGCGGCCATCTGTGGGTTCATATATCCGCATGACACTGCGGGCTATGGTGGACTTCCCGCAGCCAGACTCCCCCACCAGGCCAAAGGTCTCACCCGGCGCAATGGAAAAGCTCACATCGTCCACTGCCCGCACCACCTGTTTCCGGTGCCCCTTTACGGGGAAATACTGTTTCAGAGAGTGCAGCTCGAGAATATTGTCGTCAGGATTTCTCATGGAGACCTCCAAAGGGGTTGTCTTCAAGGGGCGCGTCGGGGTCTAACAGCCAGCAGGCGCTGCGGTGAGTGTCCGAAAGATTGGTGAACTCCGGCCGCTCGTCGATGCAGAGCTGGCGGCCCCAGCGGCAACGGGCGTAAAAAGGGCAGCCCACAGGGGGCTGGAGCATGTCGGGAGGAGAACCAGCTATGGGCTTCAGTCGCTGGGATTTTTTCTGATCCAACCTGGGCACCGATTCCAGAAGACCCAGAGTGTAGGGGTGGGCTGTGCGGTAAAAAATCTCATCCACCGTCCCCTCCTCCATCACGAGGCCGCCGTACAGCACCAGCACACGGTCGCATATGCCCGCCACCACACCCAGGTCGTGGGTGATGAACATAACGGATAGATTGTACTCCGCCTTCATTTCTTTCAGCAGCATGATGATCTGATCTTGAATGGTCACATCCAGGGCGGTGGTGGGCTCGTCGGCAATGAGAAGCTCCGGATTGCAGGAGATGGCGATTGCGATCATGACCCGCTGGCGCATTCCGCCGGAAAGTTCGTGGGGATACGCGTGATAGCGGGAGACCGCCTCCGGAATATGAACCTTTTGGAGCAGCTCGATCGCGCGCTTTTTCGCCGCTTCCTTCCCCATTCCCGGATTGTGCTCCAACAGGGTTTCAGCAATCTGCTTGCCCACCTTCATCAGGGGGTTGAGGCTGGTCATGGGGTCTTGAAAAATCATGGAGATTTTGGCGCCGCGAATTTTTCGAAACTCCTGGTGGCCCAGGTCTGCGAGATTCTGTCCAGCGTATTCAATCAGGCCGTCTTTAACATGGGCATTCTCCTCCAGCACGCCGAGGATAGAGAGGGAGGTGACGCTCTTTCCGCTGCCAGACTCCCCCACTATGCCGAGAATCTCTCCCCGGTTTACATCGAAGGATATCCCGCGGACAGCCTGAATCTCCCCTGCCTTGGTGTCAAAGGAAGTGGTTAGGTTTTCTACGTGCAAAATCTGCTCCATGGGTACGCTCATTCCTTATCTGGATTTTACACAGGCACGATCATCTGCGCATGCGGGGGTCAAAGGCGTCCCGCAGACCGTCGCCGATGAAGTTGAAGGCAAACATGATCAGGCAGATAGTCGCCGCCGGGAAAAATAGCTGGTAAGGGGCCGTATACAGGGTTTCCAGCGCATCGTTGCACATGGTGCCCAGTGAGGCCATCGGGGCGGTAACCCCAAGACCGATAAAGCTCATGAATGCCTCTGTGAAAATGGCGGAGGGAATCTGCATGGTTGCGGTCACCGTGATGGGGCCAATGCAGTTGACAATCAGGTGCTTGCGTAGGATAAAGCCGCTGCTGCTGCCCATGGTGCGGGCGGCCAGGACAAAATCCTCCTCCTTGACGCTGAGAATCTGGCTGCGCACCACCCTGGCCATGTCAACCCAGTAGACGATGCCAAGGGCGATGATAATGCTGATGAGGCCGCCGTTGTTGAACAACACCATCAGCAGGATGACGTAGAGGTTCATGGGGATGGAACTTATGATGTCCACAATCCGCATCATGACCATGTCCACGTTGCCGCCCGCATACCCCGCCACACTGCCGTAGAAGACACCGATCACGAGGTTCACAAGCGTGGCGATGAAGGCCACGATCAGGGAAATCCGGGTGCCGTAGAGCAGACGGGTGAAGATATCCCGGCCCAGGGCGTCGGCCCCCAGTGGGTAGAGCTTGTTCCATACGGTCTTTGACGTCTCAAGAATATTGCCTTCACTGTCCTCCAGCACGGGAGGGTTCTGGCGGTAGCTGAGATAGTAGGTCGCCCCGTCAATCTCGTAGACAAACCGCTTGTTGATGGAATCGTCCCGTATGCGGGGCAGCGAGTCCATCAGAATGCCATCCTCGCTCACCTGCGCCAGTTTCTGATTGGAGGTGATGTAGTAGTAGCTGCCGTCAATTTCCGTCACACTCAACAGCGGCGGCGTGTTGACATGGGAGAGGTTTTGAAAATCGTAGCTCTTTCCGGTCAGGAAAGGGCCGATAATCGCGGTGAGAGCAATCAGAACAACCGCGATCAAGCTGATAACCGAGCTCTTTCGACGGCTGAACAGGTAGATCACATTCTGCATGTATGTGGTGCCCTTAGCGGCGATTTTTTCCGTTTCCCGCTGCTCCGGTCGGATAGGGCTCCACTTAGAGGAGGCTTTATCTGTCATTCTATTTCTCCTCCCCTATCCGTCTATTTTAATTCTGGGATCAATGATGGTGTAGAGAATGTCCACGATGAAAACGAGCACGACCAGAACCGCAGAGTAGAAAATGGTGAATCCCATGATGGCTGTGTAATCCCGGTTTGTGATGCTCTGGATAAAAAAGCGGCCCATGCCGGGCAGAGCAAAAATCTTTTCCACCACAAAGGAGCCCATGAGCAACCCCGCGAACAGCGGGCCCACAACTGTGACCACCGGGACGATAGCGTTGCGCATGCCGTGGCGGACAATGATCTTGCCCTCCGACAGCCCTTTGACCCTGGCCGTGCGGATGTAGTCGGCCCGCATGACGTCCAGCAGGCTGGAGCGCATCAGGCGGGTGACATACGCCAAGGAGTAGCCCGACAGCGCAAGCGTAGGCAGTATGTAGCTTTTCAGCGTACCGCTTTCTATGACAGCAAACCACCCCAATTTGCCCGCAAAAAAGTAGATCAGCAGCGTAGCGACAACAAAAGATGGAATCGTCACGCCAAAGGTAGTGAAAAAGGAAATGACAGTATCCTGCCACTTTCCCCTCTTTAACGCGGACAACACACCCAAGGGAATGCCCACCACGAGCACAAACAGCATGGAAAGCACACCCAAGGTGGCGGAGATGGGAAAGCCCTTGGCAATGAGCTCGTTAACCGTCATGCCCTCATATTTGAAGGAGGGCCCCAAATCCAGGCGCACCACGCCCTTGAGGTAGTCGAAAAACTGGACATAGAGCGGATCATCCAGCTTGTATTTCGCATCGATAGCGGCCTGAATCTCTGCCGGGAGGCGCTTGCCCGCGCTGTACGGCCCGCCCGGGATGGCGTGCATGATGACAAAGGTGAGCAGCAGCACCAGAAACAGGGTCAGAATCATCATCCCCAAGCGTTTGAGGATATACTGTGCCATAAAAGTGTCCATTCCTTTCGGAGGTCAATTGTATTGCCTTTGGCAGCAGGTGTAAAGGCACCAGCTGCGGTGTCAGCGAATCCTTTCGTAAAAAGCCTTGACAATGCCGTCCACACGGCTGGTGGAGACGAGGGAGAGGTCAAATCGCTCACCAGAAGGCGAAAACAGCGGCACACCTGCGCCCAGCAGAACGGGCATGGTGTAAATCCAATACTGGTCGATCAAGTCCTCCTCCATAAAGGAGCGAATCAGCTTTGCACCGCCGAACAACCATGTTGTGCCCGCCGACTTTGCCGCAATCTCCTCCACAAAGGCTTTGGGAGTGCTGTCGGTGAAAATGACATTGTCATCCTTCGCGGTCTTATCCTGGGTAAAAACATAGCATTTTTTCCCGGGATACAGCCACTTTTCAGGGCTGATTTCATTCACAATCTGATCATAGGAAACCCTGCCAAACAGGATGTTTTCCACCTCTTCAAAAAAAGCGTGGTATTCCGGGTCGGGATCAACCCTCTTCTTTTCAAACAGAAAATCGACACTGCCATTGCTGTCGGCAATATAGCCATCCAGACTGGCGGCGATACACAAATTTACTTTTCCCATTCGACATTTCTCCAATCGCACTTTACCGCTTTCGCGGTTTAATGTTTTGCCATTATATCACAATGATCGACAGATTGCTACTGTTCCGTGAATAACCTGTGAACGATTCCTGCATTTTATGGAAACTAGACTCTGTCGGAAAACATGAGAAAAGGGCGCTGAAAAGCGCCCTCTATAAGCTAGCCCCGCCTGCGTCAATCGATTTGAATTTCGTAAAGAAACGACGTGCCGCTATGCCCATCCCATTTGAATGACTTTTCCGCCAACCTCGTAAACCCGTGCTTGTCGTAAAACTGGTAGGTGGAATCCGTGTTGGTAAAAAGACGGATGCTCTTCGCATTTGCTTCTCTGCAGCGTGCAAGCATCTTGTTTACCAGCGCGGTGCCAAGTCCCCGGCGGTAATCCCTTCGCGATGAAAGGGCTGACAGCTCGCAATCGCAGACACCTAGCTCTTTCCCCTCCATATTGCGGGCAAAAGCAAGAAAAATCTTGAACTCCTTCTGAAAGTCCTTCGGCAGCTTGTACCGACCGGTTTGGTATTTCAGCATCCATTTCAGGAACGCCCATGTTACAGAATGTACTGTTTTCTTTGCCAGCCCTTGATCGAAGCTTTTCTGGTATTCTCCACAGATGAAGCCAACCACTTTCCCGTCTGACTCCGCAACGAGTGTAAAGCTGCTCTTGCCGATCAGCACATAGGAGTAGTCGATAAAAAAAGTAAGAATTTCCGGCGTCATATCCGTTTTGAAAAAGCCCTCCAGCAGGCATTGCGCACAGTCCTCCAAATCCGTCGGAC
>JBKEBS010000104.1:0-9948 GCA_047973265.1 Oscillospiraceae bacterium
GCAAGGGTGACCCCTATGACAACGCTGTTGCGGAAAACTTCTTCTCCTGCCTCAAATGTGAATTGGTCCACCTAACCCATTACATTTCCAGACGCCAGGCACAACTTTCCATTTTTGAGTACATTGAGGCGTATTACAATTCTTTCCGCCCGCACTCTGCTATTGGATGGATTTCCCCGAATGAATTCGCCCGCGACTTTTATCTCGTTGCCTGTTGAGGTTGTTGTCTACTTTTTCGGGAAGGGCTCACTGTTCACATTGATGAAGTAATCCTTCACATCGTTGTTGGCGGGGTAGCAGGCGGTCTCATTGCCCCATGCCACAAAGCCGCCGATGAAGTTGAGCGCAGTCACGATGCCATTCTGGTTGAGGTAGTTTGCCTGGGTGATGTCTAGGTTCACCTCGGTGGCCGGTGTCGTGTCGGTCGCGTCATCCAGCACGGTTGCGGTGATCTGCATGCTCTTATTGGAGGGGGATTCCGTGGGACAGCCGTAAATGGAATCTGTTTGGGCCATTAGTCCAGCCATCTGCACCGACTTGTTGAAGGTTCTGTCCGCCATCTTCTCCTTCGGCCAGAGAACGATTTGATTCTCGCGGAAGATGTTGTTGTCCTTCTTCCACTGGGGAATGTCGGTATAGTGGGTGACAGTCTTGGAATCCGCGTCGATGTGGGCCTGGCCTGTGAAGATGCCGTTGATGTTGTGCATCTTGGCACCCATCACCGCCGCCACCTCGGGATCACTGGAAAAACCGGGGCACACAAGCAGATCGGGGATGACAAGGAATTTCGGGAAGACGGCGTCGACGAGCTCCAGCCCAGTGGACTTCTTTGTTGCAACATCGAATCCGCCGATCACATCGGTCTTGGTGATCATCGAGGGATCGACCTCGTCATAAGCGATGTTCAACGCTGTCGCGGAAGTGCTGATGGAACCGCCTGCAAGCACCTCCAGGATGAGATTCTCGCCTGAATAAAAGAGGGTGTAGTCCTCATCCACTACGTACTCCGCGCTCCCACTGGCCGCTTCCTTGACCTTAACAGAGCCTTTGATTGCATCCAGAGGAAGAAGGCACTGTTCATCTGCAAGGGGGACGTCTTTTGCAGCGACAGCCTTCTTGTGCTTGCTGGGATCCAGCAAGTTCACAAAGACAGCCGGTGCCGCCCGATACAACACGTAGTGGCTGTAGATCGCCTGGCAGAGGGAGTAGTTCGTCCAGTTGTCGCTGTACCCCAGTGCCTCCACCGCGTCCTTGTACATATTTCCCAGAACAGGGACATTCACCTGCCCGCCAACCATGTGTACCGGAGCAGTGCCGAAAAAAAGCGGTGTGCCCGAAGGCGCAACGATGGGTGTCCCCACAGACGTGGGCTCCTGCCTTGCTCTAACGCCGTGATACCAATCAGCCATTTGCGTTTCCTCCTTCCGATGCCGCAAAGGATGCGACCTGAACAGCAAAGCTGTAGAGAGCGGTGTCCGGTTTCTTCCCCTTTTGCGCCTCCCTGGCCAGCATGTTTACCGGAACAATGAGCCGCATCGCTTGCGGGCACTTCTCTGCGAAATCGCCGAGGTGCTTCCGGATATCCTCATAGCTGCCGGTGAAGATGCGGCCCTCATTCAGACCGTGCCGGGGCACGGACGGCCCGATATAGGCAAATTGGGTATATCCCGCATAGAGCTGGCTCTTCTTTGCTTTCTGGGCCGGAGCAGCCTGTGTACCAGCGGCTTGTGTTGCAGTCGACTGCTCCCGCTGCTCTGCCTGGGAAATCGGGTTGTTATTAGCCATAGTTTACCTGCCTTTCTATTGGCGGCATTTTCCATACCGTCATCATTTCCCCCATGTGATAGGGTGGTACATTGTCCGGATAGATCAGGGTTTCCATGGTGTCGGAGAGAATGAACTGCCCGCCGACCAGCTGGGTCTTCAGCAGTTCCTCTTCCACTGCGCTGATGAGAGTAAGAATCGCATTCCCGCCCTCCATGTCATCTTCATCGTAAATGGCGAACACCATGCGCACCGCGCACCGGCGTTCCATGGAATTCCCGGCAGCCTGTGCCGTCTTGCTAGTCACCACCTGAAGGACGATGTAGGGAATCAACTGGTCATCGTGGCCCTTCTTCGGCAACGCCATCTTGTACACGCTCGGGGTGCGTTCCTTATCGTCGTCCACGCCAGCCTTGCGCCGTACCGGGTAAATCCGATCTTTCGTGGTTTCCTCGATGAATTCCGCAAGGCGTTCCAGCAACACTACTTCTGTCATACTTTACCCTCCAGCCTGATCCAGGATACGCCCGATTTCATGCTCCAGACGCTTGTCAATGGTTTCCTGCGCCTCTTTCTCCACATGTTCAGTCACGTCGATGTTGCCACCCATCTGTGCCACAGCTAGGCCCATCTTCTCTTCTATGGGGAAGCGCTTAGCTGTCATCCTCTCGAAGATGCCTGTATGACCGCTTTTCATGGTGGCGACGAAGGCTGATTTAAGCACGGTAGGAGCGCTACTGCGCATCAGAGCGGCGCTGACGACAGCGCCCGTACCGGAGCGCCTCGGGCTTGCGTTGAAGCGAAACATGGGTATCTTGGCGCCGGAATAGGATATCTCTCCAGCCATCCCGCTGCCAGAGGCTTTTCTGAGGTTTGCATTGCCCTCCGCCCGGATGTCCTTCTGAGAGATGACGTAGACCTCGCTGACCTTGCGGGAGGCCTCTGTCCTTGCCTTTTCCAACCCGCGGTTGATGGCGTTGTTTATTGCCTTCTCTACGCCGCCGGGGATGTTGTGGAGGATGAGGCTGACCCGCCCCTGCTGTTCTGCTGTAACCTGGATCATACTAATGGTCATTCCTTTCCTCATTGCGGAATTTGTGCCGATCCGGCACAGTCGGATTTCGGTAATCCATCACACCGAAAAGGCACAAAGCCGATAGTTTGAAAGCCGCGACTTTCAAACTATTCTCCTATTCGTCATAGGTCTTTAGGTAAAGGATGATCTCCCCGCTCTCTTCCCCAACCTTCAGGATATTGTAGGTGTTGCCGCGAAACTCCACTTCCCGATCTTTCTTCGGTGCAAAACCCAGGTCGTCCTGGTTGATGAAGAGCAGCAGGTCTGCCATGAAAACGCCGAGTCCGTTGTCATCCGCGAGAATCTTTCGGTCGGAGGATGTGTCGTCATCCACGATGATGGGGAGGTTGTAGAGATTGCCGTCGTACCGGAAGGATTCCATTTCCGCAAATTCATCCAGATTATGAAATACATTTCGGAGGTCGCGGTTCACCATATCCTTAAATGCGCTGTCCATCTATTTCACCCGCTTTTTCCTGCTGTCACGTCCGGGCATGACGCCCTCTGCACCACTTCCCCCCTCCACAAGTCCAGGAGGCGTCGGCGCGGACAATGATTCAGCCTGCGCTGATTGCGATATCGGGATTTCAGTGTCAGACTCCTCATCTGCACCCGATTGATCAGTGGGGTCAGGCTGAGTTTCGGCGTTTTCAGTACGGGGTGCATCATTAATACCTTCAGCTCTCAATTCAGACACCTGAGAGTCATCTGCACTGTTCCCATCTTGAACAGGAACCTGCTGATCAGAGCTCTGCTTTTGGAGTCTTGTCAGCTGCTTTTCCAATTCCCGAATCCTATTCGCGGCAGATTCAAGAGCCTGCTCCAGTTCATCGGCATAGCCATCATCGACTGTTGGGTCATCGGACGTGACAATCCCATTTTCACGCCACTCTCGCAGCGTTTCCGGATCTGCTGACACCTCTTCCCCAACACCATAAAGCCGTCCCCTGTAAATAACTGGCTTGATAACCCTTGGTTTTTCCATATCGCACCTACCCTATTTTCACTTTGGCTGTTGCGTCTGCGGCCGCGGTAGGCTCCACAACCCATCCGGCGGGATGGGTGCCAGTGCTCTTCACATTCAGGGTCGACACATCCCAAAACACTTCCTGACCGACTGTGAGTGCTTCGGCGTCTTTATCGATGATAAACACACCGGTCACATGCAGGCTTCCTGTGGCGCCCGGCAGGATATCGCAACCAGCAACGCCAATCTTGTCTGTGATGGGCACGACATCTCCATAACGGATTGCATCCGTGCCCGGATTCGTGTAATCAAGAGATTCTCCTCTTTGCCAATATTTCGCCATGATAAAACTCCTCTCTTGCGCTTACGCGCCTTCGTTTTTGATGATTCCACGATAATCCATCACTGTGATGCCCCAGTCAAGAATGATGTCCCAAATGTAGCCGAGCTGGCTGGGATATTCCATGCGGCGGATAGTTGGAATCTCGTTGCCGTTCAGATAGTCCACCTGGATGGTGGGAACAGAAGACTTGTCAGCGGATAGGTACCACTCAATGGCCCCGTTTCCATTCAATGTGTTAAACATTGGATCCTCGACGATCTCCAGTCCACGTCCATACATTGGGTTGGACTGACTGCTGATAATGCCGCCGGTTTCTACCGATATCGTCACGCTGCCGATAATCTGGCGGAACAAATTGCCAAGCCCGACCGGGACGATAATGTATTTCGGCACTGCGTAGATCATTTCTCCGTCTTCGTTTTTCATCAGGGCCAGCCGGTTCATTGCTGCCTCTAGGGATGCGAGGCTCGGCGCGGTACCCGGGGTAATCAGATTTCCATGAGCAACGGAAAAGAGTGTTGTTCCGTCGAAAATGACCGGGTTGCTTGCAAGGATGTTGTACACCTGACGGTTCACCGTGCGCCGTGCTGCAGAAGCGTAACGGGCCGGAATTGTGGTAACCAGCGAAATGTCATCATTGTAGATTGCCTCACGAGTCAGCGCGAACTGGCGTCCCCAAGTTTTGAGCTGACGGTCAGGGCGAGCGTGGGTGGCGGTTGCATCATGCTTGATCTCGCCACCCTCGGGCACCAGCAAAAACTCTCCGGCATTGCCCAATGTGTAGGCCCTGGACGGCTTGAAGTCGCTGAGTTGTCCCTTGGACGTCCAAATTTCAAAGGTTGCTGGGTAAGTCTGATAGCCCTGGACATACGACTTGTTGACCGCATTGTCCAGAATCGCGGGAAATGCAGCGGAAGGAAAAAAGAACTGACGCATCAAGTCACCAGTTTCCATCATTTCAGGATTCTGGATTCCATCATTGCGCGCGCAAAGGTTCATCATGTCCCGCAGGCGAAGCATGCGCATGTTGTTTGCGCCCTCTGCCGGATTATCCAGAGAAAGGCCTGCCCGCAAAATCAAGCTGTCAGCAGCCGATTCTCTGAATTTGTCGCCCTCGTCGCGCTGTACCCGCAATGATGCAGGGCCGTGCTGGGCGCTCAGGTGGGCGAGAACCTCGCGGTTTACTTGCTCCACACTGATGCCTCTTCGGATGTACTCAGCCGCATTGACTTCCAGTCCAAACTCGCGGCAGATGTCGGCAATATCCGCTGCACGTTGGCGTTCAACCTCCTGCCCGGCAGTGTTCTCCTGCTCTGCAGGCAACTGTACAGAGCGAACCGCCTCGTCTGCAGGCGGAACTTGCTGGGGCACTGCATTGTCAGGCACACTGCGCTGCGTCTCATTTTCCTGAATGACCGGGGTACTGTTCTCATTGTCCATAACTGTATTGTCCTCCTCGTTTTGATAATTATCGCTTCTGCCGACCCCTACACTGGCATCGGCGGGAACACTTGCAATAGAAATCTCCAGCGGTACCCACTTTCTATAAATGAGGCAAGGGCCTGAGAATCGCCCATCAGTGCTAACTGCTCCCTGCTTCACTTCTTCGATCGCTTTAGCCCGCGCCCGGATTGACACGCCTTTCAGCGTGCCTGACGCCACTTTGCTGGCGATCGTTTGGGAAAAATCATCGTTGTCAAACTCAATCTCAGCTACACCGCGGCTGTTTTCAACTGCTGCCGATACGACCTTTCCCACTACCTGGTTCGAACTGTGGTTAAACAGCACAACTCCCATCTCGTTGAGGCGTGTCAGATCCACCGCCCCCGGGCCATGATCAAGAATTTCAGGGAGATAAAACCTCGTGTCTGGCACCTCACTGGAAAAGGAAAGCAGGTATCTTTGATCATTCTCTCCCTCTGCGCGGCGGATATTTCCGTTAATCGTCCGTTCCCGCAGCAGAGACTGTGATGGGCTGGGTTTGGGAACCTTGGATCCAGCCATACAGGTCAACTCCTTTCTCATTGGCGTAGGCTTGAGCCTGCGCGATTTCGTCCAGCACTTCTTTCCAATCCCTGCCCTGCTCCATGCAAATCTGTTGGAAAGTTCTTTGTGCCGTCTTCAGTGCTGTTTGGTTAGCGTTGGCTTCTTTGGCAGGATCAATCCATTTTCTACCCTGCGGCACCCAAAGATGCGTCATGTATTCCTGCTTGTTCTCCCAAAAATCTGTAATGATAATATTCCCGGACACAATAGCCGATATCAGAAATGTCTCATAAATTTCACGCAACACATGCTCCACCAAGTTGTCCTGCTCGATACCGTAGGTGCGTTCATCCTCAATGAGACCCTGCCTGGCAGAAGAATAGTTGACCTGCGACATGTCTCGCGAGGTCGCCTCATAGGATAATCCTTGCCCTGCTCCACTCAGCCGTTGCTGCATCCGCACAAATTCAGAAGCGTTTCCACCTTGTGTCGACGGATTAATGACATGTACATCATCACCAGGATTTAGTTCGAATATCATTCCCGGCGTAAGGGATACCCCCTGATAGCCCCCGCTTCCAGGCATGGAACTGACCTGCCGGCTATCCCGCCCAAGGCCCTTGCCACTTGATCCAGAACGTGTGATAGCCACGGCCATCAGGGCGGCAATGCGTTCCTTCATGCTCGCCGCTTCCATAAAACTGGTGATATCACGTATCCGCGGGATGGTTTGTGCCAGTTGGGACATCTCTCTGACCTGGCTTGGGCGTGTCTTAGAGAAATAGAAGATAATATCATCAATAGAATAAAAACGGCTCTGTGTTCCTGTTCCACCATCTGGAAGGTACTGCTTGATGTGGTATCCAACAGGCTTTCCAAACTGGTTGATCTCGACGCCGTCTACAACGGTATGCCCCTTGAAGTGTGACTTCATAGCGCCAGTATCCAGTTCATCCACTTCAATGAGTTGTAGTTGAAATGGAAGAACACCCGCCGAGGTGTATACCTTGGCAATTAAAATCCCACCGTCCACATATTTGCGTTGCACGGCGGTACGTATAAGCTCATGGAAGGTCTGCACGCCGTTGACATCGCAGTTTCGGGACTTGCACCATCGTCTCCAGAGCTTTTCAATCTGGGTGTTGATGGACTCATCGTCTGTTTTGACCTGCAGTGTAAACCCACGACCCACCACATTGCGCACCCACGCGGAAATAATGCTGTTTGCAATGTCCGAATTCCGCTCCAAATCCCTGGCGCGAGCCCTGATGTTTTCCCGGTAGGGCTTATCTGTCATTTCAGCGGACTGGTTCCAGATAGGAGTCCATCCCGAATTTAGCCGGTCATTCTTTCCAGCATCGTAGTTTTTTACTGCATCCAAAGACTGCCGCCAGGCCTCGCGCTGTGTCGCCCACCTGGGGGAAACCACACCGATCATTCTCTCAAGAGCATTCGTAACCGTCACCTCCTGTCAAAGTAGGAAACACGGGTGTTGCGGATAAGGCAGTCCGGTGTCTCCGCATCGGCAATCTCATCTTCCAGTTGGCTTTTAAGGGCACGCAGGTCGGATAGATTCAGCCGAGTGAGGCTGCGTCTCCCAATGGTATAGCTTTGCACACCACCCAGCACTATCTTTCGAATAGCATTATTTACAAGGGCAAGTAGCTCCTTCTTTTCGGCTAAGTTGTTCGCAGTCGATGCCAGTTCGCCACATATTCCGCAAGGCATATTATCCCCCTCCCCTTATCCAGTCATTTTGCTGTGGTATCTGCGGTGCAACAGGCTGCTGTTCTTGTGGAACTTGATCCAGATGCATGCTGCGGGCCCCTAGCAGATCAGCAACGGCTGTGGAATACACATCAGCATCAAGATAATGATTGTCCCGGTGGCTTCCCTTTTTTTCCCATACGCCTGAATCTGTGATTTTGTACTCCGATGTAAGTTGCGAAGCGTATTCCTTATCCACATCCTGGTAGACCATAAACGAGCCATTGCCATTTTCTCTTTGGTACCTGGAGGCGATCATGTCTTTATACTTGCTGGTATCCACAATCAAGAGTTGATGTCCATGAGCTGAACTCCCCGCTCTGTCGATTTTGCTGAGCTTATACCACCCGTACATTCTTCCAGACGCACCCTTTACGGGAATCGCCCACTCCGCATTTTGGACGCAGAATTGGTAGACATCGTCTATTGTTTCGCCATCTCCAGAATCTATGCCGCAAAGAGAAACAACATAAGCGGATCCATCCGGCTTCTTGTATTCCAAATTCATGACCCGCTCAATATCCTCAAACCCCAGCACCTGTCCGTTGTCTATTGTTTGCTTGGTCAGATGCGGGCCCCAGGCATCAATTTTGTAATACAGGCTGCCACGCTGGACATCAACTCCGCCGGTAAGGAGTTCCGCCCATTCGGGAACACTTAGGCGGGGAGCTGACGTTTGCCTTTTAGTGATAACATCTATTTCCAGTTCACTGGTGGCCTCCACCCAGGGCTCGGCAAGCCATGAATTGATAAAGTTTTGAAGCTTCGACTGATCCCCTTGGGCATCCAGCCATTTCAGTGCAATCTGTTCCCACGTGACAAAGGGAGAGTACAAAGTATTCATCCAGTAGGCCACGCGCTCCCGGCGTTGCCTGTTTTCGGTAACCGTAAACCACCGCACTGTGCGGATCATCGGCATACGGTGTTTTTCCTCTATGACACCTCCGCATTCCTGGCAGACATACCAAACGCTGGTGACATCATTCCCCGCATCCGTCTTCTGCCATTTGAGTTGCGACATTTTGAGTTCAATAAACTCATTGCAATGAGGGCAACGCACACGAGGCTTACGGATAATATCTGCCGCTTGCATAGCCTTCCAAATACGCCCGTACTTTGTTGTCGGTGTGGTCGCTTTGAATATTTTGTAGCGCCCTCCAAAGGTCTTGACACGCTCCTCTGCCAAGGCGATGACATCACCTTCGCCTTTGATAGTATTGGTTATCTTATCCAACTCATCAAAGAACAGGTTCCGTATATTTTTGCTGGCAACCTTCTGGGCCGTCTTGGTACCAGTGAAATAGAGAGTCATGCCGGTAAACCGCTGCTCCAATATTTTGCTTTTTCTCTCATTCCACCTTTCGGCTAATACCGGGCTGTCTTGGAACATGGGCTGAAACTTTCCCTGAACAATGGACTTTGCAGCGGTATCATCCGGATAGATCATCATAGTGGGAGAGGGATCGTGGTGGATTATCTTTCCGATGATATTCTCACAAGTCACTGTTCCGCCCACCTGCGTGGGCTTTACATATATTGTCTCCCGAACAGCGGGGTCATTATAGGTGTCCATTATTTCGACCAAGTAGGGTGTCAGGCTGTTAGACCACCGGCCCGGGAAGGCGCTACCTGCGGGGAGCCGTCTGTTTTCTTCCGCCCACTCGCTGACTGTTTGTCTTTTGGGCGGTTGTAGAAGCAGAAGAAGGTTTTGCAGGGATTTCCGTATATTGCTCTTCATCTTCATCCGCATCATCCTCAGTCGCGTCGCTGTTGCTCTCTATTCTGCTGAGATCAAATTGTCCCCCTTCTCGAAATGGTAGACACGCAGCCAATCGTGTATACTGAAAGAAGGAGGCAAAAAACATGTCAAACAAATCAAGAAAAGGTGAAGCTCCACCGCGTTACGATGAAGCATTTAGGGAGGGCGCGGTTCGGATGGTTGTTGAGCAACATCATCCAGCTCGACAGGTCGCTACGGATCTGGGCATCTGCATTGATACGCTCAAAAGCTGGCTTAAACGCGCCGGGCATGTGACATCTACTTCC
>JBKEBS010000006.1:0-1873 GCA_047973265.1 Oscillospiraceae bacterium
CCGCCATTGGGCCCTGTCAGCACCACAAAGCTATGGGGCTTTATTGTCAGGTCGATGCCCCGCAGAATATCCATCTGCCCATGATCATCCTCTACCTGATAGGTAATTCCCTTCAGTTCCAACATAGGTTTTACTCCTCATTATGACCGGTTTCCGGCATGTCGCCGGCGGCTCCCTACACGAAGAACGCACGCCAATTCATGTGCGGCGACCGTTTTTGAGCCGATATTGCTCCGCCGGACGGCTTTCTTCCAGAATACACCGTCTAAAACGCATATTTTGTGTCTTATAACATGATTTCAGTCCCATGACAAGTCATTCGCTGCCGCCATTCCATGTCTTCCGCTGTTTTACGCCCCACGGCCTTTTTTGTTTTTTTCCTGACCAATCTATGGCCCTCCCCTAACATAACATACACAAATTCAGCGTTTTTAATCTTGACAAAGCCATCAGGTTTTTTTATATTTATATTTCAATAATAATGATTGATTTGTTGATCGGAAGTCCTGGTTCGGCGGCTGGCCACAGGGGTCAGCCCGCCCAATCCCTTGCAGGACGAGAAAGGAAGCTGTTCGGTCATGAAAGCTGGATTCGATAACGACAAGTACCTGCTCCTGCAATCGGAGAACATCCGCTCCCGCATCAGCCAGTTCGGCGGCAAGCTGTATCTGGAATTTGGCGGCAAGCTCTTCGACGATCACCACGCCTCTCGGGTGTTGCCCGGCTTTCAGCCGGATACCAAGATCCGTATGCTTCTTCAGCTGAAGGAGCAGGTGGAGATCATCGTGGCCGTCTCCGCCGAGGACATCGAGAAGCACAAGGTTCGGGGCGATCTGGGCATCCCCTACACCGATGATACCCTGCGTCTGATCGACGCCTTCCGCTCCTTCGGCTTCTATGTGGGCAGCGTCGTCCTCACCCGCTTCTCCGGCCAGCCCACCGCCGTCCTCTTCCAACACCAGCTGGAGGATTGCGGCGTCAAGGTATACCGCCACTACCCCATCGAGGGCTACCCTTACGACATCTCCCGGATTGTCAGCCCCGAGGGCTACGGCAAAAATGACTTTGTGGAGACAGAGCATTCCCTGGTGGTGGTCACCGCGCCGGGTCCCGGCAGCGGCAAGATGGCCGTCTGTCTCTCCCAGCTTTATCACGAGCATCAGCGCGGCGTGCAGGCGGGATATGCCAAGTATGAGACCTTCCCCATCTACAACCTCCCCCTCCGCCACCCGGTGAATCTGGCCTACGAGGCCGCCACCGCTGATCTCAACGACCTGAATATGATTGACCCCTTCCATCTGGAGGCCTATCATATCACCGCCGTCAATTACAACCGGGATGTGGAGGTCTTCCCCGTCCTGAAGACCATGTTCGAGGCCGTGCTGGGCACATCCCCCTATCAGTCTCCCACCGATATGGGCGTCAACCGTGCCGGCGATTGCATCATCGACGATGACGTGGTGCGGGATGCCGCCAAAAACGAAATTCTGCGCCGTTACTATCAGGAGCTTTACCGGCAGCGCCGGGGCAAATCCGACGGCCGGGAGATTTATCGCATTGAGCTGCTCATGAAGGAGCTCTCCCTCACCGCCCAGAGCCGTATCGTGGTTCCCCCTGCCCTGGAGGTGGAGGAGCTGACCCATGCCCCCGCCGCCGCCATCCAGCTGCCCGACGGCAAGCTCCTCACCGGAAAGACCTCCTCCCTCTTAGGCGCCGCCTCCGCCCTGCTCCTCAACGCGCTGAAATATTTGGGCGGCATCGACAGCGAGGTTCACCTCATCGCCCCGGAGGTCATCGGGCCTGTCCAGGAGCTGAAGGTCACCGTTTTGGGCAACAATACCCCCCGCGTACATCTTGACGAGCTGCTGGTGGC
>JBKEBS010000105.1:0-2089 GCA_047973265.1 Oscillospiraceae bacterium
CCTTCATGCTCATGGCGGCGGAGGTATCGATGCTCAAAATGTCCGCGTGGGCGCAGGTGCTGGTGAGGAGCCTCGCCGTGAGCAGGCCCGTCTGGGGTAGATCGTCGGTGTAGACGGCCCGGGCCGTGACCTTTTCCCAGGCCTCCTTGCGCTGGACATTTTTTCCAATAGCTGTGGCCATAAGGTTTCCAGACCTCCTTTCCTTATCTGTAGTCATTTGCGAAACTCGAAAAAGCCTTTGAAATAGCGGCTTCCGAGCCTCGGATATATCTGACTTTCCTCCACTTTTGCGATATAATTGAAGGTGTAAAAACAACAGTCACACCGACAAAAGTGGAGGAAAAGCCATGCGAAATAGATACGGGCAGCTGTCACTTTGGGACATCTACAAGAGCGTCGAGGAGCACCTTGAAAACGATAAGCCAGAGCTTTTCCGGCTGCTGGACGAGCACCTCGACTGGGATGACATCATTCCCGACACGTTTTACAGCGCCTTTTATCTTGAAACAGGCCGCAAGCGCAAATATGAACTGGAAAGTTTTATGCGCGCCCTGTTCTTGCAGCGGATTTTCCACTACGTTGAAGATACACAACTGCTCAACACCTTGCGGTTCAGCTGTGAAATGCGGGACTACTGCGGTTTTGACAAGATTCCCGACGCCTCCAAACTTACACGCTTCAAACAGGATTTTTGCAGTCATATCCGCGACGTTTTTGAACGGCTGGTGATCTTGACGGAGCCGGTCTGCCGGGAAATGGACGAGGCGCTTTCGGATATACTGCTGTTTGACACAACCGGCATCGAGAGCTATGTGGCTGAAAACAACCCCAAGTTCCCGCGCACCAAAGCGGGAGAAGCCTTCGGATACTCCGGTGCGGCGGCCTCCAACCCACAGGTGAAGCTGCAATACATCAATGGGCACATGTGCTACGCGCAGCGGGCGGTCGTTATCACAAACGGCCTGGGTATTGTGCGGCATTTGGAGCTGCTCGATGAGGATTTTCGCCAAAAGCACCCGGAGGTACCCCGCCTGCCCCGCGCCAAGTCTCCTGAGATTGACAAGGAAATTGGCGATTCCACCGCCTTGAAGCCGGTACTGATGGATTTCCGGGCCGCCCATCCGGACTTGCATTACAGCACTTTTTGCGGCGACGCCGCTTTCGACAGCTACGACAACTACAGCTTTCTGCTGGGCGAATATCGCTTTACCCGCGCTGTTATCCCCATGAACCCACGCAATTCCGCGACCTCCGGCAACGAACAATTCAATGAGAACGGCACGCCGCTCTGTCCTTTGGACGGCACACCCTTCAATCCGAAAGGCTCCGCAAACGGCAACCACCGCTCGCTCCGCTTGAAATTCCTCTGCCCCAAATCCTTTTTGCGCAAGGCTTCAAATGACCGATATACTTATGTGTGCCATTGTCAAACGCCCTGCACCGACAGCAAATACGGCAAATGTGTCTACGTCTATCCAAACAAAAACCTGCGCCTTTATCCCGGTATCTCCCGTGATGACCCCAAGTTTGAAGCTGTCTACAAACAGCGTACCGCTGTCGAACGCTCCATCAATACCTTGAAAGATACTCTGGGTGTGCAGGGCCGAAAGACCTCCAACACCCTTACCACTAAGGCCGATCTCTTCCTCGCCGGTATTGTTCAGCTGCTCTGCGTCCTGCTGGCTCACAAGCTCCATGACACAAAGCTCGCTCGCAGACCTCGTAAACTTATCGCATGACGCTCACCGAACCGAATAGCTGGGGCCGCTCGGTTCTCACTTTCCATGAGAGCTTGCTTTTTTGCGCCCTTTTGCCGCTGTGCCTCCTGATTCGGGCACCCCTCTCTCCACGGCTCCTTTCCCATCTCTGTTCTTACCGCGTTTCGCAATTACCTAAAGATTATGGCTTGTGTGCCTCTGTTTCTTAATATGGCATATTCTTCAATCCATTATGCAAAGAAAGGAAGAGCGTTTTATGGATAATATCAATAATATCGGTGGCAACTTATCATATCCACAGGCTTATCATAATGGCCTGCATCGTCCACATACTGAACAGTTCCTTTAAGTCCCACCGGCATATCCCGTTC
>JBKEBS010000106.1:0-47451 GCA_047973265.1 Oscillospiraceae bacterium
AAATCGGCTTTACACTTGCCGGACTGGATTTTTCCCCTGTGAAGGGGCCGGAAGGCAATATCGAGTATCTCTTGTATTTGCAGAAAGCTTCCGGCAACAATCTTTTCGACTCCGGCAAGATTCAGGAAGTCGTGGAGGCCTCCCACCGGGAGCTTAATGCACGATAAAGTTTTGAGCAGCGGGCCAATCTGCGGAAAGGGGCGTATTCATGAAAGTTTTTCTGCGGCCCAATTTTCAGCGGCTTGGTGCGACAGAGGGCACTCTTCAGGTTGCAGAGGAGCTAAAAAAGCTGGGCATTGTGCCCTTGCTGGAGGCTGACGACTGGCTTTCCCTGGGGAGCCCCTCCGGGTTTGAAACCGGCCCATTGCAAAAAATGCTGACAAACTGCGATATGCTTTTGGCGGTGGGGGGAGACGGCACAGTCTTACACGAGGCGGGGCTGGCCATGGAGGCGGACAAGCCCATTTTTGGTGTCAACGCAGGCCGTATCGGCTTTCTCACCCAACTGGAGTTGAGCGAGCTGTCCCATCTGGAGCAGCTTGTCAAGGGGGAATATGTACTTTCCCGCCGGATGCTCCTAGAGGCGCTGATCGAGCGGAATGGGAAGGAATACGCCTATCCCGCCCTCAACGACATCGTCCTGCGCCGGGAGGACACCAACCATATTCTGGATGTCAGTGTCTTTCACCGGCAGGGGCTGATTCTCCGCCAGCGGGCGGACGGCCTGATCTTCGCCACCCCCACCGGCTCCACGGCCTATTCTCTGGCGGCGGGAGGGCCTGTGGTATCGCCCGACATGGAGGCGGTGCTGCTGACGCCCATCTGCCCCCACAACACGTTTCGCTGTTCTCTGGTGCTCCCCGCAGACCAGCTGTACGAGGCCAGGGAGGATCACCGCCACGAGAAGAGCGGCTTCACCGTCTCCGTGGACGGCAATATTATCTGCGAGTCGGGCGAGTGCAACAGGGTGCGGGTACAGAAGTCCGGCAAGAGCCTGCTGATGGTGGATTTGGGCCTCAGGGATTTTTACCGCAATCTAAACGACAAATTGATCACTATATAGGGAGGGGATAGCCATTTCTATGAAGGAACAGCGACATGCGAAGATTTTGGAGCTGATCTCCCAGCATGATATTGAAACCCAGGAGGAGCTGCTGGGCAAGTTGCAAGAAAATGGCTTTAAGGTGACCCAGGCCACTGTCTCCCGCGACATCAAGGAGCTCCAATTGGTCAAGGTGCAGACGGACAACAGCGGCTACAAATACTCCGCGTCCGCCTCCAGAGAGAGTGTGGACATGTCCTTTAAGTTCCACGCAGTGTTTTCGGAGTCGGTTGTCGATATCGACTATGCGGAGAACATGGTGGTCATCCGCTGCTATGTGGGGATGGCAAACGCCGCCTGTGCCGCGCTGGATTCCATTCACTGGAAAGGTGTGGTGGGCACCATCGCCGGAGACGACACCATCCTGTGTATCATGCGGGATAAATCCAAGTCCGCCGATTTTGTCAAGCAGCTCAAGAAGCTCCTGAAAAAAAGACAGGAGCCAAGGGAAAGCCTTTAATCTGTCGCGCAGGTGATGCCGCAATGTTGACTCAGCTTCACATTCAAAATGTAGCCGTCATTCAAAAAGCCTCTATTCCTTTGGAACAGGGGCTCAATGTATTTACCGGGGAAACCGGAGCGGGTAAAACGATCCTGTTGGCCGCGCTTGACGCCGTGCTGGGGGAGCGCACCTCCCGCGACATTATCCGCACCGGCGAGGAAAAGGCCCAAGTTTCCGCCATGTTCGAGGATATCTCCCCGCAGGCCAGGGCCGTGCTGGAGGAAATGGGATTTGATGCCGAGGACGGCTCCCTGCTTATTTTTCGGGAGATGACTGCCGCAGGCAAGAACACCTGCCGCATCAACGGCATGCCGGCCACAGTTTCCATGCTCAAAGCTATCTCCGATAAGCTCATCCACATTCACGGTCAGCGGGATGGACAGGCGCTGCTATCCCCGGAGCGGCACCTGGATATGATCGATGAGTTCGGGGAGCTGCAAGAGGTGTTGGCTGCGTACCGGGAGTTGTACCGGAAGCGCAAGGCAATCCAGGAGGAGCTGGACGCGCTTAACATGAACGAGAGCGAGAAGGCGCAGCGCATGGACATGCTGCGCTTTCAGATAGAGGAAATTGAATCTGCGAAGCTGGAGGACGAAGGCGAAGAGGAAGCCCTCGCCGCACAGCGGAAGGTGATACAGGGCAGTGAGCGCATTCGGCAGGGCCTCGCGGAGGCCTACACCGCACTGCGCGGAGAAGACGAAATACCTGGCATCGACGAGTTGGTGAGCCAGCTGTCCGGGGGGCTGGGTGAGGTTGCCCGCTTTGTGGACAATCTTGCCGCCATGGCTCAGCGTGCGGAGGAGATCGGCTTTGAGCTCCAGGACATGGCCTCCGATATCAGCGATGCCTTGGAGGAGCTGGAGTTTGACCCCGGCGAGTTGGATCGCATCGAGTACCGGCTGGACACCATCTACAAGCTCAAGCGCAAGTATGGCGAGGATATTCCCGCAATTCTGGCCCACTGCCGGGAGGCGGTCGAGGAGCTGGACTCCATCACCATGAGCGGCCAGCGCACTGAGGCGCTCCAGAAGCAACTCGCAGAGGTCACCGCCGCCTGCATGAAGCAGGGGAAGGCCCTCTCCGCCAAACGGACAAAGGCCGCAAAGGATTTCATTGCACAGGTGGAGGAGGAGCTTGCCTTTTTGGATATGCCCAATGTCAAGCTGAGCGTCTCCCACACCGTTCACGACCTGGGGCAACGGGGCATTGACGACATGCAGTTCCTCATCGTCACCAATCCCGGCGAAGAGCCCAAGCCGCTGAGCCGCATTGCCTCCGGCGGCGAGATGGCGCGAATTATGCTGTCCATCAAGAATGTATTGGCCCACCGGGACGACATCGACACCCTCGTTTTTGACGAGGTGGACACCGGCGTCAGCGGCCGCGCCGCGGGCAAGATCGGGCGCAAGCTGGCACAGGTTTCCCGTTCCCGCCAGGTCATCTGTGTTACCCACCTGGCCCAGGTGGCGGCCTTCGCCGACAACCACCTGTACATTGCCAAGGAGGTGGAAGAGGGCCGCACCTACACGATAGTGAGCAAGCTTGATCACGAAGCGGCAATTGCTGAACTCGCCCGCATCACCAGCGGAGAGGTCATCACACCCGCCGCGCTGGAGAGTGCGGGGGAATTGTGGCAGAGGGCACACACAACTCAAGAATAATGATGAAAAACCAAGAAAAACAGAGATTTTGGCAGATTTATGCCTGCCAAATCCAAATAGACGCTGTAATTTCAGTTAAATCCGGGAAAAGGTTGACTTTTCCCGGATTTATGTTATATTTCTATTGTTTGCAAAAAATTTTGGCGCACGAGTTGCACTTCGCATTGGGAAGGAGAATGCCTCTATGGAAAACGACATTATCATCTCTCTGCGGGGAATCGCGGTGAGCTATGATGGGGAACGGGTGCTGAACAGCATTGACCTGGATATACATGACAAAGAGTTCATCACCTTTTTAGGGCCCTCCGGCTGTGGTAAAACCACGACGCTTCGCATTATAGGCGGATTTGTACAGGCCGAGGAGGGGGAAATTCTCTTTGAGGGCAAGCGCATAAACGATCTGCCGCCCCACAAGCGCAAGGTCAATACCGTTTTCCAAAAATATGCTCTCTTTCCCCACCTCAATGTGTATGAGAACATAGAATTTGGCTTAAAGATTCAGAATATTGACGAGCCGGAGCGCCGCCAGCGCATCAAGGATATGCTGAAAATGGTGGGTCTCACCGGCTTTGAGTCCCGGAATATCAACCAGCTTTCCGGTGGACAGCAGCAGCGCGTCGCCATTGCCCGGGCGCTGGTGAACAGGCCCAAGGTGTTGCTGCTGGACGAGCCGCTGGGCGCTCTCGACCTCAAGCTGCGCAAGGAAATGCAGGTGGAGCTAAAACGCATTCAGCAGAGCATGGAGATCACTTTTGTCTATGTCACACACGACCAGGAGGAAGCGCTCACTATGTCCGACCGGGTGGTGGTCATGCGCAGCGGCAATATCCTCCAGATCGGCACACCTCAGGACATCTACAACGAGCCTGTCAACGCCTTTGTGGCGGATTTCATCGGCGAGAGCAACATCATCGACGGCATTATGCTGGAGGACTACCTGGTGGAATTCGCCGGCGTGGAGTTTGAATGCGTGGACAAGGGCTTCGACGACGAAGAGGATGTGGAGGTCGTCATTCGCCCCGAGGATATCAAGGTGGTTCCCCCCGACGACGGCCAGCTGGTGGGCGTTGTTGAGTCCATCATCTTCAAGGGTGTGCACTACGAAATGATGGTGGGCGCTCACGGCTTCACCTGGATGATCCACTCCACCCTTGGAGAGGAAGAGGGCACCCGTATCGGGATGAATATTTTGCCCAATGACATCCACATCATGAAAAAGGGCAGGGAGGATAGCGCGGAAACCCTCACAGAGGAGTACTCCGAGTTCGCCTGAGTTACCAAACTGTGGCCTCTACTCCAGAAAGGAGGACATGGCTTTTTCCGCTATGCGAATGAGCCATAACTTGCCATGAAATCGAAAAGCAGATTTGCCGCCTACCCCTATACCCTCTGGTCGGTCATTTTTATCGCGGTGCCGTTGCTGCTGGTCGCCTACTTCGCATTTACTACCGAACCGCAGTTTTCGGCCACCAATCGCTTCACGCTCGAGAATATTTCCAGGGTTGGAGAATACGCGCCGGTGCTGCTGCGCTCTGTGATACTTGCCGTGATCGCCACCGTCATCTGTCTGGTGCTGTGTTACCCCATTTCTCTGATCATAGCCCGTTCCAGGGCCGCACGCCAGCGCACCATGCTGATGCTGGTCATGTTGCCCATGTGGATGAACTTTTTGCTGCGCACCTATGCCTGGATGACTCTGCTGGAAAAGAATGGATTAATCAACCGCTTTTTCGGTCTGTTCGGCATGGGGCCGTTCCAGATGATCAACACCTCGGGGGCGGTGGTGCTGGGGATGGTCTACAACTACATGCCCTTCATGATTCTGCCCCTCTACTCCATCATGACCAAAATCGATGACACCACCATTGAGGCCGCCCAGGATTTGGGCGCGGACAGCCTGCATGTGTTTCTCAAGGTCATATTCCCCCTGAGTCTGCCCGGCGTCAAAACCGGCATCACTATGGTGTTTGTCCCTGCGGTGAGCACCTTCATCATTTCCCGCATGCTGGGCGGCGGCGGCAACCTGCTCATCGGCGACCTAATTGATTTGCAGTTTCTTGGCAACGCTTACAACCCGAATCTCGGCGCGGCCATCTCCCTAGTGCTGATGGTGCTGATCTTGCTCTGCATGAGTATCTTCAACCAGTTCGGCGATGAGGAGGAAATGGAGGGGACGCTGCTGTGAGAAACCGCAAACTCAAGTGGTATGCCAAGACCTACATCGGCGCCATCATGGCGTTTCTCTACATGCCTATCGCGGTGCTGATTGTCTTTTCCTTCAACCAATCCAAGTCCCGCGCTTATTGGACAGGCTTTACCCTCAATTGGTACAAGGAGCTGTTCAGCAACGAACTGATCATCTCCTCGTTGTGGAACACGCTGATCATCGCATTTCTCTCCTCCCTGATCGCCACTGTCATCGGCACAGCGGCGGCAATCGGGCTCTCCCGCATGAACAAGTGGGTGAGGGGAATTGTCCTGAACATCACCTACATGCCCATGATCAACCCGGACATCATCACCGGCGTCTCCATGATGCTGCTGTTCGGGCTGTTTCAGGCGCTTGTTGCCTGGATGGGCGGGCTGTTTGGAACCAGCTGGAGCTTTGAATCTGGATTTTGGACATTGCTGTTGGCACATATCACCTTCAACATCCCCTATGTCATCCTCAACGTGCGCCCCAAGCTGCGCCAGATGGACCCCAGCATCTACGAGGCCGCCCGCGACCTGGGCTGCAACGAGTGGCAGGCGATTCGCAAGGTGGTGCTGCCCGACATCATGCCCGGCATTGTGGCAGGGTTTCTCACCTCCATCACCATGTCGCTGGACGACTTTGTCATCAGTTACTTTGTCACAGGCGCTTCTTTCCAGACACTGCCCATCACCATTTTCTCGATGACCCGCCGCAAGGTGAGCCCCGAGATCAACGCATTGTCCACCATCATTTTTGTGGTGGTGCTGGTGGTGCTGGTTCTGGTCAATATCTCCGATTCCCGCAAGGAGAAGCGCCAGCTGGCTGGAAGGCGGGTGAGGGTTTGAAGTTGAGAAGACTTTCCCTCGTTCTGCTTACTGCCCTGATGCTGTTTGCCCTCTGCATGCCCGTCTCCGCATGGGAATGGGATGAAATGGAGCTACAGACCGGTGAGGACTACTACAGCCAGTACAAGGGGCAGGGAGTTTCGATCAATGTCTACAACTGGGGGGAGTACATCTCCGACGGTTCCGACGACTCCTTGAATGTGAACAGGGCTTTTCAGGAGCTCACGGGCATCAAGGTGAACTACACCAACTTCGCCACCAACGAGGAGCTCTACTCCAAGCTGCGCTCGGGCAGCTCCAGCTACGATGTCGTTATCCCCTCCGACTACATGATCGGCCGTATGATCAGCGAGGATATGCTGCTGCCCCTCGACTACGACAACATCCCCAACTTTGAAAACATTGAGGATCGTTTTGTGGGGCCGATGTACGACCCCGAAAACCGCTATACTGCGCCCTATACCTGGGGTATGGTGGGCATCATCTACAACACTGCTCTGGTGGATGAGGACGACGATGTCACCAGCTGGGACATTCTTTGGAATGAGAAGTACCTAGGTGAGATACTCATGTTCGCAAACTCCCGGGACGCTTTCGGCATTGCCCAGAAGCGGCACGGCTACTCGCTGAATTCCACTGACCCCGACGAGCTGGAGGACTGCCTGGAACAGCTTAAAGCCCAAAAGCCGCTGGTGCAGGCCTATGTTATGGATGAAATCTTTGACAAAATGCTCGGCGGAGAGGCGGCGCTGGCTCCTTACTACGCCGGGGACGCCCTCACCATGATCGAGGACAACGAGGATTTGGCTTTTTCCATCCCGGAGGAGGGCACTAACATCTTTGTGGATGCCATCTGCATTCCCAAGGGCTCCCGGAATTACGAGGCCGCCCACCTGTACATCAACTTCCTGCTGGAGGGGGAGGTGGCCGCCGCCAATGCCGAATACATCGGCTATGCCAGTCCCAATGCCGCGGCGCTGGAAATTCTCGACCCGGAGATTACGGAGAACCCCATTGTCTATCCCCCCGCAGAGGTGGTGGACAATGCGGAGTATTTCCTCGAGCTGCCTAGAGAGACCAATCTCCTCATGGATAGGCTGTGGACACAGCTGCTCAGCAGTGACCAGCACTACAACAAAATGATCGTGCCGATCGGCCTGTTGATTGCGGTGGTGGCCGTGGTTGGCATTAATTTCTTTCGGATGTACCGCAAATCGAAGAGGCAGTATTACAATTAACAAGCAAACAGAGGGGGATTTTGAATGGAATTTTCGATTTGCACAGAGGCTGTTTTCAGTGGAGTCAGGATGCCGGAGGCGCTGGGGGCGTTGCCCAATCAAGAGGTTTCCGATGAAGGCGCCACCGCTGTCATGAGCATGCCGGACAAGCTGGAGCTGGTGAAACAGGCTGGCTTTTCGGCCTTTGAGTTTTGGGGATGGGGGGACAAGGATATTGCCGCCATCCGCGCCAAAAAAGAGGCACTGGGGCTTGTACTGCCCACCTTTTGCACCAAGTTTACCAGCTTGGTAGATTCTTCTCGGCACGATGATTATTTGGAGGGCCTCCGGGAAAGCGTCAGGGTGGCGAATGAACTGGGCTGCCCCACATTGATCACCCAGTGCGGTGACGATACCGGCGAGGACAGGGCGGTACAGCGCCGGAACCTGGTTGCCGGACTGGTGCGCTGCATTCCCATCCTGGAGGAGTCCGGTATAGACCTGCTGCTGGAGCCGCTCAACGGCAAGATCGACCATGTGGGAACCTATCTCCAACGTTCTGCCGAGGCCTATGAGATTGCTGAGGAGGTCGGCAGCCCTAGGGTGCGCATGCTGTTTGACATCTATCACCAGCAGATTACCGAGGGGGATGTGTTGCGCCACATTGAAGCCTGCTTTGATCGGATCAGCCATATCCATGTGGCGGGCAGTGCGAGTCGCAGTGAACTGTATAACGGTGAACTGGACTATGGCTACATCTTTCGTGCACTGGACAAAATGGGGTACCAGGGCTATGTGGGACTGGAATATTTCCCCCAAGACGCTCCCCAAAAGGGCTTGGACTACGTGAAATCCCTTGTATAAAAAAACAGAGGAACCGTTTTTGCGGTTCCTCTGTTTTTTTGGCTATTGTAGATACTGTTCCATTCTGCCGATGAGCTTGTAGTCTACCATGGCATCCAGCCGGATGCCGCTGTCCACATATTCCTCGGAGAGCACCTTGCCGTCCCGGCGGATTTCATTGACCAATCCACCTTCGGAATAGGGAATTAGCAGGTTCATCTGCCGCTGGGAGGGAGGGAGCAGCTTTGCGATTTTTTGCAGCAGCGCCTCCATTCCAAAGCCTGTCTTGGCAGAAATGAGCACGCTTTGCTCCCCCACATCAAAGGGCGGAATATCGATTTTGTCACATTTGTTGAACACGGTTAGAATAGGGGTGCGTTCAACACCGAGCTCTTTCAGAAGCTCATTTGTCACAGCGACCTGCTCCTCGGCCTCGGGGCTGGAGATATCACAGACATTGAGCAGCAGATCGGCGTTGACGGCTTCCTCCAGCGTGGATTTGAAGGCCTCCACCAAGTGGTGGGGGAGCCTGCGCACCAGGCCGACGGTGTCGATGAGCATGACCTCCCGCCCATCGGGAAGAGCCAAAGCGCGGGAAGTGGGGTCTAGGGTTGCGAACAGCTTGTTTTCCGACAACACCCCGGCATCAGTAAGAGTATTCAGCAACGTGGATTTGCCCACATTGGTGTAGCCCACAATGGCGACAGTGGTGACGCCGTCCTTTTTTCTTCGCAGACGCATGCGGTCCCGGCGGTCGGTGAGCTCTCCAAGGCGCTCCTCTAGGTGGGTGATGTGCCGGCGGATATGCCGACGGTCAAGCTCCAGCTTGCTCTCGCCTTTACCTCGGCGGGCACCGCCTCCGCCGCCTCCACCGCCTCCCAGACGGGAAAGGCTCTTGCCCATCCCGGCCAGGCGGGGGAGAAGGTACCGGTGCTGCGCGAGCTCCACCTGCAGCTTACCCTCACTGGTGCGGGCATTCTCGGCAAAAATTTCAAGAATCAGCATTGTGCGGTCGATGACAGCTATTTTGCAGGCTTTTTCCAGATTGCGCAGCTGGGTGGCAGACAGTTCCTGGTCGAAGATGACCAGGTCAATGTCGTTTGCCTCGACGAATTGGGCGACCTCCTCCAGCTTTCCGCCTCCAATAGCGGTGGCCATGTCGGCCCGATCCCGCTTTTGCACAATCTGGCCTACCACCTGAATATCGGCGGTTGCTGCAAGCTCTTCCAGCTCGTTCAGGGAACTGTCAATATCATAGTCCCCCAGATCGACTGCTACCAGCAGAGCCCGCTCCTGCGTAAAAGTATTTTCATGCATATATTGATTGTTTCCTTTCGATGTAAATCATTTGATGTATGGACAAATCCCCTGTCTAAAGGGTACCAAATTTTGCGAATGCGCATTTTGACCTTCCTCCTGGTTGGTTGTTTCTGACAAGTAACGGTTGTCAAAATGGGTGGATGTTCTGCCGCTTCAGAATAGCAGAAAGCGGTATGCCTGTCAAACAAACTGTGGCGAAAAAGAGGAAAATGCGGTACAATGGCAGCAATCAGTAAACAAAAGAGGGATGAGATGAAATTTCTTTCCAACCTACACACCCACACGCGCTTTAGCGACGGGGCCGGAGAACCGGAGGAGTACGTGACCGCGGCTCTGACAGAAGGCTTTGTCAGCATTGGCTTTTCCGATCATTCCCCCACAAACTGGACGGGCTCGGGAACCTTGATGGAATTTGACGACTACCCCAGATACCTTGCGGAAATAGGCCGCTTGAAAGAGGCGTATGCGGACAAAATCGAGATATACCTGGGCCTGGAGGAGGACTACTGGCCGCCTGTGGACACCACACAGCTGGATTACACCATCGGCTCAGTCCATGATCTCCCGGCCAAGAGTGATGGCACCATGCTGGCGGTGGATTGGCATCCGGGCTATTATGAGCGCCTGATAGAGGAATATAGTGGCGCGGAGGCCATGGTGACGGCATATTATGCCGCAGTCGCCCAAATGATAAAGCAGCGCAGGCCGACAATTGTCGGCCACCTGGATTTGATCACGAAGCTGAACAGGGAAAACTGCTATTTCGATCCCCAAAGCCTCTGGTATAGCAGGGCCAGCCGCCTAGTTGCCGAGGCCGCTGCTGAAGAAGGGCTCATCGTTGAGGTGAACACTGGGGCGATCTCCAGAGGCTACACAGAGCAGCCCTATCCTTCTCTGGATTTGCTCCATTATCTGTATAAGCTGGGGGTGCCAATGACGATTTCGTCCGACTGCCACAGCGTGGAGCATCTTGACTGCGCCTTCGATCTTTCGGTGGAGTTGCTGAGAGAGGCCGGATATCGCAGCGTAAAACAGATGCAAAAGGGCATATTTGTTGACATTGTAATATAGGAGCGGCTTTATCATGCTACAAAAAAGAACCGGTTATAACCGGTTCTTTTTCTTATCGATTTATGCTGTCTTTTTCGCCGGAATTTTTAGAGTGACATAGCCACAGCCTGGGAAGACCAGATAGACGCCGCCGCGCACATCGGTCACCTTCCAGCCGCCCACAGCCTTGACCCATTCTGTGTTGGTCTCTTCAATCCGGAGCAGCTTGAGTATATTGCTGAGTATCCCGGGCGGCTCATTGAAGTTGATATATTCCAGCGAGTTCCCGGATAGCTGAACATCCTCATATTGGAGGTTGTGCGGTGTTCTGCGCATTGTCGCAATGCTTTTCAGGGCAATCGAGGGGTCTTTGGTGTAACGGGAAAGCATATTCTCCACATAATCCACCTTTTTGCCGAGGTTGGATTTTGCGCCCCCCGGTGCGGTGAAGTATCCGGCGATGCCGAGCCCGGCGCGGTTGGAGGTGAGGGCATAGGCAAAGGTATCGGCAAAATCCTCGTCAATATCCATGGAGGCATAGAGAGAAACAAAGGTATACTTGCTGGGGTTGCGGGTGGTAGACATGCTATAGGTGTATTCGCCGTTCAGGGCGATCCACTCCTGCTTAAAGCGGCTGTAACCGTGAGAAGAGGAAAAATAATAGTGAAAAGCGTGGCCAAACTCATGAACAATCGCCACAGGGCTGTTGCCGGACATTGTCATGCCGGAGTTTGGGCCCGGAATGAATATTTCAATGGTTGATTGCTCCGCAGTGAAGCGGGCCAGGGCCATCAGGTTGGAGTCCTGCAAATCCGACGGGACATAGGTATAAATGAATGTGAGCCTGCGGCCAAATGTACTTTTGAGATAATTTGAAACTTCAGAGACGACAGGGGCGCCGATAAAGTCCAGCGCGTTGTTTAAGTTGTCCAGTGTGGCGACACCGATGGCTGTGTAGCCATCCGAGCGGTAGGGATAGGCGATATCGACGCCGAATTTCTGATAGATTTCCTGGGCCCTGTTGTAAACGTCCTTGTTGTAGTCAGAGGAGGATGGCAGAGATGCCGCGGAACCACGCAGTGAAAGCCCCGTAATGCAGAGCAACACAGCAAGGAACACAGCTATTCTCTTGGTAGACTTTGTCACACGACATCAATCCTCTTCTGCAAAATAAAAAAACAAAAACAATACATCAAATGATACAGCAATTATTGATTTCATTATATTGAAGTTTTAAGCCCTCGTCAAGGTAAAAGAAGGCAAATCTCTATTTTTCGCGGTCATCTTCAAGAAAGGGCAAAATAAGGCAGAAAAGTGCCCTGTTTTTTATGAACAGGGCACTTACATATGTTTAGAAAGACCACTTCAGGGCATCGTACATCTTGATATACTTGTCATACTGACGCTGATAGATCGGAAAATTATCCGGATTGGGCAGGGTCTCATTCTCCGGTATTGCGACTTCCATGGCTTTGTCGATGGACGGCCACATGCCACAGCCTGTTCCCGCCACCAATGCGGCACCGAAGGCGGAGCCCTCCGCGCTGCCATGAACAGTGCGTACGGGGAGCTGGAAAATATCCGCCAAAATCTGCTGCCACAGCGGACTCTTGGCGCCGCCGCCCGAGATGACAATCTCATCGGTGAGAATACCGGGAGAGGCCGAGCGAATCAGGTCAAACACCTGGCGAAGAGAGAATGCCACACCCTCCAGCACTGCGCGGGAGAAGTGCCCCTTGCCCATGACAGACTGGATGCCCAGGAAGGCGCCCTTCGCTTCGGGGTCGAAGAGTGGGCAGCGCTCCCCGGTGAGGTAGGGGAGAAAGAGAAGGCCGTCGGCGCCGGGAGCAATCGCTTCCGCCTGGTCGTCCAGCGCACGGTAGTTGTCCCCGCCGCCCAGCGCATCCCGGAACCATTGGAGCGATCCTGCGGCGGAGAGAGTGCAGCCAAAGGCCATCCAGCGCTCCGGCGCGTTGTTACAGAACAACTGGAGCAAACCGTCTTTGTTTTCGGCATAGCCTGGGAGTCCCGCCGCCACGACGCCGGAGGTGCCCAGCGAGACGCCAATTCTGCCGGGGGTGATGAGCCCCATGCCCGTTGTGGAGATGACAGCATCTCCGCCGCCCGCATAGACCGGCGTTCCCGCAGGCAGGCCGGTGAGAGCAGAGGCCTCCGGTGTGACCGTCCCCATCCGGTCGGTGGACTCCAATGCCTTGGTGAAGAATTCGCGTTTTAATCCGATTTTGTCGATGAGCTCCCAAGCCCAGACGCGGTGTTCTACATCAAAGAGGCCGGTGCCAGAGGCGTCGGAAACCTCGGTGGAGAGCTGCCCGGTGAGCTTGTAGCCGATATAATCCTTGGGATTGACAACAGTTTTGGTGCGAGCATAATTATCCGGCTCCTCCTCTTTCATCCAGAGGATTTTTCCGCCAGTGTAGCCGGTAAGCATCATGTTATTGGTGTAGCCAAGCAGACCGGAGAGGCCGCCAGCCGCCGCTGTGATCTCATCGCACTGCTTCTGTGTGCGCTGGTCGTTCCAGAGGATAGCATTGCGCACAACTTCGCCCGACCTATCCAAGGCCACCATGCCGTGCATCTGGCCGGAGAGGCCAATGGCGCAGACCTCCGCGTCACCGATTTCCGACAGCACCTGCTTGACGCTGCTTGCAGATTCCCGCCACCAATCGGCGGGGTCTTGCTCTGTCCGGCCCGGCTGGGGCTGGTAAAGGGGGTACTCGCCGATCACGCCGGAGAGGATCGCCCCCGATTCATCTACTGCAATGGCCTTACAGCCGGATGTCCCCACATCGATGGCAATGACGCACTTTTTCATCTGCCTTCCTCCTTTGAGCGAAAGTTACACTTTCGGTCTGTTCACGTGCACGAAACTCACTACTCAATTATATCGCGCCTTGTTGCACAATTGCAATGCCGGAATGGTCAAATTTTGGAGGCTTCTTTTATACGAAACGCCGGAGGAAGCCGCCCGACGTCGGTTCAATCCAGGTTTTGGGCAATCTTGATCTCGTTGCGCATCCACAGCACATCGCTTGCCGGTCTTTGTCCGCTGAGCAGATACTGCAAACCGCCGCCCAGTGCCTCCGAACCCTGCCGGAAGGGCTCCTGGCAAACTGTTGCCGCAACTTGTCCGGCCCGCAGCAGTTGGCGAATATCGGGGAAGTCGTCGCAGGTAACCGCAATGCGCGGATTACTGCCGTTGTCGCTCCTCACAGCGCGCAGGCCGCCGGAGGCGCCCGCTGCCGCAAAGTAGAGCAGATCGATCTCCGGATGCTTTCCCAACATTTCCGCTACCGACTGTTCAGCCTGATCGTCGTTGTCAAAGCTCTCCACCGTATCGACATGTCGGATGCCGGGGAAGCGGATGGCCAGCTCAGATAGGAAGCCCTCCACTCTTTGATTGTGGCCCAGCATGCGGTGGGAGCCCGTCACGATGCCCACGGCTCCTTTGCCGTGAGAGAACAGCCCCAGCAAACCGGCAGCGGTTCTGCCGCTTGCGAAATAGTCACAGCCCACATGAAGAAGCCGTCCGGTTCCCTTGATGTCGGAGTTCAGCGTGATGACCGGGATTCCCTCGCCGATGACCTCATTGAGGGCTTCCGCAACTGCCGGATCGCTGATGGGAGTGACAATGAGGAAGGAAATATCGCTGCCGGAAAAGGAGCGGATGGCCTCCACCTGCTGCTCCACTTCGTAGCCGCTGAGAAAGCGGTATTGCAAATTGATCTGGAAGTCGCCATACCGCTCCCTGCAATCCTCAATTCCAGCGATGATCTCGTCGTAGAACTGGTTTTCACCGCGGTTCAGAATGATCCCGACCTCAATCGGCCTCCGGGAGGAGGAAAGGGCCTTTCCGGCGCGGTTGGGCACATATTCCAGCTCCCGGATAATCTCCTCCACGCGCTCTCGGGTGGAGGGCTTGACCCCTGGACGGTTGTTGAGGACGCGATCCACCGTGCCCCGGGAAACACCTGCCCGGCGGGCAATCTCCTTTGAGGTTATCATGCTAAATATCCAGGGAAGCGATAACTTCCTTCAAGGCGTTGGCGCTGTGCCGCAGCTTATCCGTCTCCTCCGGGGCGAGGGGTGGAGAGAGCTCCCTTGTAATACCGCCGGAGCCGATCACATAGGGCAGGCTGAGACAGACGTCTTCGATGCCATACTGGCCGTGAAGCATTGTGGAAACGGTGAGCAGGGAACCGGTGTCCCGCAGAATACAGTCGCAGATGCGGGCCACCGACAGGGCGATGGCGTAGAAGGTCGCGCCCTTGAGGGAGATAACCTTGGCGCCGGAGGAGCGCATATCCGCGTCAATTTTGTCAAAATCCGACTCCTGGAAGAACTGGCGGCAGCGGGCGTCGGCCATGCAGTAGGTGGAAATGTGCATGCCGCCGATGGTGGCCAGTGACCAGGGAATAAAGGAGGTCTCGCCGTGCTCGCCGAAGACATAGGCATGGATGTTTTTGGGGTTTAGCTCGGTATAATCCGCCAACAGGGCGCGAAGGCGCGCGGAGTCAAGAATCGTCCCAGTACCGAAAATCTTGCCCTTGGGGATGTCGTAGAGCTTTTGAATGGTATAAGTGAGAATATCCACCGGATTGCTGACAATTACATAGATGGAATCGGGCGCGTGGGGGTAAACCTTGTCCATCACGCTCTTGATGATGTTGACGTTGCTTTGAGCCAGATCGATCCTGGTTTGCCCAGGCTTGCGGGGATGACCCACCGTAACGATGATAATGTCGGAGTTCCAGCAGTCGGAGAAATCTCCCGCGTAAATGTCCACCGGGGGAGAAAAGGCGGTGCCCTGAAAAATATCGATGGCCTCTCCCTGGCTTTTCTCTCTATTGATATCGACGAGTACAATTTCGGAGGCCGATCCCTGAATTGTCAGGGTGTAGGCGATGGTGGCTCCCACGTTGCCCGCGCCCAAAATTGCAATTTTTCTGTGACCGTTCATGAAGTAAAATCCTTCTCTCTCAGAGGAGCGGGTATAAGCGCCAAACTCCCCCATGTTAATTGTGAGAATATTTTAACACAGTAATGCAGGAATGAAAAGAGGAAATTGCAAGAAAGGGAGACATTTCTAATGAAATGTCTCCCGAAGAGCAATCTGTTCAGTTTGTGGGTTGTTCATTTACCGCTGCCTTTAAGCGGTTCATTGCCTTCACCAATACTTCTCGGGGAGCGGCGATGTTGCAGCGCATAAAGCCCTCGCCTCCCGCGCCGAACTCATAGCCGTTGTTGAGCCACAATCCGGCCTTCTCAAGAAAGAAGTTCCGAAGCTCCTCATTGCCCAACCCAAGTTCCCGGCAATCCAGCCAGAGAAGATAGGTGCCCTGGGGCTCCACCGCCTGAATTTCCGGTATCTCGTCGGCCAGGAATCGCCTGACAAAGATGATATTTTCCATCAGGTAGCCGCGCAGCTCATCCAACCACTCCGCACCGTGGGAATAGGCTGCCTCACAGGAGATCGCACCCATCAGGTTGGGCTCGCCGATTCCCGCCCGTGAAAGCTCTGCCTGAAACGCCTCGCGGAGTTCCTTGTTTGGGATAAAGATGTTGGACAGCTGGAGCGCCGCCAGGTTAAAGGTTTTGCTGGGCGCGGTGCAGATGATGCTGAACTCCTCAAACTCGGGCTTGAGGGAGGAAAAGACAAGGTGAGTGTGCCCGGGATAGACGAAATCCTGATGAATCTCGTCGGAAACCACCAGGACATCGTGGCGGCGGCATATTTCACCCAGGTGGATCAGCTCCTCCGCTGTCCAGACCCGACCAACGGGATTGTGAGGGCTGCACAAAATGAAAAGCTTGACATTGTTGTCCGCGATTTTGTGTTCAAAATCTTCGTAATTCACAGAATATTTGCCGTCCTCGAATAAAAGTTGACTTACGACCAGCTTGCGACCGCAGCCGGTCACAGAAGAGGCGAAGGGGGAATAAACCGGCTGCAGAATGATGACGGCGTCCTCAGGTTCGGTGAAGGCGCGCACAGCGGTTTTAATCGCGCAGACCACGCCCGGCGTTGTCACGAGCCAGTCCGGTGAAATCTTCCAGTTATGGCGGGTGGAAAACCAGTTGTCCAGGCTGTCGAGATAGCTTTGGCTCGTGAAGGAATAGCCGAACACGCCGTGATCCACCCGATCCTCCAGCGACCGGAGAACGCAGGAAGGAGCGCGGAAATCCATATCTGCAACCCAAAGAGGAATGGCGTCTTCCGGTATGCCGTTCGCTTTCATGCCATCCCATTTGTAGCTTGAGGTTTCGGTGCGGTCGATTATCTGATCGAATTGACTGCTCATAATTCCCTTTTCTCCCATGTTATGGTGTCTCAAAACGCCTCTGTTACAGTGCAAATATATGTCTTAGCCGCGCAAATGTCAAGTTTCAGACAACCTTCTACTTTTCTTCATATGACCATCACATTGCGATTATATACTGAGTTCACAAAAGAAAAGAACACATAGGATCACTAATGAATTACAGAAACAGAATAACAGATCAAAAAGGAGGACTTTGTCAATGTATAGCGACAACAATAATAATTTGTATAATAATTATCCCCAGCAGAACCAGAACACCAATCCCGCAGGCCCGGTGAACTACAGTTTCCACTCACCGACGCCAACCCCCACGCCCGAGCCGGAGAAAAAGGAACCCAAGAAAGACGGCAAGGGCAAGCTGGTCGCCACCATGCTCGCAGTCGCGCTGATTGCCGGCGCAGCAGGCGGCGGCGGAACCTATCTGGCCATGAACAACTTGAACCCCTCCGTCTCCCAAACGGAGACAGAGACCGCCAAGCCTCAGGTACAGGTGGCACCCGTTTCTTCCTCCGACCGCACCCTCACCAATGTGGCGGAGGTTGTGAGCATGGTATCTGACTCCGTTGTGGAGGTGTCTACCGAGACGAAAGCCACCAATATGTTTATCGGCGAATATGTCACGGCGGGCGCAGGCAGCGGTGTCATTCTCACAGAGGATGGATACATCGTCACCAACGACCACGTGGTGGAGGGCGCCACAGCGATTACAGTTCGCACCAGCGATGGTACAGAGTATGAAGCTAAGCTGATTGGCACCGACTCCCAGACCGACCTGGCCGTGCTGAAAATTGAGGCCACCGGCTTGAACGCCGTCACCCTGGCCGATTCCGACAGTGCTGTGGTGGGCGAGTCCGCAATCGTCATCGGCAACCCGTTGGGCACCCTTGGCGGTACAGTCACCGACGGCATCGTCAGCGCCCTCGACCGTGAGATCACCATCGGCGGTCAGGCCATGAACCTGATCCAGACCTCCGCAGCGGTCAACCCCGGCAACTCCGGCGGCGGACTCTTTAATCAGGAGGGCCAGCTGCTGGGTGTAATCAACGCGAAATCCAGCGGCAGCGATATTGAGGGCCTCGGATTTGCGATTCCCGCCAACACGGTGAAGACTGTGGTGGACAGCCTGATTGACAACGGATATGTGGCAGGGCGCCCTGAATTGGGCATCCAGGCGATTGAAGTGAACAGCGAGGAAGCTGCCTATTATTACCGCGTACAGGATATGGGCGTCTATGTGGCCGAGGTCACCCGCGAAAACGGGCTGGAATCCGGCGACAGAATCATCAAAATCAATGACACCGAGATCGAGGCCTTTGCCGATATCCAGACAACATTGGAGGGCATGAGCGCAGGCGACGTCGTCACTGTACAGGTGCAGAGAGGTACAAAGAAGCTGGATGTTGAAGTCACCTTGGGTGAAAAACTCCCCGACTACATGAAAGACCGCATTAGCAACAGTGAGAAGGCATAACCACTTCCCATACTCAAAATAGCAGCACCCCAACAAAGAAACCGGGACAGAAGGAATGATGTCCCGGTTTCTTTGTGTCAAAAAACGATTGTAAGTCCTGGTCTCCTCCGTGTATAATAAAAGACAGGGGCGAAACTGAACTTTTGCTCCCGGCAAAATGCAATGTTTGATATAAAGGAGAAGCCATGTACCGGATACTGATTGCCGACGACGAGGAGAGAATTCGCCAGCTGATCGCCCGCTATGCGGCTTTCGAGGGCCATCAGGTCATCGAGGCAGGCAACGGTATAGACGCTGTGGCGTTGTGCAGAAAAGAGAATCCCGACATCGTCATCATGGATGTGATGATGCCCGAGCTGGACGGCTTTTCGGCGGTGGGGGAGATTCGCAAGTTCAGCAATGTTCCGGTTATCATGTTGTCCGCCAGGGGCGAGGAGTACGACCGCCTCCACGGCTTTGAGCTGGGGGTGGACGACTACGTGGTAAAGCCTTTCTCACCCAAAGAGCTCATGATGCGCATTGACGCCGTCATGAAGCGGGTACACCCACAGCAGGAGTTGTCCCATGAGATGTTTGTCAAGGGCGGCTTGGAGGTGGACTTCACCGCCCGTGTGGTGCGTGTGGATGGCAAGACAGCCGAGCTTTCCCCCAAGGAATACGATCTGCTGTTCTTCATGGTGCGCAACAGGGGCATTGCATTGGATCGCGAGCGAATCCTCACCGAGGTGTGGGGCTACGATTTCTACGGGGATGACCGAACTCTGGACACCCACATTAAGATGCTGCGCAAGGCGCTGGGCCCATACAGCGACAGTATCGTAACCCTTCGGGGGATCGGTTACCGCTTTGATGAATAATACTAATCTCAAACAAAAACAGCTAATCAGCTATCGCTCAGAACACGTTCTTTCTCAAAAGAACGCATCGCTCCGCTTCTTAGGTTTTTGAGTTGAGTTTAGTATAATACTCGATAGGGGGTGGCGCGGTGAAGACCCGCCAGATCAGCCTGAAGTGGAAAATATTCCGCTATCTCATGATTTTTTGCGGCATTTTGTTGATTGTGCTGTGGCTGCTCCAGACAGTGTTTCTGGATTCCTTCTACAAGGCTATCAAGACAAGGGAAATCAAGAAGGATGCGGCCACTGTGCTGGAAAACATCAATAACCAGGATATCGGGCAGCTGCTCCAGACAATATCTGACAAAGGCAACCTGTATGTGGAATTCTGGATGCCCCGAGGCAGCATGGTATTCCGAACGGGCGAGTACCCCGAGGCGGCGGAAGCCCTGTCTGTAGAGGAGAGGGCTTCTCTGTTTGATGAGGCTGTGGCGCAGGGTGGACAGCTTACCCGATACTACAGCAGTGACCTGCGCAATCAGCGGGGGGACTTGCAGGAGAGCATTCTCTACGCCCAGGTGATGGATGAGGAGGTGCATTCCATGCTGATTCTTAGCACGCATCTTTTGCCGGTGGATTCTACGGTGCAGACCCTGCGCGTCCAGCTGTTTGTGGTCAGCGGGATTATGATAGTGCTGGCCGTGGGGCTGGCCCTGCTGATGGCCCGGCGGCTGTCGAAGCCCATCGAGGAGATCAACCGCGACGCAATCCGCCTCGGGCAGGGGGACTACAACGTGGACTTCCACGGGGAGGGCTACCGGGAAATCTCCCAGCTCTCCAAAACGCTGACCCAGGCTTCTCACGAGCTGTCAAAGACGGAGCTACTGCGGCAGGAGTTGATTGCGAACGTCTCCCACGACCTCCGCACCCCCCTCACCCTCATCAGCGGCTACGGAGAAATGTTGCGCGACTTTCCAGAAGAGGCGACGCCGGAAAATGTCCAGATCATTGTGGATGAGGCGAAACGCCTCTCCGTACTGGTGGAGGACTTGCTGGATCTTTCCAAGCTTCAGGCGGGCATCACCCCCATGCAGATGGATATTTTCAGCCTTACCGACCTCGTGAAGGACATCATAGGAAGATACGCCAAGTTCAACGAACACGAGGGCTACTCCATCACCTTCCTGAACGACGGCGAAGTGGAGGTGAACGGGGATGCTGCGCGCATCGCCCAGGTAGTGTACAATTTGATCGGAAATGCCATCAGCTACACTGGCGAGGACAAAAAGGTGACGGTCGCCCAGCGGGTGCAGGGAGACCGGGTGTGGATTTCGGTGACGGATACCGGGAAGGGAATGCCGCCGGAGGTCTCGGAAAAGGTGTGGGAGCGCTATTACCGGGAGGATACCCCACAGGGTAAAACAATAGCGGGCAGCGGACTGGGGCTCTCCATCGTCAAGACAATACTCGATCAGCATCCCGGTGTCCAGTACGGCGTCGAATCGATATTGGGACAGGGAAGTACCTTTTGGTTTTCGCTGCCGGTGGAAAAACCCATCACAAATATCGAAGGTTAAAATATTGACATTCGTTGCTTTACCGTGTCGATGATGATATAATTAACAGAACTCTGAAATGATATTGCGGGGAATGGAAACCTTGACAGAGCAGCTTTTTGACCGACAAGTCAACGAGACCAACCGGGACTATATCTCCCTTGTGCGGGAGCTGGGATACAGACAGCAGCAGACCGGAGAACGCCAGCCCACTGTCTATACCCACTCCTACGGCTGCCAGCAAAACGTGGCGGACGGAGAGAAGCTGGACGGTCTTTTTCTTGAGATGGGGTATATCTTCGCGGAAAGCCCTCTGGAAGCGGATGTGGTGCTGTACAACACCTGTGCCGTGCGGGAGGGGGCGGAAGACCGTGTTTTCGGCAATGTTGGCGCCCTCAAAAAGGCAAAAGCTGCCAACCCCAACATGGTGATCGCTCTCTGTGGCTGCATGACCCAACAGGAACATGTGGCTAGGCGCATCAAGGGGAGTTTTTCCTTTGTGGACATCGTCTTTGGCGCGGGAGCCATGCACCGCTTGCCCGCGCTGCTCTACCAAAAGCTCACTGAAGGCGGCAGGATATTCGAGCTGGCCGACCCCACCGCCGCTGTGGTGGAGGGGCTTCCTATTCACCGCCAGGAGGGTGCCAGAGCCTGGCTGCCTATCATGTATGGCTGCGACAATTTTTGCAGTTTCTGCGTCGTGCCGCTGGTGCGGGGCAGGGAGCGCAGCAGGCAGCCGGAGGAAATCCTGCGGGAGGCCGGGGAGCTTGTTGCAAAGGGCTACAGGGAGATCACTCTTCTTGGCCAGAACGTCAACTCCTACGGCAAGGGCTTGGAGGAAGCGATCAACTTCTCCGAGCTGCTCAAGAGGCTGTGTGCCATTCCGGGAGATTTTAGACTGCGGTTTATGACCTCCCACCCCAAGGACTGCACCCGGGAGCTCATCGACACCATCGCCGAAAACGAGAAAATCTACAATCACATCCATCTGCCGGTGCAGAGTGGTTCCGACCGCATCCTGCGGGAGATGAACCGTGGCTACACCGCGGCGCAGTACCTTGAACTTATCAGCTATGCTAGGGAACGAATTCCCGGCGTCACCTTCACCAGCGATATCATTGTCGGCTTCCCCGGGGAGACCCGTGAGGACTTTGAGCAGACATTGGAGCTTGTAAAGAAACTGGAAGCCGAATCTCTCTTCACCTTCATTTACTCCAGGCGGGAGGGTACAAGGGCCGCGAAAATGGACGACCCCACCTCCGCCCTTGAGAAGAAGCTGTGGTTCCAGGAGCTGTGCGATTTACAGAACAGCATCACCAGCCAGCACCTGGAGGATATGGTGGGCGGGGTGTACAATGTACTGGTGGATGGCCCCGCAAGAACGCCGGACATGCTCTCCGGCCGCAATTGTTCCAACATTATTGTCGACTTTCCAGGCTCCCCCGATTTGATCGGACAATTTGTACCGGTCGAAGTCATCAGGGCCATGCACTTTGCCGTGGCGGGAGAGCTTGCTGAAAAATAAAACGCAGAGATCATAATAGAAAGGATACCATCATGGATAAAATCATTGAGATGACAAGAGCACTTGGCCGCGCCATTCAGCAGGACGAGCGCTACCAGCGCTACATGACCGCCCAGGAGGCGAACGACTCCGATAGTACCCTCCAGGAGTTGATCGCCACCTTCGAGATCAAGCGCAACTCCCTCAGCGCCGAGGTGCAGAAGGACGACAAGGACACCGAGAAGATCAAGGAGCTGGACAGCGAAGTCAAGTCCATCTACCGCCAGATTTTTGAGAATGAGAACATGATCGCTTTCACAGAAGCCCGGGAGGAAATGCAGGAGATGATCGGCTTTGTAAACCAGATTATCACCGGCAGCTCCAACGGCCAGAATCCCGACACCATTGAACAGGCCGCGGCTTGCGGAGGGTCGTGCTCTAGTTGTGCAGGATGCGCGTAAGTCGCGCACCCTAAGAAATTCTCTTTCGGCCCGTGAAGGATGGGCCGCATCCGCTTCGCGGAACCGAGAATTTTACGACTCTGCATCATTGGAGTCTTAATCTAACGGGCAAATCATTTATCATTTAGTTTATTGCGGGAGGGAAAGAGCGCGTGAAGGGTCTTACCCCCATGATGCAGCAGTACTTCGCCATTAAGGAGAGCCACAAGGATCACATCGTATTCTACCGCCTGGGCGACTTCTATGAGATGTTTTTCGACGATGCGCTGCTGGCTTCTAAAGAGCTGGAGCTCACCCTCACCGGGCGGGACTGCGGCTTGGCGGAGCGCGCTCCCATGTGCGGTGTTCCCCACCACAGTGCGGAAAACTACATCGCTCGCCTGATCCGAAAGGGCTACAAGGTCGCCATCTGCGAGCAGATGGAGGATCCCGCTGTCGCCAAAGGTCTGGTTTCCCGTGAGGTTATTCGGGTAATCACCCCCGGTACCCTGATGGAAACCAACATGCTGGAGGAGGATGTCAACAACTTCCTCTGCTGCATCAATCTGCGGGAGGGGGGCTTCGGCCTCGCCTTTGCGGACATCTCCACCGGTGAGGTGAACCTCATTGAACTGGACAGCGACGCCGACAGTGCTGTCATCAACGAGCTGGCGCGCTACACGCCCCGGGAGGTTGTGTTCAGCCCCGCCTTTGTCGACCGCACCGGCATCGCGAAATACATGAAGGAAAAACTGTTCTGCACCGCCGATCTGCTGGAGGATGAGTATTTTCAGCCGGAGTACGCGGCCGACAGGATTTTGACCCATTTTCAAAAGGATGCACTGGAGGATTTGGGGATACGAAACAGCCCCCGGTGCGTCGGTGCCCTTGGGGCGTTGCTCCACTACCTGGAGGAGACGCAAAAGACTGGAATCGAGCGGCTTGTCGTAGTGCGGGTGCTGGAGGAAAGCCGCTTCATGAATCTCGACCTCAGCGCCAGGGGCAACCTGGAACTGCTCCAGACACTGCGCACCAAGGAAAAACGGGGCAGCTTGCTGTGGGTGCTGGACCGCACCAAAACGCCTATGGGCAAGCGGCTCATCCGCAGCTACATCAGCCAGCCCCTTGTCAACCCGGCGGACATCGATAAGCGCCTCAACGCGGTGGAGGAGCTTTGTCGGCAGGAGATGCTCTGCGGCGAATTGCAGGACAGTCTCTCCGGCATCTTTGACGTGGAGCGTCTGATCACACGGGTCGTCTACGGCAGTGCGGGGCCCAGGGAGTACAAATCCCTGCACCAGGCGATGAACTTCTTCCCTCAGGTGAAGAATCTTCTGTCCGACACAAAGAGCGGGCAGCTCCACGGCATTTGGCAGGACATCGATGGAATGGACGATCTGCGCAGACTGTTGGAGGAGGCTATCGTAGAGGAACCGCCTGTCAAGCTGGCGGATGGCGGCGTCATTCAGAACGGCTACAGCGTCGAGCTGGACGAGCTCCGCGACCTTATCGGCAACGCGCGGCAATACCTCAGCAAGATGGAGACCGGCGAGCGGGAACGCACCGGCATCAAGAACCTCAAGGTGGGCTACAACAAGGTGTTTGGCTACTACCTGGAGGTGACCAAATCCTATCAGCATCTGGTACCGCCGGAGTACATCCGCAAGCAGACCCTGGCCAACTGCGAGCGCTATATCACCCGAGAGCTGAAAGAGCTGGAGGATAAGATATTCTCTGCCAACGAAAAAGCGCTGGTAATTGAAGCAGCGCTTTTCGAGGAGGTGCGCAAGGGCACGGTAAACGCCCTGCACCGCATTCAGCGCTCCGCTTCAGCCATTGCCCGGCTGGATGTACTGTGCTCCTTTGCGGTAGTTTCGCTGGCGGGTCAATATGTGCGCCCGGTAGTTAATCTGGACAACAGCCTGAACATCAAGGACGGCAGGCACCCCGTTGTGGAGCGCATGCTGGAGGGCGCGCCCTTCGTGCCCAATGACACCCTCCTGGATGTGGGGGACAATCAGATCGCCGTCATTACAGGGCCCAACATGGCGGGTAAATCCACCTACATGCGCCAGACTGCCCTCATTGTGCTGATGGCTCAGATCGGATGCTTTGTACCGGCTGCTTCCGCCACCATCGGCGTTGTGGACGGCATCTATACGCGCATCGGCGCCTCCGACGACCTCACCTCCGGCCAGTCCACCTTCATGGTGGAGATGGTGGAGGTGGCGGAAATCTTAAAGAGCGCCACAGCAAAGAGTCTTCTTATTTTGGACGAAATCGGCCGGGGAACCTCCACCTACGATGGGATGAGCATTGCCCGGGCCGTGATCGAATTTGTGGCCGACCCCAAAAAGCTGGGAGCAAAGACCCTGTTTGCCACCCATTACCACGAGCTCACCGAGATGGAGGATACCATCCCCGGTGTCAAAAACTACAACATCGCCGCTAAAAAGCGGGGGGACGAGATCATCTTCCTGCGTAGGATTGTGCGGGGCGGGGCGGACGACACCTACGGCATAGAGGTGTCAAAGCTGGCAGGAGTACCCACTTGGGTGATCAACCGCGCCCACGAAGTGCTTCAGGATTTGGAAAATGCCCAGCCCGTGCGGGAAAGAAAGCGCGCTGTCAAGCAGCAGGATCAATTCCAGATCAGCTTTGAGCACCAGTCCAGCGCTGTAGAGGAGATGCTGGAAAAGCTGGATGTCAACACATTGACTCCAATCGAGGCGCTGACCACCCTCTACACGTTAAAAGAGGAGCTCAAACAGCGCTAATCTGCGTTTTTATCACACATTTTGGAAGGAGGGATGCCCTGCATGGCCAGAATTCACTTACTGGATCGCTCTGTCTCTGAACTGATTGCCGCCGGAGAGGTCGTGGAGCGTCCCGCCTCCATTGTCAAGGAGCTAATTGAAAACTCCATCGACGCCGATGCCACCCAGATCACAGTGGAGATCAAAGGAGGGGGCATCGGCTACCTGCGCATCACGGACAACGGCTGCGGAATGGAGCGGGAAGATATTCCCACAGCCTTTCTCCGCCACGCCACCAGCAAGGTTCGGGAGGCGGAGGATTTGGAGGGCATCTACACGTTAGGCTTTCGCGGAGAGGCCCTCGCCTCGGTTGCGGCGGTCTCCCGTGTGGAAATCACCACCAAGACGCCGGACAGCGAGGAAGGCAGCGTCTACTGCATTGCAGGGGAGGAAACGGACGGCCCGCATCCAACCGGCGCGACGGACGGTACTACGCTCATCATCCGGGATGTGTTCTATAACACCCCCGCCAGAATGAAGTTTCTGCGTCGGGATGTAGCGGAAGGCAACGCTGTAGCCCAGGCCGTGGACAAATCGGCACTTTCCCACCCGGAAATTGCATTCCGGTTTATCAGGGACACACAGACCAAGCTGCAGACTTCGGGCAATGGCGATCTGCAGGCTGTGATTGCTGCGGTGTATGGCCGGGAACTGGCAAAGAGCCTGCTGCCCGTGGACTACCTTTTTGAGAACCGCATCCACGTCAGCGGCTTCGTCGGGGAGCCGGGCAATCCCAAACCCACCCGTGCCTATCAGAACTTTTTCATCAATGGGCGCTATGTGCGCACCCGCACCGGAGGGGCGGCGCTGGAGGAAGCTTTCAAGGGCAAGCTCATGACGGGGCGTTTTCCGGTCTGCGTGCTGAACCTCCAGCTGGAGCCCGATCTGGTCGACCCCAACGTGCACCCGGCGAAGATTGAGGTGCGGTTCAGCGACGAAAAGGCTGTATTCAACGCAGTATACTTTGCCGTGAAGAGCGCTCTGCGGGAAAAGGATGCGCCGATGGAACCGCCCAGAAAAACAGAAGTTACGCCGCTGACACTTCATCTCGACCAGGAGGAACCCGTTCAGCAGCGGCTGCCCACTGCCTCTATTCCGATCCGCATGGAGGAAGAGACGCCGACATTCTCCGGGGAAATTCCCTTTGGCTCTTCCAGAAAGGACGTTCCGCCGCAGATGAGCCCTCAGAGCCATTCCGGCGGAACGATGCATGCGCCAACTTACCCAGCGGCCTCCGCCAGGGATGTGGAGCCGTTTCTCGAGATACTGTCAGGAAAAGAATCACCTCCCGCTTCCAGCGTACCGGACAGAGAAGAACCTCCACAGCAGCTGGAAGACATGCGGCTGATCGGGGAGCTGTTCGGCACCTACATCCTGCTGGAGCAGGGGGAGGAGCTGGTGGTGGTGGACAAGCATGCCGCCCACGAGCGCATCCTCTATGAGCAGATCAAAGTGAAGATCGACAGCGAGTCGAACCGACAGGTGCTTCTTGCCCCAGTGCCTGTGACACTTTCCAAGGAGGAGTATGACATCCTGCTGGCCAACCCACAGGCGATGGAGGGCATTGGAATTGCGGTCGAGGACTTCGGCAGCGGAACTCTGATCGTGCGGGAGACGCCAGTGCACCTCGCAGGGGAGGATCTCTCCTTTCTGCTGTCGGAGCTGGCAGGAAAGCTGCTGGAAAATCACCGTGATATGAGTCCGGCGGCACTAGACAGCCTGCTTTTCAGCATCGCCTGCAAGAGCGCGGTGCGGGCGGGAGACCAAAACAATGCCGCCGAGTTGGAGGAGATTGTCCGGCGGCTGAGAGACAACCCCGAGATCACCCACTGCCCTCATGGCAGGCCGGTGTCAACCCGCCTCTCGCGCAGAGAGCTTGAAAAAATGTTTGGGAGGCTGGGCTGACCTATGGCCGCTGGAATCCCCCTCTTAATCATCTGTGGCCCCACGGCCAGCGGAAAAACAGGGCTTGCAGTGGAGTTGGCAAAGCGTTACAATGGAGAGGTTGTCGGCGCAGACTCCATGCAGCTGTACAAAAGCATGAATATTGGCACTGCAAAGCCAAATTCGGCCGAATGTCAAGGCGTGCCCTACCATCTGATTGATTTTTTGAATCCGACAGATACCTTTTCGGTGGCCCAATTTGCTGAACTTTGCAGACTTACTATTAGAGAGATTGATAAGCGGGGAAAACTTCCCATTCTCTGCGGCGGCACCGGGCTTTACATCCAGGCAATTGTTGACAATATTCAATATGCCGAAATCGCAGAGGATGCCGAACTGAGAGCGCAGCTCCGGGCGGAGGCCCTCCAGCAGGGAAATGAGTCTCTCTGGCAGCGACTGAACGACTGCGATCCGGCCCTTGCAGCGGGACTGCATCCCAACAACCTGGGACGGGTCATTCGCGGCATCGAGGTGTTTACCCTTACAGGAAAGCCACTGTCTCTCTGGCAGAAGGAAAGCGTATTGGTGCCATCGCCATATAACACCCTTCAACTGGGCATCACTGCCCACGACCGGCAAATCCTCTACGACAGGATTGACCACCGTGTGGGGGACATGATGTCGGCAGGGTTGATGGACGAAGCAAAGGCGCTTTTGGAGGGCGGTTTCTCCAAAACGGCGGGCCAGGCAATCGGCTACAAGGAACTGTTCGGCTACCTGGAAGGGCGGCAAAGCCTTGACGAATCGGTAGAAATGCTTAAAATGGAGACCAGGCGCTATGCCAAGCGGCAGATCACTTGGTTTCGGCGGGATTCCCGCATTCGATGGCTTTACATTGACGATTACACCTCCGGGCAGATAATCGAACAGGCGGAACAAGGGATCAACAACTGGGCGACCGGTTTTGAGAGATAGATGCAAGGCAACACTCAGAAACACAAAACATCAGTGCAGAGAGTGCTGGAGAAATGCTGGCGGCTCAACGCCTCGTCAACAGCGTTTGTCTGGGAATCTAGAAAGGATGATTTACTCTATGAATTTACAGGATGCTTTTATTAACCAGATTCGCACGCAGCGAATCCGCGTCACTATAGACATAGTGGGAAGCGAGCCTATCGAAGGTCTGATTCGAGGCTTTGATCCCTCGGTTGTCGTGGTGGATGTGGGCGAGAACACCAACATTATCTACAAACATTCCATCTCTGTCATCCGCCCTCATGAACCCCTGGACCTGTTTAACAACAATGTCAGGGAAGCGGAAAATGAAGCGAATAGTTGAGATAGTTCTCATCAGCGGGGTTGCACTCGTCGTCCTTTTGGTCGGCGGGTTCAACCTCTATCGCTATTTCAGCAACCCTATTCAGGTAGAGGCAGTCATTGAGTATTCCGTGCCCAGCAGGCGAATCGGCAGAGGAATTGCCATTCGGCAGGAACAGACGATTCCCCGCACGGGCAGCGGCACCATCGGCTACATCTATTCGGATGGCGCGAAGGTTTCAGTGGATTCCCCGGTGGTGGAATACTACTCCACCGCGGTCAACGATCAGAATTTGCGCCGCATGCGGGAAATCGAAACCGAGATCGCCATGCTGGAGGAGGCTCAAAATAAGAGCACCAGCACTTTTGCAAATATGGATGTCATCAATCGTGATATCAGGGATAGGCTCGGCGCGCTTGGCGCGATGGGCAGCACTGGGCGCTGCGACACCTTGCAGACCACAAGAGATGAGCTGATTCTGCTTATGAATAAGCGGCAGGTGGCGATCGGCAAGGATGATAGCTTTACATCTAGAATTTCCGAACTCAACGCAGAATATGCGTCGTTGACAAGCTCTGCCGGGGCGGAGCAGATACAGCTGGAATATACCCCTTCATCGGGTTATTTTTCGCGTAACGTGGATAGCTTTACAGGAAATATATCGCCTGATGACCTGGACGATCTGACTGTCAGCGACTATTTGCAATACATCAACCAAGAGCCGCGGAATCTCGAAAATTACGCAGGAAAGATAGTGACCAACCAGCGCTGGTACTTCGCCGCCGCCATGCCAGTATACGATACTGACGGCTTTTATGTGGGCCAGTCCCTCTACCTCACTTTTGATCAGGTTGAGGACACGATACCGGCCAAGGTTTGGGACATTGTTGCCGAAAACAACAACGACACCGCTGTGGTTGTCTTTCGCTCCGACGTCATCTCCGAGGATATTGTGAACCTGCGAACCTCGGATGTCACGGTATCCTTTTTGCTTTCCCAGCACACCGGCATTCGCATCAGCTCCTCCTCGCTGCGCTTCCAAAACAACGAGGCGACAGGGGAGATGGAGATGGGTGTCTTTGTGTTGGAAAACCGGGTGGTTCGTTTCAAAAAAGTTGACCCTGTCTATACGGAACAGGGCTTCATTCTTTCCCGAACGGTCTATCCTAACTCCGGCAAAGCGGAAGATGAGGGCTATGTTTGCCTGTTCGACCAGGTCATAGTACAGGGAGGAAATGAGCTCTATGATGGAAAAATCGTCCGCTGAGAACCGGGTGCGGGACAATCTGCGCCGCATTCGCATAGAGGTTGCTGAGGCCGCTGTACAGGCCGGGCGGGAGCCCGGAGATGTGCAGGTTATGGCGGTGACCAAGACTGTCCCGCCGGAGCTTGTCAACATCGCAATAGAGGAAGGCATCGTGCTCCTGGGTGAAAACCGCGCCCAGGAGCTTAATTCCAAGTTTGATGATTATCAGAAGGACGGCGTATCCATTCACTTTATCGGTGACCTGCAAACCAACAAGGTGCGGCAGATTATCGATAAGGTGAATATGATTCAGTCGCTCGACAGCCACCGGCTTGCGAAGGAAATTGAAAAACAGGCTGGCAACCGGAACCTGATTATGGATGTGCTCATCGAAGTCAATATTGGAGATGAGTCCACAAAGTCCGGTGTTCCGGCGTCAAAAGCAGTCGATTTTGCACAGGAGTTGTCGCAGTATCCCCACATCCGGCTGAGGGGTTTTATGACAATTCCGCCAATTTGTGACGATATCGGGCATTTGGAAGGATATTTTTCCCAAATGCAGCAATTGTCGGTTGACACAGCACTAATAATTAGAGATAATGATACTATAGATACTCTATCCATGGGGATGTCCGGCGATTTTGCCCTTGCCATCAAGCATGGGGCAACGATTGTTCGGATTGGTACCGCGTTGTTTGGCGGGCGCTGACCCTAGAGATTTTTGAAATAGACCGCGGCGCAGTACGGCTTGTCACCGCCTGCATTTGGCCGCCTGATGTTAGAGAGGATTGGTATAGAATGGGACTCGTAGACAAGTTCAAAACGTTTATAGGCTATTCCGACGATTACTATGATGATGAATTGCCCCAAACACCCGACCAGGAGGAAGAGCAGGAGCGGTATGCTGCACCTGGAGAGCCAGACATGACCGTCGTCAACGGCGGCGCATACGGTGCTCCTGAGCGCCCAAACAAGGTGGTCAACATTCATGCGACCACACAACTCCAGGTAGTACTGGTCAAACCGGAGCGTTTTGAGGATGCCAGCGGTATAGCAGACCATCTCAACGCGAAGCGCACTATTGTACTCAATCTGGAATCCGCCAACAAGGACGTCACCCGTCGACTGATTGACTTTCTCTCCGGCGTAGCCTATGCCAACAACGGCCAGATCAAGCGGGTGGCAAACAGCACATATATTATCACGCCCTACAATGTGGGGATCATGGGCGACCTGCTGGATGAACTGGAAAGCAGTGGCGTTTTCTTCTAATGAGGACGGATTCTCCTATAAAGACTGGATCAGAAGGCGACGAAATGCTGCTTATACGTCGCCTTTTCGATCTATCTGAAGCCGTTTCTAAGGGCTATTATCCACGCTTTACCCATTTTCTCAACGAGCGGGAGCAGTATGCTGTGCAGCAAACCTTTGCCAAGCTCGATGGCTGCCGAGGCGCATTGTCCGGCGGTTTCGACGGTGCCCAGCGCCAGATGGCGGGCATTTTTCCCGAGGATTGGAGCGATTCTCTCGAAGCGTTTCCAATCACTGCGGTGACAGTTGTGCACGGCAGAGAGGAGACGCTATCCCACCGGGATGTCCTCGGTTCCCTGATCGGTTTGGGCCTGGCCAGGGAGAGTATCGGGGATATTCTCCCGGAGCAGGGCGAATGCCGGATTGTGGTGGAAGAGACAGTGGCGCCACTGCTGGTGGATGAGCTCCGAAAAGTTGGTCGCACCGGTGTCAGCTGCCGGATGGAAGATATCTCCCAGCTGCGGAACGTGCAGCGCTATGAGCCGGTTACGGGCACAGTCAGCTCCACCCGGCTGGATTGCCTTGTGAGTCTGATCACAAGACTTGCCAGAGAAAAGAGCGCCGCGCTGATCAGATCCCAGCTGGTGCAGGTCAACTACAGGGTCGAGGACAGTGTCTCCGCCTCCTTTGGGGAGGGGGATATCATAACTGTTCGCGGCTACGGCAAGTACATCGTGGATACACTGGAAGGCCCCACCAAGAAGGGAAGGCTTCGGGTGAACGGGCGCAAATATGCTTGACACTATAAGCTCTGGGAAAGGAAGGATCACAGTCCATGACTCCAAATGATATTATGAGCAAACGCTTTGACAAGGCTGCGATGGGCGGCTACAAGGCGGAGGATGTCAATTCCTTTATGCTTCAGATCAGTGATTATATGGAGCAGTTGTTGGAGGAGCGGGACGACCTGGAGCGAAAGCTCACCATTCTGGCGGAGAAGCTGGAGGAGTATCGCGCCGATGAGGAGAGCCTGCGCTCTGCTCTGATTGGCGCTCAGAAGCTGGGCGACAGCGTGGTGCGTGACTCGAAATCCCAGGCGGAAAAAACGCTGGGAGATGCACAGGCGGAGGCCGACCGCGTTCTTTCCGAAGCGAAGGCAGAGGCGGAAACTATCGTGACTACTGCTCAAAAGAGCATTGAGGCTGAGAAGTATACCCTGAACCGCATGCAGATGGAGGTCGCTAAGTTTAAAGGGCAGATGCTCAACCATTACCGCAAACATATTGAGATGCTCAACGCCTTGCCCTCCGAGGTGAACGATGTTCCCGAAATTCCCGACGCCCTCAAACGACGCTCGGCGAAAGAATATGCCTCTCAGGATGACGAACAGGAAGCCTCTGTCGCTGAGGATGTTCAGGCTGCGGAGACGGAGGCGATTGACTGGCAGCAGGGCGCCGAACTGGATGAGACTACTGGAGCGGTCGCCGATGTCATGGAAGAGATGGAAGGGGAGGCGGGGGAAGAAGCCTTTCCTCAGCGTAAGCGCTCCAAATTTGGTCCCCTTCAATTTGGGGATGGCTACAAGCTGAACCGGGACGAGTAGAAGATCACATCGAGTGGAAAAATCCTGACAAATCATAGTGATGTAATTGCCAGGGACCTGTCGGATGCCTTATCCGGCGGGCCCCTGTTTGCCGGATAAGGGAGAGCGGAATGGAAAAGGATCAAAAGAAGTTGAGCGTCAAGATCAGGCTGCTGGCCCTGGCAGTTGCGGCCCTATTGGTGGGGATCGACCAGCTGCTGAAACACTGGGTCTATGTCTCACTGCGGCCCGGTAGCGTTTCTGTCATACCGGGGCTGCTCAACTTGACCTATGTGGAAAATCGGGGTGCTGCCTTCGGCATTTTTCAGGGACACACAATGGTGTTGTCCATAGTGGTGCTGATATTTCTGGTGCTCATTCTGGCCTATCTTTTGTCCGGCCGGGTGCAGGAAAAAGGGCTGCTCTGGATTCTCTCAATTATTCTGGCCGGTGGCGCGGGCAACCTAGTCGACCGTCTGACCAGGGGATTTGTGATAGACTACCTGGACATCACACCGCTGTTCAGCTTTCCGGTCTTCAACTTCGCGGACTGCTGTGTTGTGTGCGGGGCGATTGCCCTGGTCATCTACATGGTGGTGACCGATGTCAAGCGGATTCGGACGAAAAAAGCATCGGAAAGCGAGTCCGAATGAGTGGCGAAGTTCTTTTCTTTATGGCAGGGGATGGGGATGCGGATGTTCGCGCCGATGTGTTTTTGGCGGATCGGCTGGATGGATACTCCCGCAGCGCTGTTCAGAAGCTGTTTGAGGAGAACAGGGTAACCATTGGCGAGGGTGCGGTGGGGAAGAACCGCCGACTGCGCTCGGGCGAACAGCTTGAGGTCGCGCTGCCAGAAGTGGTGGAACAAACTCTGGAGCCCCAAGATATCTTCATTGATGTAGTCTACGAGGACAGCGATTTGGCCGTGGTGGAGAAGCCAAAGGGAATGGTGGTGCATCCTGCACCTGGTAACTCCAATGGCACTCTCGTCAACGCATTGCTGCACCGTTTTTCCGGGCAACTCTCTACCGTAAATGGTGAGCAGCGCCCCGGAATTTTGCACCGTATCGACAAAGACACAAGCGGGCTGCTATTGGTAGCAAAAAACAATAGGGTTCATCTGGCGTTGGCAGAACAGATCATGGCCCACTCCATCACCCGGCAATACCAAACGGTGGTGTATGGCGGCTTCAAAAGCGATGATGGGTGGATCAACGCCCCTATTGGCAGGCATCTGGTTGACCGCAAGCGTATGTGCGTCGCCGCGAAAGGCGGCAGGGAAGCCCGCACCCATTACCGCGTTGTTTCCCGGTATCCCGGCTTTACCCATCTGTTGGTGACACTGGAGACGGGGAGGACGCATCAGATTCGCGTACATATGGCCCATGTCGGGCACCCGGTTGCCGGAGACCCGGTCTACGGCCCCAAGAAAGTCATCACCGAGCTGCGGGGGCAGTGCCTCCACGCCTGCCGGCTCGGGTTTATTCATCCCACATCGGGGGAATACATGGAGTTCGACAGCCCATTGCCGGACTATTTCACCAATTTTTTGAGTAAAATCGACAAATAGCGGCAACCGCCGGGAATGGAAGGGAATGATAACCATTACACCTGCATTTTCCGACTTTATTATTATGTCAGATTTGGACGGCACCTTGATTGATCACGGCAACCCGGTATCCAGCCGCAACCGGGAGGCGATTGAGCGCTTCACGGCGGCAGGGGGAAGGTTCGGCATCGCGACAGGCCGCTCCCTGGAGTGGACGAAGGCGCTGACAGAGGAGCTGCCCGTCAATTTCCCCTGTGTGCTGTACAATGGTGGGGTTCTGTACGACTTTTCTAACCAGGAATACCTGATGCGGCTGTTCCTGCCGGAAACTGCCAGAGCTCTCGTCGAAAAAATCGCCAAGCAGTTTCCCACCACAGCGATTTTACCCGTGACAGAGGGGGAGGCCTTTCTGGAGGCCGACGAGGTGCAGCTGGTGGAGTATGTCACGGGCATGATCGCAGACTACACACCTGTGAATGGGTGGCGAGACAGTTATGTGCCATGGTTCAAAGTGCTGATTGCCCTTCCCGGCGGCCTGTTCGACGATTTCTTTAGGTTCGCGGATACCCTTGGCGATGAGATCAGTGGCATGCGGCTGGTCGCCACAAATAAAAATCTGGCAGAGCTTCTCCCTGCGCATTCATCCAAGGGAACGGCACTGAATAAGCTGGTGGAAATGGGTTTGGCAAAGCGGGAACAACTGGTGGCTGTGGGAGACTTCTACAACGACCTGGAAATGATCTGCTACGCCGGAATTGGAGCAACTCTGACAGATTCCCCAAAGGACTTGCAGGATATAGCAGATGTTCTCGTCTGCCCCTGCGCGGAGGGCTCGCTGGCGGATTTGGTGGAATATCTGGAGAAAACTTATCCTGCCCAATAGACCCCGATAGATTTGGAGGAAATTATGGCGGCAAAGGCAAAAGCGGTCTATCTTTGCTCGGCTTGCGGCTTTGAGACCCCGCGCTGGTTTGGAAAATGCCCTGAATGCGGGGAGTGGAACACCCTTTCAGAGCATGTGGTGCAGACGCTGACGCGCACTTCCGGAAAATCTGCTCCCAGCCCTAAAATAATGGAGAGCAAGGTTTCAACGCTGTCCTCCATCGAGGATACGGCGGAGATACGGCGCGATACCGGCTTGGTGGAACTGGACAGGGTATTGGGCGGCGGGATTGTGGACGGCTCGGTGGTACTGCTCAGCGGCGACCCCGGCATCGGAAAGTCCACCTTGTTGCTGCAAATCTGCGACACACTTTGCAGAAGCCAAAAAGTGCTGTATGTGGCGGGTGAGGAGAGTCCGCGACAGATCAAGATGCGAGCTGCCAGGCTGGGTGTGGATTCTGAAAATCTCTATATTGCGGCGATTACTGACATTGAAGATGTCATTCACACCATACACCAAGTGAAGCCGGGTGTGGTGATGGTGGACTCCATTCAGACCATGCACCATGCGGCGCTGACCTCATCTACCGGCAGCATTGTACAGGTGAGGGAGTGCTCGCAGCTGTTGATGAACACCGCCAAGGACAGCGAAATTCCCATCTTTCTTGTCGGGCACGTGAACAAAGACGGCGGCATCGCAGGCCCCAAAGTGCTGGAGCACATGGTTGACGTGGTGCTGTACTTTGAGGGCGAGCGGCAGAGCTCCTACCGCATTCTCCGGGCGATAAAAAACCGGTTTGGCTCCACAAATGAGATCGGCGTTTTTGAAATGGATGAAAACGGTCTGGTGGATGTGGAAAATCCCTCCATGATGCTGCTGTCCGGCAGACCCCAAAATGTTTCAGGCACTTGTGTGGCCTGTGTAATGGAGGGCACGCGGCCAATACTGGCCGAAGTGCAGGCGCTGGTGAGCAAGACCAGCTTTGGCACGCCGCGCCGTGTTGCCACCGGTTTTGATTTCAACCGAGCCGCACTGCTGATCGCCATACTGGAAAAAAGAGGTGGCTACTTCTTTGGAAACCTGGACGCCTACATCAACATCATCGGCGGACTGCGCCTGGATGAACCCGCCGCTGATCTGCCTGTGGCGATTTCGCTGATTTCCAATCTGCTGGACAAGCCGGTGGGTGACGATGTGGTGGCAATCGGCGAAGTTGGCCTGGCCGGTGAGCTGCGCTCTGTGAGCCACATCCAGGCCAGAATCAACGAATGTGTGCGGTTGGGTTTTCACACGATATTGCTACCAAAGCCTTCCTTGAAATCGATGAGCCGTGCAGATTTTGAGGGCGTGGAAATAAAGGCAGTATCAACCGTTCAGGAGGCGTTCTCAGTATTTCGCTGAGGCGTCGGAAAGGGATAGAGGATCAGTACTGTGGTATTGTGATTTGCATTTGTTTCGTTAAATAAAAATTTACCGAAATTAGGAGGAGTAAAAATGGCGGCGAAATACGACGATTGCCCCAAAGAGCTGCGCGACTTCCTTTTCTATACATTGACCATCCGCGGCCGCTCACCCCGCACCGTGGATGCTTATCATATTGATCTGCGCACATTTTTGCGCTACATCCGCTTGAGCAAAGATCCTTCTGTTGCAGACCTGCCGTTGGAGCAAATCACCATAGATACCATTCCGTTTTCCACAATTGCATCCATCACACTGTCGGATGTCTACGGCTTTCTCAACTACGTTATCAGCAACCGTGACAACAATTCCCAGACGCGCTCCCGCAAGGTCAGCTCCATCCGCTCCTTTTTCAAATACCTGACCAACACAGCTCACCTTATTGAGGAAAATCCTGTCCGTGACCTGGAGATGCCCTCCATCAAAAAATCACTGCCCAAATATTTGACTTTAGAGGAAAGCCTGGAGCTTATCTCCTCTGTGGAAACGCAGTTTCCGCAGAGGGATGCCTGCATCATCACGCTGTTTTTGAACTGCGGAATGCGCCTTTCCGAGCTGGTTGGCATCAATCTGGAGGATATTCGCGACAATTCCCTCAAGCTGTTGGGAAAGGGCAACAAGGAGCGGGTCGTCTACCTGAACGACGCCTGTCTTCACGCCATTGAGGAGTATCTCAAGGTTCGCAAGCCCTCCCCTTCTTCAAAGGATAAAAACGCCCTATTTCTTTCCAAGCGGAGCACCCGGCTGACGCCCCGCCGTGTAGAGCAAATTGTTGCGGATTGCCTGAAACGGGCCGGTCTGGGCGGTCAGGGATATTCGCCGCACAAGCTTCGTCACACAGCTGCAACGCTGATGTATCAGCATGGAAATGTAGATATCCGGGTGCTCAAGGAAATCCTGGGCCACTCAAACCTGGCCACCACCGAGATATATACCCATGTGGCCAATTCACAGGTCGAGGATGCCGCCATGCGCTCTCCCCTTGCAAACGTTATGGCAAAGCCGAAAAAGCGCTCCGCCGGCTCCCGGCCACCTATTGAGGATAAGACAGAAGAAGATTAATTTTATATAAGAGGTAAATTAATACCCCCCAGCCCATGCGTCTTTTGCTTGCAGGGCTGTTTTTTTCGCAGTCTTGCATTTCTTCACCTGTCGGGCTACAATATATGAGTTGTTTGCGATGACACTGAATCAAAAGGAATGGTTAAAAATTGGGATTAATACGCTTCCTGAAGCCCTACAAATGGCAATTTACAATCGGCTCGGCAGCAAAACTGGCCGAAGCTTTTTTGGAGTTGTACCTGCCGATTCTTATGGCTCAGATTTTGGATGTGGGCATTCCAAGCGGCGATAAGAGCCAGATTTTGGCGACGGGCGGTCGATTGCTGCTCTTTTCGGCCATTGGCTTCCTGTGCGCATCTATCTGTCAATTTTTCGCCTCCGTCACATCCCAAGCCACAGGAACGGACATTCGGGACGCCATGATGCGAAAAATCTCCACCTTCTCCTACCGCGAATTGGATACATTTGGCACATCATCCCTGATCAATCGCATCACAACAGATGTAAACAACTACCAGCAGGCGGTTGCAATGACAATCCGCCTCGTCACCAGGGCGCCGTTTATCTGCATTGGCGCAGTTGTCATGGCGGTGTCCATCGACCCGGGACTGTCCATCATTTTTGTTGGATTGATCCCAATATTGGGGTTGCTGCTCTACCTGCTGATGCGGGCAAGCGCGCCCCTCTACCGAAAAGTACAGCAGCGTCTGGATGGATTCGCCCTAGTGGTGCGGGAAAACCTCAGCGGCGTGCGGGTGATTCGGGCCTTTGCCCGCACGAATGCGGAGGAAACGCGAGCAAAGGGGGCAGCTTCCGAGCTGGCGGATGCCAACATCAAGGTAGGTAATCTCTCCGCATTGATGCAGCCCGCGACCTCAATTGTGCTGAATCTCGGCATCATCCTGGTTTTGTACCTGGGTGCGCGCCAAGTGTTCGATGGCATCATCTCTCAGGGTGATCTGCTTGCGCTGACCACCTACGCCACCAAGATACTCTATGCCCTCATCGTAATCGCGAATATCGTTGGCCTTTTCACTAAAGCATCAGCTTCTACCGCCCGCATTTCAGAGGTGCTCTCCACAGAGCCATCTGTCACGGACAGCGCCGATATCATGCTTGAGCTTCCGAAGAATGCGCCCTGTTTGGAGTTCAGCGATGCCTCCTTTGCCTACAACGGCGGTGAAAACGCGCTGTCCAATATCACATTCCGAATGGAACGCGGCCAGACGATGGGCGTTGTGGGCGTGACCGGCAGCGGAAAAACAACGCTGATCAGCCTAATCCAGCGCTTTTATGACGTGCAAAAGGGATCTGTGCAACTGCTGGGAGCAGATGTGCGGGATTATCCCCAAGCAGAGCTGCGGAGCAAAATCGGTGTGGTGCCGCAGACGAATGTGCTCTTCTCGGGCACAATCGCCGAAAACCTCCGCATCGGCAATCAGGTTGCCACCGAAATCGAGATGATTGCAGCGCTGAAAACCGCCCAGTGTTGGGAGTTTGTCTCCTCTCTGCCGGAGGGAATTCACTCGCCAATCTTTGAGGGCGGGAAAAACTTTTCCGGCGGCCAGCGGCAGCGCCTCGCCATTGCCCGGGCGCTTGTCAGAAGGCCGGAGCTCCTCATTCTGGACGACAGCCTCTCCGCACTGGACTACAAGACCGATCTTGCCCTGCGCAGAGCGTTGCGGGAGGATATGGCCGGCATCTCAATCCTGATTGTTTCCCAACGCATCAGCTCCGTACTCTCTGCCGACCGCATTCTGGTGCTGGAACAGGGTGCGCTTGCGGGCCTCGGCACACACGAGGAGCTGCTCCGCGACTGTGTACCCTACCGGGAAATCTATGAGTCCCAAGTGGATGATGTTGGGGCGCAGATGGGAGGGCAAAGCCAATGAGCAGGAAAGACAACGATTCTAAAATGGGGCGAAAGCATTTATTTAAGGCGCTTTCCGGCCACATCGGTGAGGCGGCGATCACGCTGCTGTTTGCGACAATAGCTAGCCTCAGCGCCGTATTCGCCACTCTGGTGATCGGCTGGGCCATTGACTGCGCGACAGGGCCCGGCAATGTCGATTATGTCGCGCTTCTCCGCAATTTGATCCTGCTGGGTGTGCTCTATCTGCTGTCGGCAGTCTTCACTTGGCTGGTCGCAATTTTCGCCAACCGCATCGCCTTCGGCGTATCCCGTGACCTCCGCGGCCAGGTATTTGAAAAGCTTGGCAGGCTTCCCCTCTCCTTCTTCGACCAGAACCCCCATGGAGATATCATCAGCCGCTTTACCAACGACCTGGACAGCGTCAGCGATGCCCTCTCCCTCGGTCTCGTTAGCTTGTTCACCGGAATCGTTACCGTTCTTTCGGCACTGGCGCTCATGCTCTCTCTGAGCTGGCGGATCACACTGGTCATCCTGCTTGTAACCCCCCTCTGTTTTGCGGCGGCCTGGCTGGTCGCACACCTTTCCCAGACCACATTTCGCAAGCAGCAGGATGTAGTGGGCGAAATGTCCGCCTATGTCTCGGAGATGGTTGGCAACCAGAAAATTGTCAAGGCGTTTGGCTATGAGGAGGAAAGCGCGAAACGTTTCGGCATCATTAATCAAGTGCTAAAAAAGACCGGCACAAACGCCCAGTTTGCCTCCGCGATGATCAACCCCTCCACCCGATTTGTGGACAATCTCTCCTCCATGCTGTTGGGTATTGTAGGGGGATTTACGGCTATAGCTGGCGGTGTCAGTGTCGGTGTGGTTTCCAGTTTTCTCATTTTTTCCGGGCAGTTTTCAAAGCCCTTCAACGAGTTTTCAGGGATTATGACCAACATCCAGACGGCCCTGGCTTCACTGGAGCGCATTCACGGCATCCTTTCCCTGCCCGAAGAAACTCCCGATTCTCCAGATGCCGCTGAGCTAGAGAGTCCCAAGGGTGAAGTTGCTTTCAAGGATGTGGATTTCTCCTATAGCAAGGACAGGGAATTGATCAAGGGGTTGACCCTTCAGGCGAAGCCGGGCAACCTGATTGCAATTGTCGGCCCCACCGGGGCTGGCAAGACCACCATTGTGAACCTGCTTATGCGGTTTTACGAGATCGACGCCGGTGCGATTACAGTGGATGGCGGCAACATCACCGCTGTGACCAGGGATAGCCTGCGCAGGAGCTTTGGCATGGTGTTGCAGGAGACATGGCTGTTTCGCGGCACCATCCGGGAAAACATCGCCTATGGGCGGCCGGATGCCACACAAGAGGAGATCGAGAGTGCAGCAAGGTTCTCCCATGCCCACTCCTTCATCAAGCGAATGGCAAAAGGATACGACACCATGCTGGACGAAGATGGCGGCAACCTCTCCCAGGGGCAGAAGCAGCTGCTGACCATCGCCAGAGTTATGCTGACCAATCCCTCCATGCTGATCCTGGATGAGGCCACCAGCTCCATCGATACTCTCACCGAAATCAGGGTGCAGAGGGCCTTCCTCAAGATGATGCAGGGGCGAACCAGCTTTGTCATCGCCCACCGCCTGTCCACCATTGTCTCCGCCGATCTCATTCTGGTGTTGGACAAGGGAAAGATAGTGGAGACGGGAACGCACCGGCAGCTGCTTGACAAAAACGGTTTCTACGCGGAATTGTACCGCAGTCAATTTGAATAAAAGAAAAGAAGTCCACTTCCGTGGGCTCCTTTTTGCTACATCATTGGCGCCAGAAGCCGCAGCAGGCTTTCCTTAAACATCTGGAATTTGCCACGCGCCGCATACCGCTCCGGTGTCATCTCAGTGCAGTGCTTCAAGTCCTCACGGAAGATATCGCCACACTGCCTGGCCACTGTGCTGTCATAAATGAAATTGTTCAGCTCAAAGTGCAGCCGAAAACTCCTCATATCCATATTGGTGGTGCCAATGGTGCAGATTGTGTCGTCGATCACCATCATCTTGGCGTGAAGGAATCCATCGTACATATACACCTTGACGCCATAATCCAACATTGTCTGAATGTAGGAATAGGTGACGTAGTAGACGGTTCTTTTGTCGGGGATTCCCGGCAACATGAGGATGACCTCGACCCCTGACGCAACCGCCGTCTGTATGGCCTCCTTGACAGGCTCATCCGGCATCAGATAGGGGCTTTGGATGTAGAGCGTTTTTTGGGCATAGCTGATCATCTTGACAAAGCCGCGCTTGATCGCCTCATTGTTGTCGTCAGGGCCCGACGAGACCATCTGCATGCCGATGCCTTTTGTCTGCAACGGCATGGGGAAATAGCGCGAGGTCAGGCAGGATTCAATCAGAGCACGGTTGTTGGAGGCATAAAACAAATCCATCAAAAAGGTAAACTGCAATGTCTCCACCGCGGAGCCCGTGATGCGCATGTGAGTATCCCGCCAGGGTGTCTTGCGGTGGTGCAGCCCCAGGTACTCATCCCCTACATTCATCCCCCCCGTATAGGCGGTTTTACCGTCGATGACGACGATCTTGTGGTGGTTGCGGTAGTTGGCGTGCAGCAAGCTGCCCAGCTTGAGAGGAAAAAAGCGGTATACTTCCCCGCCTGCCTCCACAAGGGAACGAAACATGTGGCGCGGTGTGGTAATGCTGCCCAACTCGTCATAAATAAGCCGCACGGTAACGCCCTGTTTTGCTTTTTGGGTCAGACGCTCTACCAGTTCGTGCCCGGCATTGTTGTTGCTGATGATGAAGTAAATAAGATGGATGCTGTCCTTCGCCGCATCGATTTCCCGAAACAAGTCGCTGTATTTTTCGGCGGCATCTATGTAGATTTTCAACATGTTGTTCTGGCTGTAAATAGCGTCAGAATAACTGTGATTCGCCACAATCAGGCCCGAATAATGGTGCATGAGAGGATCGTGAAATGGGTATCTCTCTGTTTTCGAATGGCTGGGAATCAGGTACAATTCCCGTTGCCCGCGAAAGGTATCTGATTGCAATCCCCGCTGCAACTCCTTGCGGATGCGCAGCTTGCGGTTGACATAGAATTTGAGGCCGCGTCCCAAAAATATGTAGAGAATGAACCCCACAATGGGAAGGAAGCTGAGCACCAGAACCCAGGAAAGGGTTGTGACAGGCTCCTGCCGCTCCAAGAAGATGACGGCGACAATGCTCGCGACCTGCAAAACATAAATGATGACGGTCAAAACGTCGATGATGCTGGGCACTAGCTGATCATTCCTCTCTGAGGTCAGATATCGGTTGACCTCGGAAATCGGGAGTTTTAAAGCTTTTTGAGTATAACATGGAAACGAACATTCGTAAAGCACAGATTGTCGATACAATGTGCAAACCCCCCTCACGAGTGTGAAGGGGTTTTATGCCTGGTCGGCAGTTATTTCATCATACTGGCAACTTCATCAGCGAAGTTATCCTCACGCTTCTCCAGGCCTTCGCCCTTTTCAAAGCGGGTGAAGCTCTCCACTGTGATTTTCGCGCCCAGCTCTTTGCCGGTTTTCTCCACATACTCGCCTACGGAGATGTCGCCATCCTTGACGTAGGGCTGCTCCAGCAGACAGATTTCCTTGAAGAACTTGCCAATGCGGCCCTGAACCATCTTCTCAGCGATATTCTGGGGTTTGCCCTCGTTCATGGCCTGGGCAGTGAGAATTTCCTTCTCCTTGTCCACAAGCTCTGCGGGGACATCATCGCGGCTGATATACTGGGGATTGGCAGCAGCGATCTGCATTGCGACATCCTTTGCAAAGGTCTGGAATGCTTCGTTTTCGGCAACCTGCTTCTCGGTCTTGAACTGCACCATGACGCCGATGCGACCGCCGCTGTGAATGTAGGTGGCGATAACTCCCTCATAGCGCTCGAAACGGCGAATTTTCAGATTCTCGCCGATGACAAGAATCTTGTCCCGCAGGGCCTCGCCCACAGTCATGTCGGAATTGTTCAGCTTGGTCTCAAGCAGAACATCAACATCGGTGGGATTTACGCTGGCAATTGTGCGCGCAACCTCCTCCACAAAGGCAACGAAGTCAGCATTTTTAGCAACAAAGTCAGTCTCAGAGTTGACCTCCAGCACCACGCCTACGCCGTTGGTGTCGTCCACAATCGCGTGGACAATACCCTCGGCAGCGATCCTGCCGGACTTTTTGGCGGCGGCGGCGAGACCTTTCTCGCGGAGCAGCTCGGAAGCTTTCTCCATATCCCCATCAGCCTCGGTAAGTGCCTTTTTACACTCCATCATACCTACGCCGGTTTTCTCGCGCAGGGCTTGTACATCTTTAGCGGAAAAATTAGCCATCATACAAACATCCTTTCATGTTGATCAAAGTGGTAAAGAAGGGTGGATTTGACAGCTTTGCCGTCAAATCCACACCCCTCATATAATCGGATTAGAACTGCTTGTTTTCCTCGGCAGCTTCTTCGGCTTCCTGCTGATTGTCCTGCTCGGCAGCGGCAGCGGCGTCACGGCCCTGGTTGCCTTCGATGAAGGCATTGGCCATCACCTGGCTGATCAGCTTGACAGCGCGAATTGCATCATCGTTGCCGGGAATCACGTAATCGATTTCATCGGGATCACAGTTGGTGTCGACAATGGCGACAACGGGGATGCCCAGCTTGCGGGCTTCGGCCACGGCGATGCGTTCCTTGCGGGGATCGACGACAAACAGTGCGCCGGGCAGTTTTTCCATATTCTCAATACCGCCCAGGAACTTCTCAAGCTTGTCAATTTCCAGGGTCAGTTTTGCAGCTTCTTTCTTGGTCAAGCGGTCAAATGTTCCATCCTCCTGCATAGCGCGAAGCTGGCGGAGACGATCGATTCTGGTGCGGATGGTGCCAAAGTTGGTGAGCATACCGCCCAGCCAGCGGGCGTTGACAAAGTTCGCACCGGCGCGGATAGCCTCTTCCTTGATCGAGTCGGCTGCCTGCTTCTTTGTGCCGACAAACAGGATGGTATCGCCGTTTTCAGCGACCTGGCGGACAAACATGTAGGCGTCCTCCAGCTTGCGGACGGTCTTCTGCAGGTCGATAATGTAGATGCCGTTGCGCTCTGTAAAGATAAAGGGCGCCATTTTAGGGTTCCACCTGCGGGTCTGGTGCCCGAAGTGGACACCTGCTTCAAGCAGTTGCTTCATGGATACTACGCTCATTGATAAATCCTCCTTTAGGTTAAACCTCTGCCCTGTCTTTTGCCCGGCCATCGTGCGGAACGCTTCCGCACCACCACTGACCGAAGACGTGAAGCCCGTCAATGACAAGCTTCGAGCATGCGTTTTCCGAACAATTATAACACAAACCAATCCATATTGCAAGCCCCCTCGACCACGGCATACGGCCTTTGACGAATCTCAAAAAGGGCGTTACAATATGCAATAAAGTTCGCTTATTATGATACCACATTTTACCGATTGGGGGAAGCCTTTTTGCGCCTTTTGCACACCTCCGACTGGCACTTGGGCCGGACTTTATTTGAATACTCGCTGCTGCAGGACCAGCAGGCTTTTCTCGACTGGCTCGTCGTGCTGATCGAGGAACGGGAAGTTGACGCCGTGCTGATTGCAGGCGACATCTATGACCGCCCTGTTCCTTCCGCCCAGGCGGTGCGGCTTTACGATGATTTTCTGACCCGCGTGGTGGCCGAGCTCCGTGTGCCGGTGTTGGCAATTGCGGGAAATCATGACAGCGCCAGCAGGCTGGAATTCGGGAGCAGTCTGTACCGCGGCGCGGGGTATCACATTGCCGGTCAGCCAGTCAAGACAATCCAGAAAGCGGTGTTGGAGAAGGATGGCACCCTTCTGCATGTCCATCTCCTCCCCTATCTGCACCCGGCGGATGTGCGCGCACTGCTCGCCGACAGCGAAATTCGCACCTTTGACGACGCTTATCGGGCCATTCTGGAGGAAAACACTTCCCGACTGGAGGAGAACGCCTGCAATATCCTGATGGCCCACGGTTTTTTTTCCATGCTGGGCGCATCGTCAGGCGATAAGGCCATGATCACATCCGACTCGGAGCTGAATATCGGGGGCATCGACATAGCGGATGCCGCCCACTTTGCGCCCTTTGACTATGTCGCACTGGGGCATCTGCACGCCCCCCAGTGGACACAGCAGGAGCGTGTGCGCTACAGCGGCTCCCCCCTCAAGTATTCCCTCTCAGAGGAGCGGCAGAGTAAGTCTGTGACACTGCTGGACATTGAGGGCAAGGCAATTCGGACAGAGGTTTTGCCGGTGCCGCCCCTCAGAGAGGTGCGTACGGTGTCAGGGAAGTTGACCGATCTGCTAGACCCCGCCTTTCACAGGGATAATCCCGATTTTGGCGACTATGTCTTTGCAGAGATTCAGGGCGAGGAGGTTCCATTTGCCATGGAAAAGCTGCGCGCTCTTTTCCCTCGTCTGTTGGGCTTGAGCTTTTCCGCCAGCAGACACGACAGCTCCAGGGAGATCAACCTCCAGGCAAAACGAGAAAAACTCTCCACTGAAGAACTTTTCTTGCGGTTTTATCGCGAAATCCGGGGAGACGAACCGTCATCTGAGCAGCGAAGACTGATACAGGAGACCATCCAGAAGATGGAGACCGAGCCGGAGGATAAATGATATCCCAAAACCGCTGAAAGGAGTGGACAGCCAAATGAAGCCGGTCAAGCTCACACTAAACGCTTTTGGCCCCTTTGCAGAAAAGCAGGTTCTTGATTTTTCTGCGCTTGGCGCCTCTAAGTTATTTCTTATAACCGGTGAGACCGGTGCGGGAAAGACCATGCTGTTCGACGCTATCGCCTTTGCCCTCTACGGCAGAGCCAGCGGCGACAACCGGGCCACCCAGTCCTTCAAAAGTCAGCATGCCGATGAGAACGAGAGTTGCTGGGTGGAGTTCACGTTTTCCCTTCACGGCGAGTGCTTCACGGTGCTCCGCTCCCCGCAGCAGATCGCGCCGAAACAGCGGGGTGAAGGTACAAAAACGGTAAATGAGCAAGCGGAGCTTCACCTCCCGGACGGTGAGGTGGTGACCAAGGCGACAGCCGTCACAAGGCGCATCGAAGAATTGCTGGGGCTGGATTATCACCAGTTTAAGCAGACGGTATTGCTTGCCCAGGGCGAATTTCGCAAGCTGATTGAGGCAAACAGTACCGACAAGCAAAAAATCTTCTCGCAAATCTTTTCCACCTCCGTTTTCAGCGACTTTGGCGAGCGACTGGAAACGTCGGAAAAGGGGTTGGAGGCACAACTTTCCGTCACCAGACAAACTGTTTTGCACTGTGTGGAAGATCTCGGCAAGCTTGGCTTTTTGGAGCGCGAAGAAGCTGACAACTACCTTACCTACCCAGTGCTGGCGGAGCAGATTACCCCGTTAATAAGTGCCGAGAAAGAGCATTTGGCCCAGACAGACAGCGATATTTCCTTTTTGGAACAGCGCCGTGAAGAAATTGACTTGTCAGATGCAAGGCGCTCAGAAGCCCAACGAGCACAGCTGGCCAATCTGAAAGGGGATTTAGCTTTACAACTCGGAAAACGGCAAGAATATGAGGAAAAATCCGTTCTGCTGGATCGTTTGACAAAAGCCGCAGAGCTGAATAGCCGC
>JBKEBS010000107.1:0-48075 GCA_047973265.1 Oscillospiraceae bacterium
ATTGAACCGGGTAGTCCCTGGGAAAATGGATACTGCGAAAGTTTTAACTCCAAGATGCGGGATGAGTTCTTAAACGGTGAGATTTTTGATACCCTGTTGGAAGCCGAAATCCTTACCAGACACTGGGTTGCTACATACAATTCCATCAGGCCCCACAGCTCTTTGGGCTATTTGCCACCAGCCCCTCAAACCGTGCTCATCTCTGCTTAAGTCTAACTTTATTTCTGTATACATTTTTGGGGGTTGACCAGTTCATCACCAAACCTAAACAGTTCTGACAGCAGGCTCTTATCACCATTGGTAAACACCATCACTATGTCCCAATAATCCTTGGCAAGCGCTTGTGCTTCTTCACTTTCGGGAGACACCCCCTTCTTTTGAAGCACACCAGCGTTTTCGAGCAACCGTTTTTGAGCGTTCACGATGGATTCCTGACCTTGCCTATCAATGCTGTGGGCGCGGTCAAGGAACTTGTCGCCCAAATACTTAATGGCCCAATAAAACTCATGCTTTGATTGCAAGAGAACGAGAATATCAGAATATTTTTCCCAATCCACTGTTTTCATTTGCGATACTTCTGCTTTCAGCTTTTCTGTGGCATCCAGCACATCGGTAAGCGAGCTGATCTTGGCACGGATTGAATTAGCCTGTTCTGACAGGATGGTTGCCACATCCTCCGGGGGTTCAATAGAGGGCAGATGCGTTTTTATGTCCTCAAGCGAAAACCCCAAATACTTCATAGACAGAATCTGATGGAGAATCACAACATCCCTGTGTGTGTATAGCCTACGCCCTCCTTCGCTTTTGCAGGACGGTTTGAGAATATCTTTGTTATCGTAGTATTGCAGGGTAAACACAGTCGTGTTCAGTTTTTTAGCAACTTCTCCTACCGTCATAAAGCCTTGCGGTATTGCCCTGTGTTTTTCCATCATAATCACCTCCTGCATATAGTATAGCTTATGAGCTAAGCTAACAAGCAAGGCTTTTTAAAAAAATAATCCACATCTATCTTGATAAAGGTATCTGTAAATGAGATTGAACTCTAGCTTTATAATCAACATAAGAAGCAATAAGCAAAACAGGAGCTCGAAAATGTAGTGGTAGCTGTATCTACCGTTGACGCTATAGAACCGCAGCAAACAGGAGCATGGTGTTTTGAGGTATATAGTGGTGCCACGAGTCTTCGACGGCCGATGCCCCCACTTTGGCGGCATGCTGTTTGACCTTTTTATTCTGCACATCGATATGCTTATATTATAATGATATGTCTTTGAAAGATAAGACAATCAAATACATATATCACTCCGCTTCATTTCATAAGCCATCACGGCTGCATTTACTTTTACGGGTTACCGAAGGGTCAATGAATTGACAACATTATGGTGGAACCTCGAGTAAGCATGTCCATCTACGAAATGGATGGCTTGCTGCTTGACCCGGAGGGCAAACCCTGCGACACCAATCCAAAATTTCAAAGTGTCATTCTTTCAGGTATGGCTGCACTGGTTGATAACCTTGATATTAAAAAGATGATTTTGATGGAAATAGTGTAAAAATACACCCCGCAACTTGCCGCAAATACATTACTTTAAAATATGGTGAAAGGAACTGCGGTCAATCAAATTCAGATTAAGCACATCACTGGCAAATATTATGAATAATCATGTTTCAAACATAAAGTGATACAAACGTTGAAGATTATTGCAGTATATCCGATCAATATCATTCATATTGACTATTTGCGTAAATACATGGCCGCATGCAATAAAAAACGCACTTGACTAATAGTCAAGTGCGTTTTTGTGGTGCTATCTCAAACCAAAAGGTACTGCCCTGCCCCACGGTGCTCTCCACCCCGAACTGTGCGTCGTGGGCCAGCAAAATCTCCTTGGAGATCGCCAGACCCAGCCCCGATCCCTTCTCGTTGCGCTTGTGCTGCCGCATGGTGAAGTACCGTTCCCAGATATAGGGGAGCTCCTTCTGCGGAATGCCATTTCCGAAGTCGCACACTTCTACCCGAATGGTGGAGGCTATGCGCTTTGCCACAACCTGAATCCTTCGCTTTTCCCCTGCATGGCTGACGGCGTTGTCGATCAGATTGTACAGCACCCGCGAAAGCTGCTCCCGGTTGCCCCAAACCCACAGATCGGGCTCCACTGCCGCCTCGATGACATATCCGTCGCGCTCACAAAGCGGTGCAAATTGTGCGATAACCTCCTGCGCCGTTCGGCTGAGGTCAAGCTCCTCAAATATAAGCTCTTGGGTGCCCGATTGCAGCAGAGTGTACTCCAGAATGTCGTTCACAAGCCCGGTCAGCCGGTCAGCCTCCCGGATGATGATGGACAAGTCCTGCTCCCGCTTTTCCCCATCCTTCCATGAGATATCTCTCACCATTTCGGCATAGCCCCGCATCATGGTCAGCGGCGTGCGCAGATCGTGGGACACATTGGCGAGAAATTCCCGACGGAAGCTGTCGGTCTTTGCAAGAGTATTTGCCGTTTGGCCCAGAGTGTCCGAAAGCTCGTCCAGCTCCGAACAGAAGCCCTTTTCAAAGCTGCCGTCAAAGCTTCCGTTCGCCATCTGCTTTGCCTGCATGGAAATGGCGGAAACCGGCTTTGCAAAACGCCGGGAGAGGAAAAACGCAATTACAAAAGCGAGGACGAGGGAGGAGATTGTAACCCATATCAGCTGCACGCGCAGGATATCGGCTGTGGCGTTGACCGCCCCCAGCGCCGTGCTGATGTAGAGAATGTTTTCCTTCCCGCCCGACGCTGTCGGCAGGATCATCCCGTAAATATAGGTGGAGCCGTTTTCCAGTGTGTATCCGACAGTGCCATCCCCGCTTTCAGACAGTCTTTGCAAAAAAGTGTCGTAGTCACCGGGCAGGTGGAGATTGCGGGAGGCGCCAATTTGCCAGTTCAAAATCTCATCCGGGTTCCGGTAGGGATTGCTTTCCTCACTGTTTGTATTTTCTTCTTCCCAGTCCTCTTTGTAGACATCGCTGTGCTCATCGGTGCTGTATAGCACATTTTTCTGTTGGTCAGTGAGGAAAATCAGCAGGGAGTTCTTTGAAGCCAAGCTGTCCAGCAAACTGCCGAAATCCTCACTGTCTTGCTGCTCCGCAATTTGTGCGGCAATATCCTCAACATTCCTGATGACCATGCTGTTGTAGAAGCTCTGTAGAAAAACTGTCTGGAGCAGCCAGAGCGCTCCCAATATGACGACCGCAAACAAAATGAAATAGCGCCACAGCTTCACACCGAAGGATTTAGGGTTCCACTTCAAACTTATACCCCACCCCTCGTATTGTAACAATGTAGCCGCGGCAGACGCCCAGCTTGCCGCGGAGCAGTTTGATTTGCCAGTCCACAGTTCGGTCGTCGCCCTCATATTCATAGCCCCACACGGCGTTCAGGATGTTTTCCCGTGTCAGAACAATCCCCTTGTTTTCGGCAAGATAGAGCAACAGGTCGTATTCTTTGGCTGTCAACTCGACTTTTGCTCTCTCCACAAACACATTGTGCCCCAACCTGTCGATCTGCAATCCGCCAAACAGTAGTTGTTCCCTAGTTTGAACAGGTTGTGTCTTGTGCCGGTTTACAATGACACTGACGCGCGCCATCAGTTCTTTTGGGGAAAAGGGCTTGACCACATAGTCATCCACACCCACCTCAAACCCGAATAGCTTGTCGTATTCGGCGCCGCGGGCAGACAGCATCAACACGGGAATATCCTTGATTTTGCGAATTTCCTTGCAGGCGGTGAAGCCGTCCATTTCCGGCATCATAGCATCCATGATGATGATGTCGAAGTCGTTGTCACGGCAGAGGGCAACAGCCTCTAGGCCGTCGGAGGCTTCCATTGTCTCGTACCCTTCCCGCTCTGCATATCTGCGAACCAGCTGATGAATGTCCGGCTCATCGTCCACAATCAGAATTTTCACCATGAAAACGCCCCCTTTCTTCTTGTTCATTATACACCAAATGCCAAATTGACGCAGCATGAAGCCGCGTCAATTTGCACCTTTTCATTGCGGTGCCGGATTACTCACCGAGATAGGCATTGATTGCATCAGCCTGCTCCTGAGTGATGATGCCGGCGCTCACCAACTCGTCCACCGAGTCACCGGCAGAGCTGTCGCTTTTGGCACTCTCATAAAGTGCAACTCGCTCGTCGATTGTCATGCCCTCCATGCTGTCATAGCGGGCATGAATCTTGTCGTGCTTGCCGGAAGCATAGGCTTGGATGCTGTCTGCTGTCGCCTGGTCGATCACTCCTGCCGTGACAAGCTCTTCCATGTCGAGGTGCTGCGCTGTGCTGTATTCGCCGCCAATCCCCTGTGACTCGAGATATGCTTCCCGTTCCTCATCTGTCGCAAGGCTTGCCGCTGTCTCGAATACTGCATGTCTGTCGCTGTTCTTCTGCTGTCCAGTGAGATAGCCATAGGTTGTGGCAGTGGTGTCGCTGCCTGTTGTGTCCGTCGAAGATGCAGCGAAAGCTGTGACTGAGCTGCCTGCAACCAGCGCGATAGCCAGAGCAGTGTTTATCGCGATCATCTTCCCGTTTCTCTTTTTGCTTTTCATGACCATACCTTCCTTTCATTTGGTATGGCTTTATTATTACTGCCGATTTTGGAAGCATGATTTGAGCTGTTAGGAATCTGTGTGGAATTATAACCGGCGTGAAGGAAGAACAAGAATGATTGCCGGTCATTTCAAATTCACATCGTTTCCCACAAATAGATTGCCGCAATCTTTGGCAGATAGCTGATATTTGAGATTATTTATATCAAATCAGGCGTGATTGTTGATATTTTTAACAGCCGTGTATAGACTTGGGGTATTCCAAAAACCGGAGGAGGGGAAGCTTTGTACCCGAAGATATACCTGGCCATCGATATCTGCTTTGCATCCAAGCGATGGACAGAGCCTGGGGAATGGCTGTCCATCGCCGGGGAGCTGGGGCTCCGATATGTTGAGGCCAGCGCCGACACTGAGTGCGACTTTCTGTATACTCCTCCCAACTACCGGGCGGAATGGGCAAAAAAGGTAAGGGCAGCTTCCGGGGAAACCGGCGTCAATGTAAAGCAGCTCTACTCCGGCCACGGGACATACGCCACGCTGGGGCTCTGCCACCCGGACAGGCGCATCCGCCGCCACATGCTGGAAAACTGGCTCTATCCCATGTGCGATCTGGCTGGAGAGCTGGGTGCGAACATCGGCTTTTTCTGTCATGCACTCCCCCAGGAGACGCTGCAATCCCCCTCCGCGTATCGGCGCGCCATGAGGGAGCTGTACGACGCCCTCGCTCAGGTGGCGGATTACGGCGGCAGCCGGGGAATAGGAACCGCCGGGGTGGAGCTGATGTATTCTCCCCACCAGCCCCCGTGGACGCTGGAGGGGGCGGCAGAGCTGCTCCGGGAGGTCAACGCGAGATCTCGCCATCCCTTCTATGTGACAGTGGATGTCGGCCACCAGGTGGGGCAGAGCCGCTTCCTGCGGCCGCCCACGGAGCAGCTGCGGGAGGCTGTGGCTGTTTGCAGAAGGGATTCCGTCGCGCCACTTCCCTGGCTTGGGCCGGATAGCGCGCTGAACGCGTTTTGGAAAGCGGTCGATGATCCAGCCCGTGAGGAAAAGCACTTGGCGGATGTGGCTGCTGCACAGGACGATTGTTCCTATCTCTTTGCCACGGAGCAAGACAGCGACACCACCGCCTGGCTGGAGCAGTTTGGCTGCTATTCCCCTATCATTCACCTGCAGCAGACCGACGGCTTTTCTTCCCGGCATCTGCCGTTCACCGAAGAGCAAAACAGAGGCGGCAGGGTTCGGGGAGAGGATGTGTTGAGGGCGCTCCGCGCCTCTTATGAGCGGGAGCAGGAGCCCGGTATGCCGCCCAGGGTCGATGACATCTATCTGACGCTGGAACTCTTTTCCGGTACCGCCGACAGGCCGGATGAAATCCTGACCAGGCTGAGGGAGAGTGTGGCCTATTGGCGGCAATTTGTACCGGAGGACGGTCTTTCGCTGGATCGTCTGACAAAGATAGAGGAATAAATAAGGAGGATTTTCATATGTGGACAAAGGGCAATTACAGGCGAATCTTTTTGGACATGCACATCGACGACTGGCATGAGGATTTTCTCTCCAAGGTGAATCCCCCGCAGCTGGTGGGGCTGCTCAAGGACGCGGGCGCGCAGCAGATTGTGGTCAAATGCCGCACCCACACCGGCCTGGCCCATTACCCCACAAAGATCGGCCGCATGCACAGAGGGCTCAAGGGGAGAGACTATGTCAGGGAGATGATCGACCTCTGCCACGCCGACGGCATCGCGGTCATGGCCTATTTTTCCCAGAGCTTTGACAACTGGGCCTATGAGGAGCACCCGGAATGGCGGGCGGTCAACGGGGAAGGAAGGACATCCCGGGAATGCGAGGCATACCACAGCCACTCCATGTTCCGCAAGGGCCGCTACGGGATTCTCTGCCCCAACAACGAGGACTACCGGGCGTATGTGAAGGCCTGTCTGACCGAGATCACGGAAAACTACGAGTTTGAGACCATCTTCCTGGATATGCCGTTCTGGGCGGAACCCTGCTTCTGTCCCAGCTGCCGGAAGAAATACTGGGAGGCAACCGGACGGGACTTGCCCAGAACCGTCGACTGGGACGACCCCAGTTTCCGGCATTACCAGGAGCTGCGGGAGGAGTGGATGGCCGATTTTTGCGAGTTCTCCACCGGCTGTGTCAAGGCTGTCCGCCCCGAGGTGACCTGTGAGCACAATATGTGTTCCGCGACGGGGAGCTGGCGGAGCGGCACCACGGATTTGGTGGCCGAGGCCTCCGACTACGTGGGGGGCGACCTCTACGGGGGATACCTGCAGCAGACCTTTATCTGCAAGTATTACCGCAACCTGAGCAAAACCCTCCCCTTTGTGTACATCTCCTCCCGGTGCGACCCGGGGCTCAGCTATCACACCACCACCAAGAGTGAGGAGGAGCTGCTGCTCCACGCAGTCACGGCCCTTGTCCACGACGGCGCCTTCTCCATCTGCGACGGCGCCAACCCGGACGGCACCCTGACCGAAAGCGTCTACAGGGGAGTCGTCAAAAGGGTGTTCGAGCAGTCCTCCCAATACGAGCCCTTTGTGGGCGGCGACATGCACAGCAATGTGGCGATCTGGTTTTCCAGCCGCTCCAAATATGACCGCAGCGAAAACGGCGATCCTGTCTGCCCGGAGGCCAATCCCCCTGGGCGCATTCAGGAATACATTCACAATCCCGTGCGGATGGCCCAGATTTTACGGGATGAAAATATTCCTTTCAATGTTGTCCCCAGCAAAAAACTGGGAGCGAGCGCGGATAAGCTCCTGGTGATTCCCAACGTACTCAACGTGCGGGACGAGGAGATGGGGGCCATCGAGGCTTACGTTGCAGGCGGCGGCAACCTCTACATCAGCGGCCACCTGGGCCATCCGAGGCTTTTGGAGCTTTTGGACGCAGTCAACCTCGGCACCACAGACCATCAAGTGACCTACATGAACCCCACGGTGGAAGGAAAACGGTTCTTCACGGATTTTGATGCCCAGTCCCCCATGGCGGTTCAGAGCGGCCAAGAGCTCATGCGCTTTTCGGGCAGCTACGAATTGCTGGCCACCATCACTCTCCCCTACACCATGACCGGCAAAAAGGAATTCTCCGCCATTCACTCCGATCCGCCGGGTATTCACACCGAGCACCCTGCCGCGATTCTCAAAGAGGTGGGCGAAAATGGAGGCAAAATCCTGTGGGTTGCCGCCCCCATCGAGAGTTCAAGGCCCTACATGAGCCGGAAGGTGGTGGGCAGGATGGTTCGGGAGCTGTGCGGAGAGCTGGTGTTCTCCTCCAACTCCCCGGCGTTTGTGGAAGTCCTGAGCTGGACAAAAGAGGGCAGGCGGTACTTCGCGGCGATCAACCAGCAGGAAACTGCTCCCATCGCCCCAATGCCCGGCATTGAGGTGACAGTGCCCTTTGCGGTCAACAGGGCCGTGATGGCTGTCACGGGGCAGGAGCTGGAGGTGCGCCGCCAGGGGAATGCCTCCGTCATCAGCCTGCCAACACTGGAAATCCTTCATCTCTTTTATGTGGAATAGGATGAACATACAATAGGGCAAGAGACGCAGTCCGCAGACACCGGGATTATCCGAATTGATAATCCCGGTGTTTATTTGCTGCAATATTGTGTGGAAAAGGCACAAATACAGGTTGGTATATATTTTTTGAGCGAAACTGCGCCTGTGTAATTTGAACCATGCAAAATCTGTACCTTTCCGAATGAAGAGAATGGCGTTGCAAAGCCGATTTTCACGATGGGGTGCAGTTTTCCCCCTGTGGCTTTATCAAAAATTCAACCTTGTCAGTTTATGAACGCATCGTTACTATTAGTGCATAAGAGACATTCAATTTCAAACAAAAATCATTTTTTAGTCAGTTGTATACAAAAAATATTTTGCAACGAGGAGATGGAATTATGAAGGCAGGGGCAAAGCCATCGGCGAAGGATGGCAGGCGGTATAACCGCAAAAAAAAGATTCAGATGATGAAGCGGGATTATCAGCTTTACCTGTTTCTGTTGCTTCCCCTGGCCTTTCTCATCATTTTCAGCTACTTCCCCATGTACGGCGTGCTGATCGCCTTTCAAAAGTTCAGCCCCGTGCGGGGCGTGCTTGGCAGCACGTGGGTGGGCTTTGACAACTTTATCCGGTTCTTCACCACGCCGTCGGCAATCAACAATATCAAGAACACGGTGATGATCAGCCTATACTCTCTGCTGGCGGGGGCGCCCTTCCCGATTCTGCTGGCTATCCTGCTCAACGAGTGCACATCCGTCCGCTACAAAAAGGCGGTGCAGATGATCACCTACGCGCCTTATTTTATCTCCACCGTCGTGCTGGTCTCCATACTCATGCAGTTGTTGGATGTCCGCACCGGAATTGTGAACATGCTGGTCACCGCAGTGGGTGGAAAGGCGGTGGACTTCTTTGGCAATGCGGACTACTTCCGGTCGGTGTACGTGTGGTCAGGGATTTGGCAGAGTACAGGCTTCAACGCCATCATCTACATTTCGGCGCTCGCCTCCATCGACCAGAGCCTTTACGAGGCGGCCAAGATTGACGGCGCCTCCCGCTTTCAAAAGATATTGCGGATCGACCTCCCCCTGCTGCTGCCGACATTTACCATCCTGTTCATCCTCAGCTGCGGGTCGATCATGAGCGTCGGGTTTGAAAAAGTGTACCTGATGCAGAATCCCGCCAACCTGCGGGTTTCGGAGGTGCTCAGCACCTACACCTACAAGCTGGGGCTTGTGAACCTGGAATATGGGTTTTCCGCCGCGGTGGGTATTTTCAACTCCCTTGTGAACACAGTTTTCCTGGTGGCAGTCAACTCCGTCGCCAGGCGCATCGGCGACACCAGCCTGTGGTGAGGAGCGCGGCTTTCCTTCTAGCGGCAAAGCCTTGTTTTTCCGGTCAAACCCTGTTTGGCTTGGTATTCTGTGCCGTCTTTGGCGGCGGAATGGGTGGATGATATGACTCGACAAGTACGGATCAGGAAATCTCCCGGGGACACCATCTTTGGGATTGTCGTATACACACTGTTAACCCTCATCGGCATCGCGGTTCTGTACCCGCTGATCTATGTGTTCAGCGCATCATTCAGCTCATCCGAGCAGGTGATATCGGGGCGCGTGTGGCTCTGGCCCGTGGGGTTTACGACCTATGCCTACGAGCAGGTGTTCGCCAACCAGCAAATCATCTCCGGCTACCTGAACACCATTTTTTACGCGGTTACCGGCACGATTGTCAGCCTCAGCCTAACCGTTCTGGCGGCCTATTCTCTGTCCAGAAAACGGTTGGTGGGCTACGGTGTCCTTACAAAGATGTTCCTCTTTTCCACCCTGTTTTCGGGAGGGCTCATCCCCTTTTACCTGGTGGTGCGGGGGACAGGCCTCCTCTACACAAGGGCGGCGGTGGTGATTCCCGTGGCGCTGAACTTTTTCCACATAGTGCTGATGCGCACCCACATTCAATCCTCTATTCCGGAGGAGCTGTTTGAGGCCGCCGAGATCGACGGCTGCAGCCACCTTGGCAAGCTGATCCGGATTGTCCTGCCACTCTCGGGCTCCATCCTTGCGGTGCTGGTGCTATACAACATTGTGGGGCAGTGGAACTCCTACTTCTACGCCATGATCTTCTTGAAGGACTCCGCGAAGTACCCGCTCCAGATCATCCTGCGGGATATCCTGATCAACAACTCCATGTCCGCCGATATGTCCTTCAACATGGAGGAAATTCTGGTGAAGCAGGGGCTGCGGGATGTGCTGAAGTACGCGCTGATTGTCGTTTCCAGTTTTCCTCTTTTGATCATCTATCCGTTTGTGCAGAAGTATTTTGTGAAGGGGGTCATGATGGGATCGCTGAAAGGATAGGAACATGGTACAATAATAGATAAGGAGATTGGGTATGAAGCGAAAATATGGCACAAAACTGGTTTTGCTGGTATTGATTTTTACCCTGGCGTTCAGCCAGCTTCTCACGGCCTGCAGCTCCGGGGAGTCGAGCGCTCCGGCCGGGTCGGACACGACAGCGTCCAGCTCCGGGACATCAGCCTCCAGTTCCGGCGAAGCGTCTTTGGACGGGGAGAAAAAAGAGCTGCGGATCATGGTCTCCAAGCCCGCCAACATCGAGAATATGAACACCAACGAGACGAGCCTCTATTTTGAGGAAAAGACCGGCGTAAAAGTGATCTATGAAGAAATCTCCGGCGAGGGAGTGGCCGAGATCGTCGCGCTGACCCTGGCCGGCGGCGATCTGCCGGACGCCTTCCTCAACTGCGACATCAAGAGCGCCCAGATCACCCAGTACGGCGTGGAGGACAAGGTGCTGATCCAGCTGGACGATTTGATCGAACAGTACGGCGGCAACCTCAAGACCGCCATGGATGAGGCCGGAATGAGCATGGATCTGCTCAAGGAGGTGGATGGCCACATCTACGGCCTGCCCTCCCTGAATCCCTGCTTCCACTGCTCCAGAGGCCTGAAAATGTGGCTCAACGACGAGTGGATGCAGACCCTGGGCCTCGACTACCCCACAACCACCGACGAGTTCTACGAAGTCCTCAAAGCATTCAAGGAGGGCGACCCCAACGGTAACGGATTGGCCGACGAAATCCCCCTGACCGGCGATACCGACGGCTGGTACACCCAATCCATCAACTTCCTGTTCTACCCCTACCTCTACTTCACCGGCTACCACCAGGGCTTTTCCATGGACGGCGAGGGAACGATCATCAACAGCATGAGCGACGAGCGGCTGCGGGAAGCCCTCCGCTACATCAACAAGCTGTATTCGGAGGGCCTGATCTACGAGGGCACCCTGACGCAGAAAAACGAGCAGATGAAAAAGCTGGTCGAGAACCCCGACGCCCCTCTGGTGGGCGCTGTGACCGCGGGCTACGGCGGCCAGTTTGCCAGCACAATCGGCGACGAGCGGTACCAGATGTACCGGCCCCTGGAGCCCCTCAAAGGGCCCGACGGCACTCAGTATTGCCTGAGCGTTCCCCAGTACCCCACCCAGGGCGCGTTCGTTGTCACCACAGCCTGTGAGGAGCCGGAAGTCGCCATGCAGTGGGCCAACGTGCTTTACACCGACGAATCCATGCTGAATATCTTCAACGGCAAGGAGGATGCGGCGTGGCGCTGGGCCGAGGAGGGCGAGAGCGACTTCAACGGCGAGCCCGCTATCTGGACGGCACTGATCCCCTACGGCGGCGATGTGGGCAAGACCCGCAACGACTGCTGGACGCAGATGGGCATCTTCAATTTCAGCGCCGCTATGCGCATGGGTCAGTCGATCGACCCCACAACCGACCCCTACAGCGCGGAGGGAATGGAGTACATGCTTCACACCACCACAAGAGACCTCTACGAGCCCTACGCCCACGACGAACTGGCCTTCCCGCTGCTCAAACACACGGCGGACGAGTTGAGCGAGGTCACGATTCTCCGCGCGGAGTACGACACCTACTACTCCGACATGATGTTCAATTTCATTTCCGGCAAGTGGGATTTGGACAAGGACTGGCAGACACACCTGGACAATCTGGAAACCTACAAGGTCTCCCGGCTGCTGGAAATCTACCAGACCGCCTACGACCGGATGTACAAATAAGGAAAAGGAATGGTCATATTTATGGCAAAGAGTTTTCTTGACCTCCAGCGGGATTTTGTCAACCTGCGGTTTGGCGCCTACATCCACTTCAACAGTGCGACCCTCGCCTTCTCCGAAGGGGAACGGGTGGACTGGGACATCGGTATTGAGGATAGCGATGATCCCAAGCGCCGCGTGTTCGACCCGGCGGACTGGGACATCCCCTCTCTGGATATCCGGGGCTGGGCGAAGGCGATCAAGTCGGCGGGTATGAACTTTGCCGCCCTGGTCACCAAGCACCACGAGGGTTTCTCCCTCTGGCCCAGCGAGTACACCGATCACTGCGTGAAGAATGCGCCGACAAAGACGGACATCGTCGGGGAATATGTCCGGATTTTCCGGGAGGAGGGCCTTGCTCCCGGCCTGGATTACTCCATCCTGGATTTGCACCACAACATCACCCGCACGAATTTTCCTCCGGGCAGCAAGGAATACCTGCTGGGGCAGATCAAAGAGCTGCTGACCAACTACGGGGAAATTCCCTTCCTGCTGCTGGATGGCTGGCAGGCCCCCTGGGGCGGCCCCTCCTACGCCAAGCTTTCCTTTGAGGAGGTAAAGGCGGTCAACTCCATTCAGCCGAATTGTCTGGTGCTCAACCATTCCAGCGAGGTGAACCTGGATCACTCCGACATCGTTGTCTTTGAGAACAACGCCGGGCAGAACATCCCCCCGGACTTTGTGGGCCCCGGCTCCCTCGCCCAAAAGCTGACGGACGCATGGTTCTGGCGGGAGATTGACCCCACCGCGACGCTGAAAACCGCGGAGTGGGCGCTGGAAAACAAGGTTTATCCCGCCCAAAAGCAGAACTGCGTCTGCATGCTGAACATTTCGCCCAACCCCGACGGCGGCGTGGACGACAACCTGGCCCAGCGCTTTGAGGAAATCGGCGCGATCTACCGTGCGCCCGCTCCTGTAACAGAAATACCGAAGGGCTGGATGACCCGCCCATAAATCCCAGCAAGGCCATGGCCGACCGGAGAAATCCGGCCGGCCCTCGGCCTTTTCCGCCGCACCCCAGGGAAAGCGGTGAGAGACCAAATCGCCGGAGAGGTTGAGGATATGAAGGAATTATTCCGTAAAAACAGGATATACACCATATTCTTTTTCTCCATGCTGATCATGCTTATTCTGCCGATTGCCCTCTTCTCCATTGTCTATTACCAGACCGCGAAGGTGATGGAGGAGGAGATTCAAGCCTACAACCACAACCTGCTGACCCAGTGCAGCAACAGGGCGGAGAGCGTGTTTGAGGTGGCGGAAAACGTGCTGACGACCCTCTCCTTCCACCCGGCGGTGATCGACTATGTCAAGACGCCGAACTCCTACGAAGGCTCCTCCCAGTTGTACAAGGCGCAGCAGCTGGCGAACACCCTGAAATCGTATAGCGGCCTGGGAGAATCCATCGGGCTGATCGACTTGCAGGTTTACGCAAACCGCACCGATTCCATTGTGTCCATCCGGTTTCCCTACTCCCGCATGGAGTACCTGACACCCATGTTCCACCTGGAGGATGACGGCGCGGTCTACTCGGGCGGGCGGATCGGCGGGCTGCAGTACCTGCCTGAGATGCCGCTGGTGCTGTTTGACAACACCTATGATGTCATTGTGATACAGGCCCCCATCCTGTCCGACTACCATCTGTCCGAGTACGGCAAGCTGATTCTCATTCTCGACACCCAGCAATTTTCCACCATCCTCAACGACATGAATCTGGGGGATACGGGCTTTGCCCGCATTTCGGAGGCCGACGGCACCCTGCTGAAATATGTGGCGAGGGATCGGAACACCGCGCTCTCCGAGCTGGAGGACGCCGACAGCTATCACCCGGACTACCTGGGCATCCAGATATCCAATGCCCTGCGCTCCCGGACATACAGCGCGTTTGTGCCCAAGGATCTGGCTTTTTCCAAGATCGGCTATATCAAGACGGTCTCCTATGTCACCTCCTCCGTCGGGATTGTCCTCTGCATCCTCTTTGCCGCCGTGATGGCCTACCGCAATACAAAGCCGGTCAAGGAGATATTCCACATCATTGAGGAATCCCACGTGACCCTGCCGGAGGGGCAGTCGCGGCGGGATTACAAGTACATCCGGGACTCCCTTTCAAACATTATCAGCAGCAGGCAAAAGCTGGAAACCCAGCTGGCATCGCAAATTCTGGTGGCCCGCTCCGACCTGGTGCGGCGCATTATAGAGGGCAACATCTCCGACCGCACCGAGATTCAGGAGTATGCGGGCTACGTCTCCTGCAACTTTTCTGGGAAGAAATACTCCCTTCTTTCGGTGAGGACGCCGGAGCCGCAGAACGCAGGCTCCAAGAAAAGCCGGGAGAAGGTGGCCGCGGCCTTTCGGAAGGATAAAATCCTGATCAAGGAGTTTTTCTCGGCCAACGAGCTCATGCGCTCCTACAGCTACTAAAAATCCGCAACGGAGACGGTGTTCCTGCTGATCTTCGACATCGAGGACGAGGACATCTGTCGCATCCTGCTGGAAAAGGCAGTGGACGATCTCTGCACGGGAATCGGTGGCAACGGCGATCCGGCCCTTGCCTTTTACTGCGGGGGCTTCTGCGATTCGTTGGACAGCGTGTCCGAACTCTACTCCAGAACGCGGAACATGATGGGCCTCTATCTCTTCGAGGAGCGGGGGCGCATCCTGTACTACAGCAGCGCGGATGTGAAAAATGCCCTCTACTACCCCATCGAGGAAGAGGCCGCACTGATCAAAATTCTCTCCAGCGGACAGAGGGAGAAGGTGGAGGAGGTCGTGAAGAAAATCTACTCCCATCACATGGATAAGGAGGACAATGCGGGAGATTTGACCTTGATCAACCGCTGGATTTACTTTACCGTTCTGCGGGTTTGCCGCAAGAATTCCCAGCGGAACCTGATCGACGAGGCGGGATTCCTCCTCAACGAGTCGGCCTGGGGGGACAGGGGGCAGATGGTGCAGGACGTCATTACCCTCCTCATCCACATCTGCGACTCGGTCGTGAGCGAAAACGACGAGCTGGAGGAGGAGCTTTTGGCCGCGGTCTTTGAGCAGATCAAAAACAATCTGGACAACTCTTCCTTTTACCTGGGCGATCTGGCTGCCCTGCTGGGTCAGGCCGAATCCTACCTCTACCGCTTTGTGAAGCAGAAAACAGGGAAGACCTTCACCAATATTGTGGAGAGTCTGCGCATTGAGAAGGCCTGCGAGCTTTTATCCGAGACCAAGCTCTCGGTGGATATGATCGCCGAAAAAACCGGCTTCAACTCCAGTCACACTCTACGCAGGGTGTTCAAAAAGCACAAGAATCTGCTCCCCTCGGAATACCGGGAGCTCACCAATTCACACTAAAGGAGGCCCGACCATGACATCCAGAGAGCGTGCCCGCGCGGCGGCAAGCCACAAAAAGCCGGACAGGACGCCCGCCGCGTTTGAGGCAGTCGGCAGCGTCACTGAAAGACTTCTGAGGGAGTACGGACTCTCCGAGGCGGATCAGCTGTACGACAAATTTGCCATCGACATCGCGGCCATTCACTGCCGGTACAGCGGCCCGCCGCTGTCGACCAGACGGAATGAGAAGGGTGATCTTGTCAAGGAGACTTACTGGGGGTGGGAGGAGACCATCCACACCACCGAAATCGACTCCTATTTTATGACGACCCGTTTCCCGCTGGAGGGCTGCAAGACCATCGCCGACGTGGACGCCCACCGCTGGCCGAATCCGGATTGGTTTGACTACGAGAGCATCAAGCGGCAGTGCGAAAAATATAAGGACAAAGCGATTGTCTTCGGCCACGAAGGGCCGTTCCAGATTGTCACCTTCCTGATCAGCATGGAGGAATTCTTTGTCCTCATGCTGGAGGAGCCGGATGTGGCAAAGCGCATTCTCTCCAAAATGGCGGAGTTTGAGCTGGAATATTACGAGCGTGCACTCACCGCCGCGGACGGGCAGATTGATTTTATCCGCCCCCACGACGATTACGGCACACAGATCAGCCTGCTGTTTTCCGTGGATATGTGGAGGGAATTCTTCCGGGAAAACACGATAAAGCTGGTGAACCTCGCCCACAAGCACGGCGCGTTCTACCAGCAGCACTCCTGCGGCGCGGTCGCCCCTCTGATACCGGAGTTGATCGCGTGCGGCGTGGATGTGCTGGAGCCCCTGCAAAAGGTGCCCGGGCTGTATCCGGAGGAGCTTGCGCAGTACAGCCGCAAAATCGCCTTTCACGGGGGAATCGACACCCAGGGGCTGCTGCCCAACGGCTCCCCCGACGAGGTTCGCGGAGAGGTGCGCACCTATATTGAAACCCTGGGGAGAGAGGGCGGGTACATCCTGATGTCCAGCCAGGGATTGGAGCCTGACGTGCCGACGGCGAACATCGAGGCGCTGTTTTCCACAGACCGCTCCGTCTAGCATTTTCTTTCTGAATGCGAAATGTGTATAATAGTTGCATACAGAAAACTTCATTGGGATAGTTTGTGAGGAACATGGGGAGAATTTGGTGGCAATATGGCGCAGATGCACTTTGGCTCCATCAGCATATTAACGAAAATTCAGGGGCGCTATGTCGCTATGAGCACGGCGGAAAAGGCGCTGGCGGACTTTATTCTGGACAACGCCGCGTCTGTGGTGCAGATGACCATTGCACAGCTGGCGTCAGATTCCGGTACCAGCTACTCCACCGTGTGCCGCTTCTGTCAGGGGCTTGGGTTTGACGGCTACAAGAGCTTCAAAAAGGGATTGACGCAGGATATCATCAGCGCGGGCCCACAGGAGACTGACTTTGCGGACTTTGAGCTGGTTCGCGGGGAGTCTGTCCGGCAGATTTGCGAAAAGACCTTCCACCTGTTTTCGGGGATTCTTACCGACTGTGCGGCGCTGCTGAATTTAGAGACGCTGGAGAACGCTGTCGCCACAATAACCAAGGCGAATATGCTCTACATCATAGGCTCGGGGGCATCGGCGGCGAGCGGCCTCTACGCTCACACCCGGCTGCTGCGCCTCGGCATTCCCTGCTCTGTAGAGGCCGATCCTACAATCTTTCAGATGAAAGCAGCCCTGATGCGCAAGGGCGACGTGTTGCTGGCGATCTCCTCCTCCGGGCGCACATCGACGATTATCCAGGCGGCAAATACGGCAAAGGCGATGGACGCCGCTGTCATCAGCATCAGCGACTACAACGTTTCCCCTTTGCAAAGGTATTCGGACATCAACCTGTACACGACAGCCAGAAATGCAGGAAAGCATGTCAATGTGGATATGCCCCTCACCATAGGGCAAATTGCCCTGATTGACATCCTATACTCCTGCTGCGGCGCGGCCCTGGGGGAGAAGGGGCGGCAGTTTTACGAATCCACCAAAGGCGCCGCCGATATCGGGAAAAGCAAGATATAGTGATTATAGGGTATTTATATGCGCATTATCTATATAATCTACACTTCAAATGCACTATTTCCGAAAAATGTAGTGGCAGCAGTATCTACCGTTGACGCCATTTTAGCTTTCATAAAACCTCGTGAACAGCAGTTCCCATCTAACATTATAAGTCTTCGCTGTCCCGCACATTCTGAGCAATAATTAGTGACATCAAATACCTCATTCTAAAATTATCCAGACTGGTTGAAAAACCACAATAGTTAGTCTATACTAACAAAGTGTGGCGAACAACGGTATCAACTCCTGCCTCCAAATTGCACTTTTACAAAGCGCTCCTATATTTGAACCTTTCGATTTATGGCCTCAGCAATATGGTTCTTGGATAGGAGCGTTTCTTGCAGCAACATGGTTAGCCTAGGATAACTATGTTGCTGCAAGATATCAGCTCAAAATCCGAATAGGAGGAATGTGAGATGAAGAAAGAAAAAAAACAGAGCGGCCTTTCCCAATCCATCGGCTATGCGGGCGGGCACCAAGCGCTTACCATACTGGGTTGCGTGCTTTCCGGCATAGCGGCAATCTTGGGATTGCTGCCCTACATCTGCGTTTGGCTGGTAGCGCGTGACGCTCTGGCGGTGTTCCCAAACCTGTCTGCGGCGCCGAATCTTGCCCGGTGGGGTTGGATGGCGGTGTGGTTTGCCGTGGCAAATGTGGCGGTGTATTTTATCGCACTGATGTGCACCCATCTGGCTGCATTCCGCACCGCAAGAAATATCCGCGACACCCTGATGCGCCATGTGGTGAAACTGCCGTTGGGTTATTTTGTCGGCACCCAGTCCGGCCTTCTTCGCAAGCAGATTGACGAAAACGCCGGACTGACCGAGGACATGCTGGCTCACAAGCTGCCCGACCTGACGGGGGCGATTGTCACCCCCATCGCTGCCATTGTTGTGCTTTTCGTATTTGACTGGGTAATGGGGCTGCTCTGCCTCATCACCATGGTTGTTGCGATTGTCTCTATGATGGTGATGATGAGCGGCGATAACGCTGCCTTCTTCCACAAATACCAGCTGGAAATTGAAAAGATGAGCGGCGAAGCGGTGGAATATGTCCGGGGAATTCCCGTTGTAAAGGTGTTCCAGCAGACAATATACTCCTTTAAGGCCTTTTACAACGCCATTATGTCCTACAGCGACCTGGCTACGAAATACTCTATGAGCTGCCGCACTGGTCAAACGATTTTCCTCACCTGCATTCATGGCGCATTCGCACTGCTCGTTCCAGCTGCGCTTCTGCTGGCCTCTTGGGGTAATCCGTTGGCAGTGTTGGTCAACTTCATCTTTTACGCTCTGTTTGCTCCCGCCTGCGGCGGCATGATCAACCGCATTATGTACGCAAGCGATTCCATTCGCCAGACAGAGGAGGCGATGTTCAAGCTGAACCGCATCCTCGATGAAAAGCCGCTGCCTGAGGCTGCCTCTCTCAAGGCGCCAAAGAATGGAGCTATCGAGCTCAAAAATGTCACCTTCGCCTACCCCGGTACCGAGCGGTTCGCGCTTTCCAACGTAAATATTGTAGTACCAGAAGGAAACACCGTGGCGTTGGTCGGCCCCTCCGGCGGAGGAAAGACCACCGCGGCCAGCCTGATTCCCCGTTTCTGGGATGTCCAGGAAGGCAGCGTTTTGGTCGGCGGCGTGGATGTGCGTGAAATGGCCAAGGACGCGCTGATGAAGCATGTCGCCTTCGTGTTCCAGGATACAAAGCTGTTCAAGAAAAGCTTGTATGAGAACATTCACAGCTCCCGGCCGGACGCGACACGCGACCAGGTGCTGGCCGCGGCCCATGCTGCCCAGTGCGATGACATTTTGGCAAAGATGCCAGCCGGCATCGACACAATAATTGGAACGAAAGGCGTCTATCTTTCAGGCGGCGAGGCGCAGCGGATTGCCCTCGCGCGTGCGATTCTTAAGAATGCGCCTATCATCGTGCTAGACGAGGCCACGGCATTTGCCGACCCGGAAAACGAATATCAGATTCAAAAAGCGTTTGAGAAGCTGACCAAGGGCAAAACCGTACTGATGATTGCTCACCGCCTGTCTACAATCCAAAATGCCGATCAGATTTTGGTGATGGATGAGGGAACAGTCGTCGAAAACGGCAGTCATGCGGTGCTTTTGGAAAAGGACGGCAAGTATGCCGCCATGTGGGCGGATTATCAGCAGGCTGCCCAGTGGAAAGTCGGAAAGGAGGCGGCAGTATGATAAAGAAGCTGCAGCACATCTTTGCGCTGAGCGAACAAGGCGCGAAGGATCTTGTGAAATCCACCTTGTGGACAGTCATTTGCAATATCAGCCTGATGTTGCCCATCGGCGTCATTATGGCCACAATTCAGCACCTGCTCCGCAGCGTGACGGACGGCGTGAACCCCATGGCAAACTTTTGGTTGTATACCGGCAGCGCGGTGCTGATTCTGGCAGTGCTGTTTATTCTGCATTATTTCCAGTATGCGGCACTGTATAACGCGACTTATATCGAGAGCGCCAACCGCCGTATTGGCCTTGCCGAGACCCTGCGCAAGCTTCCCCTCTCCTTCTTCGGCAAGCGGGATCTGAGTGATCTCACCGCCACCATGATCGCCGACTGCTCTCACCTCGACCAAATGTTTTCCCACTATGTTCCCACGCTGATTGCCGCCTGTATTTCCACCACACTCATTGCAGTTATGCTCTTTATCGCGGACTGGCGTATGGCGCTGGCCATTTTGTGGGTGGTTCCGGTCGCTTTGGCGCTGGCGGTGGGCAGCAAAAAGCTTCAGGACACTTTTGGGCATAGGTGTATAGAGAAGAAGCGGGTCGTTACCGACAGCATCCAGGAGTGCCTGGAAACCATCCGCGACATTAAAGCCGACAACCTTGAAGACAGCTATCTGGAAGAGTTCGATGAAAAAACGAAGGCCGCGGAAAATGGCTGCATACAATCCGAGCTTGCCACCGGTTCGTTTATCAGCTCCGCCCAGGCATTTCTTCGGGTGGGCCTCGCCACAACTGTGTTGGTCGGCATTGCCCAGGTTACGTCCGGCAGGCTGGACTTTCTGTTCTTTTTGGGATTTTTGTTTGCCGCTGTGCGCATCTATGATCCCATCTCCGTCACTCTGCAAAATATTGCCGCCACCTTCAACGCAAAGCAATATATTGAGAGAATGCGCGCCATTCAGGAGGAGCCTGTTCAGACCGGAATGGAATCCTTTTCGCCAAAGGAATTTGACATCGTCTTTGATCACGTGGACTTTGCGTATCACGGAGACGACGAGGGCGTGCTGAAAGATGTCTCCTTCACAGCGAAACAGGGCGAGGTCACGGCACTTGTCGGCCCCTCCGGCGGCGGCAAATCCACTGCAACCAAACTGGCTGCGCGGTTCTGGGATGTGGGCGCCGGGAAAATCACCCTGGGCGGCGTGGATGTATCCACGGTAGACCCTGAGGCCCTGCTGAAGTATTACGCCATCGTGTTCCAGGATGTGGTGCTTTTCCGGGATTCCATCATAGAAAACATCCGTCTTGGCCGCAGGGATGCCACCGATGAGGAGGTGCAGGCAGCCGCGAAGGCAGCCCGCTGTGATGAATTCATCCAGAAGCTCCCCGACAGATTCCAGACCATCATCGGCGAGAACGGCGCCACCCTTTCCGGCGGCGAACGCCAGCGCATCTCCATCGCCCGGGCACTGCTGAAAAACGCGCCTATCGTCCTGCTCGATGAGGCCACCGCCAGCCTGGATGTGGAAAATGAAAGCGCGGTGCAGGCAGCGCTGTCCCACCTGCTCCAGGGCAAAACGGTGCTCATCATCGCCCACCGCATGCGCACCGTCGCCGGTGCCGACAAAATTGTGGTGCTGGAAGAGGGGCATGTCGCCGAACAGGGTGCTCCCAACGTGCTTTTGGAGAGCGGCAAAGCCTTCCGCCATATGGTGGAGCTGCAACAGCAAAGTGCAGCATGGACACTGGATTGACCTTTTCATAACAGCGGCGTGGGTAGCTTTACCTACGCCGCTTCTGTTTTTCCTTGTTAGTTGCCGCCACACCATGCTATACTAACCTCATCTAAAAAACGCATGAAAAAGGTGGCCACATGAATCGAAAATCGGTATTCCGCCGGTTCTTCCTCTCCTACCTGATCATTTTACTTGTGCCGATTTCCATTGGATTGGCGCTCTACTTTGTATCCGCCAATGTGGTAAAAGAACAGTCCATCCAGTTGCAGCACGCCATGCAGGAAAAGAGCGTGCAGACACTGGACAGCTACCTCGCCCAGTGCAGTGAAAGCGCCATCCAGTTCAGCTTTGACAGCGATATTATGGCGCTGGGCCAGATTCGGCCGGACAGTGTGGACAGCCGTGATATCGTCCGAATGATGGAGGCCAAAAAGAAGATGGCTCTCTACAAAATGGAGCTCACCTTCTGGGAAAACTTTGTCATCATTTTTCCAGAGGGCGGCATCTTCATCAACAAGGAATATGTGAGCGCAGAGCTGGCCTTTTTCTTCGAGGATATGCTCTGCTACCAACAGTATACATATCCCCAGTGGCTGGAAATCATCGGGAGCGTACGGGTAAAAACTGTGCTTCCGCTTCAAGCTGTGAAGAGAAACGGCCTGTCGAAGGAGCTTCTCACGTACATGATCCCCATATCCTCCAGCTATGGGGAATCGGGGGTATTGATCTGCCTGCTGGAGGACCGCATGCTGCGCGAAATCCTGGGCACCGGTTGGGATGACTCCTCCACCGCGCTGATCCTGGACGCAGGTGGCCGCATCATTTACAGCAGCGCCTCCTTTTCGCCGGAGGATCAATCACTTTTGACGGAGTATCTTTCCGATGAGAGCGGTTCCTTTGAGGATCGCTTCTCCGGCGGCAACATGTTGGGGGTATACACTCAGTCCCCCAGCAGTGGCTGGACTTATCTTTCGTTGACGCCGACCGAAATTGCCCTGGGCGAGGTCGTGCTGATCCGCAATATCACACTGTTGGTGGGCGCGGTTGCGCTGATCGTGGGTATGCTTGTTCTGGCTGTTATCTCCCACAGAACCTCCATGCCCATTCAAAAGGTGCTCACCCTGCTCGGTCAGCATTCAGATGTGGAGGGCGAATCACAGAGCGGCCTGAATCAGATGGAAGCGGGAATCGCCCGGCTCATCGACACAAACGAAACGATTCGGGAAAGTTTTCAGCGCCAGGGGGAAATCCTCCACGCCCTCTACGCGGAGCGGCTGCTCAACGGCGCGGTGCCCCGGGACGAGGACGCCGCCGTGCTCAGAAGGGAATTCCCCGATTTCCAGTCCCCCGAACTTCTGTGCTGCGTGCTGTTCCTGCGCTTGGGTGAAAAGCGCAGCCCCTCGTCCCTTTTGCGCATCGAAAGCGTCAAGCTGTTCTGCAGCACCCTGTTGGAGGAACTTCTTCCCCCGGAGTCTGCCCGGCTGCTTCATGTACTCAGCAGCAGCGAGCTGGCTGTCGTGCTCACTGCGGAGGAGAAAGGGGCACTCACCGACACAATCGAACGCTTCTGCGACGCCTTTCAGGCCCGGCTGACCGGGGATTCCAACGCCTGCCTGTTGGGAGTGGGCTCCTACGTGCAGGGAATCGCATCCATCCGGGACAGCTTTCAGGCAGCCCGGTTTGTGGTAGATTACAGCCGTCTGTCTGACCGGGGCGACTCCATTTTCTTCTTCGAGGATATCAAGCCCAGCGACACCTTCCTCTATTCCCCCCACGCAGAATTGCAGCTCATCGGCAAAGTGCGCAGCGGCAGCGTGGACGAAACCGAGAAAATTCTCGAGGACATCTACCACAGCAACTTTGTAGATAATCGGCTCATGCCCTACATGGTGAAGGGTCTGCTCTACAACCTGTACTGCACCCTGCTCAAGCTGTCCAGTCCCCTTTCGGTGGAGCAGAGCAGCATATCCAACAGCTTTATGGATTTGCTGGAGCACAACAATGGGGAGTTCGCCTCCGTCTTCCGTGAGATGCAGAAGGCTTTCCTGAAAACGGCGGAGCAATTTGCCAGCACCAAAAAGAGCCATAACACCAGCCGAATTCAGCAGATTCAGAGCTACATCTCCCTCCACTACATGGAGAGCGACCTGGACGCAGTCAGCATTGCGGGTGTTTTTGGCATCACAGAGGGTTACTTCTCCCAATATTTCAAGGAGCAGACCGGCTTCACCTTCAGCTCTTACCTCACAAATTACCGCGTTTCAAAGGCGTGCGCCCTGCTGACCGGCACGGAAACTGCCATCGCGGAGGTGGCGGAGCAGGTCGGATACGCCAGCGTCTACTCCTTCCGGCGCGCCTTCAAGCGCGTCATGGGCACGCCACCCTCGGACTACCGGGAAAACTGCGGCAATGGCGTGATCCCGTTCCCCTCCTACAAAGATGAGGAGGCATAGCACAGAGCCCAGCAAGCAGCTCCAAAACAGCCGGAAGCCCTTTATTCCGGCTGTTTTTTCTGTTTCTAAACAGGGGTACCCCATCTTTTCCAGGGTATCCCGCCCTCCGATGGCTGAGTTTAGCGGTGTGCGGCTCCAAAGCTCAATTTAGACAATTCTATATTTTATCCGGTATCCCAATCCGATAAATAGTAACTTTACACAAAAAACTGAAAATGCTAAGCTGAACTAACGACAGATTTCGACATGCTGTGGCAAATTCATTTTTCAGAGGTGGTCCGATGCAGACAAAGCTCAAGCGCGTCAAAAAATCTTTCCGGCTCCATTGGCAGCTGTACCTGCTGCTCATCCTTCCTCTCGCGTGGCTCATCGTGTTTCGCTACTTCCCCATGTACGGCCTGCAAATTGCCTTTAAGGATTATGTCATGCGGGCGGGATTTTCGGGCAGCAAGTGGGTGGGGCTCAAGCATTTCCAATCCTTTATCTCCTCCTACTATTTTCCCCGCCTCATCGGCAACACAATCGGTGTAAGCCTTTATTCTCTGCTGGCGGGCTGCCTGCCACCCATTATCCTGGCGGTCGCTCTCAATGAATGCAGGCGGAAATACTTCAAGAAAACCGTGCAGATGATCACATATGTCCCCTACTTTCTCTCCACCGTTGTCATTGTGGGCATGATGACCCAGCTGCTCTCCATGAGTGGCCCGGTGAACGCCCTCATCTCATCCTTGGGCGGCACCCCAATCAGCTTTATGGGCGAGCCCGGCCTGTTCAAGTCTCTCTATGTCTGGAGCGGTGTCTGGCAAAACGCGGGCTATAACTCCGTCATCTACATTGCGGCGCTCGCCGGTATCAGCCCGGAGCTGCACGAGGCTGCCGAGATTGACGGCGCCAACATCTGGCAGCGCATCTGGAACGTGGATATTCCCGGCATCCTTCCCACGGCCATCATCCTGTTCATCGTAAACTCCGCCAATTTGCTCAACGTGGGCTTTGAAAAAGTGTTCCTCATGCAAAACCCGCTCAACATGAGCGCTTCCGATGTCATCTCCACCTACACCTACCGCATGGGGCTCGTGGACATGAATTACAGCCTGGCCACCGCCGTGGGGCTGTTCCAGTCAGCCATCTCGTTCCTATTCATGCTGGTAGTCAACAAAATATCCAAGACGCTCAGCGACGTGAGCCTGTGGTGAGGGGAGGGAAAAATATGAAAACGAAACGAAAACTGTCCGCTGCGGAAAAATCCTTCTATGCGCTGGACTATGTGCTGCTTCTGCTTTGCAGCATCGTGGTGCTCTTCCCGCTGATCAACGTGGTGTCCCAGTCCCTCTCCTCTCCGGAGTCTGTGCTGGCGGGCAGGGTGTTTCTGCTGCCGAAAAATCCGACGCTGAACACCTACAAGCTGATTCTCCGGAATCCATCCATCCTGACAGGCTACCTCAATTCCCTGCTGTACATGGGCGTCGGCACCACCATCAACATAGCGCTCACCCTCATGTGCGCTTACCCCCTGGCCAGGAAAGAGCTCGCAGGGCGAAACCTGATCATGTTTCTCTTCACCTTCACCATGATGTTTTCCGGTGGCATGATCCCCACCTACATCAACATCAAAAACCTGGGGCTGATCGACTCCCGGCTAGTGATGATATTGCCCAGCGCCATGACGGTGTGGAATATGATTCTGGCCCGCACCTTCCTGATGAATACCATCCCCCAGGAACTGTACGAGTCGGCGGGTCTGGACGGCGCAAGCGACATCAGGGTGCTGCTCTCCATTGTAATCCCCCTCTCCACCCCCATCATCGCGGTGCTGGTGCTCTACTACGCGGTGGGCCACTGGAATGCCTACTTCGACGCCATGATGTACCTGAACAGCCAGGATAAATTCAACATCCAACTGGTGCTGCGCAACGCCATTTCCAATATCACGGCCATGCTCAACCAAACCAACGACCTCTCTCAACAGGAGCAGTCGCTGGCGGTGGCGGAGGCCAGCAAGTACGCGATCATCGTGATCTCCATCCTCCCTGTCATGATCATCTACCCCTTTGTCCAAAAGCATTTTGTAAAAGGAGTGATGATAGGGTCTATCAAAGGATAACAATCAATGCAACTATTTAATTGGCGAAAGGAGTCAAAAAAGATGAAATTATCCCGTATCTCCCGTACAATGCTTGCACTCGCCCTTGCCGGTGCGCTGATATTCAGCGCCTGCGATTCAGGGGGCAGCTCACAGACCGATTCCGGGGCCCCGGCGTCCTCCCAGGACAGCACTGCCGAAAGCGCAACGGATTCTTCCCCGACATCCTCCACCCAGGAGGGCGGCGCGGAAAACACCGGCATGTTCAACGAGCTGGGCACCTTTCCCATCGTGAACGAAAAGCAGAACATCATCGTCTATCTGGCCTCCAGCATGCCGGAATTCAACCCCGACACCAACTGGATGACCGGTTACTACGAGGAAAAGACAAACGTATCCGTCACCTGGAACCTCTCTAACATCGACCAGTTCAAGGAGAAGCTGAACCTCGCTTTCGCCGGCGGCGAAAAGATAGATTTGGTGGTGGCGGGTGGACACAATTCCACTGCCTATTCCATGACCGATGTGCTCAAAATGGCGGAGCAGGGCGTTGTGCTCCCCATTGAAGACCTGATTGAAAACAACAGCATCTACTTCAAGCAGCGTCTTGGCGAGGTGGATGGCTGGAAGGATATCCTGACCACGCCCGACGGGCATGTCTACACCCTACCCACCCTCAATGAATGCTACCACTGCATGTATTACGGCAAGATGTGGGTCAACCAGGAGTGGCTGAAAAATGTCGGACTGGAAAATCCTACCACTACGGAAGAGTTCAAGGATATGCTCATCGCCTTCCGGGATCAGGATGCCAACGGCAACGGCAATCCCAACGATGAAATTCCCATGATGGGTGCCATCGACAGCTATGGTGCCAAAATTGACACCTTCCTCATGTCCGCTTTTATCTACGACGACGGTGAAAACCGCCTGTATCTGGACAACGGCACGGTCACGCCTGCCTTTGTGCAGCCGGAGTTCCAGGAAGGGCTGCGCTATCTTAACGATTTGTTCAACGAGGGGCTTATCTACAAGGAGAGCTTCACCCAAACGCGGGAAGTACGCAACAAGCTGAACAGCCAAAATTACGAATCCATCGCGGGAGCAATGCCAAACATCCACCACGGCATCGGCAACCGGGAGACCGGAGAGCCTGCCCGCTGGATCGAGTACGAGCCCATCGCTCCGCTTGTGGGGCCGGACGGCCTCCAGATTACCCGCTACAACTACTACGACAAGTTCCAGGTGGACAAGCCCGCGGGCTTCATTCCAGATACCTGCGAGAACCCCGAGCTGGTCATCCGCTGGCTGGATTGGTTTATGTCCGACGAGGGAACCGTCATGTTGCTGCGCGGCGAAGAGGGCCTGGGCTGGGAGCAGCCGGACGCAGGCGCCACAGGCGTGGACGGCAGCCCCGCCACCTACAAAAAGATCGTGCTGGAGCCGGGCGACGATTACTACAACAACCTCATATGGGGCCAGGCATTCCCCAACTACAATACGGCGGCCAGCCGCCTTGGTGAGCAGCAGCCCGACGATATGCTGGCGGAGGACGGCAGCGGTCTGGAAAAATTCCTCTACGTCAAGTCGAAGGAAAACTACGCCCCCTACGCGATTGCCGTTGACCAGCTGATCCCCCCCATGTATTATGATACCGAACTGGTTGGCGAAGTGGCCCAGCTGACCACCAACATCAACACCTACGTGGAGGAGAGCATCGCCAAGTTCATCATCGGCGACATGAACGTCGACACCGACTGGGAGAAATACCTGAACGAGCTGAACAACCTGGGACTGCCGCGCTATCTGGAGATCATCCAGCAGACCTATGACAGCAGCTCCTTTTCGCAGTAACCGAAAGGATTGAGCAATATGGCGGCAAGACACCGCATTGTCCTTCCCTCCCCCGCCAAGGACTGGGAGGAGGGCTATCCCCTCGGCAACGGCAGGCTTGGGGCCATGATACGGGGCGGCGTCGAGGACGAAGTCATCCCTCTCAACGAGGAGACAATCTACTGCGGCGGCCCCAAGCACCGCATCAACCCTGACGCGAGGAAGAATTTGGAGCGGGTGCGCAGCCTGCTGCGGGAGGGGGAGGCGGAGCAGGCGAGTGCGCTGGCAAAAGCCTCCATGACCGGCACCCCCAAGTATCTCTCCCCCTTTGTCCCCGCAGGAGATTTGCGCATTAGCTTCCGCCGCCACAGCGGTGAGGTCACAGACTATTGCCGCACCCTTGACCTGGACAACGCCACGGCGGAGGTCAATTACCGGATGAACGGTGTGCCATGGCGGCGGCAGTATTTTACCAGCTTCACAGGCAACGTGCTGGCTGTCCGCATTTGCGGCGGGGAGCCGGTGAGCTTTCTCGCCAACCTCAACCGGCGGCCCTATGAGCAACACTCCGGCGCTGTAGGTGAGAATACCGTGGGCATCTGGGGGCGTAGCGGAGAGGACGGCGTGCACTATCTCGGCGGGCTGCGGGCCGTCGTTCACGGGGGCAGCTGCCAAGTCATCGGCGACTTCCTCAGCGTGGAGGATGCCGATGCAGTGGAGTTGTATGTCGCCTTCGGCACAGATTTCGGCGGGGAAGCCGATTACCGGGAGGACTGCCTGCACCGCTTGCAGGCTGCCGCGAAAAAGGGCTGGGACAACCTTCTTGACGAACACTTGTCCGCCTACCATGCGCTTTACAACAGGATGTCCCTACGTGTGGGGAGCGAGATCGAGCCGGAGGAAACCACTGACAAGCTCCTCCAGACACTGCGGGAAGGGAACGAGGAGTACGCGGCCTATCTTGCCATGCTGGGCTTTCACCTGGGGCGCTACCTGCTCATTTCAAGCTCCTACCGCTGCAAGACTCCCACCAATCTTCAAGGCCTGTGGTGCGGCAGCTGGAACCCACCCTGGGAGAGCGTCTACACCATCAACATCAATATCCAGATGAATTACTGGCCCGCCGAGGTGTGCGGCCTGCCCGAGTGCCACGAGCCCCTCTTCGCCATGACCGAGCTGCTCTCGCGAAACGGCATGGAGACAGCGGAAAAAATGTACGGCTGTCGCGGCTCTGTGGCCCACCACAACACCGATATCTGGGGAGACACCGCCCCGGTGGGTATTTTTGCAGCCTCGCCTATCTGGCCGATGGGCGGCGCATGGCTGGCGCTGCACCTCTATGAGCACTACGCCTTCACGAGTGATCTCACCTTTCTGGAGCGGCGGGCGATGCCCGTGATGGAGCAGGCCCTGCTGTTCTTTGAGGACTACCTGACCCCGGATCAGAACGGCGTGCTCCAGACCGGCCCCTCCCTGTCACCTGAAAACCGCTATATCTCCTCAAAGGGGCAGGTGGGCGACCTCTGCATGGCCCCCACCATGGACACGATGATCCTGCGGGAGCTGTGCGGAAATTACCTCGCTGCCTGTCAGGCGCTGGGCATCACGCCGGAGCAAAAAACTCGGGTGGAGGCAATGCTGGAGCGGCTGCCCGCTACCGAAATATCCCCCAGCGGGCGGATACAGGAGTGGCAGGAGGACTACCCGGAGGTGGAGCCGGGGCACCGGCATGTCTCTCACCTGTTCGGGCTGCACCCCGGCAGCCAGATTATGCGGGAAACCCCTGAACTGATGGAAGCTGCTGCTAAAACACTGGAATACCGCCTCTCCAATGGGGGCGGGCACACGGGCTGGAGCCGCGCCTGGATGATCAACTTCTTTGCCAGATTGGGCAAGGGGGAAGAAGCCGACTTCCACCTGAAAAAGCTGATGGCCCTTTCCATGCGGGACAACCTGCTGGATGTTCACCCGCCCTTTCAAATCGACGGTAATTTCGGCCTCACTGCCGGAGTGGCGGAAATGCTGGTACAGTCCCACGCAGGCTATATCGACCTGCTGCCCGCTCTTCCGACTGAATGGAAGGAGGGCGAGGCCAGAGGGCTGCGGCTGCGGGGTGGTTTGACCGCGGACTTCTCCTGGCAGAACGGCAAGCTGAGTTACCTTGTGCTGACCTGCAGCACAGATAGAAGCATACCTCTCCGCACGGGTGGCAAACGGGCAACTGTGACAGTGGCAGCCAGTTCAGCTACTCCGGTCGATATTTCACTATTCCGGTAACGCGTGTCCCTGGCTTTTTGCCGGGGGCATTTTTTCCCATCTACATGTGTGTTATAATGATATATACTATCTCAGCAGCCTGGGGGGAATCGTTTGCATGGTGACGATGCTGGTTGTCGATGACGAATACTACATCCGAAAGGGAATCCGGGAGACGATTGACTGGGCATCTGTCGATGTCTGCATTGTGGGAGAGGCCGGGGACGGTGAGGAGGGCCTTGAGCTGGCCTCCAGCTTCAAGCCCGACCTGATCCTCATGGACATCAATATGCCCTTTGTCGACGGCCTGGAGATGATGGAGCGGCTCCGCGAAAAACAGCTGGACTGCGGCGTCATTGTCCTGAGCGGATATGACGAGTTCGAGTACGCCCAAAGAGCCATCCAATACGGCGTCATGGATTACCTCCTCAAGCCTGTGGACAAAGAATCCCTGACACAGACGGTGGCAAAGGCCGCAAGGACGATCAGGGAGCGGAGAAGCACCCGGCACTACCAGCAGCTGGTGGCCCAGGAAACCTCGGTGCTACAGGTGCAGTTTTTGCAGGATTTGATGCGCCAGGCCCCCCTTACGCCGGAGGAGATCACCCAGAAAAGCCTGACGCTAAACCTCACCTTTGGCAGAACCCCCATGCAGTTGGTTCACATCCGGCTGGACGACTATGAACTGCTGGAGCACAGCGCCGATTCAGCAGCCCTCTCCGCCCTCCAGGGCGTGCTGGAAGGACTCATCGCCGACAATGTTCTTCTCGGGAGCAATTACCTGGGCAGCCTGGTGAGCACCGCCCCCGGAGAGTGGGCCGCCATCCTCTCTTACCTTGAAAATGTCTCCGCTGACAAGGTTGCGCAGGAGATTCAGGAGCGGTTCAAGAAGCTGCTTTCCAGCGCCTCCAATACCTTCGGGCACACCCTCTCCCTGAGTGTGAGCGGGGTTTTTGACAGCCTGGATCAGGTGGGTGAGGTCTATCTCGAGACTAAAAAGCGCAACAAAAAGCTGCTGCCGGGGGTGAACAGTCTTGTCTTTCCCGACGGGGAGGAGGATTTTTCTTTGCGGAAGGTCGTGCGGGAGGCCCTGGCCCTCATTCGCAGACACTATGCGGAGGACATCACCCTGCAGAAGGTGGCGGATACCCTCTATGTCAGTCCCTCCCACCTCATGCACCTCTTTCGCAGCGACCTGGACAAAACCTTCAACTCCTGCCTGACCGAGTACCGGATCGAGGCCGCTAAAGAGCTCATGCGGGAGCCCGGCCACAAGATCCGGGAGGTGGCGGAAAAGGTGGGATACACCGACGTGAAGCACTTTAACAAGCTCTTCAAAAAAAAGACGGGCTTTGCACCGACGGAATACGTCAAGGTATACTATGCAGAACGCTAAGGAGAGGGCGCTGGGCTTTTTCCGCAGGCTCAAGGTGCGCCCCAGACTTTTCCTCTTTCTAGCCGTGCTGCTGGCACTGTCTACCGCTGTCACAATGGGGGTGGCGGGGCGCTTTTCCGAGAGCATTGCGAACAACTACATCTACGGCTATTTGCGCTCGGAGCATCAGCGGGTCGCCAACAGCATCGACCTGTTTCTCGAGGAAATCGCTATGATCTCTCTGCGGTTCAAGCTCTCGGGCGACATCTACGAGATCGTGGACAGCGTCAGAAGCCATGATCAGAAAACCGCCGCACTGCAAGCAACCGCCGCTACGCTTCTCCCGGCGAACATGAATTCCATCGACAACATCTACCTGATTGACGACGACGGCCAATGCTACCCCCTGCTCCTCTCGGATGAAACACTGCCCGATCCGGAGCAAAGCTTTTTGGATAAGCTCGGCAACTCGCCCTACACTCAAATCGGCGAAGGGGTGCAGGGGAGCGGCAGCTTTGTGCTACCGCTAGGTATGCAGTGCAGGAACTTCTACACCGGCCAATCGGCGGGGTTTCTCGTCTTCTACCTCTCAGAGAGGCCGCTCTACGAAATGTACGAGGGTCTGCTCACCACCGAGGGCTTCTCCTTTTTGGTGGATAATGAGAACACCGTTCTCTCCCACGCACACCCGGCCCTGAACGGCACTGTCACCGACACCGTGCCCGCCATGCCACCTGCGGAGAGCACCTCCATCGACGAGACGGAATATCAGGGGGAGCGGGCGCTCATCATCACCACCAGTCTGAGCGGCAGCTCCTACCGTATCGGCTTCCCCTGGCGCTTCGTCTCCATCGTCCCCTACAGCGAACCCTTTCAGATTCTCACCCGGGTCAGGTTCCTGCTGCTCGCCGCCGTCTCGGTCATGATGGTTGCTGCAATCGCTGTTTCTGCTATCCTATCGAATCGCCTGACCAAGCCGCTGCGCAGGCTGCAAACCAGCATTGGCCAGCTGGGGGAGGGACAACTGGATTCCTTTGTCGATCGGGGCCCCAGCGACGAGCTGTGGGAGCTGGAGCAGGGCTACAACGACATGGTGGTGCGCATCGGTGATCTGATCGCTAAAAACAAGGAGGAGCAGGAGCAGAAGCGTAAAATGGAGTTGGTCGCCCTGCAGGCGCAGATCAACCCCCACTTTCTCTACAACACCCTCGACGCCATTGGGTGGATTGCCAAGCTCAAGGATCAGGATGAAATCGAGCAGCTTGTGATGGAGCTCTCCCGCTTTTTCCGGCTCAGCCTGCACAAGGGGGATCGCTGGATTTCCCTCTCGGACGAGGTGGGCATCACGGCGGCCTATGTGGCAATCGAGCAGCTGCGAAACCCCGGCCGGTTCGACGTGGAATACCACATTTCGGAGGAAATTGCCGATGTGGAAGTTCTCAAGCTGATCCTCCAGCCGGTGGTAGAAAACGCGATCAAGCACGGCATCACCCAGGTTCGGCGGCGAGGCCTGCTCAAAATATCGGCGTGGCACCAGGGAGACAACATCTTCTTCGAGGTGGCGGACAACGGGGCGGGCTTCGACACCGCCAATCCCCGAAAAACCGAAAGGGTCAGCGGCAGCGGCTACGGGCTGAAAAATGTGCAGGAGAGAATTGAGCTGGAATACGGGGAGGGCTGCGGTCTCTCCATTGAAAGTGTGGTCGGAGAGGGCACAACTGTGCGGATCACTATTCGCTTTCCTGATCCTCCCCCCATCCCATGAATTGTCTCAAAAAAGAAGAAGGGCCAATGGCCCTTCTTCTTTTTTGTCAGGCAAACCTATCCGCGCCCTCATCCATCTTTTGGTAGAGGTTGCGGAGGGGGACGGCGACGGTGTCGGCGATAAATCCGCTGAGAAAGTAAAAGAGGGGAAGGCTGACCAGAAAAACGAGGAACAGCCTCAACCCATAGGACAAAATCCTCTGCCACAGCCCCAGGGGAATCATCTGGAGCAGGCTGTCCCTGCCGCCCGGCATCTGCCTGGTGATAGAGAGAGTGCCGTCCTTGCTGACAAACTGTGAAGACGGAAGCTCTTCAAAGAGCTGCACGGTGTGCTCAGCGATGTCGGGGTCGCTCCACCGCCCCTCAGGGGTGCGGAGCAAAAGGGCCTCCGCGCCGAAAGTATCGCTATCCCTGTCCGTCAGAGAAGCGGCAAAGTGCTTCCAGTTGACATCCATCACAAAGAAGCCTTCCAGCTCGCCATCTTCCAGGTAGAGCGGGAAAAGATAGCTGAGGCACTCGCTGTAGCTGACCGGGCTCTCCCGCAAAAACCAGACCGGCTGGAAGCGCCCTCCCGCTTTGCCCTGCTGCTCGCCCGCAAGCTCCAGCACCACATTGGGGGAGAGATCGATAAAGCGGAGGTTTGTAACGCTGGAGACGTTGGCGAGAACCCCGTCCTCGTCAAAAATGTAGGTTCTGCCGCCCACTGCATAATTTGAGGCCCGCATGAAGTCGGAGACCCGTTCCCCGATATCCGACCATTCCCCCGCAGCCAGCGTGAGCTGGAACAAGCTGCCCTCGCAGAACAACCTGCACCCCTCCCCCATGACGGCAAGCCGCTTGGACATATTCTGGTATTGCTGGTCAGAATGCGCCTTCGCCAACTCAAGGAGGTGGTCGTGGTTGTAGCTTGCCAAGATGTAAAATGCCACCCCGTTGGTCAACAGGGAAAAAATGCTCAAAAATACAAACAGGCTCATCCGGATACGGTTTCGCAACTTCTGAAACATGGCGATATCCTCTCTGCACCCTTTGGGAAACACTACCTGTAAATTACTATACTATCCAGCCCCGCCATTGGGCAAGCAAAAGCGGGATTGCCACTAAATGTAAACACTTTGTAGCTTATCAGAGCAGTTTTGCCCCCTCATTCGCATTTTTGACCAATAGAATTTTGCTTCGTCTACATGATAGCATAATGACACAAAAGATCAACTCTATGCAAACGAAATTTGTGTGTACTGTCAAGAAAGGAAGCAGAAAAATGAATGTAAAGAAAGTATTGTGTTGTCTGTTGGCCCTCTTTATGGTCGCGGCTGCCCTTGCCGGCTGTAATGGCGGCACAAGCTCCAGCAGCTCCCCGGAAGCCTCCCCTGCCGCGGAGTCCAGTGAATCTTCCGCAGCCTCCGGCGAAGATGCCGCTCCCCCCGAATCCGAGAGTGAAAGCGAGTCCTCCGAGGCCACCGAAGGGGAGCCCGTGACCATCTCCATCGGCAACTGGCCTACCCCTGAGAAGCCCAACTATGAATACATGGAGGGCCTGAAGGAGGCCTTCATGGACAAGTACCCCCACATCACAATGACAACCGACGACTACGCCTATGCAGTGGACACCTTCCTGCCCAAGGCCGCCAGCGGCCAGCTGCCCAACCTCTACTCCACCTGGTTCACCGAGACCAACAAGATTATCGATGCAGGCTACGCCGAGGACATCACCGACACGATGAACAAGTATAACATTCTGGACAGCGTCAATCCCGACCTAATGCCCCTGCTGGGCAAGGATGACCGCTACTACGCCATTCCAATCAGCGCTTACAGCATGGCCATGATCTACCATGTGCCCCTGTTTGAGGAAGCCGGGCTCATGGACGAAAACGATCTCCCCATCCTGCCCAAGACCTGGGACGAGGTCGCCGAGACCGCCGCTGTAATCAAGGAGAAAACCGGCAAAAACGGCTTCTTCTACCCCACCAAGAACAACCAGGGCGGCTGGATGTTCATGAACCTCGCCTGGAGCTACGGCGCGGAGTTTGAGAAGCAGGTCGACGGCAAATGGACTGCCGTATTTGACAGCCCCGAGGCGGTCGCGGCCCTCCAGTACCTGAAAGATCTCAAGTGGAAGTATGACGTTCTGCCCGCCAACACTCTGCTGGAAATCGCAGACCTGCATCAGATGTTTGGCACCGACCAGGTCGGAATCGCTATCTGCGCCATCGACCAGGCTCCCAACATCATCAAGGCCACCGGCTGCAGCGTGGACATCTTCGCAGCCTCCACCACCCCGGAAGGCCCTGCTGGCAAAGCGGCTCTTCTCGGCGGCAGCGTCTACTTCGTCGCTCCCGGCACAACCACTGCCCAGCAGGACGCCATCATGAAGTGGCTGGAGTTCCGCGGCGAGAGCCCGGTCTTCACCGAGGAGTCCAAGCAGGGTTTTGAGGACGGCAAGAAGAACGACGCAGAGCAGGGCTTCCCTGTCGGCCCCCAGGGTGTCCGCATCTGGACTTCTCAGGAGCGCCTCGCCGAAGAGGACGCCATCATCGACAAGTACATCAACGTCGACATGCGGCTGTGGGAATCCTACAGCAATCACGCAAGCGAAAATGTCCGCGCTGAGGAGCCTGTCAATGTCCAGGAGCTCTACAAAGTGCTGGATTCCGTTATTCAGGAAGTTCTCACCAATGAGAATGCCGACCCCCAGGAGCTGCTCACCAAGGCCTGCCAGGACTTCCAGAAGGATTATCTGGACAAAGCCAACTAAGACCAATCTGCCGCAAGGGAACTGAAAGCGGCGCCATTCAATCAGCCCTCACAACCGGGAAAGGGGCGGCGCAACTGCCGTCCCTTTCCTCAACCATAAGGAGGCGTGTTCATTGACAAAGGATTCTTCCAGGCAAAAGCGGGGGCTTGGCCGACGGATCGCGGTCTCCTTCAAGCGGGATTTCGGCTCCTGGATTCTGCTGGTTCCAACCCTCATCCTCTTCATCATCGTACTGTGGCAGCCGCTCCTCTCCGGGCTGGTGCTCTCCTTTTTCGAGACGTCGGGCTATGAGACGGTGCGCTTTAACGGCCTGCAGAATTACCGGGATATCATCACTAACTCCGAGTTCACCGCCGCGCTGGTCAACTCCTTCGCCTACACCTTCTGGTCGCTGGCTATCGGCTTTTTAATGCCCCTCGTCGTCGCCATGATGCTCAATGAAATGGTACACCTCAAGGCGCTCTACCGCTTTACCTTCTACTTCCCCAGCATGATTCCCGGCATGGCAACTGCCCTGCTGTGGTATTTCATCTTTGATCCCGGCGAGGGCGGCGTCCTCAACATGATCCTGGCGCTGTTCGGGCGCAGCCCCTCCATGTGGCTGCAAAATTCCGCCCTCACTATCCCGCTGATCGTCATCACCATGACCTGGCGCGGCTTCGGCGGAACCATGCTCATCTATCTGGCAGCGCTCCAGGGCATCAATCAGGATTTGTACGAGGCCGCCAGCATCGATGGCGCGGGCTTCTTCCGCAAGGTATGGCACATTGAGGTACCACAGCTCAAGAGTATGATCATGCTGATGCTGATCCGCCAGATCATCGGCGTGTTCCAGGTCATGCAGGAGCCGCTGGCCATGACGGGAGGCGGCCCAAACAACGCCTCTATCAGCCTGATGCTAGAGAGCTACTACTACGGCTTCCGCTACTTCGAGGCCGGACGCTCCATGGCTGTGGGAGCCGTCACCTTCGTAATTCTGGCTGTGCTGACCGTCATCTACCAGTTAATCTCCAAACGGCAGGAGGACTAGAACATGAGCAGATTTTCCAACAAGAACATCGGCGCCCTCAACTTCATGGATATGCGCCGTCCCGGCAACAAGGCCATTTACTGGGGCATCTTCGCGCTGCTGTTCCTTCTGGCTTTGGTCTGCATCCTGCCGCCCCTCTGGGTGATGCTGTCCAGCTTCAAGACCACGAAGGAAATCATGAATATCCCCCCCATCCTCCTGCCCACCAGCTACGACTTTTCCAAATTTATCGACGTCTGGAATCTCCTGCATTTCGAGAAGTTTTACATCAACACCCTGCTGCTTGCGGCCGGGTCAGTTGTCTCCGCAATTCTCTTCAACGGCATCGCCGGGTATGTGCTGTCCTGCCTCAAGCCCCGGGGAACTGCGGCGATCATGACAGCTGTCATGTGGACTATGCTGCTCCCCAACACCCTCAGCATGGTGCCGCTGTTCAAAAATTTTGTCAGCTTCCCCATCTTCGGCTTCAACCTCACCAACACCTTCTGGCCCATGTGGATTTGCGCGGGGGCAAACGCCTTCAACATCCTGCTGTTCAAGGATTTCTTCGACGGCATCCCCCTCTCCCTCACTGAGGCAGCCCAGCTGGACGGCTGCGGGAGGCTCGGCATCTTCACCCGCATCATTCTGCCGCTGAGCAAGCCAATCCTTTCCGTGGTGGCCATCTTCACGGTAAACGGCACCTGGGGCGACTTCCTGCTGCCCTTCCTCGTGCTGTCCGACCGCTCCAAGTACACTGTGATGATTCAGATTTACAACACCAAGACGACGCTGCCCATTGACCAGCAGCTGGTCTCCCTGATCTACGCCATTATCCCACCCATCATCATTTTCTTCTTCTTCCAAAAGAGTATCATGGGGGGGATCACCCTGGGCGGCGTCAAGGAATAGCAAACTGTCGCAAAAAGCTCCATCAACCGGGTTGGTTGATGGAGCTTTTTATTGCCGCTGTAGCCCCCTGCGGAAGAAGTAGGCGAACCGGCTCATCGTTCTCCTCAGGTAACCCTCCAGCGCTGTGTGGTAGGCTGCGGCACTGCGCACCTCCTCCAGCGCCGGCTGCGTCTCCGCAAAGGAGATGCGCATCTGCACCGCCGCAACCGCTGTGAAGTCGGCCTCCTCCAGGCGAATTCGCCTGTCCACACGGGCCGGGAAGGTTGCGAGCGTCTCTCCCGGCCTCGGCTCCAGCCCCAGCAATGCAAGCTGCCGCAGGATGTCCCGGTAGTACACCTCAAAGCGCTTTTCCATCGAGCTGTATCTGCGCAGAATGCGCTCCAGCCGGTAGGCCCTGGACTTGCCAGTCATGACAGCCCAGATGCCCACGCGCAGCAGCACAATCCCCAACAACAGGCCCAGAAATGCCGCGACAGCCGGAACAATATAGTCGCTCTCCTCCCCGGGCAGTGCGGGCAGTTCCGGCAGGGCTTCCGCCTGCGGCAAATCCTCTTGGCCGGAGATGGCTTCCGGCATCTCCTCCTCAGGCAGCTCAGGCAGGGGGACATAGATGTTGAGCGGTTCGTCGGAGTCCCATTGCAGAGGGTCGAAGGGCACCCAGCCGATGCCCTGGAAGTACAGCTCCGCCCATGCGTGGGCGGTGTTTCCCCTGGCCGCATAGGCGTCTTCTCTGATAGGATGGCGCTCCAACCCAAAGCCGGTCACATACCGGGAGGGAATCCCCGCGCACCGGGCCAGCACCGCCATGGCGCTGGCATAATAGGTGCAGTAGCCCTCCCCGGTTTCCAGGAAATAAGCCACAAAATCGCTGTTCGCCGGGGGGAGCTCCGGCTCCAGGTTGTACTCCATATTTTCGGCCAGCCAGCTTTCAATGGCCACCGCCCTGAGATAGGGCTCGTCGATGCCCTCCACCAACTCCGCTGCCAGCTCCCGCACGCTGTCGGGAAGCTCCTCCGGCAATTGCAGGCAGCGGGACTGCACCCGCTCCAGGTTGGCGTCCTCCCGGTTTCCGGCAATCGCCGCCAACGCGAGGAAGTCCTCCTCAAAGCCGGGGGCCTCCCTATTCCATGTCCTGGCCTCCACCTCCAAGACGGTGCGGCCGGGAATTCGCCCGTGAAGGTAGAGCTCCGAGCGCATGTTGAAGTAGATCAAATCCTCCAGTTCCCGCTGCTGGGTGCTGAAATCCTGCGCCGTACCGGGAGAAAACAGCGTGGAGAAGCGGTTGTTTTCGTACTGCATCTGTACGGTGACAATCGGGCAGAGCCTGTCGTAGAGTTCTCTGGCCTCCCTGCCGCCCAGCGGCTTGTCCCGGTCAAATGCCTCCCGGCGGTAGCCCAGCCAGAAGAGGCTTCCCCAGCGAAAATCGCCATCCGGCGCACCAATCCACCAGTTGTCGCCGGTGTAGAAGTCCGCCACAGCGCCCCGCAGCAGCACAGGCCGGTCGGCCTCAACGGTGAGCATCATGTCGTCAGTCAGCGTCACCGGCCCGCCCAGCCTGTCCCCCTCCGGCACAAAGCCCAGCCGGGTGAGGGAAAAGTTGGAGGAGGCGCTGGCATGCCTGCCGAAGGGCCCCTGGAAGAGGTAGCCGATATCCGTGACCAGATTATTCAGGGGGGCGGAGCGCCAGGCCGAGGTGTCTGCCGGAACCAGCAGCGCCACGGCGACCGCCAGTGCCGCCACCGGCAGGGCGATCACCTGCATGGAGCCCCTTGGCTCTCCCCTTCCGCCGCTGCTCTTTTCCACATAGCGGGCGTACACCCGGGGAAGCAGGACAATCAGCCCCGCCACCGCAATACAAAGCGGCACAGAGAGGTCGGTGCGACTGACAGCATAGACGGCGATCATACTCCCCGCCACTAAACCAAGCACAACAGGAAAGGAAAACAGTTTGCGCACGAGTATAAAGACAACCGCTGTCACGGCGAAGGCAAGCGCCCCCCGCAGCAGCAGGATACTGCCGTTTTCCGAGTAGAGCGGGTGGGAGGGCAATCCCTCCGCTGACCACTGGAAGAAGCCCAGCCACCAGGCTGCCCACTCGGGGAGGTCTTTCAGCAGGTAGTGGCGCAACAGCTCCTCCAGAAAAAAGCCGCCAGCCAGCAGCGGTGCGATCCACCACCGCAGCCGGATGACGAGCAGAACCAGCAGGGAGCCCGCCGCCAGCAGAAGCGTTTCCCACAGGCCGCTCTCCAGCACCGTCAGCCGGTCGGCGGCCAGCACAAGCCCCCAGGCGAGCAGCAGAACCGAAATGCAGTCCAGGAACAGCTCCCGCTGAAGCATCACGGCAATGCGGTTTTGGGGCGTTTCCGCCCCCTTCTTTTCGCCAGCTATCCTGTGCACGGCAGCGGGAGCGGGCTCCCTGTGAATCAAATCTGCCAGCTTCTTCACGGGCCCACCCCTCTCCTGTACTATTTCGGTCAAGCACACGCTACAGCTCCGCCAGCACCTCGGCCACCTCCTGGCCGAAGACCAGCGAGGCGCACCGCACCCCCGGCAGCCTGGAGGGGTCAAAGGCTTTCTCCCCCCTGGCTCCCACAAAGAGGCACTTCACCGCGCAGCCTTCCCCCGCCAGCTTGCGCAGCACAGCGTCCAGGGCTTCCTCCTGTCTACTGGCAATCACATAGACTGTCCGCAGGTTTGGAATTCGCGCGGCGGTCTCGTCAATTTTGTCCGCTAAGTCGCCATCTTTCCCAAAGGGCATGGTGGCGAGACGCTCGTACAGCTCCCGGAAGCGTTCCGGCGCCTTGGGAGCCGGTCTGTCGGGGACGACCAACTCCACCGGGTGGCCCGTCCGCGCGCCATATTCCGCGATTGCCGCCGCGCACTCGCAAGCGAGATCGGCATAGCGGAGCAGCTCCTCGCCCTCATAACTCCCCCCGCGGGTATCTAGCGCGACGAGGGCCGCGGACTCCTCCGACAGCTCGTAGCGCTTGGCGAACAGCTCCCCCTTGCGGGCGGAGGCGCTCCAGTGGATTCGCTTCATGGAATCCCCCGGCCGGTACTCCCGCAACTCGGAGTAGGCCTCCCCACTCTCGGAGAGGCGTACCGCACTGCTGCCGGGGGCCTTTGCGTCCCGCTGGAGAGAGGGCAAAAATCGCAGCGACACCAGTCTGGGATAAACTTTCAGGACACGCTGACGGTAGTAGGGCAGCCTGCGCATGTCGTAGGTGATGGACAGCAGACCGAAGACGTCACCCACCTCCACCGTGGTCATTCCAACCTCGTAGACGCCCCTATAAGCACAGTAGAGGGGTATCTCGAAATTGATGCGGCTGCGCACCGACAGGTTAAAGCGCAGCTCAGCCTCCTCCGAGGGGATGGGAATCTCCACCCGGATGCGGATCATGGTGAAGGGAAAGGGCTTGTCGTTGTAGATACCCACCCGCAAAGTGGGATTCGCCCCCTTGACGGCGGAGTTTTCGCTGAGCTCCTGCACAAAGGAAAAGGAGAGGATCGTCCACAAATTGAGGATCAGCGCGCAGAGCAGCACGGCGGCCATCATGAAGAGGAGCAGGTAAAACTCCCGCCGGGCCGTGAGCCGGGCGGCAAAAAAGAGGGCTGCCATTGTGATAAAGTATCCGATGCGCAGGCTCTTCATCGGGTTTCCTCCGCGGCAATCATTTCATTGAGGGTACGGTTGTGCGCTTGATGGCGTCGGCAAGCACTGTGGCGGGCGTCTCGTTCTGGATATACGCCTGGGAGCGCATGACAATGCGGTGAGCCAGCACGGGCTCGGCCATCTTCTGCACGTCGTCGGGCAGGGTGTAGTCCCGGCCGGAGAGCAGCGCCCGGCCCATGGCGGCGCGCATCAGGGCGATGGAGCCCCGGGGACTCACCCCCAGCTCCACCTCCCGGTGTTCCCTCGTCTTGCGGGCAATCTCTACAATGTAGCTCATCAGGGAGTGGACGCACTTGACTCCGTTCAGCCTCTCCTGCAGCGCCAGCACCTCCGCTGCGTCGGCCACCGCATCCAGAGGAGGCGGCAATCCGCCGCTCCTGTTTCGCTCCAGAACTGCAACCTCATCCCCCTTGGAGGGGTAGCCCACAGATATCCGCACGAAAAAGCGGTCGAGCTGGGCCTCCGGCAGAGGATAGGTGCCCGTCATCTCGATGGGGTTCTGGGTGGCGAACACCAGGAAGGGCTTGGGCAGCTGGTGGGTCTCGCCGTCCACTGTCACTCTGCCCTCCTGCATGGCCTGTAGCAGGGCGGACTGGGTCTTGGGGCTGGTGCGGTTGATCTCATCCGCCAGCACGATCTGGCTCATCACCGCCCCCGGCTGAAACTCCTTCTCCCCCGTTGCCAGCTGGTAGAGGGTGAAGCCGGTCACGTCGGAGGGCAGCACATCAGGGGTGAACTGGATGCGCCGGAAGCTGCAGTCCACGCTCTGGGCCAAAGCCGACACCAGGGTTGTCTTGCCAAGGCCGGGCACATCCTCGATGAGGGCGTGTCCGCCGCAGGCCAGGCAGATGAGAATCTGCTCCACCACCTCTGTCTTGCCGACTATCACTTTCTCGATATTTTTCAGTATCTTCTCCATGACGGCATCCACGGTATATCCCTCCATCAAGTTGTCTTGTCCTTAGGTAAGCGCTGATTAAAGCAATCGAGCGCCCACTCAGTGACGAATTCTCGTGGGCTGCATTTGCTGATGGGGCATTAATCATCGCTTACCTAGTATACCATACCGCACGGTGCGCAAACAGACTGCATTACGCCGGAAATCCCGGCACTTTTTTGTGCGCGTTAAACGGCAGTGTTCCTTGACATGTCTTTTTTTTTCAGTATAGTAGTAATGTTAAACATTGCCCGGCTCTCCTTATCTCTGACGGAAGGATTGGACTGGCCTCTATGGTATTCAGCAGCGTCATGTTCCTGTTCTATTTCTTGCCCGCTATCGTCATCGCATACCGCCTGGTGCCCAAAAAGGCCAAGAACGCTGTGATGATTCTTGGCAGCATGGTTTTTTTCGCCTGGGGAGAGATTCGCTTCATTCCCGTCATGCTTGCCCTTTCCATGATCGACTTCAACTGCGGCCGCCTGATGGATCACTACCGTGAGAATAAAAAGCTGCGGCTGTTGTTTATGCTCATCGGCGTGGGCACCAACCTGTTTGTCCTCCTCTTTTTCAAATACACCGACTTCTTTGTCGAAAACATCAACCTGATCTTCGGCGTCAGCATCCCGCTGCCCAACATATTGCTTCCCATCGGCGTCTCCTTCAACTCCTTCCAATCCATCTCCTACGCCATCGACGTCTACAGAGGCACGACAAAGAGCGAGAAGAAATACTACGACTACCTCTGCTATACCACCCTCTTCCCCCAAATCATCGCCGGGCCCATCGTCCGCTACGTGACGGTGGAAAAGGACTTGGACGACCACGAGATCACGAAGGACAGCTTTTCCCTGGGCATGCGGCGCTTCCTCATCGGCCTGGGCAAAAAGGTGCTCATCGCCAACAACGTGGGCCTGATCTGGGATCAAATTGCTGCCGGGCAGGCGGGTACGCCGTCGGTTCTGCTTTACTGGGTGGGAATTATCGCCTACACCTTCCAAATTTATTTTGACTTCTCCGGCTACTCCGACATGGCAATCGGCGTGGCGAAGATATTCGGCCTCACCTTTGACGAAAACTTCGACCATCCCTATGTCTCCCGCAGCATCACGGAATTCTGGCGGCGCTGGCACATGACGCTTGGTGCATGGTTCAGGGATTACATCTACATCCCCCTGGGGGGGAACCGCAAGGGCGTCGGCAGGCAGATCTTCAACATCCTGGTGGTCTGGGCGCTCACCGGTTTCTGGCATGGGGCATCCTGGAATTTCGTCATATGGGGGCTCTACTTCGCGGTGCTCCTCGCCGTCGAGAAGTTCATCCTCTTCCGCTTCTGGAAAAAGGTGCCGCGCTTCTTCCAACACTTCTACACCATGTTCCTGGTGATTATCAGCTGGGTAATCTTCTCCTCAGATTCGCTGGTGGGCGTCACAATGGGCGGTTTCCTCAAAGGATTGTTCGGGCTTGGCGGCCTCCCCCTCTACACCGACCGTGCGGTGTTCTACCTGCTGCAATACCTGCTGATCTTTATCCTGGCGGGCTACCTGTGCACCACCCACTTCCACAACAAGGTCATTCTCCGGGCGGAGGCCACCGGCAGCAAGCTGGCCTGGGGCTTCTCCACCGCCGGGTATGTGGCGGTCTTTGTGGCCTGTGTCGCCTTCATTGTCAACAGCAGCTACAATCCCTTCCTCTACTTCCGATTCTAAACGCAGAAGGATATATCACTATGCAAAACATGCAGAACAATAAGGAACAGCGAAAAAAAAATACGGTCTTTTTCGTCGTCTTTCTGGTGATCTGGGCAGGCCTCACTCTCTGGAACATCTTCGCCCCCAAGGAGACCTTCTCCGAATCGGAGAACCGCAATCTCAAAACCTGGCCCTCCTTTTCGGTCACCGACCTGCTGGATGGCATATTCATGAACGGCGTTGACGATTACCTCAACGACCACTTTGTGGCGCGACCCGTGTGGGTTACCGGGCAAAGCCTCATGGAGTACGGCATCGGCAAGCGGGAAGTCAACCAGGTGTATATTGGCAAGAATGCCTTTCTGGGCGATCTTCTTCCACCCGACGATACCTCTACCCAGCGCAATATACAGGGAATCCGGGATTTTGCCCAGCGCCAGGACATGCCCGTCACCCTGATGCTCGTGCCCAGCTCCACGCAAATCCAGCCGGAAAAGCTGCCCGCATTCGCAGAAGGCTGGGACGAAAAAGCTTACATCGACGGCGTTTACACGGAGCTTGCGGATGTGGCCGCCACCGCCTCGGCTTATGACGCGCTGGCAGCCCACAGCAGCGAGTATATCTATTACCGCACCGACCACCACTGGACAAGCTACGGTGCATACCTGGCCTATCGGGAACTGGCTCCGGCCATGGGGCTGACCGCAAGGGAAAGGGAGCAGTTCACCATCACCCCCATGACCGACAGCTTCCTCGGCACCTACCACTCCAAGACCGGCTTCCCTCTGGTGGATGCGGATTCCATGGAAAGCTGGCAGGCGGGGTCGGTGACCGGCTACGAAATTTCGGGCGACAAGGAGGAGCTAGCTTTCGACAGCATCTACTTCCCGGAGTTTCTCGACAAAAAGGATAAATACTCCTACTTCCTGGGGCAGGTGCAGTCCTACGTGACCATTCACACCGGCTCGGACAGTGGCAAAAAGCTGCTCATTTTCAAGGATTCTTACGCACACTCCCTCGCACCCATGCTGCTGGAAGATTACAGCGAAATCCGCCTGGTGGATTTGCGCTACCTGAATGTAGCCGACTATGCGGAGCACTTGTCGGTGGGGGATTACGACGAGGCGCTATTCCTCTACAGTACGGATGTATTCGCCCACCAGATTGGCACCGGAAAGCTCATCACCGCTAATTAATACTGTTGCACTTCTGCAAAAACAAGGACTCCGATGCAATCGCATCGGAGTCCTTGTTTTATTGGAGCCAGAGAATTCTCCGCTCCAAAAGGAAGTTGATCGGCAAAGTTTATTGACAATGAATTTCCGCCATGATAGTATGAACCAAAAGATGGTTTTGTAGTTAATAAAGTATGTTTTATGTTCTTATTCTGGCGCACAGTGCTTATGATTCCTGCCGGTGATACACCTTGTTTCCCTGGTATTCACTGACAGTGTCCCGCTCCACCAGTGTCACACCCACCAACATTTTCAGGTTGCTGACGGTGTTTCCGTTGATGACATTGATGAGCAGGTGGGCGGCCATCTGGCCCAATGCGGCAAAGTCCTGCCGCATAGTGGTGAGGCCCATGGGAATATCCCTGTTCCCCTCCCAGTCGTCAAAGCCCATGACCGAGACATCCTCCGGAATGCGAATTCCCCGCTCCATCAACTGCCTCACCGCCTTGACCGCCAGCTTGTCATTGCAGCAGAACAGCGCGGTAACCTCTCCCGCCAGAATTTGATCCCGCAGGGTGTCGTAGTCGATGCCGTTGAGCAGGTGGCTGTGGGCGAGCTCGATGCCCGCCTGCCGCATGGCGCTGCAAAAGCCATCATACCGCTCCAGCTCGGAGCTGAGGAAGAACTGGTACGCGCCAAAACAGATGCTCCTGTGACCCAGCTCCAGAAGCTTTCTGGTGGCGAGCATGCCCCCTTCGTAGTTGTTGCAGCCCACAAAGTAGTCGGAGGCGTCGATGTCGTAGCGATCAATCTGCACATAGGGAATGCCCGCATCCTTGATGAGCCGGTAGTTTTCCCTGCTCTGCACAGGGTCGAAGGGATAGATCAGGAAGCCGTCCACCTGGCGGTCGATCATTTTGAGAATCGTCGCTCGCTCGCTCTCGAAATCCTTGTCGCCCCACTCGACAATCAGTGAGTATTCATTGTCCGCCATCATCCTCTGGGCACCTTTGATAATCTGCATGTAGGAGATGTCGTAGTAATCCTCAGGAGAGAGAATCAGCGCCACAAGCTTACTGGCCGACTGATCCTCCTGGGGCTCCCGCACAAAGGTGCCCTTGCTCTTTGTCCGTACGATGAGGCCCTCCGTCACCAGGTCAGCCAGCGCTTTCCGCACCGTGATGGTGCTGACGCCGTGGAGCTTGGCGTACTCCTCTTCGCTGAGCAGCTTGTCGCCCGGGCTCAGCTCACCGCTCTTGATCTGCTGAGAAATCACTTCCCGCACCCTGGCGTACTTCGGTATCGACTTCATCGTTTCAAACTCCTAACCGTAAGGGTTCTGTCCTTTCCCCTAGCAATTCATCTTTTCAAAAGTATACTTTATAATTCCAAAGATTTCAAGTGCAAAGTATCGCTTTCAAATCTATTTAGCTAGATTGATGCGTTTTCATCTTTTCATCTGTACGATATTACTCACCCGGCAACCTGTTTTCCGTCAGCCCCGTTCTTCTATCGGGATACAATCCACAGCTGATGAATTAAAAATATACTTTTATGTTCAATAGGAAAGGAATGATTTTGCCATGACTTTTCCCGCGCAAAAGGAACTGTTCGATCAATCTGTCAAAGGCAATCCATCGGAAAATGCCCTGCTCACCTTTCATGGAGTGGAGGGCTACGATGTCTACAACTGCTCTATCCCCTTTTCCTGGCAGGGGAAGCGCTACATCTACGGCCGGGTGGAGCGGCGGGCAGAGTGGGCCCGCTCCTGGGTGCGCCTCTTCCGGGAGACCGGTCAGGACGACTACACTCTGGTCGCCGACAGCATGATCTACCAGTTGGAAGACCCCTACATCGCTTTCCTGGGCGGTGAGTTGGTGCTGGGCGGTACCCATGTGCGCAACCGGGGCGGCAAGCTGGATACCTACTTCGGCTATTTCTACAAAGGCACCGACCTGGAGGACTTGTATTACTACACCACCGGCCCCGAGTACATGAAAGATATTCGACTGGTGCCGCTGAAAAGAGGCATTGGTGTTTTTTCCCGGCCCCGTGGAGAAGATATCCTGAAACGTTACGGCTCAGAATCCATCATTGGCTTTACGGTTATCGACGATCTCTCCCAACTCACTGCTGAAGTCATCCAGAATGCACCTATCGTGGACGGCCTATTCGATGACGGGGAGTGGGGCGGCTGCAACCAGTGCTATCCGCTGGACAACGGCCTGATCGGCGTCACCGGCCACAAGAGCTACCGTGCGCCAAATGCCCGGGGCGTAGAGCAGAGCGTCTATACCTGCATCTCTTTTGTCATGGATCCGGCCGACAACCGCGTGCTGGATCAGCGGCTGATTGCCACCAGGGCCAGCTTCCCCAGCGCCCCATTCAAAAAGGACGATCTCGAGGACTGCGCCTTCACATCGGGCCTTGTCCTGCGTTCCGATGGCAAAGCCGACCTGTACAGCGGTCTGGGCGACACCTGTGAAGGCCGCACGGTAATCGACAATCCTTTTGCCACCTTTGGCAAAATTGTAGACCCGATCTGATTTCCTTCCA
>JBKEBS010000007.1:0-8645 GCA_047973265.1 Oscillospiraceae bacterium
CCCGACAAAAGAATAAAGCTCAAAAGAGGAGGGTATTTACCCTCCTCTTTTATTTGGCCAGCACTTATTTGGCAACCGCTATCGCGGTCACAATGCTGCCTAGGTAAACCTCAAATCCGTAGTTTGTGGGCGCCTCGTTGTGCTTGATCTCGGTGCGGACGACCATTTTCTCCGCGCCGGAGCGCTTGACCAGCTCCTCCCGGGCGGCCTGCTCCGCCTGGCGGACAGCCTCCTCCAGCACCACTTCCCGCTCCTTGTCGGCCAGCCGCCCATAGGGCCCGTTCACCACGAACATCTCTCCCTCTTCGGGGCTCTCGGCCTTCACCTCCAGGCGATAAGAGGCCTCACTCCAGCCGGTGGCCGCGCCGAGGGCGTTGGCGACCCGGGCATTGTCCGGCACCGCCCATTCGGCGGAAAGCGCCTCCGCCACATCGGGCAGGAAGATGTGGATGGGCGCGCCGATACCCGCAAGAGTAAAGGGGGTCTCGAACCGGAGCTTCACCAAATTCCGCTCGCCGGAGCTAAAGGAGCGCCAGCCCTCCTCCACCAGGCGCTCCGTCTCCTCCCCAAAGGGGATGTTCCGGTAGCCCGGGGCCTGTTCCAACAGCACCCGCACAATGCCCTTGTACAGCTTGGCCTTCACCATGTCGTAGACAAGGTCGGCCAGCTCGTCGGCAGTTTTGCCCAGCCCAGCGGCGAAGAAGTCCGCGCCCAGCCTTGCGGCCTCGGTGTCAAAGGTGGTGAAATCGCCTTTCAGGTGCATGAAGTCGGTGGGAGTCAGGCCACAGCGCTGCACGACACCCTCCTGCTCCAGCCTCTCCACCCGCAGGTTGTAGATATCGCCGCCCCAAAGCTCCGCCGCCCTGGAAAAAATGACCGGCCCCCCGCGCAGACCCCGGCAGAAATCCTGCTCCCGCTTGCTGTAGCGGCTCTGCCCCTCGATCTCCTTGGTGAGCACGAAAAACTCGTGAAGGGGAAAGGTGTGTTTGGGCACCGCGGCAATCAGCTCCCGCAGCTGCTCTTTGATTCCCGGCCAGCGGGAGGAGGCGATGGACAGCGGGATTGCCCTGCGGCTGTCCAGATAGGGCTTGCGGTTTTTGTCATTCCGCAGCGCGCTATCGCCCCCCAGGCCAAAGGTGTCAACAAAGATACCCTGGGCGAAGGTTCTCCACCTGCCGATGCGAATGCCTTCTCCCGAGCGCTTGGGGCTGCCATTTTCGATGATTGAGATGTCGGTGGTGGTGCCGCCCATGTCCACCACCAGGCAGTCGGGGCGATCCACCATGCTGTGAGCCCCGATCAGCCCGGCGGCCGCGCCGCAGAGCAGCGTCTCCACCGGATGGGGGGAGGCGAACCCGTCGGTCATGAGTGTGCCGTCGCTGCGCACCACCGAGACAGGTGCGTCGATCCCCCGCTCTGTCAGGCTCCGGCGGATTGCCGCGAGAAACTCCGCAATCACGGGAATTAGCCGCACATTGAGCAGCGTGCTGGCCCCCCTGCGCAGGCTGTTCAGCTCGTTGTTCAGTTCGTGCCCACAGATGACAGGCAGCTCAAAGCGCCGGAGCACCGCGTCCCGCACCTTTTTCTCCACCACCGCGCTGTTGCGGAAGGCGTTGTAGTCCACCACCGCGATGCCCTCGGCGTCGGCAAACCACTCCCCGTGAAGCTCCAGCAGCTCCTCCAGTTTGTCCATGTCCGCCCCGGTCAGCAACAGGAATTCTTCCCGGGAAGGGAGGCCGTAGGTGTCCCCCACCCAGTCCAGGGCGGCCTCGTCGATGTCGATGAACAGCAGCTTTCCCCGGCCGCCCTTGCCCTCCACACAGGCGTTGGTGGCCAGCGTGGTGGAGAGCGAGACCTTGACGACCTCCCGGAGAAGTCCGCTGCTTGTCAGCCCCTCAACTGCTTCATTGATTCCAATGCAGAGGTCATCCCTCGTTGTCAGCGCCTTTGCGCTGGCGATGATCTCTCGCGCCGCCGGATTGTACAGCACCGCATCGGTGTAGGTGCCGCCCGCGTCGATTCCCAATATTAGGCTCATTTTCTCCTCCGCAAAACGTTTCTACACGGATCATACAAAAGAAGCCCCCGGATTACAAGGGAAATTCCCGCACAATCCGGAGACTTTTGGCTGTTTTTTGTCAATTTTCGAAAATTGAACCATCTGTGGAGAGGGTGACGACCTGCCAGGGAATCATTTTGCCGCTCTCCTTCAGCGCGTTGATCACCGCCTGCTCAATGCCCCCGCAGCAGGGCACCTCCATGCGCACCGCCGTCACCGACTTGATGTTGTTTTCTTTGAGGATTGCCCCCAGCTTTTCGCTGTAGTCCACCATATCCAGCTTGGGGCAGCCGATGAGAGTCACCTTATTTCGCATAAACTTGCTGTGGAAGTTCGCCCGGGCATAGGCCGCGCAGTCGGCGGCCACCAGCAGGTTTGCACCATCGAAGTAGGGGGCGTTCACGGGAACCAGCTTGATCTGCACCGGCCACTGCCGCAGCTCGCTCTGGGCTTCCATCGTGGGTGCGGTTGGGGGTGCGAAGGAAGAATTCCCCTCGCGCCGGATGCTGTGGGCATTGGAGCCGGGGCAGCCGCCCGAGGGAGCTTTTCCCATGGACGCCATGCGGGCTTTCACCGCAGCCTCGTCATACTCGGCAGCCTCCCGCACCTCGAAGGAAATCGCACCGGTGGGACAGGCGGGGAGACAGTCTCCCAATCCGTCGCAGTAGTCATCTCTTAAAAGCTTGGCCTTGCCATCTACCATGCCAATGGCACCTTCGTGGCAGGCATCGGCGCAGAGGCCACAGCCATTGCACTTTTCTTCCTCTATTTTTATGATTTTTCTCAGCATAATACTACATCCTTTCCAACTCTGTATTTCGATTATACCGTCAACGAATTGAAAAGTATGTAACATATGTGACGAAATGGATTCACAGCCATACAAATGGAACGTTTACTGGAAGCGCTTCACCCAGGCGGCGAAGGCATCCGCTGTCTGCTGCAGGAAGCCCTTTGCGCTCTCGTCAATGATAGTCCCCTGCCCGTCGAAAAGGGTATGCACGCCGGAGAGATAAACTTCCGGCTGCTGCATGGTGTACACATCCAAAAAGCTGAGCGACTGGCGGAGGTGGTGGTTCGCCCCGAATCCGCCCACATTGCCGGGAGAGGCACTGACTACAGCACCGGGCTTGCCGCCCCACTTGTTCTGGCCATAGGGCCGGGAGGCGATATCCAGCGCATTTTTCAGCACCGGCGGCACAGAGCGGTTGTACTCCGGCGTGCAGAAGAGATAGCAGTCCATCTCCTCCACCTTTTTGCGGAATGCCGCCCAGGCCTCCGGCGTGGCGCCGTCATCGTCAAAATCCTGATTAAACATAGCCAGCTGGCCGATGTCCAGCAGCTCCGCCTCAAACTCCCGGGGCAGCATGGAGCAGAGCGCCAGCGCAACCTTCTTTGTAAAAGAATCCCTGCGCAGACTGCCCACCAACACGCCAACCTTAATTGTATCCATTCGTAATACCTCCATATAAATGTAATCGGTCTGACTACATTATACTGTTTACCGCGCCGACAATCAACGCGTTGCGCGTCGAAATCAAACAGTCTGCCACAGTGGAGCAGAAATAAGCGAATTTCCTTGACAAGTTCAATGTAAAAGCGATAGGATAGGGACAAAATGAAGAGCAATGCCGCCCCGAAAAGCATCTGAAAGGAAGCGAGCTGCTATGAGCAAAATGCAGGCATTTCTGGTTGAAAAGCCTCTCGAGGCCTCTGTCGTATCCCTGGATATCCCCACCCCCGGCGAGGATGAAATCCTCCTGGAGGTAAAGGCCGCGGGCGTCTGCGGCACTGACATTCACATCTACAAAGGGGAGTACCTTGGCACCTATCCCAGGGTGCCGGGCCACGAGTTTTCCGGCGTGGTGGCGGCAGTCGGCTCCAAGGTAACCCGCTTTCAGCCGGGGCAGCGGGTGGCCGCCGACCCCAACATCTTCTGCGAGGCCTGTGACGCCTGCAAGCAGAACAACCAAAACTTCTGCACCGACTTCGCCGCTGTGGGCGTCACCCGGCACGGTGCCTTCGCCCAGTACCTGACAGTGCCGGAGCGCTGTGTCTTCGACATCGGCGGCCTCTCCTTCACCGAGGGCTCCCTCATTGAGCCGCTGTCCTGCGTGGTGTTCGGCCAGCAGCAGGGCGGCATTCCCCTGGGGGCGCATGTGTTGGTGATTGGGGCGGGCCCCATCGGCCTCATGCACATTCAGCTGGCGGCCATGAACGGCGCGGCCTCCGTCACCGCCACCGACCTGTTCCCACAAAAACTGGAGCTCGCCAGGCAGCTGGGCGCCGACTTCGCCTACACCTCCCAGGAGTTCGAGAGCGCCTCTCCCGCCGGGAAGTACGAAGTGGTCATCGACTGTACAGGCGTTCCCAAGGTGGTGGAGGGTGCAGTGCGCTATGTGAAGGACGGCGGAAAGCTGCTGCTGTTCGGCGTTTGTCCCGAGGGTAGCCGCATCAGCGTCGACCCCTATGAAATCTTCCACCGCCAGCTCACCCTCACTAGCACCTATGCCCTGAAAAAGACTTTCGGCATCGCCCTCGACCTGCTGAAAAACGGCAAAATCAAGGTGCTGCCCCTGGTGGGCGGTCGCCACACCCTGGACGAGGCCCCCGGCACCTTCCACAGCATGCTGGACAGCAACAGCGGCCTGAAGCAGGTCTTTTACCCCAACGGAATCATAGAATAAGAAAAAAGGAACCGCATGAGCGGTTCCTTTTTTCTTGCCAGCGTTCCAGATTGCGCTCACCACTCCGCAATTGTCCCGTCCTCATTGCGCCAAATGGGATTTTTCCAGTTGTGCCCCTCCCGGTCATAGGCCGCCACCTTCTCCTCGTCGATGGAGACGCCCAGCCCCGGCTGATCGGGCAGGTCGATGTGGCCGTCCCGGTAGGCAAACACCCTGTCGTCGGTGAGGTAGTCCAGCAGGTCGCTGTCCTGGTTATAGTGAATCCCAAGACTCTGCTCCTGTATGAACACGTTGGGGGTGCAGGCATCCAGCTGTACGCAGGCGGCCAGAGCGATGGGCCCCAGGGGGCAGTGGGGAGCAACCGCCACATCGTAGGCCTCCGCCATGGAGGCTATCTTTTTGCACTCGGATATTCCCCCTGCGTGGGAGAGGTCGGGCTGGATGACATCCACATAGCCCTGCTGGAGCAGCTCCTTGAACTCCCAGCGACTGAACATCCGCTCCCCTGTGGCGATTGGGGTGGAGGTGTGCCTCGCGATTTCCCGGAGCGCCTCGTTGTTCTGGGAGAGGACAGGCTCCTCGATGAACATGAGGTGGTAGGCGTCCAGCTCCTTCGCCAAGACCTTGGCCATGGGCTTGTGCACCCTGCCGTGAAAGTCCACCGCGATGTCCAGATCGTAGCCAAAGGCGTCCCGCAGAGAGGCGACCCTGGCCGTCACCTGCTCCACCTTTTTGAAGTTGTCGATGTAGTGCAGCTCCTCAGTCGCGTTCATCTTCACGGCGGTAATGCCCGCATCCATCCGCTCTCTTGCTGCCTTTACAATGTCGTCGGGGCGGTCGCCGCCGATCCAGCCATAGATGCGGATGCGCTCCCGGCAGGCTCCCCCCAGCAGCTGGTAAACCGGCACGCCCAGCACCTTGCCCTTGATGTCCCACAGCGCCTGATCAATCCCCGCGATGGCGCTCATCACCTCCGGGCCGCCCCGGTAGAAGTAGCCGCGGTACATGGCCTGCCACAAATCTTCGATGCGGGCGGGATCTTTCCCCAGCAGCATCTCCTCGAACTCCCGGACTGCGGCCAGCACCGTCGCCGCCCTGCCCTCCACCACGGGCTCTCCCCAGCCGGAGACGCCCTCGTCGGTGTCGACCTTGAGGAATAGCCACCGCGGCTTTACCATGTAGAGCGTCAGCTTCGTGATTTTCATTTGCACTTCATCCCTTTCTTCCAAGCTTCAACCAGCTCGGGAATTGTACCGTTGCCGCCGCAGGTGGTATTTCAGCCCCTCCGGCTGAAAAGGTGCAAAACCGGATCGTAGCAAAATAGTGTGAGAGTCTCACACTATTTTGTTACGATTACGCCGTCCATCTCGCTCATGGGAGCCCAGTCCCGGACAGCATTGCCCGCCAAATCAGCCCGCTTCAGGGAGGGGGCGTCCACCAGTGGGGAGATATCCGTGATGTAATTTTCCCCCACATACAGCTCCTCCAAAGCGGGCAGCTCCGCCGCAAAGGAGAGGTCGCTCAGCTCCGTCTTGCCCAGGTCGAGCCAACGGAGATTTTCCAGGCCCCGCAGGCTGGATACCACGTCGTCCATGCTGCGGTTGTCGTACCAGATGTCGGTCACGCCCGCCGAGGATTGGATGTACACATTGTAGACTGCCTTTGTCTTGTTGAGGTTCAGCACCTCCAGGTTTGCCAGAGCGCCAAAATTCGAGGAGGGCAGGTTGAAGCTGCACTCCGAGGCGTTCAAGCTGCGCAGGCCGGTCAGGCCGAAAAGCCCGGAGCAGTCGCCAAAAAAGGTGCCCTTCAGCTCCAGAGTTTCCAGCGACGTCAGATTTGCGAGGGGCGCCAGCGAGAAATAGTAGTCGCTGTAGCTGTCCCCAACAATGCGCAGCGTCTTGAGGGAACTGAGGCCCGAAAAGCCGGAGAGGGATTCCAGCGCCCAGGGATAGGTGATGTCCAGCGTTTCCAGCTCACTCAGCCCCGCGAGATACTGCACTGATTTGGGGCCGGATAAATAGAGAGTTTTCAGCCCCGTGAGAGCGGCAATTTCCTCAATGCCCTCCATATCCCCGTTGATGCTGAGCCACTCCATGTCGGTGTTGCCGCCCAGTCCGACAACACTTTTCAGGTTTTGATTGTTTCGCAAGGTAAGTTTTCGCAGCCCGGTCAATCCCGACAGGAAGTAGCCGTCCTTCAGGCCGGTGCCGGTCAGGGATACTTCCTCCAGCATGGGCAGCTCCAGCAGGAACTGGAAGTCCGTTATTTCGTCTCCCTCAATCTCCAGCTTTTTGAGGGCGATGTTGTCCTGTAGGGGCGAAGCGTCTGTCAGCAAGTCATTGCCAACCAGAGAGACACTCTCCAAGCCGAGAATCAGTCCCAGGGACTCGATTGAGGTGATATCGGTGTTTTTCGCCGAAAAAGCCCGCAGATTCTCCATCCCCTCAATGCCGGAAATGGAGGTAATGCTGCCGATGATGTGGAGCTCCTCCAGCCAGGGAAATGCCAGAAAGGTCTCCATTTCTGTGTCGCTGTCCACCCTGATGGTGAGGCTGCGCAGCCCCGCCACGTCGTGCAGGGTGAGCTCCTCGGGGGAAATGCCGTAGTCCGAGGCAAGGTCTGTGACGCCGCAGAACAGCCGCTCGGTGTTGCCGTTGCCCTGTATCTCCACCGTGCGGGTGGAGGCCAGGAAGTCCTCCGCGCTCACCTCGTTTTTATCCAGAAGACTGCCGGTGAGCGTGCCGCTCCCGATGCCCAAATAGCGGATGGATGCGATGTCCTCCCAGGTCAGGGCGCTCGTGCTCTTATCCAGCAGAAGTCCCGCCAGCGTCAGCTCATCCCGGCCCAGCGCGGAGGAAGGCTTGGCCACATCTTCCAGCAGGGCCAAATCCTGTGAACTGCCGCTCAACCGGTAGGCCGCGGCGTAGAGCAAGGCGGCGGGGCGGCGGGCGTCATCCCCGGCAAACAGCTCCGCAGCTTCCCGCAAAATCTCCACGTCGCCGCAGTTGTCCAGCTGCGCGGCAGTGGTGACCGCCGCTGTCTGATTGCCCAGCAGCAAATCCAGCTCGACCAGCTGAACCACCGCCTCATAGTCCTGGTCGTCCCGCTCCAACCGCATCAGCAGCTCGTTTCGGGAGGAGAGATTTTCGGCGGTTTCCACCGGCGATGTGCTTGATGTCCCGCCGTTGTTGCCGCTGTCCCCGCTGCGGTAGATGAAAAACACAGCCGCGATTGCCAAAAGCAGCGCAATCAGCGCCAGGTAGATTCCGACGCCGGTTTTCTTCTTCACGGGAGCCGAAACCGGCCTGCCCGGCTGGCCGAAAAACTCCGAAAACACCTGGTTCATCTCGTTTGCAGTTTTCTCATATACGTTGCCGTTGCCGGAGAAATTCCAGCCCTGAAAGGGATTCTGCTGGTCTGTTCCCGGCTGTTGTGGCGGCACGCCATATTGGGGCGGCGGTTGCGTGCCGTACGGGGGAGGCGGCTCCTGTTGTTGCGCGCCGTATGGGGGCGGCGAAACCTGGCTGTTCCCCTGAAATGCGCCGCATTCCGGGCAGCGCATATCCTCGCCCGGTTCAAATTTGTGGTTACAAAAAACACAGCGAATTTTTGCCATAGCTATTTTTCCTCCTCGGTAAAGCAGAGAGCCTTTTCCTCAACGATGCATGCCGCAAATGTATGCTAATCCAAAGATAAGTATACTCCATTTGCCCTGCCTTTTCCAGCATTCCGGCCAGCTGGGGATTTGCTCTGTCAAATCTGCGCAATATTTTTATATTTTTCAGCAAAAAAGCGTATTGATATTGCTGAAACTGCCTTTATAATTGAGATTAGTGATATCCATCCGAGATCAGCAAAACAGATCAAGATACAAGGAGGAGTTATTGTGACAAACATCG
>JBKEBS010000108.1:0-32451 GCA_047973265.1 Oscillospiraceae bacterium
CCTCGCCTTCTTCCGCGAGATTTTCCGGGGCGGCGTACCCGTCGGTTGCCTGGGTGTCGGTGGGGACGGGCTGGCTGTCCTGGGTGGCGTAGGTGGGGGCCACCGGCTGCTGGTTGCTGAAAGGAGTGTAGTTCATGACAGCGGAGGCGTTGATGGACTGCTCCAGTTCCTGTGCTTTTTCCATGCCGATGTTGATGGGGGGAATGACGTCTTTGTAGTCAACTTCATTGGCGTTGTATTCGTTGCCCCGAATGTGGCGGTGGGAGGCGTTTTCCACGCCCACATAGCCGCTCTGCTCCTTGCCGATTTTGTAGAAGGTGAGGAAGGCATAGTGGGCGGAGTTGTGCCGCGTGTTGCGGGGCCGGTTGAGCAGCGGGGAGATGTCTCCCTGTTCGAGAGCCGCGTGGAGAGCGGGCATCTCGCTGTCGTCAAAGAACTCGAAGCGGCCCACGGAATAGGCCTTCTTCATCCAGCGGCCCCGCTCCTCGCTGTAGGGCTGATCGGCCCGCTTGGCGGCAGTCTGTGGAAAAAGGAGGATGGTGAGGGCGATAATGGCGAGATAAACCAGCCACGGCGCGCCGGAACCTATAAAGACCTGCTTCACATCCTCGATAAACAGCCCCAGATCTCCCAGCATGGTAAAGGGCATGAGAAGCAGGACGGGGGCGTTTTCGATGTAAAGGCCGGGGTCGATGCTGGCGGCATCCAAATCCAGCACTTTCAGCACTGCGATGACCGAGGCGAGATGGTAGTAAACCACCAGCAGGGAGGAAACCAGGATGGCAATCCTCGACACTGCCTTGTTGCGGGTGTGGGAGGCAGCAATTGCGAAATTGTAGAACCAGTGACTGATGAATGCGGTCAGTGCGACCATCACCATGCCCACATAGGGAGGGTAAATCCAGATGCCGATCCAGGCGGCAATTGCGGTGACCAGCATGGAGAGAAGGGTCGCAACGATGATACAGGCAGGCAAAAGAACCGGGTTGAACTTGCCGGAGGGCTTGTAGATTTGGTTCATATGCCAAGCCTCCCCTCAAGGGACTCCAGTTTTTTGCGCATCTGCGCATATTCGGAGCTGCTCACCGTCACAGGCATGCTGCCCCTGGGAACGATGTTGCAGTAATAGGCGCGGGAGATGGGGATGAGGCCCCACAGCCGCATGGTGTGGACAGTCCACTCGAAGTGATCGATGCTGTCGTAGGGGATCTCGGAGGAGCTTATCGTGCGGCAGATGTGCATGCCGTCCTCATAAAAGACGATCCTATTGCGCACGATTTTCACAATGTAGACCAGCGCTGCAATCAGAAAGGCCAGTATGACGGCGTAGCGGATCAGGTTGAAGTACAGCGGGTTCTGAATGGAGTTGTCGGGGCGGACGATTGCCTTGATCTGGGTGAAATAAAAGACAGCCCCGGCAATGACCAGAAAAAACAGCGCCTGTATTCCCAGCCAGATTTTTCGGCTTCCAATTTTATCGATTTCCTTGCCTTTCAGCAGCTTCATTGACACTACCTTCCTTTTCCTCAAACGGCAAAAATTTTGCTGACAGAACAACAGGCCGAAGTGATGGGGAAAACCGCAAGGGCATTTGCCACTAGGCCCACACTCTGTCAGCCAAATAGTACCATATAAGAAGGTCTCATTGCAATACATAAATGGAGCAAAGTGCCGGATAATTCGGAGAAATGGCAGAATACAGAGAAAAAGAGGCGACAATGTCGCCTCTTTCTGCTGGTCAGGTTTAGTTGTACTTGGGCAGCCAGGTTCCGTGGGCTGCGATGAGCTCGTCCACCATCTTGACAATGTCGTCGATGGAGAGCTCCGCGCCGGTGTGGGGATCCAACATGGCAGCCTGGTAGATGTGCTCTTTCTTGAGGGTGTGTGCGGCTTCGATTGTAAGCAGCTGAGCGTTGATGTTGGTCATGTTCATGGCTGCCAGCTGAACGGGCAGCTTGCCCACGCGGGTGGGGTGAACGCCGTAGCCGTCCACCAGGCAGGGCACCTCGACACAGGCGTCGGCGGGCAGATTTTCGATGAGGCCGCCGGTGTTCAGCACGTTGCCGCCGATTTTGTAGGGGTTGCCGGTGACGACGGCTTCCATGATGTGGGAGGCGTATTCATGGGAGCGCTCGTGCTCCAGCACGGGCTTGCTGGCAAGGCTCTCGTACTCCTCTTTCCAGCCGGCGATCTGATTGATGCAGCGGCGGGGATACTCGTCCAGGGGAATGTTGAAGCGGTCGATCAGCTCGGGGTAGCGGGACTTGATGTAGAAGTAGTTGTACTCTGCATTGTGCTCACTGGATTCGGTGCAGTAGTAGCTCAGTTTGTCGATGTAGTCGTAGCGCACCATGTCGTTGTGCTTCTCGCCTGCATTCTTGGCCTTGGCGCGCTTTTTGATCTCGGGATAGAGGTCGTTGCCATCCTTGTCCTCAATGGAGAGAAGCCAGGCCATGTGGTTGATGCCGGCGATGAGTTCTTTGCGGCCATCAATCTTGTCCTCCATGTCGAGAGCTTTGAGCAGATGCTCGGAGCATACCTGCACGCTGTGGCAGAGGCCGACCGTCTTGACGCCGGTGTAGCGCAGCATATAGCCGGTGAGCATGGACATGGGGTTGGTGTAGTTGAGGAAGAGGGCGTCGGGGCAGACTTCCTCCATATCCCGGGCGAAGTCCGCCATCACAGGAATGGTGCGCAGGGCACGCATGATGCCGCCAATCCCCAGCGTGTCGGCTATGGTCTGGCGCAGGCCGTACTTCTTGGGAATATCGAAATCGATGATGGTGCAGGGGTCGTAGCCGCCCACCTGAATGGCGTTTACCACGAAGGTTGCCCCGCGCAGGGCGTCCTTGCGATTGTCCACTCCGAGGTAGGATTTGATGACGGTCTTGCCGCCCTGCCCCTTGTTGAGCGCCTCCAGAATGGTTGCGCTCTGCTTCAGGCGCTCCCCGTCGATGTCGTACAGGGCAATCTCCGCCTCCCGCAGGATGGGGGAGCACATGCTGTCTCCCAGGACATTGCGGGCAAAAACAGTGCTGCCCGCACCCATGAATGTAATCTTAAGCATCAAGAAACCCCTTTCTCTTTCTTCCCACATTGATTCGTCCGCAGCTTCGGCGCGGACTTTTACTGAATCATACCATGCGCCGCCGGTCAATGCTATTGCATACTGTGGCCTGTTTTTGATATAATGTGAGCAGTTTGGGCAGAGCCCAGACACGCCATAAATTTCACCGTATTTTATAGAAGAGTGATTTTAATGCAGAAAGACATCATGATAGAGAACCAGGGCTTTGCAGGCATCAATCCCCTGGTCTGCGGGGAGCAGAAGTGCGAGCCCCAGCACAGCTTCGGCCCGGCCCGGCGGGAATATTATCTTTTGCATTATGTGATATCCGGCAAGGGTGTCTTTTACACTGACAGGGGCTCTTATGAGGTGGGGCAGGATGAAATTTTCGTGGTGCGTCCCATGGAAAACACTCTTTACACTGCCGACAGCAAAAATCCCTGGCACTATTGCTGGGTGGGCTTTGAGTGCCAGATGCCCCTGGATCGCATCCTCACCGCAGATATTTTACCTGCCCAGGGCTGCGGTCACATCTTCCGCGCCATGGCGTCCTGTGACCGGGAGGCGGGGCGGGAGTGGTATATCTGCGGCAAAATCTGCGAGCTGCTCTCCCAGCTGAGCGGCAAGGGGCAGCAGTCCCAGGATCGCACCAGGCAGTATGTGGGCATGGCCCGCAACTATATCGAGTCCAACTATGTCCAGGAGCTGAAGGTGGAGAACCTAGCGTCCAGCCTGGGACTGGATCGCAGCTATTTCAGCCAGATATTCAAGCGCCACACCGGGAAATCCCCCCAGCAATACATCGTGGATTTTCGACTGGGAAAGGCCGCGGAGCTGCTTTCCGTGCAAAATCTTAGCCCGGGAGAGGCCGCCCGTCAGGTGGGCTACAGCGATATCTTCAACTTCTCCCGCATGTTCCGCCGCCGCTACGGCGTGCCGCCCAGCCGCTACTCCCGGCATTGAGCGGGCTTGCTCTGTTGTCAATATTTGCCGTATCCTATCGATTCCTGTGAAAGCGAAAAAGGCAAGATTTTTCGTTGCCTCTCACGAAAATATACGGTATAATGAAACATATTGATACGTCTGTTGAAATTCCGATACCACCTGCCAATAAATCGCGGAGGAGAAGGTAGAAATGATACCCACCGACTATGTGTTTATCACCGACAGCAACTGCGACCTGCCGGAAGAATGGATGAAGGAAAGGCAGATTGAGTGCATCCGCATGCTCTTTTCCATGGATGGCAAGGAGTATCGGGGCAACGACATTCCGCCCAAAGAGTTCTACGCAATGGTGCGGGAGGGAAAGCTTCCCATCACGGCCCAGACAAACCAGGAGGAGTTCAAGGAAATCTTCAACCCCTTTCTCGAGAAGGGCAAGGATATTATCTACCTCTGCTTCTCCTCCGGCCTCAGCGGTACCTATGCAAACTCCGAGCTGGCCGCCCGCGACCTCCGCGACGCCTATCCCAAGAGAAAGATCATCATGGTGGACAGCCTCTGCGCTTCGATGGGCGAGGGTCTGTTGGTCTACAAGTCCCAGTTGCTGCGGGAGCAGGGCGCCACCATCGAGGAGCTGGCCAATTACATGATCAACAACCGCCTCAAGGTGGGCCTTTCCTTTACAGTGGACGACCTCATGCACCTGCACAGAGGGGGGCGCGTCTCCAAGGCGTCCGCCATAGCGGGCTCTCTGCTGGGCATCAAGCCGGTGCTTCATGTGGACAATGAGGGCAAGCTTGTCCCCACCGGAAAGGTGCGCGGCCGCAAGCAGGCGCTGACAAGAGTCGTGGATCAGCTGCTGGAATGGGCTGGCGACACGAAGGACGATTATTTCATGATTGGCCACGGCGACTGCATTGAGGATGCCGAGTTTGTGATTGAGCTGATGAAGGAGCGCACGGGCATTCAAAACTACATGCTCAACTACATCGGCCCCGTCATCGGCACGCATTCCGGGCCGGGCACCATCGCACTGTTCATGATGGTGGATCACAGATAGATAGCTGCAAAAAAGTCCCTGCTGCGGTGGGGACTTTACTTATCTGAAAAGGATTGATTACATACAATGGGAAAAATGCAGTTGACAGCTCTCTGTCTGTTCGGGCTGGAGAGCGTGCTGAGCTTTGAAGTCAAGCGGTGCGGGGGTGAAAATGTCAGCGCGGTGGATGGCCGGGTAAACTTTGAGGGCGACGAAAAGGTGCTTGCGAAGGCCAATATCTGGCTGCGGACTGCGGAGCGGGTCTGTATTGTCCTGGGCAGTTTCCAGGCCCTCACCTTCACGGAGTTGTTCGACGGCGTGGAGAAGCTCCCTTTTGAGAAGTACATCGGCAAAGCGGACGCCTTTCCCGTAAAGGGCTGGTCGATTCGCTCGGCGCTGCACAGTATTCCCAGTTGCCAGTCCATCATCAAGAAAGCGGTTGTCCGCAGGCTGGAAAAGGTATATAAGCAGGAGTTGTTTTCCGAGACCGGGCCGGTTCACCAGATTCGGTTTTCCATTTATAAGGACGAGGCCACACTCATGCTGGATACCTCCGGGGCGTCCCTCTACAAGCGGGGCTACCGGGAGCAGGCGGGCCATGCGCCCATACGGGAGACGCTGGCGGCGGGAATAGCCGACCTTGCAAGGGTGCGGAGTGACAGCAGGGTATACGACCCCATGTGCGGCTCCGGCACGCTGCTGATTGAGGCGGCACAGAAGGCGCTGAACATCGCTCCCGGACTGAACAGAAGCTTTGCCGCGGAGCAGTGGAGCGGCTTCCCGCCGGAGCTTTGGAAGGCCGCGCGGCAAGAGGCGAAAGCCGAGCAACGGGAGAGCTCCTTCAGCGCGGTTGGCTCCGACATCGACATGGAGGTGCTGGCGCAGGCCAGGGAAAACGCGGCCAAAGCCGGAGTGGCAGGACATGTACAATTCGAGCGGCGGGACGTGGCCGATTTTGCGCCGGAATCCCCAGCCATTGTCCTCTGCAACCCGCCCTATGGGGAGCGGCTGCTGGAGCGGAATGATGCCTTTTCGCTGTACAAGCTGCTGGGCAAGGTGATGCCGCCGAAGCAGGGGATCACCTACAATATCATCGCGCCCCAGGAGGATTTCGAGCAGCCCTTTGGCCGCAGGGCGGACAAGCGGCGCAAACTATACAACGGCATGATCCAGTGCCAACTCTATATGTATTTCAAATGAATCTGTTTGGAGGCGAAGATGGAGCACTTTGATGTCGAAGGCAGAAGCTGCTGGAGCGAGTTGATCGGCGCGGAAAACGCAAAGCCTGTTCTGTTGCTGTGGCCGGGCGGAGAGGCTGCGGAACTGGAAGAAATGGCCGGGCTGCTGCAAATCCCTGCCGGTAAAAGCCTGCTGATCGTCGGCTTTGCCTCAGAGGATTGGAATGCCGATTTTTCTCCCTGGCCTGCAAAAGCAGTTTTCGCCAAGGGCGGGGACTTTGTCGGGAGAGCGGCAGAAACACTGAATTGGATACAACAAGCTTTGCTGCCCGCTGTGGCGACGAGAGCAGAGACGGAACCTGGACGAAGGATGATTCTCGGCTACTCTCTGGCAGGCCTGTTTGCTCTGTGGGCCACCGCGGAGAGCGGCCTGTTCACCGACTGCGCGTGCTGCTCCGGCTCACTGTGGTTTGAGGGCTGGGGAGAATATCTGGAGCAGCACATCTATCCCGACGGAACGCGAATCTACCTGAGCCTGGGCCGGGGGGAGGAAAAGACGCGCAATCCCCGCATGGCGCTGGTGGGGGAGAGGACGAGGCAGACCCATTCGCTGCTGGAGGAATCTCCCCAGATGGCCGAAACGATACTGGAATGGCATGACGGCGGCCATTTTCAGGAGGTGCCAAAGCGGCTGGCCGCGGCTGTCAACTGGCTTGTGAAATAAGATCAGTGCGGTTTGATCGCCGAAAGGAGCAGCTATATGGAAAGATTGACTGTCAAGACAGAGCAGGGCTACCTTATCGCCGAGGACGGGATTGTGGCCACAAATGAGGGCTGGAGCGGTGCGGCGGCGGACAAGCTGGGAGGGCTTGAAGACCTCCACGAGGAATTGAAGGCAAAGCAGGAGGAGCTCTCTGCTGAGTTGGAGCTGCTGCGGAAGGCCCGCAAAACCAAAACTGTGCAGTTTCGCGAGTTGCTCAGCAAGAAAATGATGAATAGCCATGCCCTTTTGCAGCTGGACATGGCCCTTTTGTGATGTTGAAAATGGGATATCGGTGAGTATTTCAATCGATTGTCCAAAGATTGTTCATAATTGAATGCTAGAATAACCTCAATACATTTCCCCACAAGCGGGGTTACAATGAAACGGAGGATTACTTCATGAAGAGAATGAAACGCATTCTGGCAATTATGCTTACACTGGCACTGGTGGTCACCGGGCTGACAATTTCGGTTTCTGCCCAAAAGCCCACATCTATCAAGCTCAACGCCCAGGAAAACATCAAAATGTACAAGAATCAGGAGCGTCAGTTTACCTACCGCATTTCGCCAAGCAGTACAGATGAAGACGATGATGTGGAGTGGAGCTCCTCCAACGATGAGGTTGCTGAGGTAGATGACGACGGCAACGTCACCATCAACGGTATCGGCGTAGCCACCATTACAGTAAAGACGACCAACAACAAGAAGGATTCGGTCACGATCACCGTTGAAGGCGTCGATGAAAATGGAACAGTTATCAAGTTTGACGAAGACTCCAACACCACAGATACCACCGCTTCCAGCTCTTCGGCTGCTGCCACCAGCACCACGACAACCGCTAATCCGCCTGTTACAGGTGGTAGCAGCGAGCTTTCTCTCAGCAAGCTGGAGACAGAGGTCGCCGCCGGTAACATGACACTGCGGGGCTACAGCAACGTGACTGTGGAGTCGCTCAGCGCCATCGGTGCGAAGAATCCCGGCAACCTCAAGTTTGATACACTCAGCGACAAGTCGGTGGAAGGTCGCATCACCCTGAACCCGGCTTCCTACACAGGCGGCAAGTACACAGGCGATATCAAGCTGACTGTGCAGACCAATGAGACCGCGACCAAAGCTGTGAAGGCCGTATTCAACAAGTTCTTCTCCAACAACGTAAAGGTGATCCGCTGCGAACAGCAGAGCTTCGGCGCCTCCGTCACCATCGCAGCAAAGGTGGGGGATATCGACACCTCCGACCTGTATTTTTACACCTATGATACAACTACAAACAAGTATGAGGCGCTGACAGTACAGAATGTCAGCCTGGATAAGTCAGGCTACCTCCACTTTACCACCTCCACCGGCGGCTACATCATTGTCTCCGAGGGAGCTCTCGCCAAGAAGTAGATTTGAGCGCAAAAAAGGAACCGGCCAAGACGGCCGGTTCTTTCTGTTTCGGTTAATCCTGCAGGAAAATCGGCTGGCTCCAGGACAGGAACCCCTCCGCGCTCTCGCACATTGCGCGGACACAGTAAGCCGTGGCGGGAACCTTCAACTCTCCTCCGGTGAGGGAGCAGTTCTCCAGATCCTGCTCGCTGAAATAGTCGGTGTCGGCGACAATCTGCACCCGTTTACAGGGGCTGCATTCCAGGTGCGCGACACCGTCCTCCCAGTAGAATTTCTCAATGTGGGGTGCATCCTTGCCGGTTTCCGCATTGCAGGCATAGAAGCTGCCGGACTCCAGCGCAGTGTAGATGTCGGGTAATGTAAGAGAGGCCGCCTTCGCCACGATGTACCCGCCGCCCACATCGTTCAAACGGCAATGGGCATCGTCGGTGCCATAGCACCACATGTTTTTGTGCCGAAGGAGCAGGCCGTAGTAGTAATCCTCCGAGTTGCCGGTGCGGTTTTCCACCGCGCAGCCGTAATTGAAAATCTCCATGCCGTTCAGGCCGTCCAGCATGTCGAACTGATTCAGCTCAACCCGCGACCAATGAGGGTGGTTGTAGATGACAAGATTGCCCTGCGCCCTGATTTCATCCACCAGTTGCTGCACAGGTACGCCATTGTTGCGATCCCTGTCGAACTGATGACCGTGTGCGTAGCGGTTGTCGGGGCCGCCGATGGCGAGCAGGTGATGGCAGCGCCAAAAGCTCCCGCCCACAGTGGCATCCACAGCAATCTCGGTACCGGGCACCATCAGAAAGTCCTCTGTAGTGCGCTCCTCGTGGGTTCCGTAAATTTCATGATCGGTCAGGGAGAGAAAATCATAGCCCAGGCTCTTGTACTGCTCCACCATCTTTTCGGGGGAGAGCCGCCCGTCGGAAATGGTGGAGTGTGTGTGAAGATTGCCCTTGTAAAAGCTGCCGTTATCTGCCAGAGTGGAACGTCGCATCAGTCGATCATCCCTTTCTAATTTTATGACCAGTGTAGCAGGGTTGGCAGAGAAAATCCAGCCCAAAAAGTTTAGATTTGTACCGGCTGTGTGGGAATTAATGATGTGGAGGCTTGCATGAGCAAAAAAACGCTGTATCTTTCGGATTTGGACGGAACCCTGCTGACACCGGAGGCAAAGCTCACAGATCACAGCGCCGGGATAATCAACCGGCTGATTGATCAGGGGATGCTGTTCACCTTTGCCACAGCCCGCTCCTATGTGTCGGCGATAAAGGTGACGGAAAAGTTGAGGCTGCAATTGCCCGCCGCCGTTTACAATGGGGCTTTCCTGGTCAATTTCCAGACGGGCATCCCCATGGAAAAGTGCATATTGGACAAAGAAAAGCTCACAAAGTTGTTGCAGGGCGTTCAGGCTGCGGGCTTCGTCCCACTGGTCTATGCCATTGTGGAAGGAGAGGAGCGGGTCTCCTGGCTGGAGGGGAGAGAGCGGGAGAAGCCGGGCATCCGGGCCTATCTGGAGAGCAGGCAGGGAGACAAACGGCTGCGTCCGGTGGACGATTATGCAGAGCTCTTCGCGGGAGAGCTGTTCTACTTGACCTTCATCGGCACAAAGGGTGAGATGGAGGAGATCGAACCGCTCTGTCGCAACGATCACCTGTACTCGCACCTTCAGGCGGACACCTACAACCGGGAAGAATATTGGCTGGAAACCTACCGTTGGGATGCCAGCAAGGCCCGGGCGCTGGAGAGGCTGAAAGAGATTGCGGGCGCGGACGAGGTGGTTTGCTTTGGGGACAATCTCAACGACCTCCCCATGTTTCAGCTGGCTGACCGCTGCTACGCAGTGGAGGGGGCCCATCCGGCGCTGATCGCCGCCGCAACAGGCGTGATCGGCTCCAATAGGGAAGAGGGCGTTGCCCGCTGGCTGGCGGAAAACGCATAAAGAAAGGGACCGCCATATGGCGGTCCCTTTCTTTATACTAATGTATTCTTACTGTACGCGGGAGTAGTTCTCATCCTCGGTGGAGGGGCTATAGGTGCTCTTTGCAGTGGTGTTGGCGTCGGCGGTGTGCTGGGATTTCTGGCTCTCCAGCAACTGATTGAAGTCGGCTTTGCTGAGGATGTCCTCAACATGCATGTTAACTTCGACAACATCCAGGCCGGTCATGTCGTGAATGGCGCTGGAGACCTTCTCAATGACAGTGTCAAAGAGCGCGGGGACATTCTTGCCATATTCGCACACGACGTTTAGATCGAGAGCGACCTGCTTCTGGCCGACTTCGGCGTCGATGCCCTTGTCGTCGTTGGAGCGCAGACGGTCGGCGATATTGCCGATCAGACCGCCGCTTGTGGCGATCACGCCGTCCACGTTAAAAGTGGCGATGCCGGCGATTTTCTTGATAACCTTATCCTCGAAGGTGAGGGTCTTCTTGATAGAATCTGTGCCTGTCGTTTCGCTGCTGAGTTGAATATTTGTGTTGTTGGCCATGGTTATAAACCACCTTTCATAATATAGGAAGATAATATATTTACAGTGGGGAAGGCAAAATGTAAGACCTACCAAAAGAATAAAATGCTTCTTTTTGCCCATAACCCCGCATTGTAAGCAGATTTAGATCACTCTGGGCGGCGCTGTGCGCGAGTGCCCGGAAGCGTGCTCCTGCGGCGTGAAGGGAACAACCTTGACATTGATGCGTCCCGGTGTAATCCCAAGGGAGCCGGAGAGGTCCTGCGACACCTTGGAGCGGATTTGATTGCCCAGTCCCACAAAGTCGACGGGCTCGCGGGTTTCGGTCAGAACCTCCAGCTTTACCTTGCCCGGGCTGGGTTCTCCCTTGACCTTGACCTGGAAACGCTTGACGTCACTGATATCCTGCACGGCAAGGCCTGCGGTGGACTCAATGCTTTTCTTGGATATTTCCAGCCGGCCCATGTTTTGCACCGCGACAAAATCTTTGCGGTGGCTCGGCCAGGCCAATATGGCGACAAACAGGACTGCAAACGCCAGGGCGCCTGTCAGGCTGACAATCGCCAGGACGATTGAGAACCAGCTCTGGCTGGCGATTAGATTCCGGACTGCGTCGCTGACCACAGGAACGGACAGGAATTGTGAGGCAATACAAAGCTGGCCCACTACAAACACCAGCGCGAGAGCTGCAAGCAGAATGCGCAAAATAAACTTCATAAAGTAAATCATTCCTTTCACACTAGCAAGTGCGGATACTGAGTTGCTATCTGTTTTAGAGTATATACCCGATGTGTGGAGAAATATGTTGGAAACAGTCTTGACTGATCTTGCAGGCAGGATGGACAAGAATCGGCACGAAAAAGCGCCGCCCTCTGTGGGCAGCGCTTTTTGCAGGATTATCTGCTAATCGGCTGTGATACTTCTCTTTTCCCGTTCCGCCGCGACTTCCTCCGGCGTCTTTTCCCGCTGGCGGACTGCGCCCCGGTATCCATCGTTGGTGGGGATGAGATTTCCCTTGGCGAAGCGCTCCTTCGCCTCCTTGATGGCCTCGGTGTACTGGGGCAGCCACTCTGCCTGGGCAATGAGCATCTCGTCCACCATCTGCCACACCTCAGGGGGATTGCAGACCGCTCCGGTGAGGGGATCCATCAGGCAGGCCTGCTTGAGCAGGGTGGCGTTGCCGGAAACAGCGGCCTCCACTGCCAGCTTCTGCACCCACACTGACTGGGAGCAGATGGCCGCGCAGCCCAGGGGCAGATCACCCACTTTTGGCACTGCGATGCCGCTGCCGTTTACGTAGCAGGGAACCTCCACCACGCACTCCCAGGGGAGGTTGGTGATGCAGCCCTCGTTCATGACATTGAAGTGGCCGCGGTAGATGCGTCCGGTTTCCAGTGACTCCATGATGTAGGAGCAGTGCTCCCGGCCCCGCTGGCTGCCGTCGTACTTCTTGGGCGGCTCCGCGAGGATTTTGGGGTAGTCGGTCTCGAACCAGTTGCGCTCCTCCCGGGTGACCCGCAGGTAGCCGCCGGTCTCCCCGTTGATCCAGCTGTCCAGGTTGATCCACTGGGCGATCTCATCGGGGCGCTTGCGGTACCAAGCCACATATTCCGACAGGTGGCCGTTGGATTCGGTGGAGTAGTAGCCGAAGCGGCGCAGGATGTCGATGCGCACCTTCTCCTCCTCACGGAAGCGGGGATGGGCCTCGAAGGCAGGGAGGATTTTGTCCAGCATTTCCACGCCGTGGTGCTTGACTGAGATGTACCAGGTCTGGTGATTCAGGCCCGCGCAGATGAAGTCCAGCTCGTCGTGGGGGATGTCCAGGGCCTCGGCAATCTGGTATTCGCCGTGGATTTCGCCGTGGCATAGGCCGATGGTGCGCACGCCGCCGTACTTGTTGCAGGCCCAGGTGGCCATGGCGTTGGGGTTGGAGTAGTTGAGCATGATTGCCCCGGGCTCCGCCACCTCGCGAATGTCCTTGCAGAAAGCGAGCATCTCGGCGATGACCCGCTGGCCATACATAATTCCGCCGGTGCAGAGGGTGTCGCCCACGCACTGATCCACCCCGTACTTGAGGGGAATGTCGACGTCGCCCTCAAAGCCCTCCAGGCCGCCGATGCGCACGCAGTTGACAATGTAGCGCGCGTTTTTGAACGCCTCCCGGCGGTCGGTGGTGGCCTGGATTTTGGTGGAGATGCCGTTGGCCTCCAAATCCCTCTGGCAGAGGCCCGTGACCTTTTCCAGGTTGTCGGCGTTGATGTCGGTGAAGGCGATCTCAATATCCCGGAATTCCGGCACCGACATGATATCGGTGAACAGATTCCTGGCGAATACGAGACTGCCCGCGCCAATGATTGCCAGCTTGAAGTTCATGATACAATCCTCCCTTAAATATATAATCGTATACAGCTACTCTTTGGGTACCGCCACAGAGCCCCTCACAATCAGCTCCGGCGGGAAGAGCCTGGTCTTCCCCAGGCCGCCGCCCAGCATTTTGGTGAGCAGTTCTGCGGTGGCGACGCCCAACTCCCGCATGGGGTGGGCGATGGTGGTGAGAGGCGGCTCGCTGAGGGAAGCCATGTCGCTGTTGTCGATGCCGATCACCGAAATATCCTGGGGTACCCGCAGGCCCTGGCTGCGCAGGAAGGCGATCAGCTGGAACGCCAGCTGATCGTTGTAGCAGAACACCCCGGTGCTGTCGCCCAGGCGGCTCAGAAGGTATTCCGGCCTTGTGAACAGATAGGGCTTATCCTCGGTTGTGTACCAGATATTGCGATCCTCCATCAAATCCATTCCGGCCTCAGCGATGGCCTTGGTGTAGCCGGAATAGCGCAGGTGTCCTTGGATGTCGTCCAGCAGGAAAATGCCCGCCACCTTTTTGTGTCCCGAGCGGATTAAGTGGCGCGCCGCCAGCAGCCCGGCCTGCTCGTCGTCCAGGGCGACGTAGGGGAGGGTGAGGGCGGGGTAGTAGGCGTTGAAGAATACCAGGGGGATGCGCCGCAGCTGAATCTGGCGGTAAAGCTCCATGTTGATGCTGGGCAAGCCGCTCTTGGTGGGCTCCACAATCAGTCCGTCCACGCCGTTGTCCATCATGGCCTGAAGGGCCCGGGCCTCGTTGACGGCCTTGTTGTAGGTGGAGGCCAGGTGGATTGCGTAGCCCTCTTGGGTAAGCACCGACTCGATGCCCTGCAGGATGCTGGGGAAGATGTAGTCGTCCAGATAGGTGGAGACCACCCCCACGGTCATAGTCTTGCGGCCGGGAGCGGTGTTGCCGTCCGCTATAAAGGTGCCGCTGCCCCGAACCCGGCGGATGACGCCGTCGTTTTCCAGCAAATCCAGCGCGTGCCGGACAGTTTGGCGGCTGATGTCGAAGCGGTCGCCCAGCTCCTTTTCGGAGAGAAAGCGGTCGCCGGGCCTGTAGGCGCCGCCATCGATCTGTTCCCGGCACCAGCGGATAATTTCCACATATTTTGGAGACTTTGCCATAGGCGAACCTGCCCCTTCCGAAAAATACAACTTTCCCTCACAGAATAGCGGGAAGAGCCAAAGTTGTCAATACATTTTACACAGTAATCTGCACAAATCGACGCGTGTTTTTTTGGAAAGGCGGCGGCAGTTATGTAATATAAATAAAAAACAGGTGCTGATTGTGGTGTCATCGGAAAAACCGGTGAAGATGTATTGACAACTTGGGGATGCGACGGTATAGTTGCCGTAGAAGAGCCAATCAATATAAGCGCTTTGGCTATGAGGAAATGAAAGGAAGGATCATTCTATGGCGGGCAAACAGGCGAAAATGGTTCTCAGCAAGGATTTTGCGATTTCGGAGATCGACGAGCGCATCTACGGCTCCTTCGTCGAGCATTTGGGCCGGGCGGTCTACACCGGCATCTATCAGCCGGGCCACCCGGCGGCGGACGCGGACGGCTTCCGGAAGGATGTTATCGAGCTTGTCAAGGAGCTGCGTGTGCCCATCGTGCGCTATCCCGGCGGCAACTTTGTCTCCAACTTCTACTGGGAGGACAGCGTCGGCCCGGCTGAGCTGCGGCCCAAGCGGCTGGAGCTGGCCTGGCGCAGCACAGAGCCCAATACGGTGGGCCTCAACGAGTTTTCCGCCTGGTGCAAAAAGGCGGAGACAGAGCCCATGATGGCGATCAACCTCGGTACAAGGGGCATCTCCGACGCCTGCAACCTGCTGGAATACTGCAACCACGAATCCGGCAGCAAGTACAGCGACCTGCGCATCTCCCACGGGATAAAGGCTCCCCACAAAATCAAGACCTGGTGCTTGGGCAACGAGATGGACGGCCCGTGGCAGGTCGGCCACAAGACCAGCGAGGAGTACGGCAGGCTGGCCAGCGAGACCGCCAAGGCCATGAAGCTGATCGACTCCGACATCCAGTTGGTTTCCTGCGGCAGCTCCAGCACCGGCATGCCCACCTTCCCCCAATGGGAGGCGGACACGCTGGATCACACCTATGACTATGTGGACTTTGTCTCCCTGCACCAATACTACGGCAACCGCTTTGCCGACACCAGCAACTTCCTGGCCCAGTCGGTGGATATGGAGCACTTCATCAAGACGGTTGCCTCCACCTGCGACTACATCAAGGCCAAGAAGCGCAGCAAGAAGACCATGTACCTCAGCTTCGACGAGTGGAATGTCTGGTTCCTCTCCAACAGCGAGGACGACAACACCATGGAGAACCGCCCCTGGCAGGAAGCTCCCCGCCTGCTGCAGGACAACTACACCTTCGAGGACGCCCTGCTGGTGGGCCTGATGCTCATCACACTGCTCAAGCACTCCGACCGGGTGCGGATGGCCTGTATGGCCCAATTGGTCAACGTCATCGCCCCCATCATGACCGAAATCGACGGCCCCGCCTGGCGGCAGACGATCTTCTTCCCCTACCTTCACGCTTCCGTCTACGGCAGGGGTATCGCCCTCCAGCCCGTGCTGCGCTCCACCAAGCACGACACCCTGGACTTCACCGATGTAAATGACGTGGAATCCGTCGGCGTGTACAACCCCGAAAAGGACGAGCTGACCATCTTCGCCGTTAACCGCGACCTGGAGAGCGCCATCCCCCTGGAATGCGACGTCCGGGATTTTGAGGGCTACCGGGTCATCGAGCACATCACCCTGGAAAACGACGATGTGAAGGCTGTCAACAGCGCAAAGGGAGAGACTGTCGCGCCCGGTCGTTCCGACGCAAGCAAGGTGGACGGCGGCGTGCTGAACACCGTGTTGAACAAGGCCAGCTGGAATGTAATCAGATTGGGCAAGTGATTCATAAGGTAAACGCTGATTAAAGCGGCTAAGCGCCCGCTCAATGACGGATTCTCGCGGGCTGTAGCCGATAAAGGACAGTTAATCATCATTTACCCAGAGGAGACAGCACCATGTCAAAGTACACCATTGGCCTGGACTACGGCACACTCTCCGGGCGCGCCGTGCTGGTGGATGTGGCCGACGGCAGAGAGTTTGCCGACGCGGTTTTCGACTACCCCCACGGTGTGATGGACAAAGCCCTCCCCGACGGCACCCCCCTGGGGGTGGATTGGGCTCTCCAGCACCCCTCCGACTATCTGGAGGTGCTGGAACGGACAATTCCCGCCGTGCTGCGGGAGAGCGGGGTCAATCCGGCGGATGTGATCGGCATCGGGGTGGACGTCACCTCCAGCACGCTGCTGCCCATCCGCCGGGACGGCACACCCCTCTGCCTGCTGGAGGAGTACGCAGGGGAGCCCAATGCCTGGGTGAAGCTGTGGAAGCACCATGCAGCCCAACACCTTGCCAACCGCATCACCGAGACAGCCCGGGAGCGGGGAGAGGCATGGCTGAACCGCTACGGTGGCAAGGTCTCCTCTGAGTGGCAGCTGCCCAAGGTCTGGCAGGTGCTGGAGGAAGCTCCCCACATATATGAAGATGCCGACTGCTTCATCGAGGCCGGAGATTGGCTGGTGGCAAAGCTCACCGGAACTCTCAGCCGAAGCGCCTGCATGGCAGGCTATAAGGGTCTGTGGCATAAACGGGAGGGCGATACATCCGGCGAATTCCGCGCCTCCCTGCACCCCGAACTGGAACACTTTGTGGAGGAGAAGCTGGACTATCCCCTGGCTGCTCCCGGTGAGCGGGTGGGCGGCCTGACGCCGGAAATGGCGGAGCGGTTGGGGCTTCCTTCGGGTATTGCCGTTGCCGCCGCCAACATCGACGCACATGTGACGGTGCCCGCGGTGGGCATCGAGGAGCCCGGCTCCATGCTGGCGATCATGGGAACCTCCACCTGCCACATGGTGCTGGGCAAAGAGGAAAAGCTGGTTCCCGGTATCTGCGGTTATGTGGAGGACGGCATCCTGCCCGGCATGTTCGGCTACGAGGCGGGGCAGAGCTGTGTGGGCGATGGCTTCGCCTGGTTTGTGGACAACTGCGTACCGGCCCGCTATCGCGAAGAGGCGGTGGAGAAGGGCATCGGCATACACGCCCTGCTGCGGAAAAAGGCGGAGAAGCTCTCCCCCGGCGAGAGCGGTCTCATCGCGCTGGACTGGTGGAACGGCAACCGCTCGGTGCTGGTGGATGTAGACCTCAGCGGGCTGCTGATGGGCCTGACCCTTCAGACCAAGCCGGAGGAAATCTACCGCGCCCTCATCGAATCCACCGCCTACGGCACTCGGAAGATTATCGAGACATTTCGGGAAAGCGGCGTCGAGGTTGAGCGTTTCTACGCCTCCGGCGGCATCTCCCAGAAAGACCCTATGACCATGCAGATTTACGCCGATGTGACGGGCCTGCCAATCCGGATCGCCGGTTCCAGGCACGGCCCCGCATTGGGCAGTGCCATCTATGCCGCCGTGGCTGCAGGGGAAGCAGCTGGCGGCTACGCCGATGTATTTCAGGCCGCGCGCCGGATGGGCAAGCTGCGGGACGAGATGTACGAGCCAATCCCCGAAAACCGTGCGGTCTACAATGCCCTGTATGAGGAGTACCAGCTGCTCCACGACCATTTCGGCCGTGGCGGTAGCGACGTTATGAAACGGCTGAAAACTATCAGAATAAATGCAAAAAAGGAAAGGAATGAAACGCATGAATAATCTGAGCAAATACAAGTTTTGGTTTGTGGTGGGTTCCCAGCACCTGTATGGCCCCGAGGTGCTGGAAACGGTGGCCCAGCGCGCCGCCGAGATGGCTGTCGGCCTGAACGCCGCCGCCGAGATTCCCTGCGAGGTCGTCTACAAGGCCACCGTCAAGACCCCCGACGAGATCACCAAGGTGGTCAAAGAGGCCAACTACGACGACAGCTGTGCTGGTATCATCGTCTGGATGCACACCTTCTCCCCCTCCAAAATGTGGATCACGGGGCTAAACCTGCTGCAAAAGCCCTACCTGCACCTCCACACCCAGTATAACCGCAACATCCCCAACGAAGCCATCGACATGGACTTCATGAACCTAAACCAGGCCGCCCATGGTGATCGGGAGCACGGATTTATCGGCGCGCGCCTCCGCCTGCCCCGCAAGATTGTGGTGGGCTTCTGGCAGGACAAGCCTGTTCACGAGAAGATCGGCGGCTGGATGCGCTCCGCCGTGGGCGTAATGGTTAGCCGCAGCCTCAAGGTGGTGCGCTTTGGCGACAACATGCGCCAGGTGGCCGTCACCGAGGGCGACAAGGTGGAAGTCCAGATCAAGCTGGGCTGGCAGGTGAACACCTGGGCGGTGGGTGACCTTGTGGAGGAGATGGACAAGGTCACAGACGCTGAACTGGACGCCCTGATGAAAGAATATGGCGAGAAATACGATATCATCACCGACGATTTGGAGACTGTCCGCTACCAGGCGAGGGAAGAAATCGCAATGAAGCGTATCCTGGAGCGGGAGGGCGCAGGGGCCTACACCAACACCTTTGAGGATCTCCACGGCATGAAGCAGCTGCCGGGTCTCGCCAGCCAGCGTCTGCTGGCCCAGGGCTATGGCTATGGCGGCGAGGGGGACTGGAAGGTTTCCGCCATGACCCACATCGTCAAGGCTATGACCGAGGGCATGCCGGGCGGAACCGCCTTTATGGAGGACTACACCTATGACCTGGAGCCCGGCAAGGAGCTCTCACTTGGCGCTCACATGCTGGAGGTCTGCCCCACGCTGGCGGCGGACAAGCCCCGCATTGACGTGATTCCCCTAGGTATCGGCGGCAAAGAGCCTCCCGCGCGCCTCATCTTCGAGGGCAAGGCGGGCAAAGCAACCGTGGCCTCATTGGTGGACATGGGCGGGCGGCTGCGGCTGATTGTGCAGGACATCGAGGCGGTAAAGCCCATCTATGACATGCCCAACCTCCCCGTTGCCCGCGTGATGTGGAAGGCCATGCCCGACCTGCTCACAGGGGCCCACGCCTGGATTCTCGCAGGTGGCGCCCACCACACCGTGCTCAGCTACGACGCCACCGCTGAAATGCTGGAGGATTGGGCGGAGATCATGGAGATCGAGTATGTCCACATCAGCGCCGATACCACAATCGAGGGCCTCAAGCAGCAGCTGTTCCTGAACGATCTCGCATGGAAAATGCGACAGTAACCTGTCGCACAACGTTATCTTAACTTGATCATACAGAGGTGCAAAGGAATCATGATAGAACAGCTGAAGCAGCAGGTTTTCGAGGCCAATCTGGCCCTGCCCAAGTACGGCCTGGTCACCTTCACCTGGGGCAATGTTTCGGGGATTGACCGGGAAAAAGGCCTTATGGTCATCAAGCCCTCCGGCGTGGAGTACGACACCATGAAGGCGGACGACATGGTGGTGGTGGAGCTTGCCACGGGCAAGCAGGTGGAGGGTGCGCTCAAACCCTCCTCCGATACGCCCACCCACCTGGAGCTCTACCGCGCCTTCCCGAACATCGGCGGCATTGTCCACACACACAGCCGCTGGGCGACTATCTTTGCCCAGGCGAAGCAGGGTGTTCCCGCCCTGGGCACCACCCACGGCGACTACTTCTACGGCGAAATTCCCTGCACCCGGCCAATGACAACCGAAGAGATCGCCGGGGAGTACGAAAAGGAGACCGGAACCGTCATCATCGAGCGGTTTAACGGGATCGACCCTGACAGCGTTCCCGCCGTTCTGGTGGCCAGCCACGGCCCCTTCACCTGGGGGAAGGATGCCCACGAGGCGGTGCACAACGCCGTCGTGCTGGAAGAGGTCGCTATGATGGCCTGGCACGATCTGATGTTGAACGGTGGCAGCGCAGAACCGATGCAGAAAGAGCTTTTAGATAAGCATTTTTTGCGCAAGCACGGCGCTAACGCCTACTACGGCCAAAACTAAAAGAAGAAGGCAACCGGGAGGTTGCCTTCTTCTTTTAGTATGCAAGCCTACTTGATATCCTTGGTTTGGGCGTTCCACAAATCGGCGTAGAGCCCGCCTTTTGCCAGCAGCTCGTCGTGGGTGCCCTGCTCCATGATGCGGCTGTTCGCGATAAACACGATGTTGTCGGCATTTCGCACCGTAGTCAGGCGGTGAGCGACCACCAATGTTGTCCGGCCGCTGCTCAGGCTGTCCAGTGCGTTCTGGATGGCGACTTCCGTTGCGTTGTCCAGGGCGGAGGTGGCCTCATCTAAAATCAGGATGGGCGGGTTCTTGAGGAAGACCCGTGCGATAGAGACGCGCTGCTTCTGCCCGCCGGACAGCATCACGCCCCGCTCGCCCACAAAGGTGTCGTATTTGTCGGGCAGGCTATCCACAAACTCGTGGATGTTGGCATTTTTGGCGGCGCAGATGATCTCCTCATCGGTGGCGTCAAAGTTGCCATAGGCGATGTTGTCGCGAATGGTGCCGGTGAAGAGGAAGGTGTCCTGTTGGACGATGCCGATGTGTTGCCGCAGGGAGAGGCGGGCGTAATCCTTGATGTTCACGCCGTCCAAAAGGATTTCGCCGCTGTCCAGCTCGTAGAAACGGGGAAGCAGGTGGCAGATGGTGGACTTTCCGCCGCCGGAGGGCCCCACCAACGCCACAGTCTGCCCCGCCGGGATGGGCAGTGTCAGATGGCTGAGCACCTTCTGGCCGTTGTCATAGCGAAAGGCGACATCCTTGTAGAGCACGTCACCGTGAACCTTGTCCAGTTCCTTTGCATTGGGGGAGTCCTCCTCGGGCTCCTCAGCCATCAGCTCCTGCACGCGCTGGAAACCGGTCATGCCCGCCTGGAGCTGCTCCACAAAGTTGATCAGCTTTTTGATTGGGTCGGTGAAAGAGCCAACGTAGAGCAGATAGGCGGCGAAGTCGCCGATGTTGATCTTGCCCTGATAGGCGAAGATGCCGCTGGTGACCAGGGTAACAAGGGTCAGCATGTCGATAATGAGACCCGTGCCGGAAAAGAACTCCGCCATCGCCTGGTACTGCTTGCTCCTCGCACTGGCAAAGGCCTCGTTGCCAGCCTGAAACTTGCACAGCTCGTGGTCGGAGGAGTCGTAGGCCTTGGAGACCCGCACCCCCGCGATGCTGTTTTCCAGGTCGGCGTTGACCTCGCCCACCTCGACTCGGGACTTCATGGAGGTGTTGGCCAGCTTGACTCGCTTGACCATGGCAAACCATACCAGGAAGGGCAGGCAGGCGAAGATGATGATTGTCAAGGTGAGGTTGGTTCTCGCCAAAATGATGAAGGAGCCGATCAGGGTGGCGATGGAGATGAATAAATCCTCGGGGCCGTGGTGGGCCAGCTCGGAGATTTCCATGGTGTCGTTGATGACCCGGGACATAATGGAGCCGGAGCGCGCCTTGTCAAAAAAGGCAAAGGGCAGGCGCTGGAGGTGATTGAAGGCGTCCCGGCGGATGTCGCACTGCATGCGCACGCCCATCACATGGCCGTAGTATTGGATAAAATAGTTGAGCGACGCCTTCACAACGTAAATAAGGAGCAGTACCGCCGCCGTAATGAGAATCATGCGGAGATTGCCCTCCGGCACATAGGCATTGATAAACTGCCGTGTAATGATCGGATAAATCAGGTTGCAGGCCGCCACCAGCAGCGCACAGGCCATATCCGCAACAAAGAGCAGCTTATGGGGCTTGTAGTACTGTACAAACTGTTTGAGCATAAAGATAATCACCCTCCGTCCTTCTCAAAACCACGCAACTGCTAGTATATCAAAATTGCCGGATATTATCAATTTCTAAAATACTTCACTACGCTAATTGACTAATGTAATGAATTATGATATAGTAAGTCCCATCAACATATGATATACTAATAGAATCAAAAAAACAAAGGTGGTACCGCATGGACAGTGTCATCAGAGGGCGGGAGGAGATCGCCCAGCAGAATCTTCGCTCTCTTTTCGAGCGGCGCGGCTTTCGCAGGGTGAGCGTGCCCAAGTTCGAGGACTACGACCTCTATATCGACAACAAGAACTTTTTGGGCTCCGAGCACATTATCACCTTCATGGATATGGACGGCAAGCTGCGGGCGCTCAAGCCCGACGTGACGCTTTCCATTGTCAAAAATATGCCGGGGAAGGCGCTACAGTCCTTCGAGAAGCTCTATTATGTCGACGAGATCTACCGCCTGTCCAGGGAAAACCGGGAGTACAAGGTGTTGGATCAGATTGGCGTGGAGCTGATCGGCCCCGCCGACGACTTCTCCAACATTGAGATTGTCGACCTCGCGCTGGAATCCCTCGCGCTCATCGGGGAGCGGTACGTGCTGGACATCTCCCACATCGGCCTTGTGTCGGGCCTGTTGGAGGAAAGCGGAATCTCCCACTCCTCCGGTATCAAGATTTTGGATGCCATCCACTCCAAGAGCGCCCACAACCTCCGGGGAATTCTGGAGGAGGAGGGCGTGAGTGAGCGGGGAAAGGCGGATATCCTGGCGCTGGCCGAGCTTCACGGGCCGCTGAGCAGGATGCTGCCCCAGTTGAAGGAACTCATCCGTTCTCCCCAAATGGAGGAGGCATATCGGGAGCTCGCTCATCTGGCCGAAGTGCTGAACGGGGGAGAGGCCGGAAGCCGCGTCAACCTGGATTTCTCGGTGGTGGGTGACCTGGACTACTACAACGGGCTGGTCTTTGCGGGCTATGTCCAGGGCGTGCCCACTGAGGTGCTCTCCGGCGGGCGCTACGACAACCTGATGAAGAAGATGGGCAAAGCGAGCTGCGCCTTGGGGTTCGGGGTCTACCTGACAGAGTTGGGCGTCTACCAGAAAGGCGAGGTGCACAGCGACTTCGATATTCTGCTCACCTATCCGCAGGAATGCGACCACGGCGCGCTTTTGGCGGCTGTCAGAAAGCTGACGGCGGAAGGGAACAGGGTGCGTACAGAGCGGGAGAATGTGGCGGCTGACAAGCTTGGCTTCACCTATGACAGGCGCTTTCGCTTTGAGAACAACACACTGACGGAGATAATAGTTTGAAAATGAGATTTCAAACTACGGTTTTGTGTCTTTTCAGCCAGAGAGGCTGAAATATTGCCTTTAGCAATACCAACACAATTCCCGATGAGAGGAAAGCATATTTCAATGGATAAAACACTGAATATTGCGCTGCCCAAGGGGCGGCTGGGCAACCAGGTCTACGAGCTGTTCGCACGTGTCGGCTTCGGCACCGACGCTTTCGCAGACCAGAACCGCAAGCTTGTGATTGAGAGCGAGGACGGCGCATTCCGCTACTTCTTGGTGAAGCCCTCCGATGTGGCGATCTATGTGGAGCGCGGCGTAGCGGACATTGGTGTGGTGGGAAAGGACAGCTTGCTGGAGGGCGGCAACGACGTCTACGAGCTGTTGGACTTGAATTTGGGACGGTGCCGCGTGGCGGTGGCGGGGCCCAACGATTACCGGGACGACCGGAGCAGGACATTGCAGGTTGCTACAAAGTATGTGAACATCGCGAAAGGCTATTATGCCTCGCAGAACAGGGAAATTGAGATCATCAAGCTCAGCGGCTCGATTGAGCTCGCACCGCTGCTTGGACTGTCCGATGTGATCGTGGACATTGTGGAGACAGGCACCACCCTCAAGGAAAACAACATGCGGGTGCTCACCGAGATCATGCCGATCAGCGCGCGGCTGGTGGCAAACAAATCCAGTTATAAGTTCAAGGGCGCAGCCATCGACTCCCTGCGGGAAAAGCTGGAGGCGATACTACAGGAGGCAGGGCAATGATTAAAATAATCAGCTGTACGAATCCCGCTGAAATCGGCGGACTGCTCCAGCGGGAGCAGGAAGCCGCCGCCAATATGGATGAAACGGTTCGCGGCGTCCTCGCGGATGTCAAAACGAACGGCGATGCTGCGGTGCTGGAATATACGGCCCGCTTTGATGGGGCTGTATTGACAGACATGGCGGTCGCCCCCGAAGAGATTGCAGCCGCGCAGACGGCGGTGGGGGCGGAGTACCTGGAAATCTTGTGCCAGGCCGCCGCCAACATCCGGGCCTACCACGAGAAGCAGAAGCGCACCGGCTATGTGATGACCGAGAAGCCCGGCGTCGTACTGGGACAGAAAATCACCCCCCTGGACAGGGTGGGGGTCTATGTGCCGGGAGGTACAGCAAGCTATCCCTCCACTGTGCTGATGGACATCATCCCCGCCAAGATAGCGGGTGTGGGGGAGATCGTCATGGTGACCCCTCCGGGAAAGGACGGCAAAATCCCCGATGCGATCCTGGCCGCTGCCGGAGTGGCGGGCGTCGACCGCATCTTCAAGGTGGGGGGTGCACAGGCGGTTGCGGCGCTGGCCTACGGGACAAAGAGCATCCCCAAGGTGGACAAAATCGTAGGCCCCGGCAACATTTATGTCGCCACCGCAAAGCGAATGGTCTATGGCTTGGTGGACATCGACATGATAGCGGGCCCCAGCGAAATTTTAGCCATAGCTGACGAGGCTGCCAATCCAGATTTTATGGCGATAGACCTGCTGTCCCAGGCGGAGCACGACAAGCTGGCCGCATCCTTCCTGGTGACCACCAGCCGTTCCCTGGCTGAAAAGGTGTCGGAGCGCATCGAGGCGCATCTGGCTACGCTCCCCCGGGAGGAGATTGCCCGGGCGGCGATAGAGAACAACAGCGCCATTGTCGTTACCGACACCCTGGAAAACGCGGTAGAAATAAGCAATGAAATAGCACCCGAACACCTGGAGGTCTGCACCACCGATCCCTTTGCTCTGTTGTCCATCATCCGCCACGCGGGTTCTATCTTCTTGGGTGCAAACGCCCCCGAGGCCCTAGGCGACTACTTCGCCGGGCCCAACCACACCCTGCCCACCAGCGGCACGGCGCGGTTTTCCTCCCCTCTGTCGGTGGACGACTATGTGAAGAAGAGCTCCTTCATCTACTATGACAAGAGCGCTCTGGCGGAGGTCGGGGAGCAGATTGCGGCATTTGCCCGCTCCGAGGGGATGGAGGATCACGCCCGCTCTGTGGATATTCGTCTAAAGAAAGAAGGCACGCTGTGATGAGTCGCTTCTACAGCCAGATTGCCGGCGGCATCGCCCCCTATGTGCCGGGCGAGCAGCCCCGGGACAGGCGCTATATCAAGCTGAACACCAACGAGTGTCCCTATCCGCCATCCCCGGCGGTGAGGCAGGTTCTGCGGGAGTTCGATTCCGCCGACCTGCGACTCTACCCCGATCCGGACGCCTTGGAGCTGCGTAGCGCGATGGCGAAGCTGTACGGCCTGGATGTAAAGCAGGTATTTGCCGGCGGCGGCTCCGACGAGGTGCTGGGTTATTGTTTTCAGGCCTTCGGCAATCCCGGCGACCAGGTGTGCTTCGCCGACATTACCTACGGATTCTACAAGGTGTACGCCGACCTGTTCAGCCAGCGGTATGTGGAGATTCCCCTGGATGGGAGCTTCCGCATCAATGTGGAGGATTATCTCGGGCTGGACGGCAACCTCTACATCGCCAATCCCAACGCCCCCACGGGGATTGCCCTGTCCAGGGGAGAGATTGAACGCATTCTGAAGGCAAATTCTGACCGGTTGGTGGTGGTGGATGAGGCCTACGCAGATTTCAGCGTCTATGGCACCTGCGTTCCGCTGCTGGGTCAGTACGACAACCTGCTGGTGGTGCAGACCTTCTCCAAGTCCCGCAGCCTTGCGGGGATGCGCCTGGGCTTCGCTTTCGGCTCCCCTGAGCTGATGGAGGGGCTGGAACGCATCAAATACTCCTTCAATCCCTACAATATCGACAGGCTCTCCATGGCGGTGGGGGTTGCGTCCATACAGGATGAAACCTATTTCGCCGAGACGGTGGGGAGAGTCGTGACGACGCGCATCCGCACCACCGAACAGCTGGAGAGGCTGGGCATGAACGTGCTGCCCTCCAGCGCGAACTTCCTGTTCGCCTCCCTGCCGGGCGTAGAGGGGAGCAGCCTTTACACGGGCCTGCGGGAGCGGGGCGTGCTGGTGAGGCACTTTGACAAGGGCCGCATCGCAGATTTTGTCCGCATCACGGTTGGAACCGATGCGGAGATGGATCGATTGGTGGAATGCCTGGAAGAAATCAAGCAAAATAAGGGGAAATAGCCATGCGTACAGCGGAAATCACCCGCAACACAAACGAGACCCAGATCACCCTATCGCTTAATCTGGACGGCAGGGGAGAGTTCAGCGGAACCAGCGGTGGGGGCTTTCTCGACCACATGCTGGAGCTATTTGCCCGCCATGGCCGCTTTGACCTGAACATTCAGGGCAAGGGGGATGTACAGGTGGATTTGCACCACCTCACAGAGGACACCGGCATCACCCTGGGCAAGGCTTTCGCCCAGGCTCTGGGTGAGATGCGCGGCATCGCCCGGTACGGCAGCTTCCTGCTGCCCATGGACGAGGCGCTGGTGATGGTTGCACTGGACATCAGCGGCAGGCCCCACCTCGGCTATGAGCTCGCGCTGCCCAGCCAGCGGGTGGGCGACTTCGACACCGAACTGGTGGAGGAGTTTTTCCTCGGCTTTGTGCGGGGGCTGGGCATGACCCTGCACCTGCGGCAGCTTGCGGGGCACAACACCCACCACATCATTGAGGCGGCGTTCAAGGGCTTTGGCCGGGCGATGGCACAGGCTGTGGCGGTGGAAAAGGATGAGCGCTTCGCTGATGAGATTCCCTCGACAAAAGGGACAATTTTATAAGGGGTTGAAGAAATGAAATTTGGTTGTCCACTGATTGCCGTAAAAGATATGGACGTTGCACGTGATTTTTATGTGACCGTGATGCGGCAAAAAGTCGCGATGGATCTTGATAGCAACCTTTCCTTTGGGGAGGGCTCCACCATTTTTGCGCTCCAGTATGACTACGAGGGACTGGTGGGCACAGAGGATTTTCAGATAGCGTACAAGGGCAACGACCACGAGTTGGTTTTTGAGGAAGAAAACTTCGATGAGTTTATCGGACATTTGAAGCAATTTGATTCGATTATATATCTGCATGAGGCAAAAGAGTACCCCTGGGGACAGAGAGTGACCCGCTTTTACGATCCGGATTTTCACATCATTGAGGTCGGGGAGAGCATGGAGAGCGTCTTTAAGCGGTTTTCCGGCCAGGGCATGACGGTGGAGGAAGTCGCGGAGAGAACAAGTCATCCCGTGGAGTACGTCCGTCAATTTTTGGGATAAGGGGAGACGCAATGATCGCAATTGTAGACTACGGCGTCGGCAATCTCTTTTCGATGAAGTGCTCCCTTGACTACATCGGCGCGGACTGCGCCGTGACTGCCGATCCCGAAACGATTCGCGCTGCGGAAAAGCTGATTCTGCCGGGGGTCGGGGCCTTTGGGGACGCGATCTCCAAGCTCCGGGCAACAGGGCTGGATCAGGTCGTGCTGGAGCACGCTGAAACAGGCAAGTCGTTGCTGGGCATCTGCCTTGGAATGCAGCTCCTCTTTGAACGGAGCTTCGAGTACGGGGAGCACACCGGGCTGGGGCTGCTGGAGGGCGCGGTTGTGCCGCTGACCCAGGAACTGCTGCAGGCACCGCTCAAAATCCCCCACATGGGCTGGAATAGCTTGGATTTTCGTCGGCAGAGCCCGCTGCTGAAAGGCATTCGGGAGGAGGACAGTGTCTATTACGTCCACTCCTTTTTCGCCCCGGTGGGGGAGTATACTGCTGCATCCTCCCGGTATGGCGGCGCAGAAGTGAGTGGCCTGGTGCAGAAAGACAACGTATTTGGAACGCAGTTTCACCCGGAAAAGAGCGGCGATGTGGGGCTTGCCATCCTCCGCGCCTTTGAAAAGCTGTAGACGAGAGGAGACCGCCTGTGGAAATTTATCCCGCGATTGACCTGAGAGACGGCAAGGTGGTGCGCCTGAGCCAGGGCGACTACGACAAGATGGAGGTCTACTCCGACGACCCTGTGGAGGTCGCCAAGGGCTTCCGGGAAAAGGGTGCCCGCAACCTGCATTTGGTGGATTTGGACGGCGCAAAGGATGGGGCGCTCTCCAACTTTGAGACGATCCGGCGCATTGTCGAATCCGCCGGACTGTTTGTGGAGGTGGGCGGTGGCATCCGGGACGAGGAGCGCATCCGCCGCTACCTGGAAATCGGCGTCAGCAGGGTGATTTTGGGTACCGTCGCCGCGGAACAGCCGGAATTTGTCCGGGAAATGGTGGGAAAATTCGGCGGTGCGGTTGCCGTCGGCGTGGACGCCCGGGACGGTCTTGTAGCCGTCAAGGGCTGGCGAGAGCTGACCCAGCTGGACTCCGTGGCCTTTTGCCGGGAGCTGGCCGGTATGGGGGTGGAGACCATCATCTACACCGATATCTCCCGCGACGGCATGATGCAGGGGGTCAATCTGGGGATATACGACAGGCTCCGGCGCGAGGTGGAATGCAACTTCATCGCCTCCGGCGGCGTCAGTGCCATGGAAGATTTGGAACGGCTGCGGGAGATGCAGGTGTATGGGGCGATCATCGGCAAGGCCCTGTACACCGGTGCGATAGATTTGGAAGCGGTCATGGGTGTCAATTCTTAGAAAATCGTAACGTTTCACGTTAATGAGCCGCTGCTTGAGGCGGGATGGAGGATATATGTTGGCGAAACGAATCATTCCCTGCCTGGATGTGCGGGATGGCCGTGTGGTGAAGGGAACCAACTTCGAGGGGATACGGGATGTATCCGATCCGGTGGAGCTGGCCGCCTTCTACAACACCTCAGGGGCGGATGAACTGGTCTTTTACGATATTACTGCTTCCTACGAGGAGAGGGGCATCTTCACCGACATCCTGAAGCGGGCCGCGGCGCAGATATTTATCCCCCTGACGGTGGGGGGGGGCATCAATGAAGTTGCGGACTTCGAGCGGGTGCTCACCTGCGGCGCGGACAAGGTCAGCGTCAATTCCGGGGCGATTCGCAACCCTGGCCTGATCGGCGAGGCGGCAAAGAAGTATGGCAACCAGTGCGTGGTACTGTCCATGGATGTGAAGCGGGTGGGAGACAGCGAAAAATTCACCATCTTCGCCAAGGGCGGCCGGGAGAATACAGGGATCGACGCGATTGAGTGGGCGAAGCGGGGTGAGGCCGACGGCGCCGGGGAACTGGTTGTCAACAGCATTGACACCGACGGCGTGAAGAACGGCTTTGACCTGGAGATGTTGGAGGCGATCGGACAGGTTGTCTCCATCCCCATTATCGCCTCCGGCGGCGCGGGGAGCATGGAGCACTTCGCAGAGCTATTCCGCAAGTTGCCCTGCGTGGACGCGGGGCTGGCCGCCTCGGTATTCCACTACCGGGAGATGGAGATTGGGGCGCTCAAGGAGTATTTGGCGGCGCAGGGCGTGCCAATGCGGCTGCAAAGGGGAGAAGCAGATGATTGAGATCAGCACTGTAAAGTTTGATGACAAGGGCCTGGTGCCCGCCATCGTCCAGGATTTTCGCACCAAGGAGGTGCTGACCCTGGCGTACATGAACCGGGAGAGCCTGGAGATATCCACCCGGGAGAAGCGCACTTGCTTTTACAGCCGCAGCAGGCAGGAGCTGTGGCGAAAGGGGGAGACCTCCGGCAATGTCCAGGAGATTGTTGCTATCACAGCAGATTGCGACAGTGACGCCCTCTTGGTGGAGGTGCGCCCTGCAGGGCCAGCCTGCCACACTGGAGAGGTTTCCTGTTTCCACCAGCCTATCTGGGAAAAAGATGAGCTTCAGCGCTTCTCCATGGATGCCCTCTATAGTCTGATTCTGGGGCGCAAGACCGAGAAGAAGGAGGGCTCCTACACCACCTATCTCTTTGAGAAGGGGGATGACAAAATCCTCAAAAAGGTAGGGGAGGAGTGCACCGAGGTGGTCATTGCCGCCAAAAATAACGACAATGCGGAGCTGGTCTACGAAATCGCCGACCTCGCATATCACACAATGGTGCTGATGGTGCAGAAGGGAATCGGCATTGACGAGATCAGATCAGAGCTTGCCAGCCGCCACGTGGTGGATAAAAAAGTGAAGCAGGAAAAAATGCAATAATACGAGACCAGAAAAAATAACCTCGGGGGATTACCCCGAGGTTATTTTGGTTGATATGGTGAAAATCAGCCACAGAAGACCGTAGACCACGGGCTGGTGAAGCAGGTAAACCCAGATAGTGTTGCGGCCGACCAATCCCAGCGCTTTGCTGTGGGAGCGGTAGAAGAAAGCCGGCATCTTGCCTTCCTTGAAATAGACACCTGCAAAGCTGCCCGCCGCAAAGAGGAGCACCCAGGGCAGCAACGGGAAGTAGTCGGTTGACCAGAAGGAAGGGCCCGGCAATCCCAGTGCAAAGAGAAAATCGGTGGAATAAAGGGAAGGGGAGAGGGGGAGCTTGATGAGGTCAAGAAAACCAACCCAGCCCTTTGGAACCCCATAGAGAAAGCAGAACAGCAGCAGCCCGCCCACAAGGCCCGCCATGGGGTGGAGATGGGGAGCGTCAGGCAGCTTTTTGTAGAAAGCCTTTTGCGCCATCGACACCAGGCCGAACAGGATCATGCAGCTGCCCAGCAGGTGGAGAATGCCGAACAGGATAGCCTGCTCAGGCATAAACAGTCTGGTGACAACGGTGAGAACCATGCCGAAACCCAGTGCGATCAGGCCGCGGCGCAGGTTGTTCCGGGAGTAGCGGCAGGCGATGCCCGAGAGAAAGACAAAAATGCCCGCCACCAGCGGCTGAAGGACATGCTGCAAAATGTAGGAATGGAAGATAGGGATGTCCATTCCGAAAATGTAGATCACGTCATAGGCGCCGTGGAATATGACCATTAGGAGGATGCAGATGCCGCGCACCTCGTCTAAGAAGTAGACACGGTGCGTCTTGGTGGGGCTTATCTGTTCCGTCTGCTGCGAAGCCATTGCAGCGCTCCTTTGACATTAAAATAGTCCGTACAGAACAAGAAGCAACCCGAAGGTTGCTCCATTCATTTCAAATCAAACCCCGCTGCGACTAGTGGGGGATATATTCATCCACGATGTTCTGTTCGTCGTCGTTGTCCTCCAACATGAGAAGAACAAGGAATTCGCCCTGATCGTAGATGACGGCACTTTTGGAAATGCTGTAGGCATCCAGAATGTCGTAGTTCTCGAACTCTTTCATTCGCTCGGACTTGTACTTACCCAACATGGTGCGGACTTCTTCCCGCACGCCGGGGAGGGGCTTTACAACAATAACATCAGCGAGAACGGACTTCGGATCAGAACGCATGCCGTAAACTTCCAGCGCGAACTCGTCATTGATGCCTGTGAACTTTTCAAGCTGCTCGTCGTTCATCTCGACGGCCTCGTAGTCATCCAGTGAGGAGTAGATGCCGTCAATTGCCCCGGAGGGATCCGCGGCAACAGGAGCTTCCTTTACATTCAGTGCATAGAGTGCTTCCATTGACTCTGCCTGGTCGTTCTGGGTATTGCAGCCGGTTGCCGCGCCAGCTACCAATATCGTCGCAGCTAAAACTATTGAAATCTTAGCTTTCAAATTCATACCTGTGTTTCCCCTGCCTTCTTTGTCTTTTATATGTGAACAGTGCCGCGCAGTGCGGAATTGTTCAACCAGTGCTTCACAAGCCATTCACATCTTTTTTGTGAAAAAGCCGGAAAGGGAAGTACCGTTTCGCTTGTACATCAGAATATCCCATGTTTCGACTTTTGTCAAGGCGTTTGGAACCAAAATGCGAAAGTGTAAACAATTTGTGACATTTTTGTGCAGAATAAACGATCTCTTTCGACAACAAGATTTTTCGGTTACCCCCCTTTCTCTTTTGCGCTTCTCTGTGGTATACTGTGAAATATCTTAAATTTAGTTGTGAAGCGGAAAATGAGAGCAGCTTTTCCTTTTTATGCGGGCGTTATGGGAACGCTGTGGACGGTGCGGCAAACCGAAATGCCTGCCTGCCGCACCCTCAAACGTGTGTCCACCGCGTCTCATGTTCATATAGTAGTCGTAAAAAAGTAATGTCCCCCTTCTCGAAATGGTAGACACGCAGCCAATCGTGTATACTGAAAGAAGGAGGCAAAAAACATGTCAAACAAATCAAGAAAAGGTGAAGCTCCACCGCGTTACGATGAAGCATTTAGGGAGGGCGCGGTTCGGATGGTTGTTGAGCAACATCATCCAGCTCGACAGGTCGCTACGGATCTGGGCATCTGCATTGATACGCTCAAAAGCTGGCTTAAACGCGCCGGGCATGTGACATCTACTTCCG
>JBKEBS010000109.1:0-10755 GCA_047973265.1 Oscillospiraceae bacterium
GGAAGTAGATGTCACATGCCCGGCGCGTTTAAGCCAGCTTTTGAGCGTATCAATGCAGATGCCCAGATCCGTAGCGACCTGTCGAGCTGGATGATGTTGCTCAACAACCATCCGAACCGCGCCCTCCCTAAATGCTTCATCGTAACGCGGTGGAGCTTCACCTTTTCTTGATTTGTTTGACATGTTTTTTGCCTCCTTCTTTCAGTATACACGATTGGCTGCGTGTCTACCATTTCGAGAAGGGGGACAGTATCAATACTGATGAGAAATTCCGCGATCAGCTCGCTCAGTACATCCATAAAACGTATGGCGACAAGCTGCATGGAATGGATTACGATGCAGTCGTCACCGTGACAGTAACGCCGCGAGTCTCAAATAAGATATCCTTCTCTGTCACCATTGGAGGCGAAACGAGTGATTCTAAACGCAAGTGACTATTCCACCGTCGTCCTCGATGACGGAACAATGGTGGAGCAGCCCGTTGATATCGATGTCCATGAGAACCCGTTGGACTTTGGAAAAAGCAAGGTGATCGTCTTCTGGCTTGATGACGATCACTTTCTGCATTACGGAGAGAGCAGCATTACACAAACAAGATTTATTCGAAAGGAGGAGTTCTGATGGCTGGAGGCACTTGGATCGCGCAAAACAAGGTTCAGCCGGGTGCATACATCAATTTCGAGAGTGTGCCCAATCCCGGCTCCAGTGTGGGCACGCGCGGTATTATGACGATGCCCGTCCCCATGACCTGGGGCCCGGCTGACACGATCATCTATCTTTACTCCACAGACCTGCTGGGTGGCAACAGCCTGGCCAAGATCGGTATGACGGCCTTCGACCCGGAAAGCCTGATCTATCGGGAGGGGCTGTCCAACGCATACCTATGCAAGCTCTACCGGATGGACACCGGCGGCACCAAAGCAACCGGCTCACTCGGTGCTCTTGGAGTGGCTGCGAAGTATCTGGGAACCACCGGGAACAAAATATCTGCAGCCGTGCAGAAAAATGCGGTTGACGACACCCTGTTCGACATCATCACTTATTTCGCTGGGGTAGAGAAAGCCCGGCAGACGGTACCGGTCACCGGCGAGGGCCTGCTGAACAACGACTGGGTGGACTTTAACCTTCCGGACAGTCAGCACATTTCCGAAGAGGCTGGTGTGACGCTGGTGGATGGGACTAACGGCACGGTGTCCACAGCAACCTGGGCCCAATACCTGGCAGCAGCCGATCAGGAAATATGGCATGTTATGGCCGTCCCGGATAACACCCCCGCAGTGAAGGCGCAGATTGCTGCCTACATCAAGAACAAGCGGGAGAACACCGGCAGGAAGGTGCAGGCGGTGCTGGTGGATTACAATACCGCGAACTATGAGGGAATCATCAGTGTCGACCAAGGGTATGTCAACACCTCTGGGGAAGATGTCACCACAACCATTTTCACAGCAACGGTAGCGGGAATGACAGCTGGTGCGAATATCAACCAGTCGAATACCTTCCGCGAGCTGACCTCCGCAGTTTCCATCATCGATCCCATTGCTGCTGAAGATATCGATGCAGCCCTGATGTCCGGCAAGTTCATCATAGACAAGCGGCAGGATGGCGTCATCGTTGTGAAGCAGGACATCAACACCCTGCATTCCTTCACCCCCACCAAGGACAGAGTGTTCTCTAAAAACCGCCCGCTTCGTGTGCTGGATGAGATAGGCAACCAGGTGCTCGTCATCTTTGAGGGCTCCTACATCGGCAAGGTGGACAGCAACGCTCTGGGCCGCAATGTGTTCAAGGCCCATGTGATAAGCTTCATGAATGAGCTGCAGGATATGGGGGCGATTCAGAACTTTGACGCCACCACCGACATTGTTGTTGGCCCCGGCCAGGAGGTCGACGCCGTGGTCTGCGAACTCTGGGTGCAGCCGGTTGACTCCATGGAGAAGCTCTACATGCGTGTCTATGTGTCTGGAGGTATTGTATAATGGCAAACTATCTTCGCGCAGGTGATACCATTAGCGGGCAAGAAGGCTCCGCCCAGGCGATCATCAATGGCAATGTGGAGAATCTGTTCATGATACAGTCGCTGGAGGCTACAATCGAGAAAAACAAGGAGGCCGTCCGCACCCTTGGCCGCCGTGGCGAACAGCAGAAGGCCGCAGGCTGGTCGGGCTCCGGAAGCATGACGATCTACTATGTTTCCAGCCTGTTCCGAAAGCTCATGATGGATTATGTCAAGCACGGGCGGGACCTCTATTTCGATATCATCATCCAAAATGAAGACCCGACCAGCACCATCGGCAGGCAGACCGTAGCACTTCATGGCGTCAATTTGGATAGTGTGCTAGCCGCGAGCTTGGATGTGGAGGCGACTGCCCTCACTGAAGACATCGCCTTCACTTTCGACGATGTTGACCTGATGGAGGAGTTCACACTCCCCACCAATATGTAATATTGCACGCCTCTTTGAGATGTGGTAGGATAACGCTATAAGGAGGTGCTGCTATATGGCTGGTGCAAAGAATCAGGTCATCGAAGGGGATTACAAAGGGAAGCCTATCGTCATTGCAGCCATGACCGGCGTTGCTCAGATTGGCGGTTTCAAAAACATCAAATTGACTTCTGAAACAGTCGAAGAATATGAGATTATGGATTCCCAATCAAAAACAAGCGGTACCAGTGCCGTCGCGAGAGCTGCTGTAGGATCATTCTTTTTGGGCCCAATAGGACTTCTGGCAGGTGCTTCTGCAAAAAAGAAGGGTACCCATTTGATTGCCGTTCAGTTTAAGGATGGCAAAAAAAGCTTGTTAGAGGTAGATGACAAGATTAATAAAGCAATTATCCAGAAGTGTTTCTAAAAAGCACGATTACTATAAAAGACCATCCTTTGAGGATGGTCTTTTATTATTCCATTTTTGAAAGGATTGTAAACCTATGAGTAAGCTGCTTGATTTTCTCACGGAAAATCCGGTCAACGATCTGGAGGAGACCAGTGTTATTTCCGAACGCCTGAAGAACTTTCCCTTCACCTACCGTGTGGTGAGCAATGACGAGTTCACTCAGTACCAGAAAGATGCCAACCGCCCCACCGGGAAGGGCCGCAACCGCACCTTGGAGTATAATTCCAAGCTCTTTAACGAGCTGGTGGTTCTCAATCACACCATGGAGCCCAACTTCAAGGACGCAGCAGCCATCAAGAAGGCACAATGCAATACACCTACTCAGCTCCTAAACCGCTCCCTGTTAGCGGGTGAGGTAGCCGAGCTGTCCCAGCGGATTCTGACATTATCCGGCTTTGAACAGGAGATAGACGATCTGGTGGATGAAGCAAAAAACTCCTCAGAGCCAGAGACGGAGAAACAGAATACGCCTATTTCTGGCTCATAAAACTGAAACGTCCCATCCACGAGTTCGCTGAATTGCCACCGCGAGAAAAAGCGTTGACCATTGCAATGTTCCAGCGCTACATTCGAGAGAATCCCGCTCCCAAGCGCCGAGGAAAGAGGTGATCTAATTGGCTACCGTGACATCGACACTCAGAATGAATAACCAGATGACCGGCGTGCTGAAAAGTGTCACCCAGTCCATGCAGAGCACCCTTCGCGTCATGGAGTCTATGGATGTCGCTTCCTCGGCAGCCTTCCGCACCGCTAAGAAGGATGCAGCTATGGTAGAGAGAGCGGTTGCCGAATTTGAGGGGCAGCTGGAGAAGACAATCCAGCCAGCAGAACAGGTCGGTAACTCCCTGGGGGGCTGGCGAGGTGACATTCTCTCTGCATCCGCCGCTCTCGACCTCATGTCCCGAGGAGTGGATATTCTTAAGTCGGGTGCAGGAATCTCCGACCAGTGGACACAGACCTCCGCCCGGCTGAATATCATCAACGATCAGCTGCAGACACAGGATGAATTGCAGAAGGCGATCATGGCCTCGGCAAACAGAGCCAGGAGCAACTATTTCGATACCGCTGACGCTGTCGGTCAGATTGGAATGAATGCGGCGGACGCCTTCTCCAGCACGAAGGAGATTGTGGCCTTCTCCGAGCTGCTCAACAAATCCTTCAAGGTTTCGGGAACGGATGCCCAGGCGCAGGCCGGAGCGATGCGGCAGCTTACCCAGGCCATGGCTTCCGGTGTGCTTCGAGGGGATGAGTTCAATTCTATCGCCGAGCAGGCCCCCATGATTTACGACGCTATTGCCAAGTATATGGGGAAGAGCAAGGGGGAGGTCAGAGAGCTGGCGGCGGACGGAGCCGTATCAGCTGACATTGTGAAGGCGGCCATGTTCGCTGCTGCAGATGATATCGAATCCAAGTTTGCAGCAATGCCCAGAACATGGTCGGACAACTGGACGCTCATGAAGAACAATGCGCTTGCGGCATTCCAGCCCATTCTGAATAAGCTCAATGAACTGGCTAACTCGGAGCACTTCCAATCCTTTTTATCTATAACCACAACAGGCTTCCAGCTTCTTTCAATAATTGCGGTTGGTGCACTGGATGGGATTAGTGCAGCGATCGCTTGGGTAAATGACAATTTCTCGCTTCTTCTTTTAGGCCTTGCAGCATTGGGTATCGCCTTTCTTGTTCTTCAAGGACAGGCAATTGCCTCAGCCATACTGACTTTTATTTCTTGGCTTGCCGCCACCTGGCCAATTCTGTTAGTTATCGCCGTGATTGGTATAGCTATCGCCATCCTCAGCCATTTCGGTATCACTGGTGAGCAGGTTTTCGGTGCAATCATGGGTGCCATCAGTTGGACAATCCAGCTGTTCAAGAATCTGGGCCTGTGGTGCGCCAATGTAGGACTCGGCATTGCGGACGTCTTTATGGCGCTGGTGCACAACCTGATCACCGCCTTCCAGAACGCCGGGCTGAACATCAAAAGCTTTTTCCTCAACCTGACATCTACCATCCTCGGCTTTATCGCCAAGATTGCCGAGGCTCTCAACAAGCTTCCGTTTGTCGAGTTTGACTATGAAGGACTCTCCAACAAGGCCACCGAATACGCTCAGGCGGCAGCAGATGCCCAGGCATCTAAAGGAGAATATGAAAGCATCGGTGATGCCTGGAACAAGGGCATGAATACCTTTGACGTCTTTGAAAAGGGCTGGAGTGCGGATGCCTTTGAGCAGGGGCAGGGTTGGGCTGACAGTATCGGCGGAGCGTTGGGAGACTTTACCAGCGGCCTCGGCATGGATGGGCTTGGCAGCGGCGACATGTCTGCTATGGATTATTCTCAGTTTGGTGGAGGAGGTAACATGGATGGCGGAGAGCTTGACCGTGTCGGCAGTGTGGGGAAGATAGAGGACGAGGTCTCCATCTCCGACGAGGACATCAAGATGCTGCGGGATGTAGCCAGCATGGAATATCAACTACACTACACCCAGCTGACGCCGCAGACCACTGTACAGTTCGGGGATGTTTACGAGACTGCCGATGTGGAGGGCCTCTTTGACACAGTAATCTCTGAAGGCGAGAGCGCTCTCAGCAGCAGACTGGTGGTGACAAGCGATTGATAGGCTTCTACTTTAACGGCGGTGGCGGCGGTAAGTTCCAGGTTCCTGTGAACCCGGAGGAATTTACCGTCACCTACCCCGGCAACAATAAAAAGGTCGAGACAGTGGGCATCGGCGAGATTAACATCCTCAAAGACCCCAAGCTCGCAGAGTTCTCCCTCACATTTCTGTTCCCCGGCGACGATGGATATTCCTTCGTCACCGGCCCATGGAAGAAACCGGATGCCTGTGTCACCTACTTCAAAAAGGCGATGACCGACAAGCGTTCTCTTCGCTTCTCCGTTTCGGAGTTCGGCTTCAATATGCGGGTGTCGGTGGAAAAGGTTGTCTCTACCCGCAAGGCCGGAGATCACGAAAGCATTTCCTGCACTGTTACATTTGCCCAATACAAAACCTACGGAGCCAGGGTGCTGACCTTTCCCATGACAACGACAACCGCTGCCACACAGGCATCCACACGGTCCAACGATAAGCCAACCGCCAGCTCCTATACCGTGAAGCCGGGCGACAGCTTCTGGAGGATTGCCCAGCAGCAGCTGGGGAACGGCAGCCGGTACAACGAGCTGGCACAGTACAACGGGATGACCTTTACTGCAACCATTCATCCGGGAGATGTTCTGAAGCTGCCGCCTGCCAGCTCTGGGGCCGGTTCAGGTTCCGGGCAAGGAGCTGCAGCGTAAATAGCAGGGAGGTGATGTTGTGAATACCGAGTTCGTCCTCCAGGACAACCAGGTCGGAACCGTTTACGATGCCGCAGACCTGCCGGAGTCCTTTACCTGGTCCGGAAAAATCAGAGACCAGCCCGGCAAGCTCTCTTTCAGCGTCGTCCGTGACGAGACGCTCAAGTTCTATGAGGGCTCCCGCACTCGCCTGATTCTGGACGGAAAGAAGCTGTTCTTCGGCACGGTGTTCGAGAAGAACCGCACCACTTTTGACAAGACCTCGGTCATCGCCTACGACCAGATGCGGTACCTGAAGAATGAGGACACCGAAGTTTTCCCGGTGGGCACCGCCTCGCAGCGTTTCGAGTATCTCTGCAAAAAGTGGCAGCTCCAGTACAGGGTTGTCCATCCCAGCACCCACCTGCTCCCGGAGGAGCCCTTCGACAAAAAGTCGATCATGGACATGATCCAACGGAGTATCGACCGCACCCTCATTGACGCCGGAAAGTGGTACATGGTTCGGGACAACTTCGGCACGCTGGAGTTTGTGGACATCGCCCAACTGAAAACGAATCTTGTCCTTGCTCCCGACTCTCTCATGACAGGCTTCAGCTACAAGACCAGCATTGATAAAGAGACCTACAACCAGATCAAGCTGTACCGGGACAACAAAGAGAGTGGCAAGCGGGATGTGTACATTGTGAAGGACAGCGCCACCATTGACCGGTGGGGCCTTCTCCAATTTACAGAATCTATGGACGAGGAGATGACCGACGCCCAGATCAGGGAGCGGGCGGAGCGCCTGCTCCTGCTGCACAACCGGGTGTCCCGCACCCTTTCCCTCACCTGTGTTGGGGATTGGCGGGTAATGCCTGGTGCTGGCGTCTGGGTGGAGACCGCTCTCGATGACATGAAATTGTCCCGGTATATGATCTGCCATTCGGTGGAGCATGAAATGAGAAACCGTGAGCACATGATGAAGGTTGGCCTGGAGGTGGCGGAGGAATGACAGGTGACCGGCTGCTTCAACTCATCCAGAAGGCAATTGATGCAGCACTGAAGGATCAAGGCCCCGTCAAAGTGATGTATGGGAAAGTGGAGGTTCTCTCTCCCATACGAATCATTGTGGATGACCGCTTTCCTATCTTCGGCGGCATGGTGCTTCTTTCTCCCTTCTGCTATCCCACCTGGCAGACCATCCAGGGGGAGCAGGTTGTACTTTGGCCGGGACTTGCAGCCGATGACCGGGTGCAGCTGCTCCGGCTGAATGGCGGTTCCCACTATTATGTATTTGGTAAGGAAGGCGGAATATGAAAGCTAACCGCTTTCATATTATGGGTTTGCGCCTTTTTGGCGTAGGGCCAAAATGTTGCTAAAGCAACAACGGCACAATTCCCTTCATAAGGAGTGATCAACCGTGATTCCAAAATCAGCACTCACAGACGAAACCCAGCTGGAGCCGGTGACCAGCCCGACCCACACCTATCACCTTGATCTGCAATCGAAGCGGATTCTGGGCATGGTGGACGGCCTGGACGCTATCACTCAGATGGTATACAAAACCCTCTACACCGAGCGATATGCCTACCTCATCTACAACTGGGACTACGGTGTTGGCCTGGAGGAGTATCTGGGAGAGGACATCAACTTCGTTATGGCGGACATCACCGGAGCCATCACCGAGGCCCTGATGGTGGATGACCGGGTGCTCTCCGTTGATGACTTCCAGATGGAGAAAACCAAGATTGACGCCCTGACCGTTCAGTTCACGGTGATCACCACGGAAGGTAATCAAACGATTTCTAAGGAGGTGCCCGTATGACGACATCTGACAGACATACTTTATCACAAACCTTTCGGACAACACTGACTGCATTTGGTCCCAAGGGTACCGATCTGAGGGGAAAGGAAAGCGAAATTCGAAACAGATTACAAAGGGCGCTCTCCCAATACTCCTGCAAGGTGTTGGATGTCTATTTCAAGGAACAGGAACTTCTCTCTCCTAAACACGTCCAGCTTGTAATGGTCTGGGCCTGCGCGGTGGTCTCATGTGGAACGAAAGGGTTTCGATTAAAGGCGGATTGGGGGCAAATAGCATATGATTGGCGATCATTTGGAGCAGTACACATATCAGTATCTGCTGGATGAGGCCCTCTCCCTTGCACCGGAAACGGTGGACAAGCGGCAGGGGGCTATTATTTATGACACCCTCGCCGTGGGCGACGTGCAGTTGGCGGAAGGGTACATCCAACTGCGGGGTTTCTACATCGACACCAACGCGCTGACCGCCAGCGGCGATCCTCTCACCCTGCGCTGTGCGGAACGGGGTGTGCACCGCTACCCGGCATCTCCCGCGGTAAAGCTTGGCCGGTTTCTGAACAGCGGCGGCCAGCCGGTGGCGATCCCCATGGGCGCGCGCTTCAGCACCTCCACAGACAGCGTCGCGCTGAACTACGCCGTCACCAGCGTTCATGTTGTAAACGGCAGCGTTGTGCCCGGGGAGTACGAGCTCACCTGCGAAACAGCAGGTCTTGTGGGAAACGACTACACCGGCGGCATGCTCCCCCTTACCGCCGTCACTGGTGTGGCCACCGCCATCATGTCCGACCTTCTGATCCCAGGCAGGGATACGGAATCGGACGACTCGCTGCGCGCAAGGTACATCGAACGGGTCAACCGGCCGCCCTTCGGCGGCAACATTGCCTCTTACAAGGAATGGATTTTGCCCATGGACGGGGTCGGCGGTGTGCAGGTATACCCAGTCTGGAATGGCGGTGGAACCGTGAAGTGCTCCATCATCGGCGCGGACTACAATCCCGCCAGTGCGGAGCTGCTGAACAGAGTGCAAACCGCCATTGACCCGGAGCAAAACCAGGGACTGGGGTATGGGCTCGCGCCCATCGGAGCCTTTGTCACAATTTCCACGCCGGAACTGGAGACCATCACTGTGGACGCCTCCCTCACCCTCGCCCAAGGTGTCACCCTGGAGCAGGTGCAGAGCGATGCGGAAACTGCCATCCGCTCTTACTTCCTGGAGCAGCGGAAAAGCTTCGGCATGTCTACGCTGGCAAACACTTACCAGCTCCACGTCTACTGTTCCCAGATCGTGGCGGCGCTGCTGGCGATCTCGGGCATTCTCAATGCCGACCCTGTTCTGCTGAACGGGCAGGATGCGGACATCTCTCTGGAACAGGGGCCAGGTGCCCAGTACTTGCCCGAGGTTGGGATGGTGACACTGCATGAAATCTGATTTGCAGAGCCTTTTTCCATCGGTTTACCGCGGTGTTCTCGAAACGGATGCCCTCGCCCAGGTGGGAGACAAGCAGTTTGACGATTGGTTTGCCCGTATGGAACAGGCCGGAAAGGATCAATTTGTATCCACTGCTGGTCCGGTGGGGCTCTCATGGCTGGAGCGTGTGTACGAAATCAGAGCCACCCCGGAGGAGGATATAGATTTCCGGCGGCAGCGTCTCCTTCTTCGCATGAACACTTTGCCGCCCTTTACCATCCGCTTCCTCAGAGAACGGCTGGACGAGATCATCGGGCCGGGATTGTACCACGCCTGGGTGGGGTACGGAGAATACAACTACCTGCTGGGCTCCTGGCGTCTGGGAGAAAAGCCTTTCCAGACCGATCCTTATGTGCTCCACATTGAGACGGCCGTCTCTAACCGGGAGTGGTACCAGGAGGTAGAAGTGCTCGTCGGTAAGGTGAAGCAGGCCCATGTGGTGTATGAGTATGTTCCGTTGGTAGCCGCCAGCCTGCTGATCAGCGAGGAAATCATCGTTCCCAAGGTGGTCTGGAACTACAAGCTCAATGGCGGCTGGCGGCTCGGAGGGCTGCCTTTCCGTAGCGATACAGAGGAGATGACGGTAAAAATGCCATCCACAACCAGTATACAGCAGCAGTTTTTGGCGGATCATGCCGAGTTTTCAGCCCAGGACATCACCTCGGCATTGATCAATGACATCGTGACAGTTTCCTCACTTCAGATTACCACATCGGGAAATCTGACTACGGTGCGGTATCTCGCCCCGGCAGGCGTCGGCGATATCACCAATCTCAAACTGCTGAAGGCGGACAACTCGCTTTGCAGCAACGCAAATCTGTTTATTGCCCAGACAGCCGAGCAGAGAACGATCAAACACATTTTTACACACGAGGAGGACACTGTAAATGGCTGAGGAATATCCGAACCTTCCAGCAGACTTGCCGGAGAGCTGGGGCCCCGGTGACATTGTTTCACCGGATGGGGTGAGTGCCGGGCTGTCACCGCAGCACGCCTATAACTATTTGATGAAAGCAGTCAACGATGTCCAGAAGTACGCTGCTTCACTTAAGGCAAATAAGGCGAACAAAGAAGCCCCTACAGTATTTGACATGACAATGGGGTCAGGGGTTACCACAGGAGAGCAAAGCTGGTATTTCAAAACACAAGAAAAGATTGTTTATTTTTATATCAGCGCCCAAAAGCAAAATGGTTCAACATTTGTTGATGGGGACACCATAGGGCAGTTGCCAGAGGGATTCCGGCCTAGATCACCAATGACAACACAGGCGACGATCAGCGGTAGCAATTCTTGGATA
>JBKEBS010000110.1:0-4238 GCA_047973265.1 Oscillospiraceae bacterium
CCGCTTCGAGGCCGCGCTTGATTTTCAGCATGCTAGCACCTTCGAGGTATTCCCGGTAGATGCGCTTTATGATTTCTGCTTCTTCAGGGACAACGATTAGGCGCTTATTTTCATCCTTTCTAAATCCGAGGAAGCGGTTGCAATTGACCTGGATTTCACCCTGCTGGTAGCGGTACTGAAGCCCCAACTTCACGTTCTGGCTGAGGGACTGGCTTTCCTGTTGAGCAAGAGAAGCCATGATGGTGAGCATGACCTCGCCCTTAGAATCCATGGAGTTAATGTTCTCTTTTTCGAAGAAAACGGGTATGCTCTTTTCCTTAAGTTGCCGGATGTATTTCAGGCAGTCCAGCGTATTGCGGGCAAACCTGCTGATGGATTTTGTAATGACCATGTCGATGCTGCCCGCCATGCACTCATCGATCATTCGGTTGAATTCTTCACGCTTCTTGGTATTGGTGCCTGAGATGCCGTCATCCGCATAGATGCCTGCCAGCGTCCAATCCGGATGGCCGTTGATGTAAGCTGTGTAATGCTCGATCTGCGCATCGTAGCTGGTAGCCTGTTCATCACTGTCAGTAGAAACCCTGCAGTAGGCAGCGACACGGAGTTTTGGCTTATCTTCATCACTATCTTTTCGGATATGCTTCCTTGCTGGAAGCACCGTAACAGTTCTATTTGTCGCCAATCGTTTACACCTCGCTTTCTATTAGACTATAGGCGTATGCCGCCTGTGCAAAAGGATCATCATAAAATTGTGTCCCTTCGATGATATGGAAGGTAATGGGGTGGACAGCCACTTTATCTTCTTTAGGCTCGCGTATTCTGCCGAGAGCGGATGCCCGTCTAAACCGTTCTTCTTGAACAGCAGCAAAGGTATCTGGGTCAATGATTGCGGGGTAATAATCATCGCCAAGGTAATGGCGATTTTTTAATATCTTACCGATTCCGGCATGGAAGGCATCAATACCAACTTTGTTAGCAACAGTCCTTAGGGAATCGCCAGAAAGGTAAGATTGATATAGCGCTTGAATCTGCTCTGCGGTGTGAACGTCAATTACTGCGACTCCATTTTCTATCTTGTACCCGAATGGGGTATGGCCCATTTATTTCACCAACCTTTCTTTTAGCGTTATGCCGCATTTTAATACGAATCCGATTTCCTTCCTCGAATAGACAATAATATGATCAACAAACCGGCTGAAAAGCTCACCGTCAAAGCCAGACTGCATGGTAGCTTTTGTTGCAAACTGGAGGAGTGCGCTAACTTCGCTCAGGTGACGAGAGTCGTTGCTGATGAAGCTAATTAGAGATTCCTTCCGGCGCTGAAGTTGTCCAGCTTCCTGTAATAGGTCGTTGTTTCCTCTAGTGTAGACTGCAGGCTCAAGGTAGCCACGTGTCTGTAAGCCCATGAGCACTTTTCGTTGTTCTTCGATGTCAGCAAGCTTTTTGTCGATTTTCTGTAAGATTTCCATGCTGTTATTTGAATCAATGCCTCTCAGACTCATAAGGAGAGGTCTGAGAACGATATGATGCCCAAAAATGAGTTTATTCATCATGGTAGCAAAGGCAAACTCTAATTCAGAATTAGAAATGTACTTCATGGAGCATTTCTCGATTTCCGTAATATGCGTATTGCAGCTCCATGCGATGTATTTTTTACCGCTGGAGTGGATACGGCGTTTAAATGTGCCACCACATTGGTCACAAATGATTTTGCCAGAAAAAGGGTAACGGTTTTGATATTTCTCGTTTTGCTTTTCTACGCCTTTTTCCTTTCCGCGCTGTTCTAGGACCAGTTGTGCGGCAGCATAATCCTCACGGCTAATAATCGCCTCATGATGGTCCTGAATCAGGTATTGCTCCCGCTCTCCACGGTTTGTAAACCTATTGAACTGACTGTCACTGTAGGTCTTTTGAAAGATAGCATCGCCTGTATATTTTTCGTTCCCAATCATCCCTCGGATGGTAGAAGAGGTCCAGCGGCCGCCGTTCTTGCCTTTAAGCCTTCGGGCGTTTAAGTCTTTTGCAATCATATGAACGCCTTTACCGGACAAGACCTCTGAAAAAATGAACCGGACAATTTCAGCCTGCTGCATATTTACAATCAACTCTCCATCAACAGCATCGTAGCCATAAGGAGAGCAGCCGATTTTATAGGTTCCGTTTTGAAAGCGTCGTTGAATGGACCACTTGTTGTTCTCGGCAATGGATGCTGATTCGCCTTCGGCCAGTCCACTTAGAATCGACAGCATGAGTTCGCTTTCCATAGAACCGGTGTTGATGTTCTCACTTTCAAAATAGACGGAAATGCCAAGCTTGGTCAGTCTGCGGACCAGTTCAAGGCAGTCCATGGTGTTCCGGGCAAATCGACTTATCGACTTCGTCATGATGAGGTCGATATTTCGTTTTTCACAATCTTTTATCATTCGAAGCAGCTCTGGGCGCTTTTCTTTCTTGGTACCTGTTATGCCCTCGTCGTAGTAAAGCCCCGCAAACTCCCAAGCTGGATTTGCCTTGATGGTGGATTCATAGTGACTTTTCTGGGTTTCAAGACTGACCAGCTGATCCTCGCTACCAGTCGAAACGCGGGCATATGCAGCGACTCTCAGCTTAGGCTGTTCAATAGAATTTGTATTGTTTGGTGCTATTAACGTAACCTTTTTCAAATTTTCACCTCCTTGTCAGTGTCACATATTACCTCTGAAGCACTGTTATATCAACGTTTTTCTGGCATGATAGAAGCCAGTGCCGGAGAGAAAGATTGACGATTTAATAAGGTGATTTTATTGAATTCCGACAAGGAAATAAGACCATTTTGAAGCATGGAATCGAGTATCCTTTGCGCCCTTATATAGTCCACCTCGCACTGTAATTGCTCTTGTGAGATGGGCTTCTTTTCATAATTGATTTCTGGCTTTGTGATAGTGATATGTGCCATCCATTTGTCCTCCAATCTGAGAACTTCCGTCCTCACTACCCAATGGAGGTGAACAAGTCATTTGAACGAAAAAGCAAAAAAAATAATGCCTACCGAAAGACGGATCTCTCAGTAGGCATTAAGTGGTGTGTTATTCGCTGTATTTGATAAAGGCATCAGTAAATCCAGCTGCCTTGACCTTGCGTAGCATGGCGTCGGCATTTGCCTTGACAGAAAATGCGCCAAGCTGGATGCGGTAATACTTCTTCGTAACGGTTTGATCGACGGGAGCAAGACTGGATTTTACATCAGCACGGAACGTAACCATCGACTTGCCATGTTTCGGAAACCAGTGCATGACGTCCCCGTGGTTGCTGGCAACGCCAAGTTTATGGCCCTCTGAGTGGCAAATGATATCCTTTTCGGTGAGTCCATATTGCTTGCAGAGATAGACGCATAGATCCACGGCTTCCTTGTAAATGGCATTAAAATACGAGGCATCGGTCAGACCGTCCTCGCAGATTTCAAAGCCGATATGCGTATCATTCGCTGCACCTCCGGCATGCCAGCCTCTATGATTCCACGGTAGGGTTTGATAGGTAGCGATTCTTCCGTCAGCCAGCTTGCCGATAAAACCGTGGACGCAGACCTGTCTGCCATCGGGCTTGTCCTGATTCCAGTGGTTGCCCGACTGGTTCTTTCCCAGGAGTCCGTCGTCTGGTCCGATATAGCGTCTCAGAAAGGGGTTGTTAGCCCCGGTAGAATGCACCATGATGCCCTTTGGTTTAATAGTCCGGCCAGCCTTGTAACAGGCATTGTTTGTCAGAATGAGCTTTCGAAGATTCATTTATGAGACCTCCTTGTCACTTCGGTTATGAAGCTGTTCCAGGATATCCTTCAGCTTTTGTGGTACTGGCAAGCCAATATGTGCCGCATTTTCAAGGATGGAAACACCCTCGTTTGATAGGTAGAAAAAGATAACCGCCGTCCTGATGACCGAGCCTTCTCCGATCACACTTTGGTCGACGATATGCCCAATGGCCACAAGCGAGAAGATAAGCACCTTCTTGTGGAATGCCCCCCAATCCTTGTACCAGCTTGAAAGTTAGTATGGATATGCTAAACTAACAAAAAAAGGAGCTGTTAAAGATGGGGAAAGCGAGATACACAACGGAGCAAATCATTGTCAAATTACGGGAGATAGAGATCCTGTGCGGGCAAGGGAACACGATAGCCGAAGCAGCCCGGCAGTCAGGCATCACAGAGCAAACCTACTACCGCTGGCGGAAAGAATATGGCGGCATGAGCACCAGTGAGGCGA
>JBKEBS010000111.1:0-61482 GCA_047973265.1 Oscillospiraceae bacterium
AAGATATCCCACTGAGTAATCAGGTAAGACCCCTGGAAGACTACCAGGTTGATAGGCTGCAGGTGTAAGCATAGCGATGTGTTTAGCCAGGCAGTACTAATCGGTCGAGGGCTTGACCTATGTAGATCGCGTAGTAGGTACGAGCAGTGAAATTGTCTTTGCCTCTGTCAATTGTGATCTAACCATCTTATGCATGGAGTTTTGTAAGAAACTCCTCGGGTTAAACCCTGTTTAACCCTCCTTTGTTCAGTTTTGAAGGTACCTTGTTATCTTCTATGTCAGGCTTTGCTTGATATTTGTCTCTTGGGATATATGATCTGCAGCTACTTGTTTTTCGATCTTGTATATCCTTTGATGACTCAAACCGGTGCTGATGACGGTGAGGTTCCACCCGTTCCCATCCCGAACACGGAAGTTAAGCTCACTTGTGCCTAAGATACTTGGCGGGCAGCTGCCTGGGAAAATCGGTAGGCGCCGGTACAGCGTGAACTTGATGGTTCACGATAGCACTCTATTCAACTTGAATAGAGTGTTTTTCTTTGTGCAAACATCTGAATTTGAATCATTTTCTGCCTCTCCGGCTTGGTGAAGATAGCACAAGATTTGCAGGAGCAGAAATATTCGCTTGCAAAGCAAAAGTGCCTGTGCTATGATTTGGGCCATATCAACAACGGCTGTGAAAAAGAGCAGTAGCCGGGAGAAACGCGACAGGGAGCTGGCGTCACCGATTGAGAGCGCCGGCAGCAGACACTCAGAACAAGGCCAGAGTCTGAACATGAATGTTCAAACCTTGGCCCGCGGTGAAAGAACACTTTGGAGCCGGCAGTCCAAACGAGCAATAGTAAGCTATAGATTACTATTCTCTGGTAGGACTGTCCGTGGGCACGCGTTAAGTGCGGGTATTGAGCGGGCGGAAAGATCTGAATTCGATAGTGCTGAATTCAGGTAGGGCCGTCAAATCGGGTGGTACCGCGGATTGAATAGCAGCATTCTATCAATTCGTCCTGAATCTATGGATTCGGGGCGTTTTTTTGTTTGTAAAAGGAGGTTTTGGCATGAAGATGGTGACGGGCTTGCAGCCCCTTCGGGCGCAGACGATGGACGAGCTCTACCAGCTTGCAAAAAGGGCCGATGGGCACAGCATCACCCTGCGGGGAATGCTTCACTCGGTGCGTGATATGAGGGACTTCGCCTTTCTGGTACTCCGTCGCAGCGATGGGCTTCTCCAATGCGTGTACAACAAGACAGACGATGAGGCGGAGCGAAGTCTGCTCCGGGATGAGAACGCGGTGGAGGTTACAGGCACCCTCCGGCTGGAACCCCGCGCCAACGGCGGTGTGGAGCTGCTGGTGGAAAACATCACCCTCCTCTCAGCCCCCGAAGCCGAGCTCCCGGTAGCGATACACAAGCGCACCATGAACATTGCACTGGAAAACGAGATGAATCTGCGGCCCATCACCCTGCGCAACCACCGCGCCCGCAGCGTCTTCAAGCTGCAGGAGGGTGTCGTCCGGGGCTTCCGCAGCTTTCTGGAGGAGCAGGGGTTCACCGAGATGTTCACTCCCAAAATTGTAGCTGCGGGGGCCGAGGGCGGGGCCAACATCTTCCGGCTGGAATATTTCGGCAGAAAAGCCTATCTGGCCCAGAGCCCCCAGTTCTACAAGCAGATGCTTGTCCCTGTCTACGGCCGGGTGTTCGAGATCGCCCCCGTCTTCCGGGCGGAGAAGCACGATACCCCCCGCCACCTCAACGAGTATATCAGCGTAGACTTTGAAATGGGCTTCATTGACAGCTTTTACGACATCATCGAGATGGAGATAGGCATGCTCCGCAGTATGCTGGAGGTGCTGGATACCTACTACTCTGCCAGCCTGGATGTGCTGGGCGTCAAGCTCCCGGTGATCACAGAAATCCCCTGCACTCCCTTTGCAGAGGCGAAGGAGCGGGTGGCTGAAAAGTACGGCAGGCCCATCCGTGACCCCTACGACCTGGAGCCGGAGGAGGAACGGCTGATCTCCCAGATAGTGCTGGAAGAGCAGGGCAGCGAGTTTGTCTTTGTCACCCACTATCCCAGCAAGAAGCGCCCCTTCTACGCCATGGATGACCCCGGCAACTCCAAATTCACCCTCAGCTTCGACCTGCTGTTCCGGGGTATGGAGATCACCACCGGAGGCCAGCGCATCCACGACTATGGCATGCAGGTGGAGAAGATGCGGGCCAAAGGCCTCGACCCGGCCGATTTCGAGAGCTACCTGATGCTCCACAAGTACGGTTGTCCGCCCCACGGCGGCCTTGGACTGGGGCTGGAGCGGTTCCTGCTCAAGCTGCTGGATGAACAGAACATCCGCAGCACATCGATGTTTCCCCGGGATACCGGACGGCTGACACCTTAAATGGAGGACTCACCATGATAATAGACGACAGGCTCATCAATTACCTGGAGCAGCTCTCCAAGCTGCGGCTGACGCCAGAGGAGCAGGAGACTGCCAAGACAAACCTGGCCGACATCCTCGGCTACATGGACAAGCTGGGAGACCTGGACACAGAGGGCATGGAGCCCCTCTCCCAACCATTTCTGGCGGCAAACGTCTTCCGGGAGGACGAGGTTGCCCCCTCCACAAACCGGGAGGAAATCCTGGCCAATGCGCCTAAATCCAAAGACGGCTGCTTCCTGGTCCCGAAAACAATAGAATAAAGGGGTGGAAACAATTGCATACTGATTTACAATCACTTTCCGCCCTGGAGGCGGGAAAGCTGATCAAACAGCGGCAGCTGGGTGCGGTGGATCTGACCCAATCAGTGCTGGAGCAAATTCACAGGGCGGAGCCCACAGTCAACGCCTACACCACCCTGCTGGAGCAGGAGGCCCTGATCAGAGCGGAGGAGGTACAGCGGCAGCTGGACGCAGGGGATGGGGATGGCCTTTCCCCTCTGGCCGGAGTACCCATGGCGATGAAGGACAACATCTGCGTGAAGGGCGCGCCCACCACCTGCGGCTCCAAAATGCTGGAGGATTTCCGGCCCCCCTACGACGCCACAGTGGCGGAGCGTCTTAGCTCGGCAGGTGCGGTGGTGCTGGGCAAGCTCAACATGGACGAGTTCGCCATGGGCGGCTCCACCGAGACCAGCTGCTTGGGCCCCACCCGCAACCCCTGGGACAGGGAGAGGGTGCCGGGCGGCTCCTCGGGGGGTTCTGCCGCCGCGGTTGCAGCGGGGGAGGCCCTCTATACCCTGGGCAGCGACACCGGCGGCTCCATCCGCCAGCCCTGCTCCTTCTGCGGCGTCACGGGCATCAAGCCCACCTATGGCGCGGTCTCCCGCTTTGGCCTGGTGGCATTCGCCTCCTCCCTGGATCAGATCGGGCCAATCGGCCGCACAGTGGAGGACTGCGCTGCGGTGCTCTCCCTCCTGTCCGGCCACGACAAGAGGGATTCCACCTCCGCCCAGCGCCCACTTTTCGACTTCACCAATGCTTTCACAGATGATATAAGGGGGCTTCGCATCGGCATTCCTCAAAGCTATTTCGGCGATGGGCTGGACGGCGAGGTGGCCGAAAGCGTCCTCGCGGCGGCCAAGGTGTTGGAGGGGATGGGGGCGGTTGTGGAGGAGTTCGACCTCCCGCTGGTGGAGTACGCCGTCCCCTCTTACTACATTGTGGCCTGCGCCGAAGCCAGCTCCAACCTCTCCCGGTACGACGGCGTCAAGTACGGCTTTCAATCCTGCAGCCCCGGCGCGGAGACGCTGGAGGAGCTGTACGTGCAGTCCCGCAGCGAGGGCTTCGGCATGGAGGTGAAGCGCCGCATCATGCTGGGCTCTTTCGTGCTCAGCTCGGGATACTACGACGCCTATTACGACAAGGCCCTCCGGGCCAGAACCCTGATTCAGCGGAGCTTCGCCGAAGCCTTTGCACGCTTCGATCTCATCCTTTCGCCGGTGGCCCCCACCACCGCCTACAAGCTGGGAGAGAATATCTCCGATCCGCTGAAAATGTATCTGGGCGACATCTACACCGTGGCGGTGAATCTGGCGGGGCTGCCCGCCGTATCACTGCCCTGTGGGTTTGACGGCAAGGGCCTCCCCATCGGGATGCAGCTCATCGGCCCGGCGTTTTCCGAGCCCGTGCTGGTGCGGGCCGCGCATTCCTACCAACAGGCAACGGATTGGCATGAAAGGAGAGCTTCCCTATGACCTACGAGATGGTTGCAGGGCTGGAAGTTCATGTGGAGCTTTCCACCCGCTCCAAGATATTCTGCGGCTGCACCACAGCCTTCGGCGGCGCGCCCAACACCCACGTCTGCCCCGTGTGCACCGGAATGCCGGGGACACTGCCTGTCCTCAACAAAGCAGTGGCAGACTATGCTATCCGCACCGGCCTTGCGCTGGACTGCGCGATCACCCGCCTGACCCGCTTTGACCGCAAGAACTACTTCTACCCCGACCTGCCCAAGGCCTATCAGGTCAGCCAGCTCTACCTGCCCATCTGCCGGAACGGCGGGCTGGAAATTGAGGCGGGGGGCGTGAAAAAGACCATCGGCATCCACGAGATTCATATGGAGGAGGATGCGGGCAAACTCTCCCACGACCCCTGGGAGGACTGCACTCTGGTGGACTACAACCGCTGCGGCGTCCCTCTGCTGGAGATTGTCTCGGAGCCGGATTTCCGCAGCGCCGGAGAAGTTATCGCCTATCTGGAAAAGCTGCGGGAGATGCTGCTGTTCCTGGGCGTATCTGACTGCAAAATGCAGGAGGGCTCCATGCGGGCAGACATCAACCTCTCAGTGCGTCCGGCGGGCTCCCCGGAGCTGGGCACCCGCACCGAGATGAAGAACATGAACTCCTTCAAGGCCATCCATCGGGCGGTGATCGCCGAGACGAAGCGCCAGATCGAGGTTCTGGAGGAGGGGGGAACCATCCGCCAAGAGACCCGCCGCTGGGACGACAACAAGGATGCCAGCTTCGCCATGCGCAGCAAGGAGGACGCCCAGGACTACCGTTACTTCCCCGAGCCCGACCTTCCCCCCATCGCCATCGGCGAGGACTGGATTTCTTCTGTGCGGGGCAACATGCCTGAGCTGCCCGAGGCCAAGCGGCGGCGCTATGTGGAGGCCTTCGGCCTGCCGGAGTACGACGCCCGGATGCTCACCTCCTCCCGGGATATCTCCGCCCTCTTTGAGGAGACCGCGACGCTGTCGGATGAGCCAAAGGAGGCCTCCAACCTGATCATGGGCGAGGTGATGCGCCTGCTGTCCGACACCGAAACCTTGCCCGAGGAGCTCTCACTGAAGCCCGCCAGTCTGGCCGCAATCATCGGGTTGGTGGGGGAGGGCAGAATCAACCGCGGTGTGGCCAAAGAGGTGCTGGAGGCCGTGTTCAAGGACGGCGCTGACCCCGAAGCCTATGTGAAAGAGCACGGCCTCCTGATGGTGGAGGACGAAAACCTGGTACGGAACACTGTTGAAAAGGTGCTCGCGGACAATCCCCAGTCGGTGGAGGACTACCTGGGCGGCAAAGAGAAAGCGTTCGGCTTTCTGGTGGGGCAGAGCATGCGGGCTCTCCAGGGAAAAGCCAATCCCAAGGTGGTAAACGAGGCGCTGAAAAGCGCGCTGGCAGCCTTGCAATAGCCACGCATTCCTCTTATACTAGAGCCAAAGAGAGAAATATAGTACAAGCAAGGCTCATTTGTTTTGGCTCCCAAAAGAAGAGAGGAATGATCACCTATGACCGAGCTGGAAAAAATGGAGCGTGCGAGGGATTACATCCGCATGCTGGCGGAGGGCTCTGATCCCATCAGCGAACAGGAGCTGCCCGGGGATTCCGCCCTGAACCAGGTGCGCCTTTCCCGCTGCTTCTTCTATGTGGCGGAGGTGCTGGACAGGGTGATCGCAAACGGCGGGGAGGTCTCCCGGCGGGTAAGCGGCTCCTCCAAGGTGCCCTTCTCTGCCACGCCGGAGCAGCTGGCGGCCGTGCCCATCACCGATGAGCTGCTGAACATCTCCCGGCTCTGCGAAGTAATCCAGGAGTCGGTGGGCGGAGAAGCTGCCGGCAAGCTGGGCCGCACCCTCATCCCCGACTGGCTCACCGGGCAGGGCTACCTGCGCACCGAGATCGTACAGGGCAAGCGCCGCAGGCGGCTGAGCGACAAGGGCGCGGCTGTGGGAATTACGGAGGAAAAGCGCTCGGGGCAAAACGGGGAGTACCTCGCCATCCTCTACGGCAGGGAGGCCCAGCAATTTGTGCTGGACAACCTGCTTCAGATCCTGGCCGACAAAGAGCAACCCGATGGGGTCTAAAGAGCAACAAATGGGGAGTTGAAAGCTTTTTTTGCATCCGCTATACTGGTGTAGCAGGGCAGAGGCAAACCAAATATGCGCAGGTTGGCCTTCCCCCGCACTACGGTACCGTAAAACAAAATATGATTTATGCAAGGAGTTTTACGGATGAATGAGTATCGGCTCACCCCTATCGGAACTGTACAGAGCGGCGAAGACGGCTTCGCTGTTGTGCTGAACAAACAATATGCCTCCGGCCTGACGGCGCTGGAGGGCTTCTCCCACATACAGGTGCTGTGGTGGTTCTCCCACTGCGACAGCGACGCGGATCGCGGCACCGTCACGGTGCAGTCTCCCTACCGGGGCGGCCCGGAGGAGCTGGGCGTTTTCGCAACCCGTTCCCCCATGCGGCCCAATCCCATCGGCCTGTCCTGTGTGGGAATCACCGGCATCGACCATACCGAAGGGATTCTGCATCTGGATTGGATCGACGCGGCGGACGGCACTCCAGTGTTCGACCTCAAGCCCTACACGCCCAGCGCCGACCGGGTGGAGGAACCGGAGGTGCCCGGCTGGTGCGCCCACTGGCCCAAGAGCGTCGAGACCTCGGGGGAGTTTGACTGGGAGAGCGTGTTCAGCTACTAGAAAAGCAAAAAAGAGAGGGGAATCATCCCCTCTCTTTCTTTATGTTCCAATAAACCGCCGGTTTGCCTCTGCCTGCATGCTGTCGGGCGGAAGCTCCATCAGCTCGATCTTGTTGCCGTCCGGGTCGTGCGTCCAGAACTGAAGGCAGCGGGAGTGCCCCAGCTTGACCTCCTGGTCAATGGGTGCGCCCTTGGCGCGAAGCTCCTCCTGGGCCTTCCCGATGTCCTCTACCTCGAAGCAGAGGTGCACAACCCCGATAGTCTTATCGGTCTGCTCCACCATTTCGGTGCCACCCCGGAAGATTTCGAGAAACTGGCCGGGGGCCAGAATCATGTAGACCGTTCCCACTCCGCCGTCCGGGGTGTTGTACATGCGGAAGGCCTCCTCCATACCCATCACCTCCCTGTAGAAGCGGGCGGTCTCCTCGATATCCCGGGCGCGGATCGCCACATGGCCGTAGCGTAAATTCACTTGGAAATCCCCCTTATGTTAACTTTTTGACCAGATAAAGGTTCAGGTCGTCGTCCACCGGGCGGCTCTCCCCGGCTGGAACAGGCTCTGTCTCCTCGCCGTACCACACGCCGGAGCCGTCAAAGACATAGCCACGCTTAGTGTACATCCGCTGGGCCGGGCCGTAGCCGGAGTAGAGCCCCACGCCCAGGCAGACCCTGTCGCAGCCCTTCGCGGCCAGCGCCTCCACGGCGTCCATCAGCCGGGCGCCGATCCCCCGGCGCTGAAACTTTTGCAAAACGTTGAAGTCCTTGATTTCGGGGATATTCTTTCCCCGGAAGGGGCCGTCCTCCGCCTGTTTGCAGAGGGTGACATAGCCCGCGGCCTCACCGTCCAGTTCAGCCGTCAGCAGAGCGCGAACGCCCTCCTCCTGTTGGGCGAGGTAGTGGTGGAATAGCTCCTCGCCCTTGCCTCCCCAGCCCTGGGAGGCGAAGGCGGCCACAAAGGGGGCGATGTCCCCTTTTGTCATGGTACGAATGCGCAGCGCGCCGTCGTCATAGTATATCATGACTGGTTGACCACGTTGATGGGCTTGCCATCCAGGAACGCTTTCAGGTTTTCCACCGCAAGGTCGATGAGCCGGATTCTGGTCTCCTTGCCCGCCCAGGCGATGTGAGGGGTGATGTAGCAGTTTTTCGCCTCCAACAGCGGGTTGTCGGGGTGCATGGGCTCCTGGGACACCACGTCCACCCCGGCGGCGTAAACCTTGCCGCTGTTCAGTGCGTCGGTCAAATCCCGCTCGTTCACCAAGCCCCCACGGGCGGTGTTGATGAGGATGACGCCGTCCTTCATTTTGGCGATGCTTTCCCTGTTGATCATGCCTTGGGTGTCCGCGAAGAGGGGCACGTGGAGGGAAATCACATCTGCCCGGCGGTAGAGCTCTTCCAGCGAAACCATCTCGGCCAGGCCTTCGCCGTCCTTGGGACGGTAGTTCCAGGCGATGACCTCCATATCGAATGCCCTCGCCAGGCGTGCGGTGGCCTTGGCGATGTTGCCAAAGCCGATCAGGCCTATGGTCTTTCCCTCCAGCTCCATGAGGGGGTAATCCCAGAAGCAGAAGTCCACCTGCCTGGTCCACTCGCCGTCGTGCACGGCCTCCGAGTGGGCCCCCACCCGCTGGGTGATCTCCAACAGCAGGGCGAAGACAAACTGGGCCACCGCCTGGGTGCTGTAGGTGGGGATGTTGCAGACGGGGATGCCGCGCTCCTTTGCGGCCTCCACATCCACCACATTGTAGCCGGTGGCGAACACCCCGATATACTTGAGGTCTTTCGCGGCTGCAATGGCCTCAGCGGTGAGGTGGGTCTTGTTGACCAGCACGATCTCCGCGCCGACCAAGCGCTCCGCCAGCAGCTCAGGTGGGGTGCGGTCGTAATAATCCAGCTCCCCCAGAGCCTCAAAGCCCGCCCAGCTCAGGTCGCCGGGGTTGACGGAGATGCCGTCCAGAATGACTATTTTCATTGGAATCAGTCCTTTACAGGCATTATTTACACAAATCTTATCGTGTGGATTTCATAGGGGTGAAAGGGAATAATCACCCTGCCGTCTTTCACCGTCAGCGCTTCCAGCTCCTGCTCCATCAGGTCGCAGAGCTTTGCCGCCGTCGCGTTTCGGGGGAGTGTGATCCCACAGGCGGTGTCCACCCCGTCTGTCTCGAATAGCCGCAGGATGAAACCGTCGCCGTCCTCGGCGGGCTTGACAGCAGCCACCTCGATGTTGTGCTTCTCCACCGAGAGCAGGGGGGAAGTATTGACTTTGGTTGTTCCTTCCGCTACCACCGGGGGAATGTTGAAGGCCAGCGCCCTCTGCTCTACCCTGGCGGCCATCTCGTCCCCGGCGTGGGGGTAGAGGGCGTAGGAGAATTTGTGCTGTCCTCGGTCGGCATTCGGGTCGGGATAGCCCGAACTGCGCAGCAGGGCAATCTCCATCACATTCCCAAGGGCGCTGAAGCCGTACTTGCAGTCGCTGAGCATCGCCACACCGTAGTCGGCGCGGGAAAGGTCAATCCACTTGTGGGCGCATATCTCAAAGCGGGTCATGTCCCAGGTGGTGTTGCGGTGGGTGGGGCGCTTGAGGTTGCCAAACTGGATGTCGCAGGTCACGGCATCGGTGCGCACCTCCACGGGGAAGGCGGTGCGCAGCATTTTGTCGCTCTCCTGCCAGTCCACCTCGGTCTCAAAGGTGAGGAGGGGGCTGCCGGAGCGGAGGATGACGCGCTGCCGGAGCACCGAGCCGCCAAAGCGAAACTCCTGTGTGCGGACAGCCTGGGGGCCGTCCAGCTCCCATCCGGCACTCTCAAAGGCGAACTGCTTCGGCATCTGCTCATTGTAGTAAATGCGGATATCCCAGCCGTCGCCGTCAGTATCGTCGTAGACGGGGAAGCGGTTTGCCACCGCGCCGGATTCCAGCACCTCCCGGTTATTTGCCTTATCAAAGACCGAGAGAATCTCCCCCTCTTCCCCAAAGCGCACCCGCAGGCACTCGTTTTCCAGCATCTCCCGGTCGGCGGTCATACCGGAGATTTCGCCCAGCGGCTCCAGTGGGGAGGAGCCCAAAGCGGGCAATTCTGCTTGGTACCAGGAACCGTCCCTGCAGAGCAGCTCGGTGCGGGCAAAGCCCAGGGAATTGTAGGCAGTGAGGCCGGAAGCCGCCTTGCCATAGACCTCGCCAATCATCTCGTTCGTGTGGGCCAGCATTTTCTCGTAGCGCCCCACACTTTCGTCGTACACCCTGCCGATGGAGGAGCCGGGGAGGATGTCGTGGAACTGGTAGAGCAGAGTCTCCTTCCACAGCTTATCCACTTCTTCGGGGAGGGGCTGCCCGGTGAGGACACAGGCAAACTCCAGCTCTCGCAGGGCCTGTTCCATGCGGCGGTTAAACCGCTTGTTTTTCGCCTGGCTGGTGTAGGTGCCCCGGTGGTACTCGAAGTAGAGCTCCCCCACCCACTCGTGGTAGCGCTCGGTGTCGTGGTCAATGAGCTGGAAGAAATCCCTCGCAAAGCGCTGCTCCACCGGCGCGAAGTCAGCGAAATCCTTCAGCCTCTCCAGCTTTTCCAGGTGGTGGGTGCCGGGGCCTCCGCCGCCATCCCCCACGCCGAACAGCATCAGGGCCTGGTCGCAGATCCCCTTGTCGTGGTAGTTCTCCTCTATCTTGCGGATGGAGTCGGGGGCGGCAGCGCTGTTGTAGGTTTCCTCCGGCGGCATGTGGGCCAGCACGGTGGAGCCGTCGATGCCCGTCCACCGGAAGGTCTGGTGGGGGAAAGGGTTGTGCTCGTTCCAGCTGAGCTTCTGGGTCATAAAGTAGGGCAGGCCGCTCTTTTGCATAATTTGCGGCAGCGCCCCGGTGTAGCCGAAGACGTCGGGCAGCCAGACATTGTCCGCCCGCTCGCCGAACTCCTCCCGCCAGAACTGCTGGCCGTAGAGGATTTGCCGCACCAGCGCCTCGCCCCCGGCAAGGTTGGTGTCGGCCTCCACCCACATGGCCCCCTGGCACTCGATGCGCCCCTCTTTGATGCGCAGCTTGATGCGGTCGTAGAGCTTGGGGTAATACTCCTTCATCCAGGCCAGCAGCTGGGGCTGGCTGACGCCGAATTTGTAATCGGGATAGCGATCCATCAGCCTGTCCACAGTGGCGAAGGTGCGGGCCCCCTTGCGGATTGTCTCCCGGATGGGCCACAGCCAGGCAAGGTCGATGTGGGCGTGGCCGATGGCCGAGATGGAGAGGGAAGGGGTCGCCCCCTTCTTGGCAAGCTCCGGCGCCAGGACAGCCCTTGCCCTTGCGGCCTCCTCCTCTGTAAAGTCATATATCTCGTTGATGGCGGCGTTCAGCGCATAGCGAATGGCATAGCAGTGGGCGGATTCCTGGGGCATGTTCTCCATGGCGAGCTTGAGGGTGTAAAAGTCGTAGTACAGCCCCCGCAGCTGGGGCAGGCAGAGGGCGACGCTCGCCTCCTTGAGGTTGCCGCTGTCGATGTAGCGGCCGAAAAGGTCGTTGCAGCCGCCGTCAATCCAGATATCGATCTTGCTGTCCTTCACCATTTCGGGGGAGAGGGGCAGCACCCGCTTGGTCTGGGAGCCGAACTCGTAGACGACGCTGCCGGCGGTGAGACCCTGGACAGGCCCCCGCTCCGCATCGTAGTAGAGGCCCTCACCGCTGATGTCGATGAGCAGCACAAGGTTTTCCTCCTGCCCGGATTCCACCTGGGGAAGCTCCCCGGTAAAGTGGAACCACCCGCAGTCGAACAGGCCCCCCCACCGCTCACCGACAGAGAGCTCGACGCGCTCACCGTCCTCTCTTCGCTCATAGGGAACGGGCTCCTTCGTAACAAAAGCCGTGCAGTTCAGGGTGGAAAGACTCCGGTAATACCGATGGGAGATGCGCTCGAAGAATTTTTCGATGCGCTGCATGGTATTCTTGGTGTAGTAGGGCATAGTTGCATTCATCCTTTCGCGGGACACCGTGATGGTAACATAGAGAAAACCCGCTGTCAATCAGCCAAAAAAGGTCTGCTCCACCATGGAGCAGAGCGCGTGGTAGACCGGCAGGTGGTACTCCTGCACGTGGGGAGTGCTGTCGGCGGGCACCCGAATGCAGATATCGCAGGCCCCGGCCATCTTCCCGCCGGAGCGCCCTGTCAGGCCCACAGCCACCATGCCCCGCGCCTTGGCCACCTGGGCGGCGTGAAGGACATTGGCGGCATTCCCCGAGGTGGAGATACCCAGAAAAACATCCCCGGGCTTCCCGTAGCCAAACACCTGCTGGGCGAACACCATGTCGGGGGCGATGTCGTTGGAAAATGCCGTTGAGAGGGCGCTGTGGGAGACCAGGGAGATGGCGGGCAGCGCCCCCTGCAGATTGTCGGCCAGATAATCCCCCTCGTCGGGATATGCGGCCAGAAGCTTCTCCCGCAGGCTGCCGTCCACCGGGCGGGCCAGCAGAAAGCCCTTCATGAGCTCGCCCACAATGTGCTCGCTGTCGGCGGCGCTCCCGCCGTTGCCGCAGACCAGGAGCTTGCCGCCCAGGCGGTAAGAGGTGCACAGCACCTCGGCTGCCGCGGCGATATCCTCCCGGCAAACGGACAGCGTCGGATAACGGGCAATCAGCTCATCCAGATGCTTTGTCATCGCGATTCCTCCATTTTGATATTCATGCGTTGTCCAGCCGGTATCGGGCGACAGAAAGCGCGGCGTAATCCCCGATCTGATCCCCCAGTAGGGCGGGCACAATTTCGCACACGCTGCGGTTGCGGGATAATGTCTCCCGGGCGATGACCAGTTCCATGCTTTCCCGCAGCAGGGTCTCGCTGCGCTGAAAGATGCTGCCTATGACGATTCGTTCCGGGTTGAGGATGTCGATCAGCAGCGAAACCCCCTGGCCCAGCCGCTCTCCGGTCTCCCGCCAGACCGCAAGGGCATCCGAGTGCCCGGCCTGGGCGGCCTCCGCCACCGAGCGGGCCGTGATGTTCGGCAGCTCCTCCAGGGTGGCGCAGTAGCTGGCAGGCTTTCCGGTCTGCAGCAGCTCCAGCGCCCTTGTCCTCGCTACCTGCGCAATGCCCCCTCCGCTGCAGAAGCCCTCAAAGGAGCCCTCCTTGCCGTAGCCCACCGGGCCGTTCCGATCCAGGCGGGTGTGGCCCACCTCGCCCCCCATGCCGTTTGTGCCGGAGTAGAGCCGACCGTTCAGAATCAGCCCCGCGCCCATCCCGGTGCCCATGGTGAGAAAGATCATGTTCCGGCAGCCTTGGCCAGCGCCGTAACGCCACTCCGCCAATGCGCAGGCGTCGGCGTCGTTTTGCAGGGCAGAGGGCACGCCGAATGCCTCCTCCAGCCCGCGCACAATGGGGAGCTCATCCCAGCCGTAGAGGTTGGGCGGGCTGAGGATCAATCCGTTTTCGCTGTCCAGCGGCCCCCCGCAGCTGGCCCCGATGGCGGCGAGATCGGAGGGGGAAAGCTTCCGGCGCTCCAGCGCCTCCCGCAGGGCTTCCTGTATCTGGATGGGCCCCCTCTTCGCCTCCGCGCCCACAGGGGTGGAAAAGGCGATGCGCTCGAGAATTTCCGGCGGCGCAGCCCTCTCCGATTGCCGGGCAAGGATGACCGCCGTCTTGGTTCCGCCGATGTCGATTCCCGCAAGGTAATCTCCCATTTATGACCATCCTTTCCATGCACAACTTCTTTCAGTATAGTGCATGCCCTGTGTGGGTACAATACCAAATTTTGCGAAACATGCAAGAGGGACGGCAAATGCCGCCCCTCCTATTTGGGTTTCCAGCTATTCTCCGGCCAACTCCCGCAGCTTGTCCAAATCCAGGATTGTGATGTTGCTGCGGGCAAAGTCAATGACCCCCATCTTTTTCAAATTGACAAACTCCCGGGAGAGGGAGGGCCTCGCCACCGCCAAAAACTCCGCCAGCTGATCCCTGTTAAATGGGGTTCGAAAGGTGGTGGTGCCCATGGCGCGATAGAGGTCGTAGAGGTACATCGCGATTTTGGCTTTGAGGTCGGGGGCGGTCAGGTAGGAAATCTTGCGGTTGAGCTGCACGGCCCGGTCGGAGAGAATGCGCAACAGGTTGGTCATAACGGTGGCGTGGGCCGCCTTGTTGGGGCAGTCCTTGCCGCAGGGCCGCATGAAAAAGTCCGAGACGAGGTAGAGGACGGTAGCCCCCTTGTCAGTATAGATGTCGTGGGGGACAGTCCCCGCAGAGGAAAAGAGCATGGCCTCCCCAAACAGGCGGTTGCGGCCGATGTCTGCGACAGTGGTGCGGCAGCCCTGGGCGTCCTGGTCGCAGACCACCAGCGAGCCGTCCAACACCACGCCAAGGTGCTCCACCCGGTCGCCCTTGTGGTAGATGTTCTCCCCGGGCCCATACTGCCGCACAGAATAGGTCACACAGGGGGAAATTTGCCCGATGGCTTCGGGGCTGAGGCCCTCGAAAATAGGCCCTCGGCTGAGCAGATTCCACATTTCAGCATTCAGTTCCAGGGAAATCACCACGCCTTCTGTTCTCATGTTATCCGGCACTCACTTTTTAGCCGTAACATTGGTTACGCTTCTTTAGGCCTATTATAGTATATTGCGCGATAAATGTAAAGAAAATTCCTCCGGCGGCTGGACACCGCACAGAGGAACTCATTATTCTGTCGTCACGCCACTTCGCCGCCGCTGTCCTCTTCGTCCGATTGCGTCTCTTCTTCATCAGACTGGCCAAGGACAACGGGGGGATTTGCCGGATCGTAGGGCTCCATCAGGATGGACTCGATGATGGCCGGTTCCAGCGGATTGTACACCTTCCCAACCGGGGCGGACGCGATGTCATCCACCACCTCCATGCCGGAAATCACCTGGCCAAAAACGGTGTAGCGGCCATCAAAGCCGGGAATACCGCCCACCTCCCGGTACTTTTCCAGCACCTTGCCGGGATATCCGATCTCCTCCATCTGCTCCGCCAGCGCCTCGCTGATCCGGTCGGACTGAACGATGAAGAACTCGCTGGTATTGGAGTCCGGCTGCTCCGGGCCCCTGCTTTTCATCACCAGCGCGCCGCGAAAGTTCCACAAATCCAGGCTGGTCTCGGTGGCAAAGGAGATCGGCTCCCCCTCCTCATCGGTGTAGATACTTGTGGGGGGCTTGTTGGCGGGCGCGCCGCTTTGAATCAGAAAATCCTCCATCACCTTGTAGAAGCCCATCCCGTCGTAGTAGCCATCCTGGGCCAGCATGGCGAAGTTTTCCACCGCAAGGGGGGCCTGCCGTGGAAAGAGGCGCACCACAATCTCCCCCGCCAATGTCTGAAACCGGGCGATGGGGTCGCCCTTTTGGGGCTCCTCAAATTGTATCAGAGTGATGCCCTTCTCTGATATTGCGCTGTTACCGGCGGCGGCTTCCTCCACCGTGGGTTCCCGGTAGAGGATCTCCGGGGCGGAGACCTCCTGCACAGGCTCCTCCTCCGAGGGCTCGGCAGGCTGCTCCTGAGGCGTGCAGCCGAACAGCATAGTCAGGCAGAGGGCAAAGAGGGCGAGGCGCTTCAAGACAATCGTCCTTTCCTGATGGATCATTGGGCTGCGTGATGTGTCTGACTATTATACTCCATTTTGCTCCCGCAAGCAATTTTGCGCAAAAAAAGACCACCGTAGAATAACGGTGGCCCTTTAGTTATATTGATTTGTTGTTCTGATAAGTCTATTGTCCTTTCGGAAACAATTTGGCCCTGCCTGTACGCAATGGACTTCTGATAACAGCGGTCTCAGCGTTCAAAATCGCTGTTGGCTTGCGCTAAACCAACCACCTTCTTGTGGCATTCACAGACCGGCTCTCCACAGCTGCGACTTGTCCATCATTGTGAAACGAATCTTTCTGTCTCAATGTCGCAGGAACAATTCTTGCATTAAACTAAAATTGTCTGAACAAACTGTCTATCTATTTTCAGTTTATCCGCGCATCTTGTGGAAGCCTTTTCCCATGCGTACCAGAGCAAAAATTATCTTTGCCCTATGGTTCCGGCAACTAAAAGTTCCAGTTGCCACAAAGTCTTAACCCGTTTCATCATTTTCTGACACAAAGATCTGATAATATGGTCGAGAGAAGACATGAACTTGGTACAAGCAGGGCCGTAAGAAATAGCTATGCTACTTCATTGGACTCACTCTCTCTTGTTGATGCGGCAATGAAAACACCTCAAAGGCCTTATCATCACCACGCGTTCCACTTTGGCTTCCAATCGTCATTCTCAGCATTTCGCGTTGCCCCGACAGGTTCTCGGTAACTGTGAATTGCCGCTTGATTTTCGCCGCCATGTTGGCGTTTTGGGTTCCCGCTGCCGCACAGACAACGGATTTCCCCCGTCCGGTTTTGCGCTGTCACCGCGCCGTCCGGCTTCCGGTCTTTTGCCGGGCCGCGAACCACGGCACTCGTCCTGTGATTCGCCTTGCAACTATTTTATGCGAATTATTACCACATTGGACTAAATCTCCAATTTAGTTTTCGCCATTTGACGCACACGATGTTGGTTGAAAGGCTCATCAGCCTTGAGATACAGAGTGCACACAAAAGATTCTGTGGAACCCTTCGGGCATCGTCTGTCAAGTGTCAAATCATCGGTTTGTCGGGGCTGGCGTTGCGCCCCGCATAGAATGGATCTCTTCATTGTACATCGGCAACACCGCCTTTCTAGCATTTGCCTGCATTTTTAAGGATTGGGAAACCGGATTTTCACCATTGGTGGTTTCCTTCCTTGTACAAGTATTATACCACATTGTTTTATTAAGTCAATAGAAATAATGTGAAATCTTGGATATTTTTGTTAACATTGTTAATAGAATGTGGCCGGAAAGAAAAGGATAAATGTCCGGGGAAAATCCGGGGCTTTCTTTTTTTCTGCGGCAATCACAGAAGGGCGCGACATTGACTTCCGGCCGGATATCGTCTACAATAATAACACAAAGAAGCGCCTGTTTCCGCCGATGCCGGGCATGTTCGTGCCCCGGCGTTGGGAACCGGCCGGAAAGGACGGCCCCGCCATGAGCGATAAGCCGGAAAGCAATATGGAGGAAATGGGCCTGGAAGCAGACCTGATCACTCTGGAGGACGAAGACGGCCAGGAATATACCTTTGAACTGGTGGACCGCGCCGAGTACGAGGGGCAGGAGTACGTGGCCCTCATCCCCATCTACGAGACTGCGGACGAGCTGCTGGAGGACAGCGGCGAGCTTGTCGTCATGAAGGTGAGCGAGGAGAACGGCGACTTCTTCGTGGACGCCATCGAGGACGAGGAGCTGTATAACCATGTGGGCGACTTCTTCACCGAGCGCCTCTCCGACATCTTCGACTTCGAAGAGGACTGATCCGTTTTAGATTCGTATCCGGTCTTTGGAAATAAGACTATTACCGCTGTACTTCCGTCTTACAGCAAACCCCAAAAAAGCTGTTGGCCCCTCCGGCAACAAACGGACAAACTACCGTAGACCGGGAAAAATTACGGTTCCGAGAAGCGGAATTGCCGCCCCTCCGGCGGCAAAGTAATTTCTTCAATAAGATGAAGCTCCGCTTCATCTTTTGACCTGCCGTGCTCGCGTACTTAGTCGCCAGATATAATCCAACACTTATTCATAGGGAGCCCGAACTCCGAGTGGCCGTGATTGCAGGCCTCCTGACCCCGGTCAGATTGAGGAAGCGTGAAAGCCACGGGAAGGCACCCACCTGTCACAGACGGGTTTTATGAAAGCGATATACGGCATGGCGGGCCAACTATAAAAGAGACAGCTTGTGCTCACGCATAAGCTGTCTCTTTTCTGTATGCATATTTTATTGTGCGGTCTCCGCCTCCACCGGGCCCAGCCGCCGCTTCGCATAGCGCTCAATCGCGCCCATCAGCAGGTTGGCAAGCAGAGCCAGCCCCGCGGCGAACAGCGCGCCCCACACAATCTTGTAGGTGTTCTGGGTGCGCAGGCCGTCAAACAGGATGACGCCCAAGCCGCCCGCATTGATCGTTGCCGCGATGTTTGCGATGCCGATGGTGGATATCATAGCCAGGTGCACACCCGCCAGCAGTACGGGAAAGGCCAGCGGAATCTGTACCCGGATGAGGCGCTGCAGGGGGCTCATGCCCATGCCGGTGGCGGCCTCAATGACGGTTGAATCAACTGTGCGCAGCCCTGTGAGGAAGTTGCGCAGCAGCAAGAACTGATTGTACACAACCATCACGATGACCGCCGTGGTGTTGCCCAGCCCCGTTAGGGGAATCATCAGAGCAAAGAGGGCCAGGCTGGGAATGGAGTAGACCGCGCCCAGCAGCCCCACCATCAGTTCGGAAAAACGGGGAAATCGCAGCACCGCCAAAGTGATCGCCGCCGCTAATGCGAGGGAGAGCACCATCGTGACCGCCACCAGCGCCAGGTGCTGCCACAGGGCAGTCAGCAGCTTGGGGTAGTAGCCCGCAAAGAAGGAGAAGAATCCGCTCATACGGCGTACACCGCCTTTTGGGGCATGTGGGCCGCTTTGCCCTGCTCCTTGGGCTGGAATCGCTTTTCCAGCGCCGGGGAGAGGAGGGTGCGGACAAAGTCGTTGGCCGGGTTCGCCAGAATCGCCTCGGGGGTGTCGAACTGCTGCACTCTTCCCCCGTCCATGATGAGCACCCGGGAACCCAGGCGGAAGGCCTCGTCGATGTCGTGGGTGACAAAGAGATAGGTGCGGCGATGCTCGCCGTGAATGCGCAGCAGCTCCTCCTGGAGCATGCCGCGGTTGATGGAGTCGATGGCGCCAAATGGCTCGTCCAGCAGCATGATGCCGGGGTCAACGGCCATTGCCCGGGCAAGGCCCACCCGCTGCCGCTGCCCGCCGGAAAGCTGGGCGGGGTAGCGGTTCCGGAATTCATCGGGGTCGAGGTTGACTGCGGTGAGCAGCTCGTCCACCCGCTTTTTGATGCGGGCTTTGTCCCAGCCCAAAATCTTGGGGACAGTGGCAATATTCGCCTTCACCTTCATGTGGGGGAAGAGCCCCACGTCCTGGATGACATAGCCGATGGTTCTGCGCAGCTTTACCGGGTCGATCCCGGCGATGTTCTCCCCGTTGATCAGCACCTGTCCCTCATCGGGGTCGTAGAGCCGGTTGACCAGCTTGAGCAGCGTGGTCTTTCCACAGCCCGAGGTTCCCAATATTGTGATCAGTTCCCCGGCGGGAATCTCAAGGCTCACGTGATCCACCGCATTGCTCCCTGTACCGGGAAAGTGCTTGACCACATCCCGGAATTCTATCGCGGGAATTGTCTCCCTGCCGCTGTTGGTTTCCATTTCCAAAATCCTTCCTAGCTCAATATATAAGAGAATCCGTATTCGTTAACCGATTTGAATTGTGTCCCGGATGCTGTCGTAGTATTCCTTGGCGACATCGTCGTACTCCCGCTTGTCCACATCCACCTTGGCGTTGAGGGCTGTGACGGTGGGGGTATCCAGGGTCTTGCCCACTGCGTTGAGGACTTCCACCGCCTCGGGGTTGGCGTCGTAGACACTTTTCCGCATGACGGGGGTGATGTGGTAGGGGGGCCAGGCCTGCTTGTCGTCCTCCAGCAGCGTAAACTGGGGCTGGGTGAGCTGACCCTCGGTGGTGTAGGCGGGGGCGGCGTCCGCCTCCCCGTTTTGGAGCACGTCGTACTTCAGTGCATTGCTGAACACCTGGATGGAGGCGAACTCAAAGGGGCCGTAGACCGCCTCCAGGCCGGGAAGGCCGTCCTCCCGCAGGTCAAACTCCCCCTGGGAGGCAAAGCGGATATTGGACGCGTTCGCCTGCAAGTCGCTCAGGGTTTTGATGCCGTAGCGCTCGGCCGCCTCGGTGGTGATCACGATTCCCTGGCCGTCGTTGGCGGCGGTTGGCTCCAGCCAGACAAGGTTAAACTTGCTCAGGTACTCCTCGCTGACGATGCGGTAGACCTCTGCGGGATCTGTCACGGGGTCGTGGCCCAGCACCGCAATGAGCCCAGTTCCGGTGTACTCGGGGTAGACGTCAATCTCGTCGTTGACCAGCGAGGTGTGGGCGACAGCGCTGGCAATATTGAAGGTGCGCTCCACCTTGTAGCCCGCGTCCTCCAGTGCCAGGGCGTACACCTCGGCGAGGACGATGCTTTCGGTGAAGTCCTTGGAGCCCATGCGGATGGTTCCCTTTTCGCCGTCGGTCTGGGCGCTAGAGGGTGTGCATCCCACGACGGCGAAGCAAAAAACCAGAATCAGTGCAATGGCGGAGTAGAACTTGTTGCGATTGTTTCGTTTCATATTCAATAAGTCCTTTCATATACAATAAAGTAGTGTTAAATCGCTTTGACACTTGCGCGGCTCGAGTTGCGTGAGCGACCCTCATTCGTCCTCGTGTACCGAGTGGCGAACCGTTCCGCAACACTCCACAGCAGACTGGCGGTGAGAGAGAGCGCTGCCACCGACAGGCCACCCAGCAGCAGCAAATCGGTGCGGAAGAGGCCAATGCCGGTGAAGATCAACCCACCCAGCCCGCCCGCGCCGATGTAGGCGGCGAGGGTCGCGCTGGCGATCACCTCCACTGTGGCCGTTTTCAGTCCGGCCAGCATGAGGGGCATGGCCAGGGGCATCTTGACTGTCCAGAAAATGCGGAGGGGGCTCATACCCAGTCCCTTGGCGGCCTCCAGCACGGAGGGGGAGAGCCCCTCGAAGCCCTTGGCCGTGTTGATGAGGATGGGTGGCACCGCCAGCACCGTGAGGGCAATCAGGGCGGGGCGCACCCCCACGCCGAAAAGCGGGATGCACAGCACCAGGATCGCCAGGCTGGGCACAATGCGCAGGGTGTTGAACACGCCCGTGACAAAGGTGGATATCCTCTTGCTACGCAGGCTGAGAATGCCCATTGGAATTCCGACCAGCGCGGCGATCGCCACCGCGATCAGGCTGATGCCCAGATGCTCCCCCAACGCCTGCCAGTAGGCTGAGGTGTTCTGGCTGTAATAGGTCAGCAAATCGGCCATGAAGCTGTTACTTCCTTTCAAATATGTGCTTATTTTCCCTCGCCCGTTGTTACAAGGCAAAGAATACAGCTGCGCGGGGGAGAAAAATGCGGAAAAAGGGCGAATTTGCCGACCCATGCCGCAGAACGCCACAGGTTGCAAGATTTTCACAGATAATTTCAGGTTCCAAGGGCGCAGAAGCATCCATCCAGGGGACAAGTACATCCATTATTATACAAAGCGCCTAAAAAAATCGCCAAAATAGTCATATGATCGCCAAATTTTCCCTTGTCAAAAGGGCCAAAGAGGTATAGACTGTGTGTATCTTCCCGCTGAACAAGACCGTGTTCCACACTATACTGCACTAATCTCGACACAAACCTGTCATATTATGCAGCCATAAGTAAACAAAAGTTTCGTTTATAGTCGGGCAAACAACTCTCTACCCCGCCCCTCTCATCAAAGAGAGCAGGCGGGGTTGCATTGTGTTACTATGACCTGCAAAGGAGACGCCACATGGAATCTGTAGTCGGCAAGCTGTTGGATATCGACCAGCGCGCCTACCAGCTGCTGGATGAGGCCAAGCAATACCACGAAAAGACCATCCGCGAGATCGCGGAGGAAAAGGCCGCCCTGGAGGCCCGCTACCAAGAGCATGCGGACTCCCACCTGGAGAATGTCCGCCACACCGAGGAGCTGGCCGCCGCCGAGCAGGCCGGTGAGATCGACCGGCGCTACGACGCCCTGGCAAAAGAGCTGGAAGCCGCCTACGACAGCGGCCACGAGGCCTGGGAGGACGAGCTGTTCAAGCGCATCACGGAATGAATTAAATTGATCACGACAAAAGGGAGGAGGCCCGCCAGATGAATTCCTATTCCGACAACGCTCTGATGACCAAGGTGCGGGCCCTCTATGGCAAGGGGCTGCACGCCGAGGACTACCGCAAGCTGCTCCAGGCAAAGACGGTGGGCGCCATCGCGTCCTACCTCAAGGAGGAGACCTCCTATAAGGAGAGCCTCGCCGAGGTGCAGGAGGAGCTCATCCACCGCGGCCAGCTGGAAAATCTGCTGCGCAAGCGGGTGCTGAATGTCAGCCTGAGCCTGCTGAAATACTCCTACGACGACAAGCTGTTCCTGATGGTCTACACCATGCAAAACGAGGTAACCGAGCTGCTGGAGGCTATCCGGCTGCTGAACGCAGGGGAGAGCGGGCGGTACATCGTCGCCCTGCCCGCCTACCTGGCCCGCTACCTCTCCTTCGACCTCTACGGCCTTGCCGCTATCAAGAGCTTCGACGGCCTGCTGGAGGTGCTTGCCCACTCCCCCTACTACGAGGTGCTCGCCTCCTTCCGCCCGGCCCGCGGCAACCAGAGCATCAACATCGCCGCCTGTGAACGCGCGCTGCTCACCCACTACTTTTCCACCCTGCAAACCTATGTGAAGGAACACTACCGGGGCAGCACAAGAGATTCCCTGGAGGACTTGTTCCACTTTCAGATAGACGAGCACAACCTCACCACCCTTTTCCGCCTCAAGCGGTTTTACCGCTACACCCCCGACCAGCTGCGGGAGGTGGTTCTCCCCCTGGAGGGCGCCCTCTCCTCCCGGTTCTACCAGCGCCTGCTGGAGACGAGAGACGACCGGGAGTTCCTGGAGGTGCTGAGCGGCCACTCCCGTGCGGTGCGGCGCTACGACCTTGGCAGGCAGGCCGACGGCACGGATATTGTCGGGCAGCTTGGCAGAATCCAGCAGCGCTCCGCCCTGAAGGCCTTCCGATTTTCCAGCCGCCCCATCGTGGTGGTGATCAACTATCTCACCCTGCTGGAGATCGAAGTGTCCAACATCATACATATTATCGAGGGCATTCGGTACGAAATGCCCTCCGAGGAGATATCTGCGCTGCTCACCATAGAGGAAAAGCGCGCCTAATCGGCTACTACATGTGGTTCAGATATCACAAGAAAGGAAAAGCCATGGGAATCGAAAAGATGACCTTTCTGGACATCGGCGGCCACACCGACGACCTGGACGATGTCCTCATTGTCTGTATCCGCAGCGGGCTGTTTCAGCTGGAATACGCAAGCAAGCTCAGCGAATACTCGGTGGGGGAAAGTGTCCTGCTGCGCAACCCTTTCGGCGCTCTGTATGTCAAGGCGGGGGAGATCAGCTCACAGCTGAACATCCCGCCCCTCACCCCCGACCGCTGCGACCTCCGGATCACCGCCGGGGACAGGGATAAATTCCTGTCGGAGACAGATACCTATCTGACAAAGGTGCGCAGCGAATATCCCTCTTACTTTGAAAAGCGGAACAAGCTACAGGAGGAGAAAGCGGCTTACTCCGCCGCCCTGGATATGCTGGCCCACCTGGAGAGCCCCGACATCAACTTTGACAAGGTGTTTTCCGAGCACTTCCTCAAGGTGCGGTTCGGCCGCATCCCCTCGGAAAAGCTTGCAGAGATGTCCCCCTCCGCCGAGCGCCCCTACGAGCTCTACAAGCTGGACGACAGGGGGGGCTCCACCTGGGGCCTCTACGTCACCGCGGACGAGTTCAGTGGGGAGGTGGACAAATACTTCGCCGGAAGCGGCTTCGAGCGGCTTCGTATCCCCGAGTTCGTTCACGGAACAGCGGGGGACGCCATCACCTCCATCCGGCAGAGCCTTTCGGAGGAGGAGGGCCAGCTACAGGAGGCGGAGCAGGAGCTGCAAAAGTATATCGACCAGGAGCGCGACCGTTTCGCGGAAGCCTACACCCGCATCAAGTTCCTCCACGACGCCTACGACCTGCGCCGCTACGCCGTCAGTATACGGGATCACTTCCATCTCATCGGCTATGTGCGCACCCGGGATGAGGAGGAATTTGTCAAATCCTTCAAGGTTCTCCCCAATGTACAGATCAAGGCGGAGGCCGCCTCGGCCAACTCCCGGATACAGGCGCCGGTTGAGCTGAAAAACAACTGGTTTGCAAAGCCCTTCGAGATGTTTGTCACCATGTACGGCTCCCCCTCCTACAACGACATCGACCCCACCCCCTTTGTCGCCTGGACGTACAGCCTGCTCTTCGGCATGATGTTCGGCGACCTGGGCCACGGCCTCTGCGTCTGGCTGGCGGGCATGCTGATGTGGAAGCTGAAAAAGATGCCCCTGGGCAGAATCTTGACCCGGGTGGCGTTCTCCTCCATGTTCTTCGGCTTCTGGTACGGCTCCGTGTTCGGCTTCGAGCACCTGCTCGACCCGGTCTTTCGGGCAATGGGCTTCGCGGAAAAGCCAATCGAGGTCATGCGCCCCAGCACCACCAACACCATTCTCATCGCGGCAATCGGCATCGGCGCGGTCATCATTTTGATGTCCATCCTCTTCAACATCCTGGTGGGCATCAAGCACAAGGATTACGAGCGGGTATTTCTCTCCTCCAACGGGTTGAGCGGCTTTGTCTTCTACGCTGCGGTTCTGTTGGGCGCTGTGTTCACCCTGCTGGGCTATCAGGTGTTCAGCCTTCCCTACATTCTCTTCCTGATCGTCCTTCCCCTGGCGCTGATCTTCTTCCGGGAGCCCATCTCCCGCTATGTCAAGCTGCGGGCCAAGGACTCCGACCTCCACCACAACGCGGAACTGACCCAGATGTCTCTGGGCGAGCAGCTCAGCGCCAACATCCCCGCCCTCTTCAACAGTCAGTTCATGCGGGCCAGGTTCGGGCGCATCCCTTCGGACAGCTACAAGAAGCTGCACTTCTACAGCAGCGAGCCCTTTGTCCTCTACCCCATCAAGACCGACCTGGAGTACATCTGGCTGGTCTACGCCTGCGCTCTCTCGGACAAGGACGAGATCGACGCCATCTTCCACGACCTCTACTTCGAGCGCATCTTCATTCCGGACGAGGATATGGAGAGCCCCGAGGCGACGGCGGCCTTCATCAAGAAGTGCCTGGATGCCGGGGGACTGCCCAGCCCCGTTCCCGACGAAACCGAGGCGGAGAAGAACCAGGCTCCGGCGCCGAACAAGCGGCGCACCACCTTTCAGCGGGTTTTCCCGGACGGCGTGGGGGCGTTCTTCACCGAAACCTTCTTCGAGATGTTTGAGGTTCTGCTGAGCTTTGTCACCAACACCATGTCCTTCCTCCGTGTGGGCGGCTTCATCCTGGTTCACGCGGGCATGATGAGCGTGGTGTTCACTCTGGCGCAGATGGTGGGCGCGGGCGCCAACATCTTTGTGATCATCTTCGGCAACGTCTTTGTCATGGCGCTGGAGGGCCTGATCGTGGGCATACAGGTGCTTCGGCTGGAATTCTACGAGATGTTCAGCCGCTTCTACGACGCGGAGGGCACCCCATTCGCCCCCATGATCTTCTCCTGCTCCACCGGAATAATCGAGAACGCATAAAAGACCAGCTGATCAACGAATCAAGATTGCTCAAGAGAGGATGTTATCTATGTCTACTGTCATCACCTTCCTGTTTCCGGCTCTTATCGTCCTGATGCTTGCAACCCCTCTGCTGCCCCTTTACAAAAAGATCACCACCGGCAAACGCGCCCGCTTTGCAATGCTCGCCAACATCGCCGCCTTCTTCGGCGTCTGCGCCCTGGCTGTTGTGCTGCCCATCGGCGACCTGGTGAGCTTCGCCGCCGAAGCGGGGGAGACCACAGCCGCGGCTGCCTCCTCCACCGGCAACGGCCTCGCCTACATCGGCGCGGCGCTGGCAGCGGGCCTTTCCGCACTGGGCGCCGGCATCGCGGTCGCATCGGCCGCCCCCGCGGCCATCGGCGCCACCAGTGAAGACCCCAAGAGCTTCGGTAAATCCCTGATCTTCGTGGCCCTGGGCGAAGGCGTCGCGCTGTACGGCCTGCTCATCGCCATCCTGATCATCAACAATCTATAGGAATTATTGCAATGAAATTCTACCTGATCAGCGATAACACCGACACCTATGTGGGCATGCGCATGGCCGGCATTGAGGGCACGGTTGTGCACTCCGCCGAGGAGGTGGAGCACGCGCTGGACAAGGCCTCCGGCGATCCGGAGGTGGGTGTGGTGCTCATCACCGCCAAGCTGATGGAGCTCTCCCGCTCCGCCATCTATGACCGCAAGCTGAAAAACAGCCGCCCATTGATTGTCGAAGTGGCAGACCGCCATGGAGACGGCACGGTTGCAAGCTCCATCACCCGCTATGTGGGCGAGGCGGTTGGTATTAAAATCTAAAGAGAGGGGTGAATCTCCATGGCAAAGAATGACGAACGAATGCAGCTGATCGGCTCCGCCGTACTGGCCCAGGCCAGGGAGGAGAGCCGCCGCCTCATAGACGAGGCCAATGTCACCCGGGAGAGCGAGCTCAAGGAGTTTGAGGACTCGGTTGTGCGAAAGATGTTTGAAAAAATGCAGAGGGAAACCCTGCACCTCCGCCACGAAACCCAGGAAACAGTGGCAAACCGGGAGGTCGCCGCGCGGCACGCCCTGCTGGCTCGCCGGGAGGAGCTGGCCGGAATGGTCTTCTCCAACACGCGGCTGCGGATATTCGACTACCTGCGCACCCCCGCATACCGGGAAAAGGTGCTCCGGGAGATCGGCTCCCTGCGGAACAGCTATGACCACTCCGCCACCACCCTTACCTTTATGCCGGACGATGAAGCCCTCGCCAAAGAAGCCGCCGCGCTGCTGCCCGGCAGCAGGGTGGAACTTGACCCCGTCATCACCATCGGGGGCTGGCAGCTGCTCAACAGCGCTGCGGGCATTCTGATCGACGAGACGCTGGACACCAAGCTGGCCGACCAGCAGGAGTGGTTCCGATTACACAGTAATCTGAAGGTAAAATAGAGGGGGCGCTTTGAAAATGGTACGTCACATTGTCATGTGGAACTTCAAGGAGGGCTTCACGCCCGAAGAAAACGCCGCCAATGCCAAAAAGATCAAGGCGGAGCTGGAGGCCCTAACCGCCACCATTCCAGGGATTGTCTCCCTGCATGTCTACATTGACCCCGTGGGAAAGAGCAACCGGGATATCGTCCTCAACAGCCTCTTCGAGAGCGAGGAGGCCCTGGCAAACTACGTCGACCATCCCGACCATGTCCGCGCGGGCGGCTTTGTGCACGCGGCGACGGATAACCGCGCCTGCATCGACTACGTGGAATAACTCTCGCAAACAAACCGACTAAGGTGGTTTTATGAATACATCCCAAACCAAGACCCAAAATAAAATATATTCCATCAACGGGCCGGTGGTCACCGTCCGGAACAGCACGGACTTCACCATGCTGGAGATGGTGCATGTCGGCGAGCAGCGCCTCATCGGCGAGGTGATCTCCACCAATGTGGACGCCACCACCATACAGGTGTACGAGAACACCACCGGACTCTCCCCAAACGAGCCGGTAGAGGGTTCCGGCGCGCCCATGTCCGTGCTTTTAGGCCCCGGCATCATGCGGGGCATCTTCGACGGCATCCAGCGCCCTCTGGGCAGCATCGCTGACCTCTCCGGCGCATTCATCCCCCCCGGCGTGGACGTGCCCGTGCTGGATGAGGAGGCCCGGTGGGATGTGACTGTCACCGCAAAGGTTGGGGAGACGCTGGAGGGCGGCCAAATCTACGCCACCTGCCCCGAAACCCCGCTGATCACCCACAGGATGCCTGTTCCCTACGGCCTTTCCGGAAGGGTGACCTGGGCGGCGGAGAACGGCAGTTATCAGCTTAACGACGCCATCCTAAAGCTGGAAGATGGCGCGGGGAACGAACACGAGCTCACCCTCTGCCAGCGCTGGCCCATCAAGACCCCCCGGCCCGTGCGGGAGCGCCTGCCCATCGGCGTGCCCCTCATCACGGGGCAGAGAATCATCGACTCACTGTTCCCCATCGCAAAAGGGGGAGCGGCGGCCATCCCCGGCGGCTTCGGCACCGGCAAGACCATGACCCAGCACCAGCTGGCAAAGTGGAGCGATGCCGACATCATCATCTACATCGGCTGCGGGGAGCGGGGCAACGAGATGACCCAGGTGCTGGAGGAGTTCCAGGATCTGATCGACCCAAAATCGGGCAACAAGCTCACCGACCGCACCACTCTCATCGCCAACACCTCCAACATGCCGGTGGCGGCCCGTGAGGCCTCTATCTACACCGGCATCACCCTGGCGGAATACTACCGGGATATGGGCTACCATGTGGCCCTCATGGCCGACTCCACCTCCCGCTGGGCGGAGGCGCTCCGTGAGATTTCCGGCCGCCTGGAGGAGATGCCCGCCGAGGAGGGCTTCCCCGCTTACCTGCCCTCCCGCCTGTCCGAGTTCTACGAGCGGGCTGGCTTTGTGGAAAACCTCGCCGGGAGCAGCGGCTCCATCAGCATCATCGGCGCGGTCTCCCCCCAGGGCTCCGACTTCTCCGAGCCGGTCACCCAGAACACCAAGCGCTTTGTGCGAGCCTTCTGGGCGCTGGACAAATCCCTGGCCTATGCACGCCACTACCCCGCCATCGACTGGAACACCAGCTACAGCGAGTATATTCAGGATCTCACCCCCTGGTATGAGAAGAACATAGGCCCCGAGTTCCTGGAGTACCGCCAGCGCATCCTGAACCTGCTCTTTCAGGAGAACCAGCTGATGGAGATTGTCAAGCTCATCGGCGCGGACGTTCTGCCGGACGACCAGAAGCTGACGCTTGAGATCGCAAGGGTCATCCGGGTGGGCTTCCTCCAGCAAAACGCCTTCCACAAGGACGACACCTACGTGCCCCTTGTGAAGCAATGTAAAATGATGCGGGTGATACTCTACCTGAACGACAAGTGCAAGGAGCTTGTGGTAAAGGAGCGGCCTGTCTCCCAGATGCTTGCCACCGGGCTCTTTGAAAAGCTGATCAAGATCAAGTACGACATCCCCAACGACCAGCTGGAGCTGTTCGACGGCTATTATACCGAGATCGACGAGAAGCTTGCGGCAATCACCCCATCTACGACAAGCGCGCAGTCAAACCAATAAAAAAGGAGCTGGAAAGATTGAAAGACAATCTTTCAAGCTTGTGTTTTTGTGGTTTTCCTGTGCGAGGCACAGAAATTTTGCTACGCAAAACCGCCACAAACTCCACTGATAAGGAATGAAGAGTATGAACATACAGTTTGTGGGCCTCAAAGACATCTCCGGCTCCATTATCGCCCTGGACGGAGTGCCCGACCTCTCCTTTGAGGAGATGGTGGAGCTTCGGCTGGAAAGCGGCGCCACCCGCACCGGACGCGTTGTCCAGATCGAGGGGGACAGGGCCATCATCCAGGTGTTCGAGGGCACCAGGGGAATGGGACTTTCCGGCACCGTCACCCGCTTTCAGGGCCACCCCATGGAGCTTGCCCTCTCCCGGGAGATGCTGGGCAGGGTGTTTTCGGGCAGCGGCAAGCCCATCGACGGCCTGGGAGACATCTTTCCCGACAAGTTCGCCGACATCAACGGCAGCCCTCTCAACCCTGTGCGCAGGGTGTACCCCCGCAACTACATCTCCACCGGCATCTCCGCCATTGACGGCCTCATGACCCTCATCCGGGGGCAGAAGCTGCCCATCTTCTCCGGCTCTGGCATGAAGCACAACCAGCTGGCGGTGCAGATTGTCCGGCAGGCCAAGCTCAGTGAACACAGCGCCGGCACGGTTGACGCGACCGATACCGGCGGAGAGAAGAAAGCCGAGTTTGCCGTTGTCTTCGCCGCCATGGGCGTCAAGAACGACGTGGCCGACTACTTTCGGGCCTCCTTTGCGGCTTCCGGTGTGCAGAGCAACGTTGTGATGTTCCTCAACCTCTCCAACGACCCCATCATCGAGCGCATCCTCACCCCCCGCTGCGCCCTCACCGCCGCGGAGTACATGGCTTTTGAGCTTGGGATGCACGTGCTGGTCGTCCTCACCGACATGACCGCCTATGCCGAGGCCCTGCGGGAGTTTTCCTCCTCCAAGGGGGAAATTCCCGGCAGAAAGGGCTACCCCGGCTACCTCTACTCCGATCTGGCCTCCATCTACGAGCGCGCGGGCATTATAGAGGGGGCCGAGGGCTCCGTCACCCAGATTCCAATTCTCACCATGCCCAACGACGACATCACCCACCCGGTGCCCGACCTCACCGGCTACATCACCGAGGGGCAGATCGTGCTGGGCCGCGACCTGGATCAAAACGGCATCTACCCGCCTATCGCGGTGCTGCCCTCCCTCTCCCGCCTGATGAAGGATGGCATCGGCGAGGGCTATACAAGGGAGGATCACTCCGCCCTTGCCAACCAGCTGTTCGCCAGCTACGCCAGGGTGCAGGATGTCCGGAGCCTGGCCTCGGTCATCGGCGAGGAGGAGCTCTCTCCCCTGGACAAGCAGTACATCGAGTACGGCAGGCTGTTCGAGCGGGAGTTCCTGACCCAGGATCAGGACGAAGACCGCACCATAGAGCAGACGCTGGCCCTGGGCTGGGAGCTGCTCGCCACCCTGCCAAGAGCCGAGCTGGATCGTGTGGACGGCGAGATTCTGGACAAGTACCTGCCGAAGCAGTCTGCCGGCGCACCCAATGTGACAGTGGCGGCCAAGCAGTAATCATCTCCAAATAACACGGAAAGGAGCGGGCAGATGAACGGCAATATTTCCCCTACCAAGGGCAACCTGATGGCGACAAAGAAATCCCTCGCCCTGGCCCGGGTCGGCTATGACCTGATGGATCGGAAGCGCAATATCCTGGTTCGGGAGATGATGGCCCTCATCGATAAGGCCAACTCCCTGCGCGGCCGCATCGACGACACCTACGGCACGGCTTACCAGGCTCTGGAGAGCGCCAACATCTCTATGGGGCAGGAGATCACCGAGGCCATCGCCCGCTCTATCCCAGAGGAAAAGGGCCTTTCCATGGACTTCCGTTCCGTTATGGGAGTGGAGCTGCCTAGTGTGGCCCTGGAGGACAGTGACCTGCGCTTGGAATACGACATGAGCAGCTCCAACGCCGCCTTCGACGAGGCCTTTGTCCGCTTCCACGAGGTGAAGCTGATGCTGGCCGAGCTGGCCGAGCTGGAGAACAGCGTCTATCGCCTGGCAGTGGCGATCAAAAAGACCCAGAGCAGGGCAAATGCCCTGAAGAATATCATTATCCCGGGGTTTACCGGTACGGTGAAGTTCATCACCGACGCATTGGATGAGAAGGATCGGGAAGAGTTCTCCCGGCTCAAGGTGATCAAAAGAAGCAAGGAAAACTGACGATAACAATGAGGTGGCGATAATTAAGAAGGAAATACTCATTACGGTCAGCTATCTTGTAGAAGCTGATCCCGATTCATTTTGGGATGCGAAATCAGGGTATGTTGACAAATCGGTGCGTAGCACACTAGATACACTCTTTCCTGAACATCTGGATATTTCAGATACTCTCTCCGCCTCGCGAAATCATATTTCACATCAGATTTTGGGCCGAAAAAATGGAAACAGCCAAAAATGTAGTGTGTGCGGCAAGTGGATAGCTGATTATACAAAACCGAGTGATGTTCCCGTGTTGCTCAGGGCGGTAACTGAAAATGGGGTGACCTGTTGCAGTGGCTGTGCATGGGAACTTGGATTTGATAAAAAATTAGACGCAAAAAAAGAAAGTGGTCAATGACCACTTTCTTTTTTTATAAGCTACAGTATCGCCAGCACTATGAAGTTCAGGATAAACAGCGCGGTGCTCACCCACATAACGGGGTGCACCTCCTTGGCCTTGCCCCTGATGACCTTGACGATGCAGTAGAACAGGAAGCCTGCCGCAATGCCGTTGGAGATGCTGTAGGCAAAGCCCATAAAGATGGTGGCGAAGAAGGCGGGGACAGCTTCCTCCATGTCCGTCCAACGGATATCCGCAAAGGAGGCCATCATCATGATACCCACGATGATAAGTGCGGGGGCCGTCGCCTGGGCGGGCACAAAGCCGATAACCGGGGCCAGCAGGATGCTGGCGGCGAAGAAGATGGCGGTGACTACGGAGGTGAGACCGGTTCTTCCGCCTGCGCCGATACCGGCGGCGCTCTCTACGTAGGTGGTGGTGTTGGAGGTGCCGAAGATGGCGCCGATGGATGTGGCGACGGAGTCTGCGAAGAGGGCCTTGTCCATCTTTGATTTGAATCCTGTGCCGCTTTCCAGAGCCTTTTGATCCTCGGCATCAAAGATGCCGGTGCGGCGGCCTGTGCCGATGAAGGTGCCGATGGTGTCAAAGGTGTCGGAGAGGCTGAAGGCGAAGATGGTCATGAGAATCTGGGGCAGCTTGCTCAGGTTGCCGAACAGTGAGCCCATACCCTTGCTGCCGAAGGCCGCGCCGAAGGTGACGCCCAGCTCACCGAAGGTGTCGCCCAAGCTGGGGAAATTCAGGCTGCCGGTCGCCATTGCATCGGTGACAGCACCGTTGACCCCCTGAACATTCAGCAGCGCCAAGATGATGCTAACCAGCGTAGTGCCAACAATGGCGATAAACACGCCGCCCTTGACCTTGCAGACCACCAGAACAACCATGAGAATGATTCCGAACACTGCCAGCAAAACACCGGGGTCATTAAAACTGACAAGGCCGGGCACCACACTGCTGTTAGTGACAACGGTGGAGGTAGCGGGGTCGGTGCCGAACATTGTGTAAGTGCCCGGGTCGGCGGTAAAGCTGAACAGCCCGGCGTTTTTAAGGCCGATGTAGGCGATAAAGATACCGATGCCGCCGCCGATGGCATTCTGCAGGCTCTCAGGAATCGCCTTGATGATGAGCTTGCGCAGTTTGGTGACGGTGATGAGAATGTTGATGATACCACAGAGGAAAACCATTGCAAGGGCTTCCTGCCAGGTGTAGCCCAGCGCCCCGCACACCGTGAAGGTGAAAAAGGCGTTGAGACCCATGCCGGGGGCCTGAGCGTAGGGCACATTGGCGAACAGGCCCATGATCAGGGTGCCAATGATGGAAGCGATGATCGTTGCCAGGAAGATGCCGCCTGCGGGGAAGGGGTTGTCGGGAGTGCCTGCCAGCGACAACATCGAAGGATTGACGAAGATGATGTAGGCCATAGCAAAGAAAGTGGTGATACCCGCGATGACTTCTGTGGAGAACTTGGTGCCGTGCTTTTTGAGCTGGAAGAATTTTTCCATACCGTCAGTTCATCCTTTCTCCCTGATAAAGTGGATCCAGCGTAACAGCGTGATGCGTCACGCTGGAAAATACGACATCATTCTAATACAAATCCCATTGGAATGCAATTTCTCCTACCCTTTCGCGACGGAGCAAAAGCGCAAAAAAGGCTGCCGTTTTGTGGAAAACAGCAGCCTTTTCTTGTGTTCTTGTCCAAGGATGCTGGCAAAATAGACGCACCTTGTTCACATTATTCACAAAAATGAAACAGAATGGCAAAATTTATATCCCTTGTCACAAACCTGGGCGAAAGTTGTCTAATACCTTGAAACGGTCTCAAAATAATGGCGGAAGAACCCTTCCCGGTCGACCTGAAGGGCGACCTCATGGCGGCCGTCTTCCTTCGCCTCGAAGTGGCAGAGGCCCAGCAGGCGGGGACTGGCAAGCTCCACCTCCACATCGCCCCTGCGGAAGCCGCAGACGTCCTCGAACAGCACCACCCCGGCCAGGGGATCGTGGAAGGTGATCTGGTCGGTGTGCTGGAACCACACATCGGCGAAGTCCAGCACCGGTCGCAGCAGCTTGGTCTGGAAACGCTCCTTCACCTCGTCCCGGCCCATCACGACCTGGCAGGTCACGTCCAGCCCGATGGAGACATGGCGCTTTACGGGGGCGTTGTAGACGATAGCCGTAGCGTAGGGATCGCAGATGGCGTTCCACTCCAGCGGCCCCACATGGGGCAGGGCATTGGTGAACACCCCGCACATCAGCACCAGCTGCTTTAACAGCCCCGGCACATCGGGATAGGTGGCGAACAGCAGGGCGACGTTGGTCATGGGCCCCACCGCCAGCAGGGTGATCTCGCCAGGGTTTTCCCGGATGGTGCGGACCATGAATTCCACCGCCTGGTTTTGGGGGAAGTCCGTGTCGTGGGGCCAGTTGGCCAGCTTTGCCGACTGGGGGGATTTCGGCTGCCTGGGCGGGGTGAGGAGGGGCGGTTCGGTGCCGGGATAGATAGGCACATCCTTGCCCGCCACCCTGCATATGGCACTGGCAAGCTTTGCCCTTTCCACCGGCTCCCCGGAGACGGTCGTGATGCCCATCAGCCTGCACCTGGGCTGGCTGAGCAGGTAGGCCAGGCAGACCGCGTCGTCGATATCGCTGCCGATGTCGGTGTCGAACAGTATTTTTTCCTCAGTCATGATCAAAGCATCCTTTCTTAAAGTCTATTCTTTTCCCAATATACCAAAGGGGGATGCGGAAGGCAACAGCATTTTTCGCTTACAGGACAACGCATTTTTCCGGTATGTCTAACCTTTATCATATCTTAAGGAAAGCTTAGCGGTTTCTTCCTTGTTGGCAGCCTCTGTACGGGGTACACTGATGACAGCAGGAAATACCGGAGGTTGTTTGAACTCCGCATCTTCAAGCAAGCAAGAAAGGGATGACCACATATGACCAGCCGACGCAAAACCTATTGGATTCTCTGCCTGGGCGTTGCCCTGCTGTTGGCCGCCTGCGTGGCGGACACGGGCGGGCTGCCGGAGGCTTCTTCCGGGTATCAGTCCCAGGAGGAGTTCGAGCTTGAAAATCCCCCCGAGGCGCACCCCGAATCCTATTCCCAACCGGGGGATGGGAACGGCGCTGCAATCAGCAACCTGCTGGTGGGCGTGGAATCGGGCGACGCGCCGGGAGCGACGCTGTACTACACCGTCACCGGCCACCCCCAGGAGGACAGCGACGCCATTGAATTTGCCGACACCATCCGCTGGATTCTGGAAAAGAATAAATCACTGCCCAGAGAGGAAAAGATCAAGGTTGTCTCCATCTCCGGCGGGCCGGCGGAATACAAGCGCGCCGAGTACGACGAGGCTGTCAAAGAGGCCAAAGCGCAGGGCGTTCAGGTGTTGGATGGCGTCGACAGTTTTGGCGGCATGCTTGCTTAAAGGGAAAGTACGCAAGCTTAAAGAAAAAGGGGAAGCGCTCCGATGCTGCCCCTTTTTCTGCGCTGTAAAATCTGGTATACTGTTAATTAGCTAGACTCAGCGAAAGCCAGCCCTCCATGGGGACAAAGCCCGCCGCCTCGTAAAGCGGCCTGCCGTCGACAGAGGCGTGAAGCCGCGCGAGACCGCAGCCCCGGTTTCTGGCTTCGTCCAGCACCCTGCCGAGAAGCGCCCTGGCCAGGCCCTTTCTTCTATAGTCCGGCACTGTATACATTCCGGTCACATAGGCCGTCATCCCGGTGGGATTGCGGTAGGTGGGCGGGTAGCGGTGGAAGCAGACCGCCCCCGTAGCGGCGATTTCCCCCGACTCCTCCACAGCCAGCCACACGATAAGGGAACCATCTGAGAGGCAATCCCGAAAGAACATCTCCAATTCGGCGTCGATATCGCCGAGAGCTTCTTCACCCTCATCTGCAAGCTGCCGCTTTCTCAAAACGGCAAGCTCCTTTGCATTCTCCGGAGCGGCTTTTCGATACAGCATATCCCTTTTTCCTTTCACAATCGGCATCGACATTCACCCAGGTAGACAGGAGGCGGTCTCAATGAAAAAATCTTCAGTCGGCGTATCCATATTTTTTGTAGTGCTTGCCGTGCTTTTGGGGATAGTTGGAGAAGGGGCGGTTTCCTTTATTTGGCCGCTGATTGTTCTCGTTGTAATCGGAGCTGTCATACGATTGGTTGTAAAGAACAACGCGGCTCAGGAGAACAAGCTCAACAGCCAGCAACCGCTTCCGCCCTACCAGCAGCCACCTTCCTTGGGGAGGGGTATGCCGCCGGGCAGCTCGCCGGTGCAGAGCATGATCAACAACTACCGCCCCGGCAATCCTCCCCCCCAGTACCAAATCCCCGTTCAGCAGGAGAAGCCTGTTTACCGCAACCCTCAAGATTCCATCAACGACCTCTCGGAATTTGAGGTGGAATACTACAAGGCCAAGGAGAAGGGGCTCAATGTGGACTCCTGGGACATCAAGCCGGAAAAGGTGCCTTGGGAATATTGATAGAAATTAAATATATTTCTATCAACGGTTTTGCGCCACCGGCGCAACTCCCGAAGACTCTGCAAACATGTTTAGCATATTTAAAAGCTCCACGCGTTGTGTGGAGCTTTTACTTTTGCGAAAGACCAAAAAACGCCTCCACCTCGGTTCGTTTCAGGTTGCGGCATTTGTGGCGGGTGCTGCCCTCAGAGACTGTATAGACCAGAAGATCGCAGTTGTGTCCCCCAATTCGCTGAAAGAGGCTCTGGCGAATCACCACTTTCGCGATCTTGTCCTCCGGGATGATGAGGGTGTGGAGGGTAAAGGCAAAGGAATAGCGCATGGTGAGCAATCCGTCCGCCCTTCCCACCCCGCTGGTCAGGTACTCGGTAAACCGCATGGCGAAAAAGAACAGGGCGGGAATCAGCGCCATGATGCCCACAAAGAGGATGAAGGAAAACCAGGAGGGCAGCAGGAGAAAGCATGTGACCATCGCCAGCGGAATGGCCAGACAGAAGAGAAGGGGGTCTGAGAGGTAGCGCAGGATGCCGTCCCGGTAGGGGCGCACCGTAAGGGGACAGTCCTGAAAGCCGGGGAACAACTGGTGGGCCCGCTGGCGAAACTTCTTGATGGACTCAAATGGGATGACGCAGGTCAAATCGCTCCTGTCCTTTCCGCAGCCCACCGCGGAGATGTACATGGAGTAGAGGCGCAGCAGGTAGGTGAGCATGTTCTGGCGGATATCCAGGTAGTTGACGTTCCCCGTTGTGATGACGTATTCCCGGTGGGTGAACAATCCCCCGTACAGCCGCAGAGAATCCCCTTTTCGCCGCACCGAAAAGCCCTTGTAGCGCAGCAGGGCGATGATCACCCCCACCAGCCAGGCGATGAGCATGATGTAGGCGATGGCCGCCGCCGCGGGGGGGATGTTGAATGCCAGCGTGCGGGCCAGCTCCTCAAAGGTGCCGATGAGCATCTGGGAAAAGCGGTCCCCCAGAATCCGGCCGGACTGGGAGATGAAGGTGGCGATGTACACCACCCCCACAAAGGAGTTGGTGGAGAGTGCGCTGAGCGCCAGGATTGAAGGAAAGGAGGGGCGGTAGACCTCATCCTTCTCCTCTTCTTCCACTTCGCGCCCGCTGGCGGCGGAGTAGACGCCGACCATCTTCTGTACATCAGAGCGGTGCAGGTAGATGCTGATGTCCGCGTCGCGGCGGTTGCCGCCCATCGTGTCCACCCGCAGCAGAACCGCCCTCACAGGGCGCAGCACCAGGGAGCGTATGACGGAGAGGGTGGTCACCTTGTCCCAATCCAGGCTGATATCCCGGTAGAAAAAGACGCCGCTGCGCATGCGGATGTGGCTTTCATCGTAGCGGTAGCGGCAGAGGAACCACCGCAGCACCGAAATGCCCAGCATTCCGATGAGGATAAGAAAATCCAGCCAGATGCCCTGCCCCCAGGCGGAAAGCCCCCCCTGAATCACAGCGACCAGGCCGCGGAGAAAAGGGATGATGATGAGGTAGAGCACACTGCGCAGGTGGTAGAGGATCATGATGGGGTGGGCGCGGCGAAACGGTGCCTGTTCCATGTGATCCTCCTTTTAATATGGTTTTACGCTGATCACCTGTCGGCCATTATCTCGTCCGCATCCGGCGGCTCGAAGAGCTGCGACCACTCCTCCAGGCATTCGGGGGGAATGGCGAAGGAGCCTTTGCCCGGGTCGGCGTTCCGCCGTTCCAGCCGCCGGAACAGCTTCTCCTTCGGCACATCCATGTAGTGTATCCGGAACCCGACGCCCAGCCGACGGGCTCTTACGCGGAATTCCTCCCGCTCCTCCCGGGCCCAAAAGCCGAAATCCAGGATGACGCTGACGCCAAGGGAAAGGGCCCGCTCCGCCACATCCCACATAATCTGCTCAATGCTTGTGTGGAGCGCGTCGTGCCGCTCGCCCGGCTCGAATTCGCCACCGAACAGCTTTTGCTGCCATGCGTCGGGGGAGAGCAGCAGTGCCCGTTCCGACTGCTCCAGCTCTTTTGCGCGGGTGGTTTTGCCGCTGCACGGCAATCCGACCATCAGGTAAAGTGTGGGTTTCATTCGGGTTCCCGGCCTTCTTCCTGCTCCTTCGCGAGAATCCCCGACAGCAGCAGGGCATCCGCCCGCTTGAGGCCGGGCAGGTACAAATCTCCCCCAGCCGCCACCACCCGCAGGGACGCCAGGCCGAACAGCCTGTCCAGCGGGTTGATGACTATGGTGGAGAACTGAACTCTCCCCACCTCCAGGGAATAGACATTGTGGTAGATGACGCCCCGGCGCAAAATGAGCTTTCCGCCCTCCAGGGAGTAGCGGTGGCTGTGGAAAAAGGCGGGCAGGTAAAAGAGGTAGAGGATGAAAAAGGCCAGCAGCCACCCCCCGGTGGAGAGCAGCCAGGGCAGCCCGCCCACCTCCAGCACCAGGGAGAGAACAAAGGCGGGGACACAAAAGGCGGCCACCAAAAAGACGCGCCAGATTTTCAGCACAGTGGGCTGTGGTCGCAGCTGCATCATGGCGGGCCTCCTTTTGGTTTAATCCTTGGCATAGCTGTTCAGTGCGGTGAAAAAGTCGCGGATATCCTGAAACTCCGAGGGCTTCATCTTATAGAAAACCTGACCGTGGCAGGTGGCCTTCTTCTGCCCGCCGAAGGAATACACTGTCCTGGCGAGGCAGCCCTCGCGACAGCCCACACATTCGTTGAGGTTGTAAAAGACGCGCTCCGCAAGGCCGGGGTCGCTCCCTGCTATCTCCTCCAGCACTTCCTCCATGGGATTCGCCTTTCTGTGCCACTCCTCCGGCTTGCTGTTGGTGATCAGGTACCACTGAAAGGAGTGGTGCATCAGGCTGCCGCTGAGATAGGGCGCGTAGGAAATCCCCTGGGCGGAGGCCACATAGGTGATCTTGTTCCCATGCTTTTCCAGCGTTCTCTTGAATTTCAGGTTGGGCAGGGACTTCAGGTGCCTTTCCGTGTCGACAATCTCCTGTCTTATCTCGTCCGGCAAATCCTGCGTGCAGGAATCGAAGGTGGGCTTCTGCGGAACGGCTGGGGTTTGGGCAGCGGCTTCTTCCGCCGCATGGGGTTCGAAGGGAAGGTCGGAGTCGCTCTCTGTCACGGCAATGGAGCGGATGCTCAGCTCCGCCCGCTTGGTGCAGGTGATTCCAATCGCAAATCCGGCGGTGTTCCGCTCTGCAAAGCCCTCGGCTTTCCCGTAGCGCTCCCTTTTGGAGAAATAGCGCTCCTCGCCGTCAACCAGTATCTGCATTCCGCCAAAGTTGTAAATGACCGAGAGTTCCACAAACCGGCCAAAGGGGATGCCGTTGTCGTATGTCCGGGCCTTTCCGTTGGGGGCGGCGATGTCCTCTATCCTGCGGTTTTCCATCCAGGGGGAGCCGAAGCTGACATGCCCCTCCCCTACCAGCAGGAGCAGCTCCGGGGTGTCGATGCAGATGTCCAGGTCAATCCGCATCGGCAGGCGGTAGCTGCCCGGCAGCTGCAGGTAGGATTTGATGCAGTCCCGCCGGATATTGTACCCCACATCGTGAATCGCCCGGGTTGTTGTCATGTGCAGAATCCCGTCGCACAGCTTGCTCTCAGTTTTCCCCACAGAGATCAGTGCAGACAGCTCTATTATTGCCTTTTTCAGTGCGATCACCTCTGTTCCAGCCAGTACACTTCGCCCTCCGGGATTTGAAAGCCCATCGAACGGTGGAGCTTTTCGGAGGCAGTGTTCTCCACCGTAAATTGGGAGAAGGGTGTCCAGCCCTTTTTGATTACTGCCCCGCACAGGTGCGATATAAGATGCGCGCCGATTCCCCTGCGGCGGTAAGAGGGCACGACCTCCAGCATCCCCATGGAGCCCTCCTCGTGAAGGCCTATGAAGCCTGTCAGCTCGCCTTCTGAGAAAGCGCCGAACATCTCCTCCGCAAGAATTCTCCCGCGAATGTAGTCGATCCCGATCTCGTGAGAGTACAGCGTCTCCACCTCTGCGGCCCTATCCAGGGTCAACGGCCTGATTTCCAGGGCAAGGGGAGAGGACGGGACGGCGGGTGGCGCGGCGTTGTTCCACACTGCCTGCTTGCAGCACATCGTCTTTTCCAGGCCAAAGCGTTCGGCAATTTCATCCGCGAGGTAGTTCTGGTGGGCGGCCGCCAGCACCGCGTTTTCCATCTTGCCAACAAGCCATTTGCCGTCATCCGGTGTCGAAGCACTCGCCAGGTACAGATTGGCGGCGGGCATGTAGAGTAGCGCGCCCCGGGAGTCATCCGCCTCGACGACCCTTGCCGTTCCCCGGCGGAGTGGCTCCAGCATATCGATGTGGGATTCAGCGTCCCGTGTCAGGTACCGAACCGCCTTCTCTGTCAAGAAAAAGTCTCCTGGGGCACGCCCTTCATGGTCAGGGAAATGCGCTGCTTCCCTTCGTCCACGCTGAGCACCTTCACCTTTACGATATCGCCCACCCCCACCACGTCCAAGGGGTGCTTGACGTACTTGTCCGCCAGCTGGGAGATGTGCACCAGACCATCCTGGTGCACGCCGATGTCCACGAACGCCCCGAAGTCTATGACATTGCGCACCGTTCCGGTGATCACCATGTCGGGCTTCAAATCGGAGATGGACAGCACATCGGTGCGCAGCAGCGGGGGAGGAAGGCTCTCACGGGGGTCGCGGCCCGGCTTGAGTAGCTCCTCCACGATGTCGGTGAGGGTGGGCACGCCGATGCCGGCCTCCTCGGCCAGCTTGGCGGCGCCCTTCTCCCTCACCCGGCTTTTCAGCTCGGCGATGCCGCCCTGCTCCACATCCTTCAGGGAGAAGCCGCAGTCCTCCAGCACCTTTTGGGCGGCCTTGTAGCTCTCGGGGTGGACGGCGGTGTCGTCCAGGATGGATTTCGCCCCCGGCACCCGCAGAAAGCCCGCGCACTGCTCAAAGGCCTTTTTGCCCAGCTTGGGAACCTTGAGCAATTCCTTCCGGCCGGAAAAGCTGCCGTTCTCCTCCCGGTAGGTGACGATATTCTTGGCAACGGTGGCGTTGACCCCCGCCACATAGGAGAGCAGGGAGTGGGAGGCGGTGTTGAGATCGACCCCCACGGTGTTCACGCAGTCCTCCACCACACCGCCCAGGGAGGTGCCGAGCTCTTTCGGCGGCATGTCGTGCTGGTATTGGCCCACCCCGATGGCCTTGGGATCGATCTTGACCAGCTCTGCCAGGGGATCCTGCATCCGGCGGGCGATGGAGACCGCGCTGCGCAGGGAGACGTCGAATTCGGGGAACTCCTCCGCCGCCAGCTTGGAGGCGGAATAGACCGAGGCCCCCGCCTCGCTGACCACCATGTAGGAGAGGTCGTGCCCCGGCATGGAGGCGATAAATTCGGCGGCGAATATTTCGGTCTCCCGGGAGGCTGTCCCGTTGCCAATAGCGATATGGGTGACCCCGAACTTCTCCACCAGCCCCCGCAGGGTGCGCTTGGCCTCCTCGGTGCGGGGCTTGGGCGGTGTGGGGTAGATGACGGTGGTTGCCAGCACCTTGCCGGTGTCGTCCACCACGGCGGTCTTGCAGCCGGTGCGGTAAGCGGGGTCGAGGCCCATCACAACCCTGCCCTTGATGGGGGGCTGCATGAGCAGCTGGTGCAGGTTTTTGGCGAACACCTCCATGGCACTCTTTTGGGCCCGCTCGGTGAGTGTGCCCCTGATCTCGTTTTCCATGGAGGGGAAGATGAGGCGGCTGTAAGAGTCCGCGGCGGCGGCGGTGAGGTACTGCTTCGCGGGGGATTCGCCCCTGATGAGATGGCGGAAGAGAATATCCAGACTCTCGCCCTCCTCCACCTCCAAATTCACCTTGAGGAAGCCCTCCTTTTCGCCCCGGTTGATGGCCAGGATGCGGTGGCCGGGAATGGCCTTGCAGCCCTCGCTGTAGTCGTAGTACATGGAGTAGACGCTGTCCTCCTCCTTCACGGCGGCGGTGCGGATGACACCGCCCCGCAAAAAGAGGCTGCGCAGCTTAGCCCGCAGCTCGGCGCTGTCGGACAAATCCTCCGCTATGATATCTCCAGCACCCGCAAGAGCGGCCTCAGCGTCGGGGACATCCTTTTCGGCGTCCACAAAATCGGCGGCAAAAGCGAGAGGGTCGCCCATGTCCGGCTTCTGGGTGAGCAGGTACTCCGCCAGGGGCTCCAGGCCCCGCTCCCGGGCGACGCTGGCCCTTGTCTTGCGCTTCTGCTTGTAGGGGCGGTAGATATCCTCCACCTCCACCAGAGTCTTGGCCCTCTCAATGGCGGCGCGGAGCTCATCGGTGAGCTTCTCCTGCCCTTCGATGACGGCCAGCACCTCCTCCTTGCGCTTCGCGAGGTTTCGCAGGTAGCCCAGCCGCTCGGCGAGATCGCGGAGCTGGGTGTCGTCCAGCCCGCCGGTGACCTCCTTGCGGTAGCGGGCGACAAAGGGGATCGTCGCGCCCTCGTCCAGCAGGGCGACAGTGCTCTCGATTTGGGAGAGGGCGATGGAGAGCTCTTCAGAGAGCTGCTTCAGAATGGACGCTTGGGACATTGGGGTCATTCCTTTCCGGGGTATGTTTTCTTCGAGGTAGCTTGCCTGATTAATAAATGGGAAAGCATTTAGCTTTGCAGATCACTCAACGTAATGATTTTACTGCCTTTGCTTTCATAGTACTGCAGCATTTCGTCTATTTTCCTTTTATCATAACTGGTAATGCAATCTGACAGGACATTGACGCCATAATCTGCTTTGCGCATGTTGAAGGTGGTCGATTTAACACAGGCGACAGCGTCCGCTCCCGCTATGTAAAAATCAGATATCTCATTTTTGCGGATAAAGTCGGAAAATTCCTCACTGGTCAACGCATTCCCTTTGTATTTTGTGAAAATATTTTCTGACACTATGTTCATATCAGAAACTAACTCAGCCCCAGGTGTACCGGTCTTAAACGTCCTCGTGCCGGCTGATAGATTTTCATGTCTTATGTAAACAACATGAATATCATTTTTGACTGCCCAATCAATCGCTTGATTGATATTGTCAATTATTTCCTTGTAATTCTTTGTGATGTCATTTTGAATATCGATTACTACCAAAGCCTTTTTTTCCATGTCAATGACCATTCCTTTCATCGGAATTGTGCTGTCATTGCGAAGCAATGTTTCGGGCCAACGCCGAAAAGGCACAAAACGCTGGTTTGAAAGCTATGACTTTCAAACTATTCCTCCACTAAAATTGTCGGCCCAATATTCCTATTGCTGCACGGTGGACAGGCAAAAGGGGTGCCCGGCGGGGTCAAACATCACGGTGGAGGTGTCGTAATACTGAACCTCCGCCCGCTTTGCCCCGTGCTTTACAGCCAGCTCCTCCGCCTCCCTCAGGTTATCCACCTTGAAGTCGATGTGAGCCATCTGCTGCTGCTCGCCCTGCTTCCAGGGCCACACCGGGGGGACATAGCCCTCCACGGTCTGGAAGACCAGCATAATCCCCTCCGGCGTGCGGATGCCCGCCCATTCCTCGCTGGATATCTCTTTTTTCCAGCCGCTTATCGCCACATAGAAATCCGCCAGCGCATTCGCGTTTGGGCAGTCGAAGGCAATGCCTAAAACCGAGGCAATCATCTTTATCACCATCTCTTTTCTTTCTTTATCGGGTGGTCATTTCAGTATACCTGCTGGGCCCTCCCATAGTCAATGGAGGAATTCAAAACAACGCCGCCCCGGCTGTTTTGGCCGGGGCGGAGCTTTGTGATTAATTGAGATTCGCATAAATGCAGTTATTCGCTTACAGGAAGGATTTTACATCCTCGCCCGCCAGTATCTTCCCCAAATCCTCCTTGATGCGGTCGAGGTAGGAGGTAAGCACCAGGTAGGGGTCGCCGTCGTTCAGGGTGGCGTACACCTTGCGGGAGGGGCCCTCGTAGAACTTGACGACGTCCGCGCCGCCCTCGCGGTAGTTGTAGGTGATGGCGAAAATCTCCCTGGCGTCCTCGGGCAGTTCCTCCTCGGGGATGCTGTCGTAGCTGGTGCCGATGAGGGTCTGGTAGTAGGCGCGGAAGTTCGCGGTGTCCACAGGCGAATCGTTTATCTGCACCACCAGGTCGCTGCTCTCGCCGGAAAGGTTGAACAGGCTGGTCTCCACGCCCTCGCCCTCCAGCTTGATGGAGGCGACCTTGTCGATAAAGGGCATGACGATCATGCGGTCCATCAGATCAAACGCCGTGCTCTCCAGCCAGGGCAGTGCCGATGCCTGTATCTGGTAGATCAGCTCGGAGCTGCCTGTGACCAGATAGACGCTGCCGTCCGCCTGGGGTGCGGAGACCTGAAGGGAGTAGGGGATGGTCATGGTCTTAATCGTCTCGCCCTCCTGGTACTGCTGCACCAGCTCGATGCTGATGGTGGAGTAGGGCTCCTCCAGGCCGTACTTGGCCAGATTTTCGGGGGTCTTGCCCGCATCCACCACCTTGTCGGCCACAAGCCCGAAGGCCTTGGCCAGCACGTCGCTTCCCCGCTGATAGGCAAGGTTCACCCGGATAGGGGATACAATGCGGTGGCTGGTGAGAACCATGCCGCTGGCGGAGGTCACTTCATCCTCGGGCAGGGCCTCAATGATGACGGGCTCCTCGCCGCGCACCGTTCCGCCCAGCTCCACCCGGCCAAACTGGGAGGCAGCCTCTTCATCGGAACCGGCTGTGCCGCCCGTGAGGGTCTTGTCCATCAGGGTGAGCTTGTCGTCCAGGAACTTGGCCGCGCCGGTGGAGGGGGAGAGGAGGTATACCGTGTCGCTGTCCCCCCGTTTGGCGTAGTAGCCCTCCCCTGCGGGGGCGGCGTCGCCGATCAGCAGGGTGGCGGAGGTATTGTCCTCGTATTTGATGGAGACGGTCGCCTGGGGATTCGTTAAGCCGAATACACCGAGATCATCGGCTTTCTCCGTCACCACCGACTTGACCGAGGAAACCTTCGCCGAGGTCATGAGGGAGGAGAGGGACGTGACCTGGTAGTCCTCCATCCCCTTGATGGCGTAGCTGCCGCTGACGGTATCGCTGCTGCCGGGCAGAGCGTAAATGGTGTACTCGCCGTACTGGTTCTTTATGGTGACTTCGGTGGCGGCGGGGGCGTTTTCACCGCCCAGAATATAGTTGACCTCCACCGGGGTATATTCCTGAGAGGACTCCTCTGCCACGGGCTCCTGCCCATTGAGCAGTACCAGCGCCACGACCAGGCCCGCTACCACCAGCACCGCCACACCCAGGAGAATCAGTTTTTTCTTCATCTATGGAATAGTTCCTTTCTACCGGTGTCTTCTGCGGATGAACACAATCAGGCCGACGATGATCAGGATGACGGGCAGCACGATCGCCACCGCGATGCCGATGCCGTAAACCTGGCTGGCCGAGGCGTTGAGGCTTTGGTTGGAGATGGTCTTGTCCTCCAGGCGGATGCTCTCTTCGCGGCCCACCAGCTTGTCCAGCAGCGCCAGGAAGTATTCGGAGTTCGTGAAGCTGGTCTCGCCAAGGAAGGAGCTGTCCATCGCCTCAACCGAGCCCAGCACCATAAGGCTGGAGGAGAGGGGGGTGAGATTGTCGTAGCGGACATTCTGGCTGATGGCAAAGACCGGGATGGGCCCGACCAGATCGTCCTCGGTGGGCTGCCAGTTCTCCCCGGCATCCATGGGATAGAGGCCGGACTGGGCGGAGCTCTCCAGCAGGGCGCTGGTCGTTTTTCCGTTCTTCGCCTCCCAGAGAAGCTCCACAGGGCGGGAGTAGACGATGGCGGGATAGGCTTCGGTTGTCTTGATATCGGGCTGGTAGTCCGACTCGGCATAGCCTGCCCGGAACATGTAGAGGCTCATGGTGGAGATCAGGCGGCGGGAGTCGGCCTCGAAGACCACACTGTCTCCCACCTTGAAGCCCCACTCCTCCAGGAACGCCGTGAGGTTGGGCATCTGGGTGGAGGCGGGCTGCTCGTAGGATGCCATGTAGAACAGGTTCTTGCCCAGCTGGTTGTCGTTGTAGAGGAAGGCGTCCAGCTTTTTCAGCTCGTCCTCGGTGAGGTCGCGGGCCGGGGCGGCCAGGATGGCGATGTCGGTGTCCGCCGCAAGCTCCTCGCCGATGAGGTCGACGTCGCTGATCTCGTAGCCATTCATTTTCAGCAGGTCGGTGAAGGCGGTGACATCGCTCTCGCCGTGGCCCGTGATGACCTGTACCTTGATCTGCTTGTCGCTTGTGACGGTGAGGATGGCGGAGGTCATGGCCTGCTCCGCCTTGGAGGAGAGCACCCGGGTGTAGCTCTGGTAGGTGCTCTGGTCAAACTGGGTCTGGGTATTGAACAGCTCCTTGTAGCTGAGCTGGACAGTGCGTCCGTTGCTCTCCACCAGCACATTGTTGGTCTGTAAGTCCAGATTGGAGTAGCGGGAGGCAAAGGTGGGGTCCTGCACAATGCTGACATACTGCACCTTTACATGACTGGACATGTTCTGATATGCCTTGATGACCTCGTTGGCCTGGGTGAAGTACTGCACAGGAGAGGAACCCTTGAAGTTGTCCTCGGTGTTCAGCACGTAGATGTTGACATCCTTCTGAAGGGATTCCATGTATTCCTTGGTCTCGTCGGAGATGGCGAAAATTTGGTTTTCGGTCATATCCAGCTTGACATCCATGCGCTCGGAGAGAATAGACAGCACCGAGGTGAGCAGGATAATCAGCGCCACGCCCACCACGCTGAGCACGGTTGCCACCGTGCCCTGCCGGAACTTTCTGCTTTTGAATATATTCATTTCATTAGCTCCTTCTTGTCTTTCGTGTGGTCGGCCTTAACTCCATCTTCTCTTTTCCAGTGACCGAACGGTCAGGAAAATGAAGACAGCGCAGGCGCCCAGGAAGAACAGGACGTCCGCCAGGCGGAAGATGCCGTCCTGGAAGGAGTAGTAGTGCTGGGAGAAGGAGAGGGCCTGCAAAATCTTGGAGAGAAAGGGGTTCTGCACGCCCTGGGCGATGACGTCCACCAGCATGAGGATCATGCCCGCGGCAAAACCGCCCGTCGCCGCGATGACCTGGCTCTCTGTAAGGGAGGAGATCAGCATGCCGATGGCGATGACCGCCATACCCAGCAGCAGCATGGCGATAAAGTTGCCCCAGATCATCCCCCAGTTGGGGGCCACGAAGAAGTTGACGATCAGGCCGAAGAGAATGGTGATGGAGAGGCCTGTCGCAAACACCGCCACGGCAGCCAGATACTTGCCCATGACCAGCCCGGTGAGGGAGACGGGGGCGGTGAGGAGCGCCTGGTCGGTGCGGTATTTCTTATCCTCGGAGAAGAGGCGCATGGTGAGGATTGGGATGAGGAACAGCACGATGGTGAACATGTTGGAGAAAACCGACGTGATGTCGTTGGTGTTGTAGGACAGGGTAAACATGAAGAAGAACAGGCCGGAGAAGAAATAGTAGACCGCCAGATAGATATAGCCGATGGGGGAAGAGAAGTAGGCGTTCCATTCTCTGCGAAGGATGCTGCCCATCAGTCATTCCCCCCTTCGTTTTCGTCGTTTTCTTGGTCCTTATCCTTGTCTTTTCCTTTTTTCTTGCTCTTGCTTTCCTTGCCCTTGCTTTCAAAGAGCTCGTCCACCACTTCGGAGACTGTTTCCGCCGACATTTCCAAGTCGGCAGCGGCAGCCTCCTGAACAGCGGTCTTGGCCATTTCGTCCACAAACTCGTGTGTTTCGGTGCGGATGAGGCCGGCACTGTGATCCGCGGTGAGCTGCAGGAAGATGTCCTCCAGGCTCAGCTCGCTGCTGCCCAGGGCCAGAAGCGGCCAGTTGCGGTCGGCAAGGCGGCGGAACAGTTCGCGGCGCACATCCACGCCGGGCTCCGCCTCTAGGGAATATTCATAGACATTGGCTTTTCCGTCGCTCTCCCGCTGGCCCAGCTTGTGCACGGCCACCATGCCGGGCAGGCCGCTGAGCAGCTTGCTGACCTCTTCCTCGGGGCCGTCCACCCGAATCGTCAGCTTGTGGTCGGCGCTCATGGAGTGGGCCAGGTTGTCGGGGGTGTCGTCGGCGATAATCTTGCCCTTGTTGATGACGATGACCCGCTCACAGGTTGCCTGCACCTCGGGAAGAATGTGGGAGGAGAGGATGATGGTGTACTGCTTGCCCAGGCTCTTGATCAGGTTGCGGATCTCAATGATCTGCTTGGGGTCGAGGCCCACGGTGGGCTCGTCCAGAATGAGGACGCTGGGATTGCCGAGCAGCGCCTGCGCAAGGCCCACCCTCTGCCGGTAGCCCTTGGAGAGGTTCTTGATCAGCCGGGTGTAGACATCCGTGATGCCAACCAGGCCGCAAATCTCTTCAATGTGCTTTTTCTTGGGCAGCTTCACCTTTTTCAGATCAAACAGGAAGCTCAGGTACTCCTTCACCGTCATGTCCAGGTAAAGGGGAGGCTGCTCGGGCAGGTAGCCGATCTGTTTCTTCGCGCCGATGGGGTCGTCGAAAATTTCCGCGCCGTTGATGGTTACCTGGCCGTCTGTGGCGGAGGTGTAGCCGGTGATGATGTTCATTGTGGTGGATTTACCCGCGCCGTTGGGGCCGAGGAATCCCAGAATCTCACCGTCGTTTACGGTAAAGGAGATGTTGTCCACCGCCTTTTTGTTGCCGTACGCCTTGGTGAGGTTTTTTACCTCAATCATCGTCTTGTCCATCCTTTCCTTATGTGGGCGGCGGCTCGCGAACCGCATGAGGCGGCGCCCACTTTTGAGCAATAACTGCTGGACATCTCCCCAATTATGCACTGAAACGCCAAAAATATCAATTACTTTTTCATTACAATGGTGTGATGGTTGGGTGAAGAGACTGAATAGACGAAAAGGGCGTTCGTCTATTCAATCATCAAGTTTGCTTTGCAAACTTTGCCATTTGTAAATGAGACGCTTTCTTTTCGGATACGCGAAGCGAGTGAGTCCAGCGTCACGCTGGTTGACAATTTGATCGGATTATGGTCTTATTATTGCAGTAAAGTGTGAAAGAAAGGATGTTGCTGCAATGGCGGAAATCAAGGCGTTTGACGCGCTGCGCTACACCGAGAAGGCCGGCAAACTGGATGAGCTGGTCTGCCCCCCCTACGACATCATCAGCGAGGAGGAGCGGAAGGCCTTTCTCGCCCGCAACCCCCGCAACGTGATCCGGCTGGAGTTGCCGCGCGAGGGGGAAAATCCCTACATCGAGGCGGGCGACACCCTGCGGGAGTGGCTGGCTGAAGAATACCTTGCTTGCGACGACAAGCCCGGCCTCTACATCTACGAGGAGGAGTTCACAGCCCACGGCCAGAGGATGACCATCAAGGGGCTGATCTGCCGTGCCAGACTGGAGCCCTTTGAAAAGGGCGTGGTGCTCCCCCACGAGGAGACTCTCTCCAAAGCCAAGACCGACCGCCTGAATCTTATGAAGGCGACCGGCTGCAATTTCAGCTCCATCTACTCCCTCTACTTCGATGAAAAGAAGGATATCTTCCCCCGGCTGGAGGCCCTCTCCCAGGGTGAGCCAGATAAGACCTTTTCATTGGGGGATGACATCATCCACCGGCTGTGGGCAGTCTATGACGAGGCGGAGATCGCCGCTGTTGAGGCGGCTTTTGGCGACAAAAAGCTCTACATCGCCGACGGCCACCACCGCTACGAGACAGCCCTCAACTACAAAAACTGGCTGAAGGAGCAGGGCGAGCTTGCCTTAACATCAGACAGCCACCCCGCCAACTATTGCATGATGACGCTGGTCAACATGGAGAATCCCGGCCTTGTGGTATTCCCCACCCACCGGATTGTCCGCGGGCTGGATAACTTTGACCCCGAGGCCCTTCTGGCGGGCTGCGGCAAGTATTTCCGGGTAGAGGATGCAGCGCCCGACGCGCTGGAGAGCAAACTGGCGGAGTACACTGCAAAGGGGCAAAAGGCCTTCGCCCTCTACTACAAGGGCGGTGCAAAGCTGCTGGTCTTCACCGACGGCGAGATCATGAAGGAGCTGCTGCCCGGCACTTCGGAGGCATATCAGGGCCTGGACGTCAACATCCTCCACACCTTGATTCTGGAACGGCTGCTGGGCATCGACAAGGAGAACATGGCCAACCAGAAGAATCTCATCTACACCCGCGACCCCGCCGAGGCGATGGCGGCAGTGAACAGCGGCGAAGCGGACTGCGCCTTTTTGATCGAAGCCACCCGGGTGGAGGAGATCGCCGCTGTGGCGGGCGCGGGGGAGAAGATGCCCCAGAAGTCCACCTATTTCTACCCGAAGATTGTGACCGGACATATCATGAACAAGATTCTCTGAAAATAAAGAATCTGTCACGATAAAAGTACAGGGCGGTAAGAACATTCTTACCGCCCTGTACTTTTATTGGGATGAGCAAATCAGTTTATAGGGCGGCCTTCTCAATAAAGGCAATCATTCCGAAATAACGAGTCGTCAATCGTGTGTCCAGTGAACAAAACATTATTTTCTATATTACACATCTGCACCCTTTGACGCTCTTCATCATATTCATCATTTATGCTTTCACTATCACAGCCAAAACTGAATAAGGCGATTTTACAGCACATCATGAACAATGGAATTTTTGACAGCCAGAAGTCATTCAACCGATTGGCTGACAAATAACCTCTGAGAAAATGCTTTATGATATCGTTTGCAAAATCTGCCCCGGCGTCATTGCTTCGTCCAAACCACAGAGCGATATACAATGCGTTGCCGATGTCAAACGCATACCATGAATATGCGCAGCCATCAAAGTCAAACAAACTGATATTCTCGCCTTCAATCAGAAAATTACTTGGATGCAAATCATTGTGAATCATTCCGTGTGAATCCCTGTTCTTTGGCAGCGCCTCTATTTCCTTGAGCAGGCCTTCAGCGACACTGCCCACAGAAGGAAATGTCTTTATCTTTTCACTGATCATGCTACGAATCTGAAACTCACTTCGCAGGGTTATGTCGTTTGCGGGTAGATAATCCTTCGAGAAACGATGCATGTCACCTACGACTTTACCCCAATTGTAAAAGATATCTTCATTCCACAGGCTGGGATTGTTCTTGTCCCAAGACCGGCCCTCCAGCTTGCTAAAAGCGGAAATGACATAAGCTTCCCCGTTTTCTTCCATCAATACGGCAAGCTCCCTATTTTTGGTCTTGAGAGGAATCGGTACGCTCACGCCTTTGTCAGCTAAATATGAGAGCCAATCCATTTCAGCCCTTGTTTGGCTGAAAGAACTAAAAGAGCCTTTCACAAAGCGCAACATATACGGTTTGCTGTCGATATAAAACGTATAAATCTGCTTCGCTCTCTCGCGCCCATACGTGATAAACCGGCATGTTTCCTTATCAAAACCATATGATTCAGCGGCAAATTCAAGTAAACAATCTGCTACTATCGCGCTTCCCTCCCTGTGAAATCTCTTAAATACTATTAATCGGCGTTCATCAACTTCATCTCCATCAGCCGCTCCTTTGAGATGAGCACCTGACGGGGCTTGCTGCCTTCAAAGGGCCCCACAATCCCCTTTTCCTCCAGCTGGTCAATAATCCGCGCGGCCCGGGCATAGCCCAGCTTGAGCCTGCGCTGAAGCAGGGAAGTGGACGCCTGTCCAGCCTCCACCACACAGTCGATGGCGTAGGGGAGCATCTCGTCCTCTTCGTCGAATCCGCCGCCGTCACTGTCGGCATTCCCGCCCCGGCCCTTCTTGTCCTGGGGGGCGTGGCGGTCGATTTCCTCCACGATGTTCTGGTCGTACTCGGTCTCCTCCCGCTGCTTCACGTACTCCACAACCTGCTCCACCTCGCTGTCGCTGACAAAGCAGCCCTGTATGCGGGTGGGCTTGGAGGAGCCCACGGGATAAAAGAGCATGTCGCCCCGGCCCAGCAGCTTCTCCGCGCCGCCGGAATCCAGGATGGTGCGGGAATCCACCTGGCTGGACACCGCGAAGGCCACCCGTGAGGGGATGTTGGCCTTGATGACACCTGTGATGACATCCACCGAGGGGCGCTGCGTGGCGATGACCAGGTGCATGCCCGCGGCCCGTGCCATCTGGGCCAGGCGGCAGATGGAATCCTCCACCTCGCCGGGGGCGGCCATCATGAGGTCGGCCAGCTCGTCGATGATGATGACGATCTTGGGCATGTGCTCCAACTCATCCTTGGTGGCGGCCAGCTTGTTGTAACCCGTGATGTCGCGGACAGAGTGCTCCGCAAAGGTCTTGTAGCGGTTGAGCATCTCGCTCACCGCCCAGGCCAGCGCTCCCGCCGCCTTCTTGGGGTCTGTGACCACCGGAACCAGCAGGTGGGGGATGCCGTTGTAGATGCCCAGCTCCACCACCTTGGGGTCGACTAGCAGCAGCTTGACCTCGTCGGGGGAGGACTTGTACAGCAAGCTCACAATCAGGGAATTGATGCAGACCGACTTGCCTGAGCCCGTTGCGCCCGCTATGAGCATGTGGGGCATCTTGGCGAGGTCGGCGACGGTAATGCCGCCCGTGATATCCTTGCCCAGGGCGACCGACAGGCTGGAGGTGGCGGTGCGGAATTTCTCGGAGTCGATAATCTCCTTCATGCTGACAGTGCTGACAACGCGGTTGGGCACCTCGATGCCGATGGCTGCCTTGCCGGGAATGGGCGCCTCGATGCGGATGCCCGCCGCCGCAAGGTTGAGGGCGATGTCGTCGGCGAGGCCGGTGATCTTGCTGATCTTGACGCCGGCGGAGGGCTGCAGCTCGTAGCGCGTGACAGCGGGGCCGCGGCAGACATCTGTGACGGTGGCCTTCACCCCGAAGCTTGCCAGCGTGGAGATAAGCTTTTCTGCGTTTTCCCGCAGCTCGGCGGAGATATTATCGTCCTTGGGAGCCTTCGCCTGTTTCAGCAGACTCACAGGGGGATAGTTGTAGCCGGGAGGAAGTGGAATCTCCAGCTGCTGGTCGGCGTTGGCAACCGCGCGGTAGCGCTCCGCCGCCTCCGGGGGGGTGTAGGGGATGCGCTCCGGGTCGATGGGTCGGATGTTCTGAAAGCTTCTGCGCACCTCATCGTCGTCCAGCGGACGGGTGTGGACGCTGAGCACTGGGATTGACGGCACAGGGCGCACCACATCCAGCAGGATGTCGGGGTCAAAGGCGGGAGGGGGAATCTCCAGGTCGTCCTCCAGCAGGGCCAGGGGGGTCTCCTCCAGGCCGGAATAGGTGTTATAGCTTACACTTTCCCCGGTGCGCACCTCGTCCAGGAAGCGCTGGATCACCTGGGCGGTGTCCTCTTCCTCCGCCCGGCGAATGTCCTCCTCCAGGGGGTGTGCGCGCAAGGGGGCGGGGCGGTCGGGGAACTCCACCACCCGGGGCTGTACCGAAATGTACTCCACGGGGGTATCCACGCCAAACTCCGGCTCGGGTCGAATGGGGGTATCCAAAACAGGCTCCGCCTCGGGGGCCTTGATCTGCGTCGTGACGGGGTGGCCGGGCAGTGTCTCGGGGGGCTGGAAGCCGCTCTCCTCCACCGCTACTCGTAGCGGGTCTGCCGGGGCCTCAGCCGCTGTCTGCGCAAAGGCGCCGGGGTCGCTGTCGCCGCTGATGTCCACGTCGATGCCGAAGCGGACAGGGGTCGCGGCGATCTCCTCTATGGGCAGGGCGGCTGCCTTTTCCGCATCTCTGCGCTGTTTTCTGGTCAGTCTGGGCGGAGCCGCCTCCTGTAGGGGCTGCTCTTTTTTGGGTTTCAGGCTGATTTCCTCAACCTTTGCGGTGTAGACATCCTCAATCTGGCGGACAGGCTTCGTAATCATCTTGAACAGGCTGATGAGGCTGGAGCCGGTCACCCACATGAGGAAAACGAAGATGAGCAGCGAAATGATGATCTGGGGGACAGGGCTGTCCGCCAGCATGGTGAGGGGCCCGGCCAGCAGCAGGCCGAACACGCCGCCGCCCTTTTTGTCCACACCCTTGAGATAGAGGGCTTTCAGAATGGAGATAAAGCCCTCGGCCTCCGGCAGGCCGCCGAAGATTTCGATGGCGGCGGAGATGAGCAGCACCAGAATTCCGGCCTGCCACAGCTTCGCCTTGATGGAGCTCAGGGGCCTGTCCAGGGCGGCGATGACCGCAATGTAGATGATCAGCGGCGCAATGAAGTAGGCGCTCCAGCCCAGCAGCCCGAAGATGCCGTTGTGCGCGCCCAGCCATATCTTGTTCCCCTTAATGAGGGTGAGGGCGAGAAAGAGCAGGCCAAGGGCAAACAGCACCACGGCCCACATCTGCTTGCGGGCCTGCTGGGCTGCTCTCTGCTCCTTGACTGTGGGCTTTCTGGTGCGGGAAGCGTTCCCGGCGCGGGATGCGGGCTTTTTGGCGGGAGAGCTTCTGCGGGCGGATGAGCTGCGGGCGGTCTGCGCCATGGTTTCCGATTTCCTTTCTATAGGCAAACGTGTGGCGGACATGACAAACCAAGGGGTATAACATGCCCTTCTGATTCAATAGTGTCGAAATCCCCCCGGAATCCTGCATCCAAAGGGGGAAAATCTTTTGGCTGTGAAACCGCTGACCGCATCCCAAAAACAGGGAATGCGGTCTTTTTTGCCCCTTTATAGCAAGATTCGACAAGATTCGCCAAATTTCTTCATCCCCTGCGTTGAGAATGGAGAAAAGCACGAATCGTGCAAAGAGAAGGGAAGGATTTATTTATGAAAAAGCTATCTATCGCGGTACTGTGTATTCTTCTGGCCCTTTTGCTGCCGCTGTCAACCCTGGCGCACAGCGGCAGGACGGATTCGAGCGGGGGACACAAGGACAACAAAAACGCAAGCGGCCTGGGCTATTACCACTACCACTGCGGCGGCAATCCCCCGCACCTGCATTCGGGCGGCGTCTGCCCCTATTCCTCGACCAGCGCCTCCGCCGGAACGAGCACGGCGTCCTCCGGGGCAAGAGCAAATGCGGCGGCAGGAAGCAGCAGCTCGGCATCTTCCTCCGGCAGCACTACAGCGGGAGGTGCGGGACTGAGCGCCGCTGCGCCCAAAACCACCTCCGAATACCCTAAAGCCTACGACGCCGAACAGGCGAAGGAGGACAGCGCGGCCATCAGAAAAATTTTCGACAAGTTTTACAGCAACAGCTATGTCATTGTCCCCATCGGCCACATGTCAGCGCCTCAGACATCCGTCACTGTCCGCACCAAGGCCGATCTCGGCAGCCTGAACACTGCAACTCTCGTCTTTTACAACTACAACCTGGCCGCCAACACCGTAAAGCGCATTGAAAACCCGAACTACTCCTTTGATGCGGAGGGAGCCCTGACCTTCACCACAAGCTCCAACGAAGGGCATGTGCTGATCACCGACAGCGAGTGGATTAAGAAATAATCGAATCAGTCGGAAAGGCCCCTCTATTCGAGGGGCCTTTTTCTGTGTATTTTGAACCGGCCATGAAATCAATATCCCATGCTCTCACCCAGGGAATCGTCGTTCTGTATCCAGGCTTCCTCCACGCGGATGACCCTGTAGCGGTCTGCATCATCCCTGACCACCACCGTTTCGATACCCGCGTTGATGATCATGCGCTTGCACATCGCGCAGGGGTTTGCTTGCTCCACATAGGCGTCGGTGGATTTTTCCCTGCCCACAAGGTATAATGTACTCCCGAGCATTTCCTGGCGGGAGGCGTGGATGATGGCGTTTGCCTCGGCGTGAACGCTGCGGCAGAGCTCGTAGCGCTCCCCCCTGGGAACGGCCATCTGCTCCCGGCGGCAGTTGTTCAAATCCGTGCAGTTGGCCCTGCCCCTGGGCGCGCCCACGTAGCCGGTGGAGATGATCTGGTCGTTCTGGACAATGATCGCCCCGAAGCTGCGGCGCAGGCAAGTGCCCCGCTCCAGCACCGTTTCAGCGATGTCCAGGTAGTAGTTGCGCTTGTCCCGTCTTTCCATCGAAAAATCCTCCCCTGTGGCGTTATGCCAAGTATACCGCCTGGGGGAAAGGATTGCAACAATAAGGAGATTCCGCCAATGAGCTTAGACCTCACCAATATCGGCACCATCCGGGAGCTGATGCGCCGCCACAACACCCGCTTTTCCAAGGGGCTGGGCCAGAATTTTCTGATCAACCCCTCGGTCTGTCCCCGCATCGCGGAGCTGGGCGGCGTAGATGAAAACACCGCCGTGCTGGAGATCGGCCCCGGCATCGGGGTGCTCACGGTGGAACTTGCCAAGCGGGCAAAGAAGGTGGTCAGCGTGGAGCTGGACAACCGCCTGTTTCCCATTTTGAAGGAGACGCTGGCCGAATACCCCAATGTAAAGGTCGTGGAGGGCGACATCCTCAAAGTTGACCTCCACCAACTGTTCCGGGAGGAGTTCGACGGCATGGAGGTGGTGGTCTGCGCCAACCTTCCCTACTACATCACCTCCCCGGTGCTGATGCGCCTGCTGGAGGAGCGGCTACCAATCCGCAGCATCACCGCCATGGTGCAGAAAGAGGCCGCACAGCGTATCACTGCGCCTCTCCCCTCCAGGGAGATGGGGGCGATCACCGTGTCGGTGGCCTATTATGCGGAGACTGAGATTCTCTTCCCCGTCTCCAGCGGTTCCTTTCTGCCCGCCCCCAAAGTGGATTCCTGCGTCATCCGGCTGGACTTGCACCGGGAGCCGCCTGTTCAGGTAAAGGAGGAAACCCTCTTCCGGGTCATCCGGGCAGCCTTTTCCCAGCGGCGCAAAACCCTGCTGAACTGCCTCTCCTCGGGGCTGGGCATGGATAAGACGCCCACGCGGGAGGCGTTGGAAAGGGCTGGGGTTGATCCGGGGCTTCGGGCGGAACAGCTGCGGCTGGAAGATTTTGCGGCAATTGCTAATGCCTTGAATACATAGAGTATTGTGATCTTTACACGACGCTTCCCGAGGTGGGCCGCGGAGCGGAGTGAATCCGGCGTCACAGCCTGACGGTGTCACGCCGGTTGAATCTTGTCGAAAATTGTCGTAAACTACAGTCATGTCACTTTTGATATAGCTGTATTTTTTGTATGGAGGAGACGCTTATGTATGCATCGCTGTTCAGCCTGGGGCTGGTGGGCATCGACCCCTACCTGGTTCGGGTGGAGGTTGACAGCCGCAGGGGCCTGCCCGGCTTCGACATTGTGGGGCTGCCCGACGCCTCGGTCAAGGAGTCCCGGGACAGGGTGCGCGCCGCCATACAAAATTTGGGCTATCCCTCGCCCAACGCCAAGATTGTGGCGAATCTCGCCCCCGCCGACACCCGCAAGATGGGCTCAGTCTACGACCTCCCCCTGTTGCTGGGGGTGATCGCCGCCAGCGGCTACGAGGAGATGGACTTCGGCAAGACCGCCGTGGTGGGGGAGATCGGCCTTTCCGGCGAGATTCGCGGGGTGCCCGGCATCCTCCCCATGGTGCTGGACGCCGCCGCGCTGGGGCTGGATACCGTCATCGTCCCGGCGGTCAATGGGACGGAGGCCGCTGTGGCCGAAAATATCAGAGTGTTGGCGGCGGAGCACGTCTCCCAGGTGATCGACTTTTTCAGCGGCAGGGGGGAGCTTCCCGCGGCCAAATCGGTGGCGGAAAAAAGCGAATCGCTGCCCTTTCCGCTGGACATGGCGGATGTGCGGGGGCAGGCGGAGGCCAAACGCGCCCTGGAGGTCGCCGCGGCGGGCGGGCACAACCTGCTGATGATTGGGCCGCCGGGAACGGGAAAGTCCATGCTGGCGAAGCGTCTGCCCGGCATCCTGCCTCCCATGAGCTTGGAGGAATCCATCGAGACGACCAAGCTCTATTCCGTGGCGGGACTGCTGAGTGACGGCTTTTCCCTGGTGGGAACAAGGCCTTTTCGCGCGCCCCACCACACGGTTTCCCCGGCCTCATTGACAGGGGGAGGGAGCGACCCCAAGCCGGGAGACCTTTCCCTAGCCCACAACGGCGTGCTCTTTCTGGATGAGCTGCCGGAATTTCCAAAATCCAGCCTGGAGACATTGCGCCAGCCTTTGGAGGACGGCACCGTCAACATCTCCCGGGTGCGCAGCAGGGTAAGCTACCCCGCCCGGGCCATGCTGGTGGCGGCCATGAATCCCTGCCCCTGCGGCTATTTCGGCGCTGCGGGGGAAAAGCGCTGCACCTGCAGCGAGACTGTCATCCACCGCTACCTGGCCAAGCTGTCCGGCCCGCTGCTGGATCGCATCGACATTCAAATAGAGGTGCAGCCGGTGGACTACGACCACCTGACAGGTGGGGGGAACACTGGCAGTTCCGCGGAGATGCGGGCAAGGGTGGAGGCCGCCAGAGCCTTGCAGCAGGCCCGCTACCGGGGAACCGGAGTGGCCTGCAACGCCCAGCTTTCCCCCGCCATGCTGCGGGATTTCTGCGTCATGGAGCCGGAGGCGGACAAGCTGCTGCGGGACGCCTTCGACAGGCTGGGGCTGTCCGCCCGGGGGTACGACCGCATTCTCAAGGTGGCGCGCACCTGCGCCGATCTGGAGAGTGCGGACAAAATTGGCAGAAGGCATATCTCCCAGGCAATCCAGTTTCGCAGCCTCGACCGGAAGTATTGGAACCGGTAGCAGGGCAACACCTACTGCGGCTGAGCCTCTATCCCCAGAAAACCGCCGGTCTGCTCCTTTGCCCCGCACTCCACCACAAAGTTCGTGCGACCGCCCTCGCCACCCTCTGTCTGCTCCGCAATTTCCACAGAGGCAAAGTATCCGGTGCTCTCCAGCCTGTTCACAAAGGCCTCGCAGGCCTCGCTGTTTTCGGCATATCCCGTCAGGGTCAAATCCCGCCGGTGGTACTCGAATTTCTCGATGAAGATTTCGTCGCTGAGGCTGGAGAAGATGGCCTCCAGAGTTTTTCCCTCGTTGAGAGGGATCATCTCGAAGCTCACATAGGCGTTTGTCACTCCGCCGATGAAGTGCTGGAGCATGGTTCGCCTGTCCGCGTCCGTGAGGATGGCGGTAAAATCCAGGGACTCCTCCGACATGATCTCTCGTAGGATGCGGCTCTGGGTGAAGAGTGTGCTGTCCGCCAGCGCCTCCGCCCCCCACAGGGTGCCCACCAGGATGAGCGCGGCAAGGACAACGGCCTGAAGAAGGGAAACGATACCGAATTTTCCGCTATCTTTTTTCACCGCTTGCCACCCCCCTGGAAGTTGATTTCGTGAAACCAGTATAACACAAAGCCGAAGGAGACACACTCCTCCGGCTTTTTTGATGGCCTATTCCGCTGTCTGCACAACCAGGTCATCCTTGGGCTGGCGGGAGAGGGTGTAGACAAACCAGAGGATAATCCACAGCCCCCTGGCAACCGCCCCCAGAGTCACGCCCCACCAAACGCCGTCCAGGCCCATGGGGCTGGCAGAGAGGACGTAGACCAGGCCCACCCGCAGGGCGTTCACCGTGATGCTTGCCACAGAGGGGGGGAGGGTCTTTCCGATGCCCCGGAAGCCGCCGCCCGCCACGCCCTCCAGGGTCATGGGCAGCTGGCAGAGCGCCAGGATGCGCAGGTAGTTCGCCCCCATGGGAACCAAATGCGCCTCAGGCAGCAGGATGGAGAACAGCGTCCCGCCCATAAAGAGTAGCAGAAGGGAGACAATCACGCCCCACACCGCCATGGCGACGGCGGAGATGCCGATTCCCTTGCGGATGCGGAACCATTTCTGCGCGCCGAAGTTCTGCCCAACAAAGGCCGTGACCGCCGAGGCGAAGCCGCCGCCGATCAGCCAGGACATAGATTCGATCTGGGAGCCCACCTTGCTCACCGCGATGGCGTCCGCCCCAAAGCTGGAGATCACCCTCTGCACAATCATGGAAAGCAGGGTGAAGAGCATGCTCTCCAGGGCGATGGGAATGCTCCAGCGGAAAATCTGCACCACCATATCCCTCTTCATTCGCACAAAGAGGCGGAAGCTGCCCAGGGGGCGGGTGCGCTTCCACTTGATGGCGACGACCGAAAGGACAAACACCACAATCTGTGCCAGAGAGGTTGCGATGGCAGCGCCGTCGATGCCCCAGTCGAAGCTGAATATCATGATGGGGTCGAGAATCATGTTGATGACAAGCCCTGCCGCATTGATAAGAAAGGGGGCCCGGGAGTTGCCCGAGGCGTTAAAGGCCCCGGCGATGGCGCCGCTCACGAAGGTGAAGGGGATCGCCAGCGCCGTGATGATCAGATAGCGCTCGGCGGCGGCGCAGACATGGGCCTCCTGCACGCCGAAAAAGCCGATGAGGGGGCGGTTGAACGCCACCATCACCACGGCGAACAGAACACCCAGCAGGGTGCCCAATGTCACGGCGTGCTGGGCATAGCTGCGGGCGGTTTCCCTGTCCCCCCGGCCCAGATTCTGGGAGACGCCGATCTCCGCGCCCATTCTGCCGATGAACATCAGGCCGTTGGAGAGCCAGAGGTACATGCCCGCTGTGCCGGCGGCGGCCACCACATCGCTGCTGAGCCTGCCGAGCCAGAACATGTCGGTGAGGTTGTAGGCCATCTGCAACAGCTGTGTGCCCATGATGGGCAGTGCCACAAGGAGCAGTTTGCCCAGAATGCTGCCCTGTGTCAGATCGTATTTTTGTTTCATGCCGCATTTTCCTGTTCTACTGTAGAATTGTCGCGCCAAATCCTGCAAAAAGGGGAGGCAGGGGCGCTGCCCGAAAAAAGGGTACTCGGACAACTGTACTACGAACGGCGGAAAATGGCAAGAAAAAAGTGGAAAATACCGCGCAAACAAACAATCCATGCCGTTTTAGCATGGATTGTTTGCACGCTCAGCGGTTTTCGGAATTGGTTTCGGGCGAGCTTTCCGGCGGCTCCTGTTCCTTTACAGCAAGAGAAACTACATCCGGGGCATCCATGGCCAGCTCCTCGGTTTCCATGGTAACTTTTTGCAGAATCTCTATGATGTCTGAACAAGCAACAAACAGCTTGAGATACATTTCTTTGTAGTCAGGCATATATCGGCCTCCAATGTAGCATATGCTCCATAAATTTGCTTTAGTCTACCATATACTGTTTTCAAATGCAACATATGCTACATTGGAGGCAGTTCAAATGGACAAAAGAGTTGAATACAATGGCTTAATTGCAGATAATATAAAGCGTATGAGAATAGAGAAAGGCCTATCGCAAGAAAAGTTAGCCGAAAAGCTGCAAGGCCTTGGCATTGATTACACACATGCACGCATTTCCCAAATTGAACTCAGAAAGCGTCCGCCAACCGCACTATTATTGGTCGCTCTTAAATGTCTATATGACTGCGAGTACAGCGAATTTTTTAGTGAAGTAGAGGTCGAATACAACGACATATTAAAGAGAGACTAGTAGCCTACGTCATCTTAATAATAGGATACAAGCATTTCAACTTAACTCTTGCATCTGAGGTAGTAAAGTGCCAATCGACAGCTTTAACAGCGACATTTCGGTCAATATTCCATGCTAAAATTTCTTGGTTGAGCAAATCCAAGCTTGGGATTCGTCTGCCCAAGCATTGCCGTTCTAATACGGACAATTCAATCTCGGCAATATTAAGCCAACTGCCGTGCTTCGGGGTGTAATGGATTTCCAAGC
>JBKEBS010000112.1:0-43336 GCA_047973265.1 Oscillospiraceae bacterium
AAAAACGAGTTGCGTCTTTACAAAGATAAGTTTACAGGCTCTATGTCCTACTCATTGGTGCTTGAATGGATGTCCGACAACTTATATATGAGCGCGGCTACAGCATGCTGCACCGCACCTACCTCCTCGTGTTCTGTAGTATTGCTGCTCTCATCTTTATTTTAACACCAAACTACAATTTACAGCGAAAGCACCGGCCCTGTTTCATTCCTCGTTGGTGCCTTTCGCAGAAAGGTATGGTCATATATGAGCGATTATTTTGAAATACAGGTGGAGGGCCTCGACGGCCCCGCCTCAATCCTGCACCGGAACGATGGAGCCACCCTGCTGGAGCTGTTGCAACAGGCCAAAATTCCCATCGACGCCACCTGCGGCGGCAAGGGAACCTGTGGAAAATGCAGAGTCCGCCTGCTGTCGGGGGAGCTCGCCGTCACCCCCGGAGACGAGCGCTTCTTTTCCGGGGCCGAGTTGGCGTCCGGCTGGCGGCTTGCCTGCCTTGCCATACCCACAGGGAACTGTGGAATCAGCCTCCCCAGCCCGGAGCGGAAGGGCTTTCACGTGGTGGACAGCTATCAAAGTACCGACAGTGAGCGCAGCTATGGAGGAACAGGCTGCGGTATCGCCATAGACATTGGCACCACCACCCTCGCCATGCAGTGCTTCGAGCTGGCCAGCGGGAGGCTGTTGGCCTCCCACACAGCCCTGAATCCCCAGCGCAGCTACGGCGCGGATGTCATCTCCCGCATCAAGGCGGCAAATGAGGGTGCGGGGGAGGCGCTGCGCACAGCGGTCACAGGTGTGATCGCAGACGGCATACATGCGCTGTTAAAGGCGGCGGAACAGCCTCTGGACGCCTTGAACAGGGTCGTCATTGCGGGCAACACCACCATGACCCACCTGCTGCTGGGCTACCCTTGCGAGACGTTGGGGGTGTTCCCATTTACCCCTGTCAATATCGATACAGTTCATCTGCCGCTGTCTGGGCTGATCGGCACCGACTGGCCCGACATCCCGGCGACAGTGCTGCCCGGCGTCTCCACCTATGTGGGCGGGGATATCGCTTCGGGCATGCTACTCTGCGATTTCGACAGACTGAACGGCCCCACCCTGCTGCTGGACTTGGGCACCAACGGGGAGATGGCTTTGGGGACAGGCAAAGAAATCCTCTGCACCGCCACCGCCGCGGGGCCCGCCTTTGAGGGCGGCGGCATCACATGGGGCACCGGCAGCGTGACGGGGGCAATCAGCCACCTGACCATCGAGAACGGCGCGCCCGGCTTCGAGACCATCGGCGGCGGCTCGCCCATCGGCATTTGCGGGACGGGGGTCATCGACACTGCGGCGGCTCTTCTCGGCGCCGGATTGGTGGATGAAACCGGCCTGCTGGAGGAGGACTACTTCGACGACGGCTATCCCCTTGCCAAGACGGCGGAAGGGGAGGAGATCGTCTTTACCCAGAAGGATGTCCGGGAGATACAGCTGGCCAAAGCCGCTGTCCGGGCGGGTATGGAGACTCTGCTTGTGCACGCGGGACTCACAGCGGGCGAGCTGGATAGGGTCTACCTGGCTGGAGGCTTCGGCCTCACCATGGATGTGGAGAAGGCCTTGGACATCGGCCTGCTGCCACGGGAGCTGGAGGGGAGAATCCACCCGGTTGGCAACGCCTCCCTGGGCGGAGCGGTGCGCTACCTGCTGGAGCCCTCGGAGGCGGAGCGGATGGAGAGGATACTGGCTGTCTCAACAGAGGTCAACCTCTCGGCCACCGCTGAGTTCAACAATTTCTACATGGAGCACATGGCCTTTCTGGAATTCGAGGAATAAACCCATCATCCGACGGAAGCAGTGTCCAAACACGGGGCGGGATGGGACAATTGCCTTTGTTTCGACGGAAAGAGACTTGCTCTTTACAAGCCTTAGATGCTATAATTCGTCATGTAAGAGTGAAAAGGTAATCTTTTTCACCGCGTTTGCCCGTGAAGTGTGTTGTCCTTGAGGAGTATTGCGGCGGCTCGTGTTGCTTGGAATCGCGGTCATAGTTATCCGTGCGGAAACCGTTCGGCGGATTGCATGGGCGTTTGGCGGAGGAGTGCAATTTTCTGCCCCTCCCCCGCCGGTCTCGAAAGGAATGTACATTGCAATGGAGCGAACAAAGGAAGAAATGCTACAGGAGGTTTTGTGGTACAGAACCCCTGCGGAAACATGGACAGAGGCCCTTCCGGTGGGAAACGGCAGGATGGGCGCCATGGTGTTTGGCGGCGTAAACCGTGACCGGCTGGCCCTCAACGAGGAGAGCGTCTGGGCGGGAAAGCCGTTGGACAGAATCAACCCCCAGGCCAGGATTGCCCTGCCGGAAGTGCGGGAGCTGCTGTTCCAGGGCCGCTACGCCGAGGCGGAGGAGCTGGCCGCCCGCTCCATGCTCTCCATCCCCAAGGAAGTTTTCCCCTACCAGCCCCTCTGCGACCTCTTTTTGGAAACCAAGGAGAGCCGCACCTACGGCAACTATGTGCGGATGCTGGATTTGAAGAGCGCCGAGGTGGAGACCGCCTACCGCAGGGGGGGCTTCGCCTGGAAGAAGACCTGCTTTGTCTCCACACCCGATCAGGCGATCATCTACCGGGTGGAGACAGAAGACCCGGCGGGGATCAGCTGCTTTGTCAGCATGACAGGCGGCCAAAATGTCTGGATTACCCCGGAGGGGGAGGACACTCTGGTGCTCTCCGGCTGGTGCGACCCCGAGGGCATCCACTTCTGCGCCATCGTCAAGGTGGTGGCGGAGGGCGGAGCTGTGAGCAAGTCCGTCAAGGGCAGGCAGCAGCCCAGGCTCAGCGTGGACGGAGCCTCCGCCGTGACGCTCTATGTGACCACCTACACCAACGCCCGCATGGGGGATGTGCGCTACGCCTGCGAGGCGGCAATGGCGGCGGTCAGCGGCAAGCCCTATGAAACGGTGCGCAAGGACAACCGCGCCGACTACAGGGAGCTATACGGCCGCTTTTCCCTGAATCTTGCCGCCTCCTGTGAAAAAGAGGAGCTCTCGCTGGCGAGGCTCAATACAGCTTCTCGGCTGGAGCGGATCAGGGCCGGGGAGACAGATCACACCTTTTCCGCCCTCTATTTCAACTACTGCCGGTACCTGCTGATCGCATCGGCCCGTCCCGGCTGCCTTCCCCCCAACCGTCAGGGCATCTGGAATGATCAGACCGATCCGCCCTGGGGCTCCGCTTTCTATTTGGACGGCATCTTCCAGGCCCCCTTTGGCTGTGCGGAGGCGGTGGGGCTGGGCAGCCTGCACGAGCAGATACACAGCTGGACAGTGACCGGGCAGGTTCACCGCCAGCAGCAGGATGCCGCCCAGCGCCAATACAACACCCGCGGCTGGGCCATGCACAACGCCACCGACTTGTGGGGCAGTGCGGGGCCTTTTCACGACCTGCTGGGACTATGGCCCCTGGGCGGCGTTTGGATTGCCCTGCAGCTCATCAACCGCTACAGCTACAAAATGGACGAGCCCTATCTGAGAGACCGGATATTTCCGCTGATTGAGGGCAGTGTGCGCTTTGCGTTGGACAGCCTTGTGGAGGCCCCCGTGGGCTCAGCCTGCCCGGGCAAGCTGGTGCTGGCCCCCTCGGTTTCGCCCCACAGCCGGTACATCGCGCCGGACGGACAGGCCACCGCCCTGACCTATGGATGCGCCTGCGATACCCAGATGATTACCCAGCTGTTTCTGGCCACTCTACAGCTGTTGCAAATCCTGTCTGTAGAGAGGCCGGGTTTTGGGGGAGAACTCCGGGAGGAGCTTCTCCAGGCGCTGGAAAGGTTTCCCGACATCACGATCAGCCCCTCCACCGGCGGCATACAGGAGTGGATTGATGATTTCGGCGAGGAGCATCCCGGCCACCGGTATATGGGGCAGCTGTTCGCCTGCTATCCCGGCACGTTGATCACACCGGAAAAGACGCCGGAGCTGGCAAAGGCAGTGGAGATCAGCTTGGAGCGCCTCCTCTCCTCCGATTACGACGCGGCGGGATGGACGCTCTGCTCGATCGCCTCCCTCTATGCCCGGCTGTACAAGGGCGAAGAGGCGGGAAAGCATATGGAGAGGGCGATGCGGGAGTTCCTCTGCCAGAATCTGTTTATGCTGGAGGACGGGCACCCCCAGGTGGCCCAGACTATGACATTCGCCTCCGCCATGCTGGAGACGCTGGCCCAGAGTCACCAGGAGGAGATTGTGCTGCTTCCCGCACTGCCCAGCCTGTGGCCCAGCGGCTCCCTGCGGGGGATGCGGCTGAAAGGAAACTGCATACTGGATATGGACTGGAAGAGCGGTCTGATCTACTACGCCAGGGTGTACGCCCCGGAGGGAAAGCTGATCAAAAAGGTGCGCACGCCAGAGCGGGAACACCTCTTTCAGATCAAGCGCACGGCACAGGAGGTCATCATCCAGCGCAGAACGTCGGTCTATTAGCGGATCAACCCCAACAAAAAAGCGAAGCCATTTGGCTTCGCTTTTTCCGTTAGAAGGGGTTGGTGTTTTGCCGGAGCCCGGCCTCACTCCAGGGGGCTCGGCCCTCCTGCCCGGCGCGCACGACGGAGGCGATGCGGAAGGGCTGCCCCGGCGCCTCTTCCTCCATGCAGAGGGAGACAGCGGCGGAGATGGCGGCGATGATCTCGGGCGGAATGCCCTCAGGCCCGGCTGTCACAGGCTCGACAGTGGCAGGAGTGCTTTTGCCGCGCCTCCTCACAATCAAGAAGGCGACGAGGCCAAGCAGAAGAACACCTGCAATGATAATCGTTCCGAGGTAGGGAGAAAACATGATGGTCGCGCTCCTTTTTGGGTGAGGTTGGCGGATTGGCTCAGAGTCCCTGCTCCTTGGCGAAGGCGGCCAGCCGGTTGTAAAGCTGGTTGGTGGAGGCGGTCTGCATCTGCAGGGGGCCGTTGTCCACCACGGCAAGCCGGGCGGGCATTGAATCGGTTGTCTCAGCAGAAGCGACCGACAGTTCGGCCCCGACAACGCGTGCCAGCTCCCGAATTTGCTCCACATTGTCCAGTGCAACGGGGCTGTCGACTGCTTTGTGCACCGGCCCGATGCTGCCGACAGTGTTGGTGTAGCTTCCCTCCACCTCTGCATAGCTCGTGGCGGGAAGGACAAGATTCGCGGCTTCTGCAGCAGCCGTGAGGTGTAAATCCTGCACGGCAAGCAGCTCCAGGTGGGACAGCTTGCCGGGATCGATATCCTCGCCAAAGACAACCAGCCCCTTGAGGGCGGCAAGGTCAATCTCGCCGAGGGCCTTGACGCCGCGATCTGCTAGGCCCTGGGAGTTTGCGCCGGGTTTCAGTTGAATAACGCCGTTTCTTCCGCCAAAGGCGTGGCCGCCTGCCAGGGCGATATCGCCCAGCAGCCGCGCGGCGTCAGAAGTGACACGGTTCTGTTCAAATACAATGACCGCCTTTTTCGCTTTGAGGTATTCGTCGGCCACGGCCTGTGCACCACCGGAGACCTCCACATCGGCCAAGGAAGCCAGCAACTCTTCTGCGCCCTCCAAGCCCTTTGCGGTGGAAGCTGTCAGCACAGCCTTGGCCAGCTGCCGCAACAGGGAGAGATCCTCGCCGGGATCCAGCTTGATGGCGGCTAGGTCGTCGGCAGCGGATTCAAACGAGTTAAGGACAATCAGCTTTGCGCCCCGCTGTACGGCCTTTCGCACCCGCAACCCTGCGATGAGGTGGGGCCTCTGGATGTCGGATTCCACCAGCAGGATGAGCCCGGTGTTCTCCAGCTCGTCGAAGTCGGCGGTGGAGGCATCCCGGCCCAGCACGTCGGCCAGGCCGCTCTCTGTCTTTCCAAAGGAGAAGAGGTTGCCGGTGCCCAGCACCTGTTCGGTGTAGGCGGCAATCGCGTCGATTTCCTCGTTGGTGTACCGCTCGGAGACGGCGACCCCCACACTGTCACGTCCGTGAATGGTCTGGATGGATTGCAGTTTCTTCGCCAGCCAGGTAAGGCCGTCCCGCCAGGAGACCTCCTCCAGCGCCCCTTCCGGCGTGCGCAGCAGGGGGGAGGTGAGGCGGGGCTCTTTGTCGATTTCGCCAAAGCCGAAGCGGCCCTTCATGCAGAGCAGCGCCTCAGCGGGGTTGTCGTTTGTCGGCAGTGCGCGCAGCAGCTGGCCGCCGGTATGGGTCAACTTTTGAGAGCAGCCCACCGAGCAGAAGGAGCAAGTGGTGGGTGTGAATAGTTCCGCCGTGGGCACCTGTTTGGGGGCAAGCATGGTCTCGGTGAGGGCCCCGGTGGGGCAGACGTGGACGCACTGGCCGCAGGAGATGCAGCCCGACTGGTTCAGGGGCAGCTCCAGGGAGGGGGCCACCAGGGTGTCGAAGCCACGGCCCACCAGGCCGAGGGCAGTGGGGCCCACAACCTCGTCACAGATGCGCACACACAGCCCGCAGAGGATGCACTTGTCCGGGTTGCGCTGGATGAAGGGGTGTTCCCCGGTGTTCTCCCGGTGGTGCACCTCCCCGGCGTATTTCTGGGGCTGAACATCGTATTGGTTGGCGTAGTCGATGAGCTGGCACTCGAAGTAGTCGTGGCAGCCGCACTCCAGGCAGCGGGCGGCCTCTGCCTGGGCCTGCTCGTCGGTGAGGGAATAGTTGACTTCAAGGAAGTTGTCCCGGCGCTCGGCGGGGGAGCGGTGACAGGGATTCTTCCGGGGAACTTTTGGCTTGTCCGCCAGCATGTCGGCGGTGACCTCACGGGTGACAAGATAGGGGGCCCTGTAGCCGGTTTCCTCGCCTGCCAGGAAGGAATCCACCACTTCGGCGGCCTTCTTCGCTTCGCCGATGGCGGTGATGGCGATATCCGCGCCGTTGTTGGTGGCGTCGCCGATGGCGAACACGCCCTCCAGGCTGGTGCGGAAGGTGGACTCATCCGCGGCGATGGTGCCCCAGCGGGTGCGTTCAATCGCCTCGAAGCCGCTGACATCCAGCTTCTGGCCGATGGCGACGATGACGGTGTCAACCTCCACGGTCTCCTCCGCGCCCTCCACGGCCACGGGGGCACGGCGTCCGGAGGCGTCTGGCTCGCCAAGCTCCATGATTTGCAGCCGCATGGAGGAGCACTTGCCGCAGCCACCCTCCTCCACGACCTCAATGGGGTTGGTGAGGAACTTGAACTCCACGCCCTCCTCCATGGCCTCCTCGATCTCGATGTCCTCGGCGGGCATCTCGTCCCGGGTGCGGCGGTAGATGTTGTACACCTTGTCCGCCCCCAGGCGGATCGCGGTGCGGGCGCAGTCCATTGCGGTGTTGCCGCCACCCACCACTGCGATGCTCCTGCCGGTGAGGGGGGCGCGGTCCAGCGCCACGGTCTGCAAAAAGTCGATGCCGCCGATGACGCCCTCCAGCTCTTCGCCCTGACAGCGCAGAGAGGTGCTTGTCCAGGCGCCCACGGCCACGATGACCGCGTTAAACTGCTCCCGCAGCCAATCCAGAGAGATGTCTTTGCCCACCTGGATATTGTTGTGGAAGGTGACGCCCATGCGGTGGATGGACTCGATCTCGGCGGAGAGGTAATCCTTGGGGAGACGGTACTCGGGGATGCCGTAGTAGAGCATGCCGCCCATGGTGGGCATCTTGTCGAAGATTTCCACCCGGTGGCCCTGCTGGCGCAGGAAGTAGGCGGCTGTCAGGCCGCCGGGGCCGCCGCCGATGACGGCCACCTTTTTGCCGGTGTCCTCGCCGGTTTCGGGCACAAGAAGTTCAGCCGCGTCGCCGTTTCCGGCGGCCAGCTCCATATCCTTGTTGGCGACAAAGGCCTTGAGGGCCGCGATGTTGATGGGCTCCTCCACCAGGTCCCGGCGGCAGGCCTGTTCACAGGGGTGGGGACAGACCCGCCCGATGGAGCCGGGCAGGGGAATCTTGTTTTTGACCAGCTTGAGGGCCTCGTCGTATTCGCCCATGGCGATGAGCCCCACGTAGCCCTGACAGTCGGTCTGGGCGGGGCAGGCGAGTACACAGGGGGGGCGGCAGTCGCCGGTGTGGTCGGAGAGCAGCAGTTCCAGCGCTGTTTTGCGGGTATCCCGAACCCGCCGGGTGTCGGTCTTGATCACCATGCCATCGCTGGCATAGGTGGAGCAGGAGCGCAGCAGCTTTGGCGTGTGCTCGGCCTCCACCACGCAAACCCCGCAGGAGCCGTACATCTTCACCCGGTCGTCCTGGCAGAGCGTGGGGATTTGGATGCCGTTTTCCCGGGCAATCTCCAGGACAGTCTGGCCCTCGTAGCCGCGAAGCTCCCGGCCGTCTATATTCAGTCGAATCTCACTCATCTCTCTCAGGAACCCTCCACTTCATTATGTGCACAGAGCAACTCCTCCAGCGCCCTGCCAAGGGCCGCTTTCAGCTCTGTAAGCTCTTCCGGCGACGGGCGCTTGTCCTCCGCGTACATCTCCTCAAAGGGCATGTGCCAAACAGGCCCCCTGTGGTCTATGTCGCCGTCCCGCCGGGGAAAGAGGTGCCAGTGTATGTGAGCGCTGCCCTCCCCCATGCCAAGCAGCTCGCAGTTCATCTTGTCTGGCTGAAAGGCGCGGTAGATGGCCTCATAGACCAGCGCCAGCTCCTCCAGGTGCTTGCTGCGAAAGGGCTGGGGCAGGAAGTGCAGTTCTGTCGCGTGCGCCTTGCAGAGGAACAGGCTGTAGCCCCGGAAATGCTGGTGGTCGCCGATGACCACATAGCCGGTCTCCAGTTCCCGCACAAGAAAGGGGTTTTCACCACGCTTAGTCAGGTCGATGCGGTCACAGATCATGCAGCCCATCAGTCTACAACCACCGCGCCGAACCGGCAGACAGTGGCGCAGTTGCCGCATTTGATGCACTTGTCCATGTCGATGACATGGGTCTTTTTGACCTCGCCCGCAATGGCGTCCACAGGGCACTTGCGCGCGCAGAGGGTACAGCCCGTACACTTGTCCGCGTCGATGGAGTAACTCAGCAGCGCCGTGCACTGGTGGGCTGTGCAGTGCTTATTATGCACGTGATCTTCGTATTCATGGCGGAAATAGCGCAGGGTGGTGAGCACGGGGTTGGGGGCAGTCTGCCCAAGACCGCAGAGAGAGCCCTCCCGCACCTGCAGGGCCAGCTCCTCCAACAGCTCAATGTCGCCTTCCCGGCCCTCGCCCTCGGTGATGCGTGTAAGGATTTCCAGCATCCGCTTGGTGCCGATACGGCAGTGTATGCACTTGCCGCAGCTCTCCTTGCAGGTGAAGTCCAGGAAGAAGCGGGCCATATCCACCATGCAGGTGGTCTCGTCCATGACGACCATGCCGCCGGAGCCCATGATGGCCCCAGTCGCCGCCAGGGAGCGGTAGTCGATCTGCGTGTCGATGAGCTCGGCCGGGATGCAGCCGCCGGAGGGGCCGCCCATCTGGACAGCCTTGAAGGCCTTGCCGCCCCGAATACCGCCGCCCGGGCCGTAGATGACCTCCCGGATGGTGCTGCCCATGGGAATTTCCACCAGGCCGCCCTTTGCAACCTTTCCGGTGAGGGCAAAAACCTTGGTGCCCTTGGAGTTTTCGGTGCCCAGCGCCGCAAAGGCCTCGCCGCCGTTGCGGATAATCCAGGGCACGTTGGCGTAGGTCTCCACGTTGTTGATGTTGCTGGGCTTCTGCCAGTAGCCTTTCTCGGCGGGGAAGGGAGGCTTCAGGCGGGGCATGCCCCGCTCTCCCTCCAGGGAGGCGATGAGCGCCGTCTCCTCGCCGCAGACAAAGGCGCCCGCCCCCGCTTTGATGCGCAGGTTGAAGCGGTAGCCGGTGCCCATGATATTGTCGCCAAGGAAGCCCCGCTCCAAAGCCTGATCGATAGCCCTTTGCAGCCGCTGGATAGCCAGGGGGTATTCTGCGCGTACATAGACCACGCCCTCCCCGGAGTTGATGGCATAGGCCGCGATGAGCATGCCCTCGATGACGGCGTGGGGGTCGCCCTCCAGCAGGGCGCGATCCATAAACGCCCCGGGGTCGCCCTCGTCGGCATTGCAGATGACATATTTCTCATGGCCGGGGGATTTCTGGGCGGCATTCCACTTGAACCAGGTTGGAAAGCCCGCACCGCCCCGCCCGCCAAGGCCGGAGGTCTTGACGATCCCAATGACGTCGTCCCGGGAGTAGTCTCGCAGCATGTCCAGCGCCTTGTAGCCGTCCCGGGCAATGTACTCGTCGATGCTGTCGGGGTCAATGACGCCGCAGTTGCGCAATGCAATGCGGTGCTGCCCCGTGAGATTGTTCATATCCTCGTCGGAGATGAGGTAGGCGTTGGCCACATCCTTTTGTCCGCCGAGCTCGGCCAGGATGGCCTCCACTCCTGCGTCGTCCACCTTCACATAGGTGCGGCAGGGGGCATCCCCTTCGTAAACCTCAACGATGGGCTCCAGGTAGCACATGCCGATGCAGCCGGTGGAGTCGACCTCACAGTCCAGCTGATCCTTGCTCACGCCCTGCACAAACAGGTCGGAAATTCTGCCCGCGCCTGCGGCGATGCCGCAGCTGCCCCGGCCGACGACCACTCGTGTATTGGTATTCATGCGGTCACCTCCGATTTTGCCCGGAAATCTTTCAAAACTTTTCTGGCCTTATCCGGAGTGAGAGTGCCGAAGGTCTCCTCCCCGATCATCATCACGGGGGAGAGGCTGCAGCAGCCCAGGCAGGCCACGTTATTGTAGGTGAACAAGCCGTCGGGGGTGATTTCGCCCTCCTCCACGCCAAGCTCCTCCCGCAGCACCTTCTCGATTGCCCCCGCGCCGTTGACATGGCAGGCGGTTCCCTTGCAGAGCAGGATGAGGTTTTTTCCCACCGGCTTGGTGCGGAACTGCGTGTAGAAGCTCACCACCCCCAGCACCTTGGCGGGCTTGACGCCTGTGCGGTGGGCGATGTAGGCCATCAGGTCAACCGGCAGATAGCCGTACAGCTCCTGGGCCTTTTGGAGGATTGTGATCAGGCTGCCCGGGGTGGAGGCGTACTTTTCCAGTGCGGGCTCCAGCAGGGCGGGATCGATGGAAGGGTCCTGAAAGCTCCAGACCGTTTCCTGGCATTGGCAGCTCACGGTGGTTCACTCCTCTTGAATGATTTGCGCCCTGCCGTACCCGCGGATACGAAATCCGATGGGTTCAACATGGGCGCGATTCATGGCTATGTTATACAAATTATACTCAAACATGATACCACCAATTGATGCGGAAAGCAATATCAAATCAGCTTTCATTTTCGGCGCAAAAAAGCAGGGAGCGGCACAGCTGCCGTCCCCTGCACGAGATTCGCTTACATTAATATGCCATTTTGTCCGCTATGTAGGCTTTGACTTGATCCATAGGGATACGCACCTGCTCCATGCTGTCCCGGTCACGGATGGTGACTGCGCCATCCTCCTCGCTCTCGAAGTCGTAGGTGATGCAGAGGGGGGTGCCGATTTCGTCCTGGCGGCGGTAGCGCTTGCCGATGGAGCCCGTGTCGTCAAAGTCCACCATCCACTCGGCGGCAAGCTCGTCCCGCAGGGCCATGGCCTTCTCCGAGAGCTTCTTGGAGAGGGGCAGAATGCAGGCCTTGAAGGGGGCCAGCGCGGGGTGGAGGCGTAGCACAACGCGGGTGTCCTTCTCGTCGACATCCTCCTCATCGTATGCGTCCACCAGGAAGGCCAGGGCGACACGATCGCAGCCCAGGGAGGGCTCCACCACATAGGGGACGAACTTCTCACCGGTCTCCTGGTCGAAGAATTCCATGCTCTTGCCCGAGTGCTCCTGGTGCTGCATTAGGTCGAAATCGGTGCGGTCAGCGATGCCCCACAGCTCGCCCCAGCCGAAGGGGAAGAGGAACTCGAAGTCTGTGGTGGCTTTGGAGTAGTGGGAGAGCTCCTCCGGGTCGTGATCCCGCAGGCGGAGATTCTCCTCCACCATGCCCAAGCCAAGCAGCCAGTTTTTGCAGAAGTCCTTCCAGTAAGAGAACCACTCCAGGTCGGTGCCGGGTTTGCAGAAGAACTCCAGCTCCATCTGCTCGAACTCGCGGGTGCGGAAGGTGAAGTTACCGGGGGTGATCTCGTTGCGGAAGCTCTTGCCGATCTGGGCCACGCCGAAGGGCAGCTTTTTCCGGGTGGTGCGTTGGATGTTCTGGAAGTTGACGAAAATACCTTGGGCGGTTTCGGGCCGCAGGTAAATTTCGTTTTTCGCATCCTCCGTGACACCCTGGAAGGTCTTGAACATCAGGTTGAACTTACGGATGTCGGTGAAGTTCTCCGCGCCGCAGTCGGGGCACTTGATGTGGTTTTCCTTGATGTAGTCCATCATCTGCCCATCGCTCCAGCCGGCGGGATTGACTCCTGCCTGATCCTCAATAAGCTGATCCGCCCGGTGGCGGGTCTTGCAGCTCTTGCAGTCCATCAGCGGGTCGGAGAAGCCGCCCACGTGGCCGGAAGCCACCCAGACCTGGGGGTTCATGAGCAGCGCGCTGTCCAGTCCCACATTGTAGGGGGACTGCTGGACGAACTTTTTCCACCAAGCCTTTTTCACGTTGTTTTTGAATTCCACGCCCAGGGGGCCGTAATCCCAAGTGTTGGCAAGGCCGCCATAGATTTCGGAGCCCGCAAAGATAAAGCCCCTGCCCTTGCAGAGGGCCGTTATTTTTTCCATGGTTTTTTCATTGTTCAGCATTGCCATCATTCCTTATCATAGTATTCGCATAGCATATAGATCAACTCATTTTAGCGGGGCAGCCACGTAAAGTCAAGACAAATCGCGTTGACAGAAGGGCGCGCGGTGGTATAATGTGAGATACTATTATATAGGAGCTGGTCGGATGAAGAAGATTTTTGTTGCTTTGTCGCTTGTCATACTGTGTGCGCTGTCCGCGCTTCCCGTGTCGGCTCAGGGGGCGCTGCCCCAAACGGGAGACCCCATGGGCGGGATGCTGGGCATCTTTGCCGTGGGCATGGTTGTGGCGCTGGTGGTCATCATTGTAATCGTCATCATGATGAGAAGAAAATAGCGAATGCAAAAGGACTGCTCCAAAACGGAGCAGTCCTTTTTTTGCTGTCAATATCTGCCGTAGCGGTGGGCGGCGTTGTACATGGCAACGATATTCTCCACGGGGGTATTGTCCTGAATGGCGTGGGTGGGGGAGAGCATGTATCCGCCGCCCGGCATCATGACCTCCAGGGTGTGGCGGACGGTCTCCACCACCTCCTCCGGGGTGCCGTAGGCCAATGGGCCCGCAGTGGAGATGCAGCCGTGAAAGGCCAGGCGGTCGCCATAGGTGGCCTTGAGGTACTCCGGGGACATGTTGGCGGCCTCGGGCTGAAGGGTGTCTACCACGCTGATACCCATCTCAATGAAATCGTTATAGGCCCAGCTGGAGCTTCCGCAGCTGTGAATCATCACAGGCTTGTCGTAGGCCTTGCCCAAATCCACAAAGCGCTCGTGGCGGGGGCGGAGCACCTCGCGGTAGAGCTCCAGGCTGATCATGGGGGTGTGCTGGGTGCCCAGATCCTCCCCCAGCCAGAGGAAGGAGATGCTGTCCTTCGCCTTCTCCAGCAGGCGCGACATGACCTGCAACTCCATATCCAGGGTGCGGTCGATGTAGGTGAGGGTGGCCTCGTCCCCGGTAAGGAGGTTCATGAGGGTGTCCTCCATGCCCATGACCCTGCCAGTGGAATTGATGATGTCGGTGATGCCCGCGTTGCCGATGTGTGCGGCGTAGCCCTTGCCGTCGTAGTGGCGCAGTGCTTCGATTGCACGGTCGTAGTCGTAATCGTCGGGATTCGGCACCGGGAAGGCCGCGACGGTCTCCGGGTCGGCCCCCTGTAGAGGGAAGTCGCAGAAGTCCCAGTAGCCGCCGTCGCTGTTCTCCACCCAGCGGGTGACAAAGCCGTAGACAGGATCAACCTGCCGTTCCGGGCCCGGATCGGGAAAGAGCGCGGGGCCGATATATGGGGGATGCGCGCCCCGGAAGTCGACGCCAAGCGCCTCCAGGACACCTTCGTAGTCCCCGGGATCAATGCCAAGGGCGGCGGCCAGCTTGCCGTGGACGGTGGGGTTGGTCATGTAATTGATGGGGACGCGGTCGGGAATCTCTCGGTTCATGGCGAGCAGCACCCGCTCCTTGGGGGTCATGGTGCCCTCCCAACGCTGAATTTGCATGGGGAACCCTCCTTTTTGCCATTCTGAGTTCAATATAGCACCGATGCAGTTCCCGATGCAAGAACGGAAAAAAGAAAAAACGGGAACAGATAAATGTCCCCGTTTTTGTGTTATTGTTTGCCTTGCTTTGCCTTCAGCAGCGGGCTGGCCTTTCCCGTGTGGTACAGCCGCAGCCTGTGCAGGGCCCTGGTGCAGGAGATATAGAGCAGCCTCCTGTCCTCATCGTCCCGGTAATGAGTGGCGTCCGCGCCCCAGATGGCCACAGCGTCAAACTCCAGCCCCTTGGCCAGGTAGACGGGCAGCACCACCGTGCCGGTGAGCATGGCCTTGTGGCTGTCGGTGACCAGGTGCGCGCCGCACAGCGGCTCCAGCATTTGTTGGACGGTTTTGGCTTCTTCGGCGTTTTTGCAGATGACGGCCGCGCCGAAACCCTCCTCCCGCCAGGCGGCAAGCTGTGAGGCAAGCTGATTGTACAGCTCCTCCTCGCTCTTGGCGGAGTGAATTTCCGGCTCCTCGCCGTGGCGTTCCAGCCGCTCAATCACCATCTCTTCGTCGGCGAAGCGGGAGGCGAAGGAGGCAATCTCGTAGGAGCAGCGGAAGCTTTTGCAGAGGCTCACCATGGTGTTGCGCTTTTTGCCCAACACCCGGCGGATGGTCTCGTAGAGGGAGCTCTCACCCGTGTCCACAATAGTCTGGTTCAGGTCGCCCAGCACGGTGAACTTGGCCTCGGGGAACAGTCTGCCCAGAATTTCATAGTGGACAGGGGAGTAGTCCTGTGCTTCGTCCACAACCACTTGGCGGATGTCGGCGAAGCTGTTGCCGCTGTCCATGCGCAGCTTGAGGTAGAGCACCGCGATGCCGTCGGCGTAGTCCAGAGCGCCGGATTCCAGGCGATCCCGGGTGTGGGCGGCCACTTCTTTGATCTGGGGGTAGAAGTCCCCGGCCAGCTGCCGCAGCAGGGTGTCGTGGGTGAAGAGATGGCGGTAGAGGCCCAGGTAGTCGATGCGGGTGAACTTGCGCAGCTCGGCCATCAGGGCGGAGGACTGCTTGGTGGAGATCAGTCTCGCGGCGGTTTTGTAGTCGTAGCTGTGGGCGTCGCTGTTCCGCAGTTTGCTCTCTAACGCGGCCAGGTGGGCGGGCCGCAGGGCGAGCAGCTGCTCGCTCAGGGCGGATTCAATGTGGCCCAGCCTGCTCTGCACAGGCAGCTCCCGGTTTTGAAGAAAGCGCGCCTTCATGAGTTCCCGGTTGGCGATGACCTTGCCGCCGTAGTAGAGGTCGGAGAAGGGGATGAGCCTGCGCTCGTAGTATTCGATGAGCTTGTCCAGCAGCTCCAAAAAGGCGAGGGAGGTTTTGGCGCGGTAGCACTGCTCCAGGAAGGCCTTCTTTTCTCTGTCTTCCTGTGAGAGGATTTCCTCCAGCACGGCATTGCGGCTGCGCAGTTCGGCGGATTCGCCAAATACATTGTAGAACAGCCGCTCGAAGGTGAGTGTCTGGACATTTTCCTCCCCAAGATCGGGCAGCACCTGGGAGATGTACTGGGCGAAAAGCTTGTTGGGGGAGATGAGGACGATGTTGTGGGCGCCCAGCCTGCCGTTCAGCCCCTGGTACATCAGGAAAGCGACCCGGTGGAGGGCGATGGAGGTCTTGCCACTGCCCGCGACGCCCTGTACGATGACCAGGTCGTTTTCGATATCCCGGATGACCTGATCCTGCTCCCGCTGGATGGTTTCCACGATTGTACGCATCTGGGGGGAGGCGTTCTGAGAGAGGGCTTCCTTGAGCACGTCGTCCACGATGTTGACGCCCGAGTCGAAGAAAAAGTTCAGCTTGCCGCCGCGAATCTCATATTGGCGCTTGAGAGTGATTTCACCTTCAATTAGTCCGGCAGGGGCGCGGTAGGAGGCGGGGCCGAGCTCGTATCGGTAGAAGACACTGGAGATGGGGGCGCGCCAGTCGTGAACGTAGATGTCAAAGGTATCCTCGTCCTCCAGGGTGCCGATGCCGATGTAGACGGTTTCCTTTCCCCAGCGCTCTGTCTCGAAATCGATGCGGGCGAAATAGGGGGAGTCGTGCATCTTCTCATACAACCGAATGCGCTGCTCGGTGGCCTCGTAGTCCATGGTCTGCACCTGCAGGGGGGAGAGGTACTGCGCGGCCTCGGAGAGCTTGTTGTAGTCCTGGGCGCTGTGGGTGACATTGTCGTACATTTCACGACGATAGGCGATCAGCGCGCCCTTTTTGTCGTCTATATTCTGGCGTTCCGTTTCCAGACGATCTTCCAGAAAGGAGAGCGTCGCCGCCAGGTAGCGTTCTTCCTCTTTGGATGTTTGATTCTTATTGTCCATAGATTTTGGTTCCTCTGCGCTGCTGCGCGGTCGGGAATGCCTGTATAAAACGCTGTAAATTCGCGGCTTTTTTGGCCGCCAATAGTAAACAATTATATCGCGAAGGGGGCAAAAAGTCAAGAAACACAGCACCGGTTGACCGGGCGCGCGGCATCGCTTGACCTTGGCAGCAAATTAGAGTAATGTAGGGATGGTTTGCACAAAGGATAGTAGTATTTGTCGTGCAAAACGACAATAGGCGATTCCCTGTCAAAAGATATTTCAGGTGTAATGTTTTCGGCCCATTTCCGGTTTTATTAGCAGAGCCAGATAAACCAATCTATTATTCATAGGGAGAATTTTCATGAAAAAGGGATGGATCATCGCAATTGTCGCAGTGCTGTTGCTGGCGGTGGGCGGCACCGCCGCGTTTCTGCTGCTCCGGGACAGGGAGGGCGCCGCGGGGGAGGAGCCCCCAATCTTCACGGTTGAAGCTCTCTCCCAGACCGAGCTGGGGGTGGAGGCGGACAGCGCGTTCTCCATCGCCCTGGATGAGAGCCTCACGGAGCAGGAGTTGCGCAGGGTGCTGCTATTCGAGCCCAGCGTGGGCAATTATACGCTGGAGGGCTCGGGGAAGAGCTGGACGCTGACCCCCGAGCGGCCCTTGGAGGAGGGAATTGTCTACGCTGCCAGGGTGCTGCACCCGACCACGCTGGCGGTGCGGCAGTCCTTTGCCTTTCAGACCCGCACCGACCTGCTGGTCAGCGGAACCTATCCCTATATAGGAGACCGCTACGCCATGCCGGAAAGCGGCATTGAAATATCCTTCAACAGCCCGGACGTGGATATTTCGGAGCACTTCGAGATACAGCCTGCGGTGGAGGGAACTTTCGAGACAAAGGGCTACAAGGTGGTGTTTCAGCCCGCCGAGCCCCTGGAATACGGCACAAGCTACTTGGTCACTCTGAAAGAGGGGCTGACAGCCCCCAACGGGAGAGCCCTTCAGAAGGAGTACCAGTTTGCCTTCGCTGTCCAGCCGGAGAGAGACAGTTACGGCGGCCTGTATATTTCCGGCAGCTTTGAAGAGACCTTTCTTGTGGGTGATCCGCTGGTGGTGGAGCTGAACGGCGATCCCGACTATCTGACTGGGGATGACCAGGCGGTCTCCATCTACCGCTTCCCCAGCTTGGAGGCCTATGCCGCGGAGGTGAAGGCGAACGACGAATATTACCGCACCGGCTTCGGCAGCCAGTGGGAGTACCAAGTAGACACCGAGGGCCTGGAGGTGGCGGAGGAGTACAGCACTCCCCTCATCACGGTGGGAAGAGGCCAATGGAACCACCAGATTCCCATGCCGGACGAATTGGAGTCCGGCCACTACCTGGTGGTGATTTCGGGAAAAAACAGCGATGGCGGGGAATACACCCTCCAGAAGCTCATTCAGGTTTGTGACGAGAGTGTTTACCTGCAATCTGTGGAGGGCGACACGCTGGTGTGGGTGAACAGCCCCGCCACCGGGCAGCCCAGAGAGGGCGTCAAGGTTCGCTTGGAGGAGGCTCTGTCCTACTACGAGGATCGGGACAAAGAGGAGCTGGTGGAGGTCGAGGCGACCACCGGCCAGGACGGCGTGGCCCGCCTGGAAACCGGAGCGGCACAGAGCGTCTACGTCACCCTGGAGGGAGATGGAAAGGCCGTATATTTCAGTCGCATGAGCCTCTCCGCCCAGTCAGAGGTGGAGGATATCAGCGCCACCCACTACAGCTCCCTCTATAAGGACAGGGAAATCTACATGCCCACCGACACCGTCAAGTTCTGGGGCGTGGTGCGCCCCCACGACCCGGAGGCCGTGCAGCCCGACGAGGTATGGCTGACGCTGGAGAGCTGGAACAGCACGACTCCGTTGGCCAGGGTGCGGGCGGAGCTGAAGGCGGACGGGGTTTTCTCCGGCGAGCTGCCGCTGGACGCCATCCAGACGGGGTGGCACGATCTGCGCGTCACGGACGGAAAGGGCGGCGTCTACTGGTGGGACAGCGTGCGGGTGGAGGCGTACACCAAGCCCTCCTACACCATGACGGTGCGCGCGGACAAGGAGTTCTACTACCACGGCGACACCGCTGTGCTGGACATTGAGGCCCACTACTACGACGGCACGCCCATGAGCGGCGGCAGCTTCTCCCTCAGCGGGGACGTGGTGCAGAAGCTGGGGGAAATCTCTTTCACCCTCGGCGAGGACGGCCGCGCCCGGGTGGAGTGCAAGCTGGACGCCGAGCTGGGCTATGATGGGTCTGTTCCCGGCTGGGAGCCCACCAGTTTGTGGTACAACGTGAACAGCACGGACGAGCAGGATGTCTACCTCTCCACCTACGGCTCTCTCACCTGCCTGCCCTCCCGCACAGCCTTGGGCATAGAGGGCTCCCTGGCAGAGGGCCCGGTCACAATCTCCTCCGCGGTGCTGGATGAAAGCAAGTTGGACGACTGGAACGACTACCGCCCCCTGATCTTCACAGGCAGCAACTTCGAGCAGCTGGCCGGGGATGCGGTGGACATTCCGGTCACGGTTAGGGTGATGAAGAATACCGTCACCAAGACGCCGGAAAGTGAATACTACGATGCGGTGAACAAGCGTACCGTCACAAGATACAGCTACTCCAGCGAAGAATCTGTGGAAAAGACCATGGAAGTGTCCACCCAGGGCGGTAAGCTGGTGCTGGACGACCTCCGCTACGTGAGCAACAGCGAGGAGCAGTACTGGCTGGAGGTGGAAGCCCAAGGCGTACTCGGCCCTGTCATGGCCTCCAGCGGCCGGAACTGGCGTTGGGATGCCTACGACAGCGAGCTCAGCTACACATTCTTCCCCGACAACGGAACGCAGACAGTCTCCCAGCTGGGCGAGGAGCTCCCCCTCGGCCTCTACGCCAACGGCGAAAAGGTGGAGAGTCAGGGCAGAGTGCTTTACAGCGTTGTATACAAATCCATGGAAGAGGTGGGTGTTCTCAGTGATGGGGAGGCCAAGGCCGTCACGGTGAGCGAAAACACCATGCCGGGCATCCAGGTAGCGGGGGCCTACTTCGACGGCAGGCATGTCTACAGTGTCGTCAGTCAGAGTGTCGCGCTGGACGCCGCAACGAAGGATCTCGCCATAGAGATTGAGACCGACAAGGACAGCTACCGCCCCGGTGAGGAAGTCAAGGCCTCCTTCACGGTGCTGGACAGCTCCGGCAGCCCGGTAAAGGCCGAGCTCTGCGTGGGTATAGTGGACGAATCCGTTTTTGCCCTGGCGGAGCAGAATGTCGATCTGCTGTCCAATCTCTATCAGTTCTACAGCCCTTACATTGCCCAGAATGTCTCCTATGTGAACTATGGGGATGCAGTTGCCGAAGATGCCAGTGCCGAAATGGGTGGAAAGGGTGGTGGGGCTCCTTCCGAGCCACCCCTCACCGGCGGCGGTGGCTACGTGGAGCAGCGCAGTGTCTTTTTGGACACTGCCCTCTTCGAGACGCTCTCCACAGACGGGCAGGGCAAGGGGACGATCACCTTCAACCTACCGGACAACATCACTGCCTGGCGGATCACGGCGCTTGCCGTCACAACGGATTTGAAGGCCGGAACCTCGACCGGGCAGACCTCCGCCACCCTGCCCTTCTTTCTGAACCCGCTGGTCACCTCCCAGTATATGGTCGGCGACGAGGTGGTGGTCTCGGTGGACTGTGTGGGAAAAGACGTCGGCCAGGGCGACGGGGTGGACTACACCGTCACCCTGCTGGACGCCGAGGGCAATGAGCTGGACAGTCGCACTGTCAGCGGCTCCGCGGGCAGCCGGGACGCGGTCAACTTCGGCAAGCTGGAGGCCGGAAGCTACTCCGTTGTCATGGAGGGCACGGGCTCCGGCGGCGCGGACAACGTGAAGCGCGAGTTCCAGGTGGCGGCGGAGGGCCTCGCCGTCACGACCACCCGCACGGTGGAGATAGGCGAGCTGGGCAGTCTTACCCCGGCGCGCTATCCTGTTCGGCTCTACTTCTACGACGGGCGGATGAAGCCCTACCTGGATTTGCTGGAAGCACTCAGCACCCAGACGGACACCGAGCGCACCGAGCGGGCTGCCGCTGCTTACCTTGCGGAGCAGCAGATGGAGAACCTCACCCCCGTCGAGGAGCAGCAGGAGGTGCAAAAGCCCGCTGTATTGGACAACATGCAGCGGGAGGACGGCGGTATAGCGGTGCTCCCCTCCTCCGGCCCCGACGCAGGAGCCACCGCAAAGCTTGCGTTGCTTGCGCCGGAACTGCTGGACAGCTACATGCTTCGCGAATACTTCCGGGATTTGAGCGGCAAGGCGTCGGCAACACAGACCGAGCGTGTGATGTGCCAGCTGGGCATGGCCGCCATGGGCGACCCAGTGCTGCTTGACCTCCGTTACATGCTCACGCAGCCCCAGTACAGCGACACCGAGAAACTCTACCTGGGTGCAGCTATGGCGGCGCTGGGAGACTACGCCTCCGCCGACGCCCTCTATGAGGGCATGGTGGGCAAGATGACCGACACCGCAGAGGGCTGGCGATTCCTCAGCGTGGGCGACGAAACGGCCAACCGGGAGGCCACAGCGGCGGCGCTGCTGCTCACCTCCATCACGGGGCACTCCGATGCCACGGCGCTGATGGACTATCTGCTGAATGCCGGGGAGGACAAAAACCAACAGGAGCCCTATGAGCTGGAGCTGTACAGCTATGCCCGCTACTTCCGTCTGCCGGAAGGGGAGGACAGCGCAAAGCTCCGCTACACAGATGGGGATGGCAAGAAGCAGGAGATAAAGCTGGGCGAGGAGCAGGGCTTCTTCACCCTGAGCATGGGCGCGACGGAGCTGGCGACGGCGGACTTCACCGCCGACGGCGATGTCTATGCCAGCGTGCGCAGCGTGGAGTACAGCACCGGCCTGACAGAGGATGCCCAGATGGTGACAGTGTCGAAAAACATCCTGCCGCTGGAGGGCGATGAGCTGTCTGTGGGCGGCAGGGCGAAGGTCGAGATTGAGATCAGCTTTGCGGACGATGCGCCGGAGGGGATTTACACCATCTACGACTACACGCCGTCCGGCATGCGCGCTCTGGCTGGCGACCCCTACGGGTATGACTTCTGGCGCTCGAATGTGAGCGGTACGGAGGGCCAGCAGGTGATCGGCTACCTCTACCGCAGCAAGGACAACGATGAAGAGGAGGAATCCGGGCAGGAGGCGGAGGAGTCTGTCGAGCCCGCCGTCGTATTCTCCGACCTTCCGGCGATGGAGTCTCTGCTGGGCTTCATGAGTGCCGCTGAGGAAGAGGAAATTGCGATTGTAATCACCGAAGATGAGCTTATTGTTGACGAGGAGCCGCCCGCGCCTCCCACCCCCGACAGCCCTCCCGGTGAGGGGGGAATCCCCCCGGCTACCGGAGGAGCGTCAGAGGATGTGGCGGCTGCCTACGATGGGGAGGAACCCGCCCCGGATGTCACCACTGGATTTGATCCCGGGACGGAGGAAACCCCCGCCGCTGTCAGCGAAGCGGATGACCTTCCGGCGGCTGTTGCCGATCCAATGGAGCCCACGCCTCCCGCTGACCCTGAAATGTGGGAGGACGACAATACCGTTCGCTACATGGTGAGCTGTGTCCTGCCCGGCACGTTTGTCAGCGGTGAAGTCATCGTTGTGGGCCCGGACGGCACGATTGTTGGGCGCTCCACCAGTGGCACCGTTGTCATTCAAGGTAAAAAGTAAAAACTGCAATAAATCGACAATTCCCGCACTGTGTGTGCAGTAAGATTGGGATGAGTAGAAGGGTAGTATAGCACCCCTTTTCTACAGAGGGTATCTCCAATCTTTGACACAACAACGCCCCCGGTTCCTCCAAGCCGGGGGCGTTGTTGTGCTGTAATATTTCAGAGAAATCGAAAGTCACTTGATAATCACAAACAATTGTGCTAAAATATTCAGAGAATCCGAAATTGGGAGGTGTCTCCGTGATCGCCATACTGCCCGACAAGTCCATGACCATGGAGGAGAAGTACCTCCAGATGCGGGAGGACGCCCGCTTTGAGATCGGTGACAGCGAGGAAAACTGCCAGGTGGACTTGGCTTTTCTCCGCCGGGACATCCGCTCCCCCCAGACGCTGCCCAAGCAGCCGAAGGTCTTTCTTTCCAGCAACTGCATCTTTAACTGCGCCTACTGCGGCTGCCGGGAGAGCAATGAGCAGAAGAGGGGCTACACCTGCACCCCCCAGGAGCTTGCGGAATTGTCGGTGTCAGAGGCGAAGAAGTGCGGCAGCGGGGTCTTTCTCTCCTCCGCCATCTACCGCAACCCCGACTACACCCAGGAGCTGCTGGAGCGCACCTGCAAGATCATCCGGGAGGAGCTTGGCTATACGGGATATCTCCACTGCAAGGTCATGCCGGGGGCCGACCCGCGGCTCATCTACAATTGCGGCAGGTATGCGAGCCGCCTCAGCGTCAACATCGAGGTGGCGTGCAGCGAGGGCTACCGTATGGTGGCGAAGAACAAGAACAGGACAAACATCCTCACCCCCATGGGCCAGATCAGCAAAATGGTCACGGCGGCAAGCGGGGAGACGGGGAGGTGGAGGCCGAAGTTCGCCTCATCACAGGTCACCCAGCTCATGGCGGGCAGCAGCGGGGAGGACGACCGCACGATACTGAATCTCTCCACTGCGCTCTATAAAAAATACAGTCTCAAGCGGGTGTACTACACAGCCTTTCACTACACCCATCCGGCGTCGGGCTATGATGAGCTTCCCCTGATTGAGACGCCGAAATGGCGGATGCACAGGCTCTACCAGGCGGACAGGCTGATGCAGCTCTACGGTTTTACCGCCGGGGAGGTGCTGCCCGACCACACCCCCAACCTGTCGGAGGATATTGACCCCAAGGCGGCCTGGGCACTCCGGAATATCCATCTTTTTCCGGTGGAGGTGAATGACGCCGACTACGACATGCTGCTGCGGGTACCTGGGATTGGCCCCATCTACGCCCAGCGCATTCTAAAGGCGAGGCGCTACTGCTCTATCACCCACGATGTGCTCCGGGCGCTTGGGGTTTCCCTCAAACGGGCAAGGCATTTCATTACATGCAAGGGAAGATATATCGGCACCACCAGCGGCGACACGAATGTCCTTCACGGGATGCTCAGCGACGCTTATGGCATGGAAGACGTAATATAAAAGTGCAGGATGACACGTCATCCTGCACTTTTTATACTTTGGAGAGATAATCCACAGACTGCTTCAGGAGTGCTGTGAAATCCGCCTGGGCATTGGGGGCATTCCACTCAAAGCCCAACATTTGCAGGGGATTTACCATATCCCGCAGAAGGGCCAGCACCACCCAGTTTTCGGGCAATGGTTGCTTCGCGGCCCCGTTGTAGACCTGCGAAAACAGGTCGAAGCTGTTCCGGCCAAACTGTTGACGGAAGCGGAAGAACTGGCCGATATCCCCCAGGGCGTGGCCGGTTCCGAAACCCTCCCAGTCCACCACGTACACCTTTCCGGCGGGAGTGATGAGCATGTTGGCGGGACGGAAGTCGCTGTGAATGGGAACCTGCTCCATTGTGGCGATCAACCGGATGGAGGAGCTGTGCCGCTCCAGGACGGCATAGATGCGGGCGAGCAGCTCGTTCCCCAGCCGGGCCCTTGCCCGCTCGTTGCTCAAAAAAGAGGGGAACCACGTCTCGAAGGGAGGGGGGACGAAGCCGCCGATGGCGGCAACCTTGCCTACATCAAAGGAGTGCAGAGCGGCAGCGTTTTGCGCGACCTGCTCTATGATCGCATTTTCACAGATGCCCCGCCGGGAGGTGTGCTCCTGCAGCGAAATTCCTTCGATGTATTCATAGATATAGAAGGGATTTTCGGAGAATGTTCCCTTGTAGAACAACTCCGGCATCGCGACATGGGAGTGCAGAAGGGCGGCGGCAGCGCTTTCACTGTTGCTGTGCTCCACGCCGAAGCGCAGCAGCAGGCGCCCTTTGCTGGTGGAAACGATGTAGTTGGTGTTCCGGCAGCCGACACCGATAGGCTGGCAGGAATCGGCGGTGAGCTGGCAGTCGTACTCTTGCAGCAGCCTGTCGATATCCGGCAAATCCAGCTTCAGCAGCGGGGTTGACCGCTCCCATTGCAGATCGTTCACAAGGCGTCACCTCTCTTTGTCAAAATAGTAGGGAAAAGCAAAGAGAATGTCAACCATTTGCAGGATTCCGAGTAATTTTTGAATCGCCGGATTTATTTCATTTGATATCTTGTATTGCGCGCTATACTTTGGTAAAGTGGGAGGCAAAGTGACCGCGAACATTGGATATTGTCATAAAATCCGGAAGGGAAGGCAGTTTGAAAGAAGGGCACTTTCAAACGGTGAATTGTGCCTTTCCGGGCAAAGGGCCCGGAATCCGGTTCTTGACCGGATCAGCACAATTCACCAAACAAGGAAAGGAATGGTCATTCAAATGAAACCAGTCACAATAACGGATGTGCGAGCCATCAACACAAGGCCTGCGGGCTGCAATCTGACGGTGGTCAAAGTGGAGACCTCTGAGCCCGGCCTGTACGGCCTGGGCTGCGCGACCTTTGCCTACCGCTGGAAGGCGGTCACCGTGGAGGTGGAGCAGTACCTGAAGCCCCTGCTGGTGGGACGGGACGTCGCCAACATCGAAGACCTCTGGCACATGATGATGGCCAACGCCTACTGGCGGAACGGCCCGGTGGGCAACAACGCGGTCTCCGGTGTGGATATGGCTCTTTGGGACATCAAGGGCAAGCTGGCGAACATGCCGGTCTACTCCCTGCTGGGTGGAAAGTGCCGGGAAGCCGCGGCTGTCTACCGCCATGCCTCCTCCACCGATTTGGAGGAGCTGGCTGACAATGTGCAGAAATTCATCGACCAGGGCGTGCGGCACATCCGCGTGCAGCTGGGGGCCTACGGTGGCAAGGCGGACAGCCTGAACACACCGCCCGGCTCCGCGCCCGGCGACTACTACTGCCCCGACCAGTACCTGCGCAACACCACCAAGCTGTTCCGCTTTGTCCGCGACCGCTTTGGGGATGACATCGAGCTGCTCCACGACACCCACGAGCGCATCCCGGCTATCCACGCGGTGCGACTTGCCAAGGAGCTGGAGGAGTTCCGGCTGTTCTTCCTGGAAGACCTTCTCTCCCCCGAGCAGAGCGACTGGTTCCGGATGGTTCGGGCGCAGTGCTCCACTCCCATCGCCATGGGCGAGCTGTTCGTCAACCCCAAGGAGTGGGACTACCTGGTGCGGGAGAGGCTCATCGACTTTGTGCGCAGCCACATCAGCGAAATCGGCGGCATCACCCCCGCCCGCAAACAGGCAATTTTCGCCGAGCAGTTTGGAATCCGCACCGCATGGCACGGCCCCGGCGATGTCTCCCCCGTGGGACACGCGGCCAATGTGCACCTCGACCTGGTGGCCCACAACTTCGGCATTCAGGAGTGGGCGGGCATCGACGAGACGCTGGCGGCGGTGTTCCCCGGCAGTCCCGAGCTGCGGAACGGCTATGTCTACGCGAACGACAAGCCCGGCCTCGGCATCGATATCGACGAGGCGCTGGCGGCCAAATACCCCTGCGACGAAGGCGTGACCACCTGGACGCAGACACGCCTGCCCGACGGCACCTACAATACGCCGTAGAGAGGAGCCCCACGTGAAGGTACTGATCATCGGCGGGAAAACACCGCTCTCCGACGCCTGCGCCGCCCTGTTCCAGGAAAAGGGCTGTGAGGTGGCAGAGAGCGCAGAGCTGGGAAAAGAAGCTGTAGCGGAGGGGATCACCGCTCTAGGCCAGATGGACACGCTGGTTGTGCTTCCTCCAAAAAGGGAGACCGGCCCCATAGCGGAGGCCGACAGCGGGGAGATTGACCGCATCTTTGGCGGCTATTACCGCGACCTGCTGTTCAGCCTACAGGCGGCGGCCCGCCACATGCGGGAGAATGGAGTAAAGGGCTCTGTCGTTGTCGTCACCGATGTGGCGGGGGAGAGGGCTTCGGCAGACGACGCCCTCTTCGGCGCGGCATTTGCCGCCGTCCAGCGCAGTGTGCAATCCTTTGCTCTACAGACTGCGCCCCACGGCATCCGCATCAATTGCGTGGCCCTGGGCGGCATCCGGGAGGGCGAGGCCGACGAGCGCATGCCCCTGCTGCGGTGGGGGAGCTGGCGCGAAGCTGCGGAGGCGATCTGGCTGCCGTGCAGCCCCGAGGCCTCCTACATCACAGGGGCGGTTCTGACCTGTGACGGGGGCTACTCCTTGCCCGGCATGCCCGAGACCGACGAAGGCTACGCCTGGGATCCAACCCGTTAAAGGAGGATTGCCTTGTTGGACCTCAATAAAGAGACCGCGTGCTTTTTCACGCAGCAGCTGTTCCTGATCGGCACCAAAAATGAGGATGGCAGTCCCAACTTTGCGCCGATCTCCTGGATCAGCTTTACCTGGGGGCCGCCCTGCTGCCTTGTGATCAGCATCAACGGAATCACGCGCAAGAAGCAGACCAGCGAGAACATTGAGCGCACAGGGGTGCTATCCGCCACTGTCGTCACCCCGGATTTGCTGCCTTTTGTGGAGCAGCGCAACCGCGGCACGCAGACGGGTGGGAACGCGGTATCTTTCCCCGAGACAGAGCAGGGAAGGGTGCTGGATGTGCCGCTGCTAAAGGCCGCCGCCTGGTCGTATGAGTGCAGAGTCATCCAGACGACGAAAATCGGGGACTGCTGCACCCACTTCGCGGAGTTCATGCAGGTGAATGTGCGGGAGGACATCGACGAGCTGGACTTCATCGACCTGCGAAAGGTCAATCCGGTTGTCTATTCTCCGAACAATTACTTCACCATCGGGGAGCATCTCGGCGCAATCGGCGACTATTCCAAATAGGGAAAGGGAACTGAGAATGGGCAAAACCGCACTGATCACAGGGGCCAGCAGAGGAATTGGCAGGGGCATCGCCCTTGTTTTGGCGGAACAGGGCTACGATATTGCGATCACCTACAACTCCAAGGAGGAGGAAGCCGCTCTGGTCTGCGAGCAGATCGAGGGAATGGGCGTGCGAGCCTTTTACCGCCAGGCCTCCTTACAGGAGGAGGGCGTGGCGGAAGAGACTGTCGCCTGGGCGGTGAAAAAGCTGGGCCGCCTGGATGCCATGGTCTGCAACGCGGGCGTCACCATCCACAACAACCTCTTCACCCTGACGGAGAAGGAGATCGATTTCGGCTATTCCCTGGACTTCCGCAGCTACATGCTCTGCGCCAAGCTGGCGGCGGAGGATATGCGGAAGAACGGCGCAGCGGGGCGAATTATCTTCATCACCTCCTCCCGGGGAAGCAGGGTGTACCCCGAAGACCCCATCTATGGCGGGATGAAGGCCGGGCTGAACAGGGCCTGCCAGTCGCTGGCGCTGGAGTACAGCGGCGACGGCATCACGATCAACTGCGTGGCGCCGGGCAACACGGCCATCCGCGGGGACTTTTCCATGGAGGAGCTGACCGCCCACCGGATGCAGCGGAAGATACCCATTGGCCGCTCCGGCACCCCCAAGGAGGTGGGCGAGATGGTGGCTTATCTCTGCGGGCCCTTCGGCGGCTACATCACGGGGGCGAACATCCGCCTGGACGGCGGGCTGATCTTGCCCGTCATGCCCCTGGACGCACCGCCCGAAATGGGAAGAAGCTGGGGAAAGATCCCCCCCCATCTTGCAGAGAAGGAAAAATAGAAACAGCAGAAAGCGGACGGTGGATTACCCCACTGTCCGCTTTTGGATTACCAGTTATCTTGGAAACGAGCCGTGTCGATCATTGCCAGGTAGTTCTCCAGCGGGATGTACTCGGGCACGCTGTTGCCGGTGCCCAGGGCGTAGCCGCTCCTCTCCCGGGTGCGCTCCAACAGGGCGAAGCTGCGCTGTGCAATCTCCTCCGGCGCGGCGCGGACGATGAAGTCGATGTCGATGCCACCCAGGATGGCGATGCGGCTGCCCCAGCGCTCGTAAGAGTCCTCCACAGGGAGGATGGCGTCCTCGTAGGAGTGCTTGCCGTCGTAGCGCATGAGCTCGATGACGTCCTCCATGGCCACATCGAAGTTACCGCAGGAGTGGAGGAGCACCGGCTTGCCCGCCTTGTGGCCGACCTCCACGATCTTTTTGTGCCAGGGATAGACGAACTTCTGCATATCCTCGGTGGAGAGAAAGGTCTGGGTGTTGAAGCCCCAGTCGTCGTTGGACATGAGAACCCCCACGCTGTCGTTGTGCACTGCCAGCTCGTAGTAGCGCACCAGCCGCTCCCCCACGGCATCGAAGATATCCTGTACAAGCTCCGGCTCGTCGTACAGCAGGAAGCAGAGGTTGTCGTAGCCGGTGAGGGCGATGACGTTTTCCAGCACGCCGCCGGGGCCCATCACCATGATCTTCATGCCTTCCGGCAGGTGCCCCTCCACGGCGGAGAGCTTGGAGTAGTCGGCGTCCTCCGGGTCGGGCCAAGGGTATTCCTCGAAGGTGCGACGGTCGGAGATCATGCCCCCGTCGTTGAGGGAAACGGTGGCGGCATGGGCTTTTTCGGTGGAGGGAAAGCTGAACCCAGAGCCGTGGACAGTGACATAGTCGTAGCCCCCGGCCATGAAGGCTCTGGCGAGGAACAGCACTTCCTCCGGCGTGTTGTAGGTGCCGGGATGCCTCTCCCCGGCCAGATATTCGTACACGGGAATGTTCATGAACATCTCGAAGAGGGTGGGCCGGTCGGGCTTTTTGTGCTGGAGAACGCGGAGTAGGTTGTCAAAATTCGGCTGCCTCATCTGCAAACACTTCCTTTCGGGTGGGGCGCAATGCTGTCCTGATGGGATCAGTGTAGCATATTAACCGATTTTGCACGACAGCAGCCGTTAAGATAGATTTGACAATAATTAAGATGATTCTTTGTTATCGCTTTCGGCCGGCTTGCTGGGGGAGTGTCCTTTCATCCGTTTGAAGGCGCGGCTGAAGCTGGAGAGGCTGGCATAACCCACCCGCTCGGCAATCTCGGCGACGGAGTAGTCCCGGCTGGCCAGGAGCTTCTGGGCTTCGCTGATGCGTACGAAGTCCAGGAAAGCCTTGAAGTTTTGGCCCACGACCTCCTTGAACAGGGCGGAGAAGTATTCCTTTGTGTATCCGGTCCGGTTGGCGAGAGCGGCTAGGCTGAGTGATTCGTTGTAGTGCTCCTCAATATAGCGGCATGCTTTCACGATTTCCAGGTAGCGGCTGTGGGTGGCCGCCGCGTGGAGGGAGACGCCGCCAATTCGCTGCAGATAACCTAGAAACTCGTACAGCAACCCCTTGGCGATGAGCTGGTAGCCCTTGGCGGCAAGGGTGTATTCCTCGCTGATGCGGCTCATGACGCGGAGCATCTCCCGCTGGTGGGGGTAGGGGGAATGGAGGAAGCCGCTGCCCTGGGAGGAGCTGTCCAGAAAGAGGTTAAGGTAGCGGGAGTAGAGGTTGCCCTGATTGTCCAGATTCAGGCAGCTGGGGAAAAACAGCATGACAATGATGCCGCAGCCGTCCTCCGAGAGGCAGCGGGTCATGTGCACTTCGCCGGGCTGGATGAGCACGATGTCGCCGCTGCTCACCTCGGCGCTCTTGCCCTCGATGGTCTGCAGGGCGACACCGTCCATGATGTACAGCACCTCGTAGTAGTCGTGCCAGTGGGGCCCCACCATCTGGCCGGGGAGTTCCACATTGTTGATGTGCACCCGGGTGGCAAAGTGCTGGGTCTCCTGGATGACATCTTCCTTGTAGATTCTCATGGGATTTTCCTTTTCCGCCATAATGGCTTTGCCCGAATGTCAAAAACTCTCCGCCGTTTTCGCGGCGGAGAGTTTGCAGTGCAGTGAAACAAGAGTTTACAGTTCAGGAATATCGATCTCAATCTCCCTGCCCAGTGCGGAGGATTTGAGGATGCCGTCCAGAATCGCCTGATTGTAGATGATCTGGCTGCTGGGAATGGGCGCCTTGCCGCCGGTCTTGACAGCATCCAGGAAGGAGCGAAGCTTCTCGTAGAACAGCCCCACGTCGGAGTCGATGATGGGGACAATCGTCTCGACGCCCAGGCCCTCCACATCCTTGTAGATTTTCATGGGGCCGCCCACCGAGCCGTTCCAGCAGTCGGTGGAGGGGATGCGCAGGGAGCCCTTCTTGCCCATGATGATAGTGTCGCCGGGGGTGTCAAGGTTCATGGCCCAGGCGATGCGGAAGTCCAGGATGATGCCGCCCTCCAGGCGGACAAATGCGGCGGCGAAGTCGTCCACCCCAAAGATTTTGGCGTATTCCTCCGGCTTGCCCTCCACCCGGAAGTAGTTGGGGTCTTTGCCGAAGAAGTCGGAGCGGTAGCCGGAGACGGTGAGGGGCTTTGGGTAGCCGATGGCGTTGAGCACCATGTCCAATGAGTAGCAGCCGATGTCGCCCAGTGCGCCGATGCCGCCGGTCTCCTTCTGGATGAAGGTAGTGCCAAAGGGGGTGGGAATGCCCCTGCGGCGGCCGCCGCCGGTCTGGATGTAGTAGATTTCGCCAAGCTCGCCGGAGTCGACGATCTTTTTGATCATCTGCATGTTGGGATCAAAACGGGGCTGGAAGCCGATGGACAGCACCTTACCGCTGCGCTTTTCGGCCCTCACGATGTCGATGGCCTCCTCCAGCGTGACGCACATGGGCTTTTCCAGCAGCACGTTGACACCCTTGTCCAGGGCGTAGATGGCGCACTCCGCGTGGGCGGCGTTGTAGGTGCAGATGCTGACGGCATCCAACTGCTCGCTGTCCAGCATGGACTTGTGGTCGGGATAGCAGCGAACGCCATCCACGCCGAACTGCTGGAAGAAGGCTGCAGCCTTGCCGGGAATCAGATCTGCCCCGGCTACGATCTCCACATCGGGCATCTTCTTGTACTCCACAATGTGGCTTTCGGCGATCCAGCCGGTGCCTATGATGCCGACCCGGAGCTTCTTGCCGTCGGCGGCGATATCGTCTTTCTTCACAGAAATCTTGTTGGGGTCCAGATTGGCCATTTCGTTTGCCATTGCTTCATTCATCCCTTTCAAACTTTGTCTTCCAGCAAATGATATGTCACTGCCATTATACTATCGACTGCGGAGGCAATGCAACGAAAGCATCCGCCTTTTCGCAAAAACAGCGAAATAGCCGAATTTTGTTATCATTTATTGACGAGCAGCTCCTTGGCCAGTTTTTTTGCGGAAGGAGTCGCCGCGATGCCGCCCATGGCGGTCTCTTTTAGCTGAATTGGCAGCAGCTGTCCGGTGCGGTACATGGCCTCCACCACCTGATCCGCCGGGATGGGCAGCGCCATGCCCGCCAGGGCCAGGTCGGCGCTGAGTAGGGCGTTGACAGCCTGGCTTGCGTTGCGCTGGGCGCAGGGCAGCTGGACGAGCCCCGCCACCGGGTCACACACCAGCCCCATGCAGTTGCAGAGGGCGAGGGAGCAGGCCTGGACAGCGGCTTCCGGGCTTCCGTCCGCCATCTGTACCGCGGCTGCGGCAGACATGGCCGCTGCAACTCCGCACTCCGCCTGGCAGCCGCCCTCCGCGCCGGAAACTGTGGCGTTGCGGGTGATGACCGCCCCGATGCCGGAGGCGGTGAGCAGTGCCTCCAGAATTTGCCTGCGGGGTAACTGGTATTTCTCGCCAAGGGAGATCAGCACCGCGGGCAGGATGCCGCATGCCCCGGCGGTGGGGGCGGCGCAGATGCGCCCCATAGAGGCGTTGACCTCGCTGCAGGAGAGAGCTCTCGCCATAAGCAAGTTGAGGAATTCCCCCATGATGCCGCCTGTCTGGGCGTAGGCCCGCTGTGTGGACGCGCCGCCGTCGATGAGTGTCCCGGCATTCAGAGGGGATTCCAGTGCGCGGGCGGCGGACTGCTCCATCACCTGGAAGCGCTCCTCCAACCGGGCAAAGACAGCTTCCTCCGTGCATTCGGAGAGGCGGCATTCATTTTCCAGCACAATGCGCCAGAGGGAGACTTGCCGCTCCACCGCCTGGCTAAGCAGCTCTTCGATTGATGTGTACAAGGTTGCAGTCTCCTTATTGTTCGAGATTGATCGCCTTGGCGGCGAGGATGCCGTCCACCTGTTCCACAGCCTTGGCGATATCGGGGGAGATAGTTCCGTCCACTTCGATGACGCAGAAGGCCTCATCCCCCCGCGCGCGGCGGCTAAGGCGCATGACGCCGATATTGATGCCGTTTTTCGCGAGCACCTTCGTCACCTCGCTGACGACGCCCGGCCTGTCCTCCTGACGGAGGATGAGGGCGGAGGACTGGGCGGTGTACTCCACCTGGAAGCCGTCAAAGCTGTGAATGAGAATCCGGCCGCCCCCCACCGAGGAGCCCACTATCTTTTTGACGCGGCCATCATTCAGATGAAAGCGCATCTCCACAGAGTTTTCGTGAAGATTGTCCAGCTCCGCCTCGTAGAAATCCCAAGTAAGGCCGCGGCTCTCCGCAATGGCGAAGGAGTTTGCCAGCCGCTCATCGTCCTCCCGAAGGCCAAGGGCTCCGGCGACAAGCGCCCGGTCGGTGCCATGCCCCCGGTAGGTTCTGGCAAAGGAGCCGCTCAGGCCGAAGGAGACGTGGGAGAAGGGCTCCGCGACAATCAGCTTGGCGATCCTAGCCAGTCGTGAGGCACCTGCCGTGTGGGAGCTGGAGGGGCCTATCATAACCGGGCCGACGACATCAAATACACTGATATTCATTGCTGCCTCCAAAGGATAAAGACTGCCGCTATTATAGCACTACTGAAGCCGATATGATACTACACAGAGAGTTTTTTGACTGAGGTGTTGACAATGGATAGTTGATCTTGTATAATAATTTTTGCTGCTGTGGCAGTGGTGGATATGGGGGCGTAGCTCACCTGGGAGAGCGCCTGAATGGCATTCAGGAGGTAGTCGGTTCGATCCCGATCGTCTCCACCACAGTAAAACCGCTTAAACATTGTGTTTAAGCGGTTTTGTTTTGCATGAAATTGTACTGGTACTGGAATAAAGAGGGGAAGCAGAAAGTATACAAGAATAATATATGCGTTGCTTGTTACATGTCATTAGTTACTGATCAAATCCTTATATAAATATGAGCGATAGAAAGCGAAGTATTCATTTGCTTGCTTATATCCATCAAGAATTTCTTTGACTTTTATTTGAGGTCGTAAAACTAGGTATATTAAGCCTTAATCGCAATTTACCAGAGAAATCAATATGTGGTCCTCTAGTGCAGATTATAAATAAAACACAGGAAAAAGGGACAATTGGCTGGGCAGGAAAACGTCCGACAGACAGGAGACGTAAAACTTAGTGACAACGGGCATTCGGTTAAAAGAATAGTAACTCATCAATGCGTCCGCACAGTTTTGTTAACTGTGCGGACGCATTGATGAGGCTACAATCGAATTAGTGCGAAAAGTGTTAAGAGTCTCCAATCCGAGCAGCCTGTGTAACCTCATCTGCGCGGCAGATGATCTTTTCCCGGAGCGCAGAGTCCCATTCATGAGGCGGAATCTGGTTGCCCCCGCTGTCTGTTGGCCACAATCCGTTGTAGGTTACGTCGACGGACAGTCCTTCGCTCTTTGCTCTTGCAAATACGCATTCAGCATCCGCGATATTTTCCATCAGGATGACCATTTTCTTCCTTGGCCAGCCCGCTTCCAGAATCTCTTCCAGCGATAACTGGCTGGCATTGACTGCGTGGACAAAAGGCAGAGCACCCAGCGTCGGAATCACAGCGGTGAAGTTGCCGCAGGAGTGCACCGACAGTTTGCCCAGCCGTTCGGCAACAGTCGCTAGGTGCGGGCTGTAGAACTCCTCGAAAAAGTTGCCAGATACCATTGCCATACTGTCGGCGCTCAGGGAAGCGCCGTTGCTGGGAGGCACCCAGTTCCACCCAAACAGGTGGGTGCCAATGAACAAGTTTCCCAGCGCCTTGGCCTGAGCTTCCCACAGAATGCAGTAGGCGTCGCAGACTTTTCTCATCAAGGCGTTGTAGCGGTCTTCGTCGTCATAGGCGCAAAGGAAGAGATTGTCATAGCCAAACAATTGAGCAGCGACGTCAACCGGGCCCTGCATGTCGCAGACATGAACCGGCAAAACTCCCTCGCACTCCTCGACGTAGTAGCGCTGCATTTCCAGCCAGCGCCAGCCGGAGGTGCCGGGAAGAATGGATGGCTCCGGCAGGTTGTCGATGTCCTCTGGCTTAAATAGGATGCGTTCATTGCTGTGATCATAGCCCACGACGATTTCCTTTGCACCCAGCATAGCCGGAATCGTCCCCTGATGGCAACCGGGGAAAAAGGCGGGAATGAAATCGTCTTGCACGAAGCCGCGATTGATAATCTCATCCAGATAGGCTCGCAGACCATCCTCTTTTGAGAAGCTTTCGTTGTAATAATTGAAGCCAATTGAGCCAAACTGAAAGGGGTAGCGGTCGGTGGGAGTCCTGCCCTCCCACATGGCGCGCCACCGCGCCTTGCTTGCCTCCAAGCGTTCGGAGGGGTAGAGTTCGTCGATTTGCTTTAGCTTTTCCCTTACCCATTGTTGCATGTGTGGTACCCCTCTATCCCATAAAAACATCCCGCACAGCCTGCAAATAGCCGTAGCCGTACAGGTCGTCGGGCTGGAGATAGCTGCTCTCTGTCCACTCATTCCAGCTGTTCACGGTGATCAGGGGGGGCTGGTTCGGGTGAGTATCCACAAAGGCCTTGGCCTGCTTAAAGGCTTCTTTGATCTCTTCTGGGGTGTTTCCGGTCATGACATCCGGCAACAGGTGGCGAAAGCGTGGGTTGTTGTCCCAGCCCAGAGAAACATGAGGGAAATAGGGAATGGAATACTCCTTTTCCACCCGCGTCCACTCATTTGCCACATCGGGCATTAGCTCGGCATAGCTGCGGCGTACATTGGTGAAGTGTACGTACTGGTAGTGGCTGCCACTGTCGAAGCCCAATGCCTCCACGGCGTGCTTTTGAGAAAAATTCCGCACACTGTCCACCCCGCTGACATTCAGGGAGTTTTCACCCCACAAGGTGGCCTGCAAATGCAGCCCGGGCAGCCCCTTTTTGACTGCCCGCTCCCGAAACCAGTCCAGAGCATGCCGTGCATTGCCCAAGCCGCCAAGGCCGTTGATCAGGTTGGAGAGATCGTAAATCATGAACACCGGCTTACCGTCAATTTTGTAGTAGTTTGGCAGCAGGAAGTATTGGTCGATCACCCTGTCACAGGCGCGTTCAAACTCGGCTCTGTTCACTTTTCCATCCCAAATGACAGTGCCGTCCCCGGCTAGGCGTTTGTCCCAGGTATCGTTGGCGTCGTGGTTCGCCCACATGAGATAAAATTTCATGCGGTCGTTGTTTTTCGCTTTCAGGAAGCCGTCGTTGAGACACTGCTCCAAGAAGGGACGCCGGTCGTACCAGTACCAGTCATAGAGAAAGACGTTGACACCATGGTCTGCGGCAGCGTCAATCTGCATTTGCATGACACAGGGATCGGCCTCGTCCACATAGCCCCACAGGGGCTTTCGAGGCCACTGGTGCCCTTCAAACTTTGGGCCTGCCGCCTTGACGGTCTGCCACTCGCCGTATTTTTCAGGCCAGAAAATGTGGCTGCGAGGTTCTTTTCCGGTGTAGGAGGGCCATATATAGGCCGCGATGTCGTACTGTTTTGCCATAAGTCGTGCTCCTTTCCCGCCGGGACGGCGGTTGCTTCTGCCCAATTATCCCTTCACGCTGCCCATGACGAGGCCTTTCATGAAATATTTCTGCATGAAAGGATAGATAGCTAAAATAGGCAAGGAGGCGATGAAAATTTGCGCAGCCCGCAGGGTGCGGTCAGAAATAGCGCTCAGCTCTTTGAGCTGCTCCGGTGTGGCGGATCGCATGGATTCCATATCCCGGGTGAGCAGCAGGGAGCGCAGATAGGTTTGTAGCGGATAGTTGTCCGGTGAACGCATCAGGATCAACCCATCAAACCAGCTATTCCAGTGTCCCACTACAACCAGCAGCACCAGAGTTGCAAGCGAGGGGATGGACAGTGGGAGGTAGATTTGCACCAGAATGCGCAGATGGCCCGCACCGTCCACAACGGCGGATTCACTCAACTCTTTTGGCAGCTGCCGGAAGAAGTTCAGCAGCACAATCACGTTGAACACAGGAATCGCACCGGGCAAAATCAATCCCAGCAGTGTGTCTGCGAGACCGGTCTGGTTTACCACCACATACCAGGGAATCAGTCCGCCGGAAAAGATGGTGGTAAAGAAGAAGAACCAGGCATACAGGTTGCGGCCGTGCAATTCCTTGCTGGACTTGGAGAGAGGGTATGCCGCCAAAATGGTGCAGACCATGTTGATGACAAGACCCAAAAGCGCGCGTTTTACCGAAACCATGAAGGAAGAGGTAAACTGAGGCTTTGTCAGTGCGTACTTGTAGGCGGACAGGTTGAAGCCGATTGGCCAAAGCTTTACCTCACCCGCAGCAGCGGCTCCTGCGTTGGAAAAGCTGACCGCCAGCACGTTGAGGATGGGGAACAGACACACGATGGCCACAGTACACATGAAAGCGACATTGATGACATCAAACAGCCGCGAACCTGTCTTGATGTGGTTTCTGCTTTTACTGTTCATCTTGTCCCCCTAAAATACAGTGTAGCCGGCAAATTTGTGAGCGAGCTTGTAGCCGGTTGCGATAAAGACAAAGCTGATAACCGACTTGAACAGACCCGCTGCGGTCGAGATGCCATATTGATTGTTGACCAACCCCAGCCGGTAGATGAATGTGTCGATGATATCGCCCGTGGAGTACACCACCGGGCTGTAAAGGCTCAACACTTGCTCGAAGCCCGCATTGAGGATGTTGCCAAGGCTCAGGGTGGCCATCAGCACGATGATGGGCATCATGCCGGGCAGGGTGACATGCCACATCTGCTTAAAGCGGTTGGCGCCGTCCATGATGGCGGCCTCGTACAGCGCGGGATCGATGGAGGTGATAGCGGCCAGATAGATGATGGTGCCGTAGCCCGCCCCCTTCCAGACATCGGTGACGGTCAACAGGTAGGGAAAGACCTTTTCATTGGCCAAAAAGAAGATTGGCTCCGCCCCAAAAAACTTGAGGACATCGTTGACAATGCCGGTGGAGGGGGAGAGAATATCCACCAAGATTCCGCCGAGTATGACCCATGACAGAAAATAGGGGATGTAGATAATTGTCTGAATGGTGCGCTTGATGACCTGCTTGCGAATCAAATCCAGCAGGATGGCAAAGAGGATGGGCACAACCAGCCCGGCCACCATCTTCATAAAGGCGATGAATACAGTGTTAAAGATGACAGAGGGTGTGTTTGGCAGCGACAGTAGGTACCTGAAATTGTCGAGCCCCACCCACTTGGAGCCAAAGAATCCCTTGGTGGGGTTGTACTGCTGAAATGCGATGGTCAGCCCCACCATCGGGTAGTAGGAGTAGATCAGCACAATGATGACACAGGGCAACAGCATCAGGTGCAGGGGCAGCTCGCCCAGTATCTTGTTCTTTCGCCTGGCTTTTTTTTTCGCGGACAGGGAGAGCTCGGCTTGTGCGCCGTGAGCCGACATAGGTATCACCTCATCTTGTGGAATAAGGGCAGGACGCCGCAGACGCGGCGTCCTGCCTGAGAGTAACGAGACACTAATTCAGATTTTCGTTGACCTGTTCGGTGATCTGGTCGCCGCCCAGGCTCTTCCACTGGGTGACAAAGTTGTCGAACTCGTCGATAGAGGTTTCACCCATAATGATTTTGGTGAATGTTTCAAGACGCAGCTGATCCAGGGTGGATTTGAACTGCACGTGGGCGTCGGTGTTGGGGCCGGTGTAAGCGTTTTGCAGGAACATATCGTTTTGGTCATAGTAGTGGATACGGCCCTGGCCGCTGTAGTCTCCGGGGCCCGACCAGATATAGGTGCAGAACATAGAGTCGTCGCCATCCATAAAGCGCTGGTTTTGATCGATGTTGTCGGCTACCCAGTAGTTCTCTTTGGGGCTCTCGTCACCCTTTTCGAAGTAATCTTCCACACCCATGTGAATGAAAAGGTTCTGCATGGGGTACCAGCTCTGAATCGGGCTCCACCAGTATGCTTCATCGAGAGGCCATCCCTCGACGCTGTCGACCTTTCCGTGATACCGCTCGTCAAATTCCGGGCTGAGAGCAGGGTCTTTGAGGAAGTAGTAGTTGTACATTTTTACGACGGCCTCGGGGTTCTCGCAGTTTGTGTTGACCACATAGAAGCCGCTGGCAGAGCCGTTCAGCATGGTCTGAGCCTTCTCGCCGTCGTTGGAGGTGATGGAGAGGGCGACGTACATGGCGTTGGGATTGTTGGTGCGCACATCGTTCAGGGGCCAGAACGCTTGTCCATGGGTGCCGCCGAAAGCACCAATTTTTCCGGACACGATTTCTTCGCTGATCTTGGTGCTGTCCTTGACGATAAATTCCTTGTCGAGGATGCCTTCCTGATACATCTGAGCCAAAGATTCCAGCAGAACCTTGGTCTCGGGCTGAATGCCTGCATACTCGGCCTTGCCGTCGACCATGAGCCAGGCGTCTTTACCCAAATAGGCCTGGTAGCTTTCGCCTATTGCGATGAGACCCATGTTCTGCTCAAACAGCTCTTTTTGCAGGCCAAAGCCAACAGTGTCGTCCTGACCGTTGCCGTCCGGGTCGTCGGTGGCAAAGCGGCGGAACATTTCGATAAATTCTTCTTTCGTCTTAGGCTCTTCGATTCCCAGATTGTCCATCCAGTCCTTGCGAATCCAGAAAAAGTTTGCCCCGTCGCGGTTACCGGAGGTTCGGGGAAGAGCCATGAGCCTGTCACCGGAGCAGGATTCATTGTAGCTGACGTAATTGTCAGTCTCCATCATTTCATTGGTGAAGTCGCAGGCATACTCCTTGAAGATGTCGGTCATATCGGTGGCCATGCCGTAGTCCACCACCATTTTGAGCTGGGAGTTGTTCACCAAATAAAAATCGGGCAGGTCATTGGCGGCGATTTGGGCGTTCATCTTTTCGTCGTATTGGGCGGCTGGTACCGACCACTGGTTTTCGATTTCGATGCCCAATATGTCTCTGAAGTCGCGCTGCCACAGGTTGTCGTCCAGCAGGGCGGAGTCGTGATCGAGACCCTTGGACTGCATGATATCCTCGATTTTTCGAACTGTGGAAAGCTTTATGCCCGGGTCATATTTGCCATCTTTGGACGCAGCTGTGGGAAAGTCGGCGGGAGCAGCCTGCTCTTCACCGGCGTCACCGCTGTCTGCGGGCTTGTCAGCGTCGCTCTGCGCGGCGGATGATCCTGCCGGAGAGGAATCACCGCTGGATGTATCCGTTGCGGGCTGGCAGCCGGCCAGTGCAGACAGCACCAGGACTGCGCAGAGGATCAATGATAAAACCTGACTTCTCTTTTTCATGGAAACCTCCTTCAAAATCTGGTCATTGTATCCATAATAATGCTGTTTGCAGCAAGAAGGAAGTTAAATATTTTTACTTTCATTAGATATTTTTACCACTTTCGCACAAAAATGGAGACTGATATGTTGCGTATATGGTATAATTGCTCCTATGCTGTTATTGCTTGTTGGGAGGTTTGGGCATGTCGAAGATTTGGCACTCCATTCAGGGGAAGCTTTTGATTGTTTTTCTTCTGACTCTGCTTCCTGTCTATGTGATCGGCATGCTTATTTACAGCTGGGGACTGTCCGCGACACGGCAGTCGGTGGAGGAGCGGTCTCTCAGCCAGCTGGAGGTGTACACCAGCAGCTTTGAAAATGACATACAGCGCTTGGTCACCTTGCAAATCGATCTGCTGAACAGCATCGAGGTGGCGTGGCTTGCCAACATGAATTCTGTCATGAGCGATTACGAGCGGGGAAAGGCGATCAACGACCTGCAAAAGCGACTGACCTATCTTTCGGCGGCCAGCAGCTATGCAATCGATGCAACCGCCTGTATTCCCTCGTTGGATATGGTGGTGGAGAGCACGGGCGGTGCGCGGGCGTTTACCGTTCAGGATGATGCCCTGATGCAGATTCAGGCGCCCAAGTCCGGCCTGCCCATTGTCATACAGGACGATTTGGTCTACACCAGCACGGCCTTTCGCCTGCGGGGAGATCAGGCGATCTACAACATTGCGGTGCAGCTGTCCCAAAAGCAAATTTTGGAGGAGCTGCACCAGATAAACTCCACAGACGGCATTGCACTGGCCATCTTCGGCGACAGTCTCATGATGGATACCGGGCTCCCTGGCGGCTGGGATGAAGTAGAAACCACCGGCACCTTGTTGGAGAAAATCGACGGGCAAGCAGTCGGGTCGGGGTTGCTGGATGTGCGCCTGAACGGCACGCATTACCTCATGCTCTTTAGCAGGTGCGACAAGTTGGAATTCACGGTCTGCAATCTGATTGACCGGAATGTGCTTTACGAACCGGCTAATCGTTTTATCATGCTGCTGTGGATTTTCGTTGTAGTGGGTCTTGCGGTGCTATTGTTGTTTGCCATCTTTGTGCGCAGTTCAATTCACCGTCCCATGCAGCTTTTGATGGACGCCTTTCGACAGATGGAGAAAAACGACCTGAATGCCACTATTGATTACCCGCGAAATGATGAATACGGATACTTGTTCGAGCAATTCAACCACATGCTGGGAACTCTGAGTGAGCTGATTGAGCAGAGCTATGAACAGACCATTATGTTGCGCAATGCGGAGTTGAAACAGTTACAGGCGCAGATCAATCCCCATTTTTTATACAACTCCTACTTTCTGCTGCACCGTATGATTCAGCGGCAGGACAATGAGCGGGCCGCCCTGTTTTCCAGCTATTTGGGCAAATACATGAAGTACATCACCCGCAATGCCGCCAGCCAGATATCTCTGCGCCAGGAGGTCGGCCATGCCCGTACATACACTGATATTCAGGCGCTGCGGTTTGAGGGACGCATTCATGTGGAGTTTGGAGAGCTGCCCGAAGGCTTCTCCGAGCGCACTGTGCCCCGCCTGATTTTGCAGCCGCTGATGGAAAATGCCTTTGAACACGGCTTGCGCAACAAGCGTGCCGGGGGCTTGCTCACTGTCCGATTTGCCAGAGAGGAAAAAAACACCCTGCATGTTTTAGTGGAGGACAATGGAGAGGAATTGACCGATGCGGATATGGAGACGCTGTCGGAGGTGCGCGGGCAACAGAGAATGGGCAATATGGAATATACAGCGGTGCTCAACATACACCATCGTTTGTGTTTGGCCTTGAGTGAAGGGAGCGGGTTGCGGTTTTTCCGGTCTGAGCTGGGAGGACTCGGCGTGTGCCTGACACTATGTTTCAAGGAGGGCTCCGATGATAAACCTACTGATCGTGGATGATGAGCGCCACATAGCCGACTGGCTCTATGAGCTGTTCACAGATGGAAACGATGCCGAAGCGAGCGGCTTTGAATTTGAGTGTTACCGCGCCTACGATGCCGATCAGGCACTGGATATCTTTGGGCGCTATAAAGTGGATATCCTGCTCTCGGATATTTATATGCCCGGCAAGTCGGGCTTGGAGATGGTGGAGGAGATACACGAGAGCAATCCTTTCTGTCATGTTGTGTTCCTGACGGGCTACAGCGAGTATGACGACATCTATCGCGCCACCCGCAGCCGCAATACCCGTTACTTGAGCAAGACCGAAGAGGACGAGGTGATTGTGGGCGCGGTGGTGGAGGCCGCTCGGGAGTTGACGATGGAAAAGGAGCGCATCGACCGGACGCGGCTGGATCAGAACATGCTGCTGATGCTGTCCCAACGGGAACTGATGTTGCGCCTGCTGCAAGGAGAACATGACCCGGCAGACCTGACGCGCGAACGCCTGCGGTGGTACGGCATTCCATTGCAGCCGGAACAGCCGGTGCTGCTGCTGACGGGAAGAATTACCGAGACACCGGACACCTTTAAGCCATCTGTCCGGCTGGATGTGCTCAACCACATGTGCCTGCTGTTTCAGACGCAGTTTGCCCGCAGCTGCGAGCTGGTGCAGGTTGATTACCGCCCCTCTGTACTCGTGTGGATATTGCAGTTCAGAAAAACAGGAGAAATCCCGCCGGTGGCCAAGCTTCGCGCCATGCTCGAGGATTTTTCCGCCGCCTGCTACGACACTCTGGAAATCGGAATCAGCCTGCTGATTCAAGAGCAGCCTGTCGAGCTATCCAAGCTCTCTTTACACCTTTCCCGGGCAGAGGAGAGTGTGGGGTTCTTGCTGAGTCAGGAGCGGGGGATTGTGCTGGTGGCAGGCGGCGAGGTCAACGATACGCTGCCCCAGGCCGGGGAACGCATTAATCTGCATGATGCAATGCGTGCGTTGACGGCGCTGCAGGTCTCGCTGGAGCAGGGCAACCGCCAAAAGGCAACTCAGGCGATGGATAAGGTGCTTCCGGTGCTGGCGGGATTTCAAAGCCGGTACAATTTGCAGGCGGCAGAGCTGTATTTCGGCATTGCCAATGTGCTGATCGGCTGCATCAATCGACTGAACATCATGGAGGAAGTGGCTTTTCAGATTAGCTTAGGCAGATTGAGCGTCTGGTCTGATTTCGCCACCTGGCAGGAGACTGCCGAGTATCTGGGCAAGCTGTGTGACGCCGTGATAGGCATTCTTGAACACAAGACCCGTACCGGCGGCGATGTGGTGCAGAGGGTGACAGCCTTTATCGACAATCATCTGGGGGAAGATTTATCCCTGACGTGGTCAACCCCCAAAAATGTATACAGAAATAAAGTTAGACTTAAGCAGAGATGAGCACGGTTTGAGGGGCTGGTGGCAAA